>CAVQZK010000034.1:0-45521 GCA_963718465.1 Bryobacterales bacterium | reverse complement strand
CGAACGCAGCAGAGTTTGGACAGCGGGGTTCTGATTGACCGATTTAATCTCGGACGATTTCAAGCGATCTTGCGCGAGAGTGGCGTAATAACTGTTCGGGGAAATGGACGACTAATTCGTCGTACGAAGCGCGGGCAGAGGCAAAATCGTTCTTGTGTTCAGCCAAACGACCGAGGAAATACATGGCATCGGAGGTGTCGGACGAATCGGGAAAGCTCTTGATGTAATTGACCAGGAGGTCGTAAGCGTCGGCGCCGTCTTGGTGGTAGCTATCGAAGGCAACGCGCCAAGCGCACCACGCGGCCTTCGGGTTAGTTGAAAAGGTTGTCGCGCAAGCACGATACAGCGGCAGATAGGTGGCCGGATCATTGTCGAAACGCGCCTCATCGGCGACCGTGATCAAAGTGTCCATGCGCCATGTGGAGGCTGGGTGATGAGTTTCAAGTTCGCTCAGGAAAGGCTTTACGTCGGCGCTGCCGCTCATTCGGCGGGAGATGCGAACCAGATAAGAGAGGCGTTCGGCATCCGCTTCCGGATCGTCCACTTTGAGCGTGGTGAGGTATTGAAAGGCTTCGGTGGATTTGCCGGAATAATAGTCGGCTTCGCCTAGGCGGACACGAGCGATATCGCGCTGCGCACCGGCCAGTTGAGGAATGGCGGCCGTGAGTTCGATACCGGCGTCAGCGGGACGTTTGGCTTCGAAAAGTTTTTCGGCGCGGCCGAGCATGGCGGCTGGCATTACGGGAGGATAGGCATCGCCCAGGCGCTGCTTTACATCAGGCAATGCGTTCCCGGCGTCCACGGCTTCTTTGGCAGCCGGGTAGTTGTAATAGACGCGGTGGTAGTATTCGGCGGCTTGCGCAGATCGCCATTCGCTTGAAAACAGCGCGCCAGCAATAGCGTGGCTTGCGGCTGCGGGATACGATCGAAATATTTGCGAACCAGTTCGAAGGCCTGTTTCGGGTTGTCGCTATCGAGATCGGCGGTCACGGCAAGCGCAGCGGCCTGGCCTACGAACGGCGAGAGAGGCTGCTGGTTGAAAACTTGAGTGACGGATTTGGCGGCTTCCCCATAATTCTTCAGCTTGTACTCGGCCTGGGCGCGATAGTAGTGAGCGTAATCATTCAGGATGGGCGCCTTGACAGCGGCATTGATGGCGTTTTTGGCCGCGCTTTCAAAGTTGCCCTGTTCGAAGTCGTGTTTTGCAATGGCGATGAGGCCGGCGGCTCAATGGCCTTCGGACTGGGCGGCGGCGGCTTTTTAACTACTTTCCTGCGAGACTTCTTGGAAGTCCGGTGAGTTTTTTGTGCGGCCTGCTGGCCGTCGGCGGTGAGGCTGAGGCTGCCGGAAAGCGCGATCAGCAGCGAAACGCAAAAGAACGACCTTCGAAGGATCAGACCGGCAACCTTACACCAATTGCCCTGGATAATCCGCTCCCAGTTTCCGCTCGTCGCCCTCAACGGCGTTCTGAACGAGCTCTAGATGAAGATAATCCACCATCGAAGATATAGTCATAAATTGCTTGCGGTAAATCTCGCGTGCTTTGTCGATTTCTTTATTGAGGAAGAGATAAAAATCGGCCTTAGCGCGTCCGGCGCGGCATTCGCCGGGTTTGGCGAGCTGCATCTCGGCTACCGTGACGCGGGCAAAACGTTGGGCGCGCATGTGAAGCTGGCGCTGGTGTTCGTCAAGATCGGTCCAAGCCGGCAGGGTGCCTACGTTTGCCAAAGGAAGGGGCGCGAACGCTTCGAGAGTCGCGGTACTGCCGGCTGCGGCGGCGGCCATGGAGCGTTCGGTTGGATGTCTACGATAAAGCGCGCCCGGGGTGTCGCCTTCACCCTGGAATTGGTTCGCGGACGTCTCGGAAGTCGCGTCAGCCAAATTAGCCGAATGTTGGAAGATGGCGATCTGAGAATGCAACTGAGTATTTGACTGCCGTTCCAGGACGCTGGAGGCGATGCCGGCGATCAGTTCCAGCGCATTGACATCGGTGTCGTCGCTATCGGAAGCAAACAAAACGGCGGCTAAGCGCGAATCGTTGGTGATGGGAAAGAGATGCGCGCGCTCACCGCTGTCAGTGGTGCTGAGCGCTTCGGTGACCTCAGTTGGCGTTCGCAACGCCGTGACGGGCTCTTTAGAGGTACAAACAGTTTCGAAAGCTCCGGCCCAGCCAGGTGGAAAGGACAACACTTCCGGCAGTTCGAGATTCACGTGAGCGCGCAGCCGCAGGAGATCGCCTTCAAGAACAAACAGCGCGGCTTGGCGGCAGAAAGCGCCAGATCCCTCCATTACCAAACGAACCCAATCGCCTTCAGATTCATATTGGCGGAAACGGCGGAGCAACTGGTTCAACTCGTAAAGGACCTCTGAACGCGCTGTACGCGAAGACTGCGCACAGGCGACGGCGAACTCTCGTTTGATGTCCTCCCAAGCTGTTTCGAGGGCATGCATCGAAATATCGGTTTTGATTCCAGGAGACATCTTATCGAAAGCCGAGTGTGTCCTATTCGGTTATTAGAAGTGAACGTCAACTAGCGCGCGGCAGTTTGGCTGGTCAACGGAGGAGGTGCGGAATCACTTCTTGCGGACGTCAGCGGGCTGACAACGTGAACTTGCCGCCCACCGCTTTCAAGATCAAAGACGAGCTTACCATCACTCCTGCTGGCCGCTTCGCCGTTCCATTGGTCGTCTTCCTTGACCGCCTGGATTTTCGACAGGCGAAGGTCGGGCCAATCGTTCGAAAACGAAAAAGCAAATTGGCCGGAAAGTGTTTGAAAAGATTCAGTGTCGGAAAGATTCACGTCTTCGCCGGAGAACGAGCCGGCGGCACGGAGATTGCGGAGGCTATCCGTTCCGGTGCCGGATGTTTCGACTTCCCCGTCCGCGGCGACCACTCCCCCGCCCCAGTGGAAACCAGCAGCAGTAACGGCTAAACGGACGCTAGGCGAAGAAGCCGAGAGATTGACGTTTCCACGCGCTTTCAAAGATCCATCGGGCAGGCGAAGTTGAAGGGCCGTGAACTGCAGATTGGCGGCCTCCCAGATAAAGTGCGCGGACAGCGAACCAAGATCGGTTTGATTCACGGAAAAGCGGTTAACTGCGACATCGCCTTCGAGATTGCGGGCAGCCATCCACGGCGGTATGGAACGCTTGGTGAATGGAAGGCGCGCGAAAAGACCGCGATCGGCAAAGGCGGCGTCAAGAGCAGCGGCGATTTGCGTGAGATCGGCTGCCGGGAGTTCGAGCCGGAGCCGTTCAGCCCGCTTAGCCGCCAAGTTGTAGTGATAGCTGCCGGAGATAGATTGCTGATTGAAGGTGGCGGAAAACCGGGCCAAATCGAAATTAGACGGGTCAAAGACGGCGTGGCCTTGCGCGTGTTTCAGTGAACCGGCTACACCCGGAGCCGTTAATGAGGCGTTCAAAAAATCGAATTGGCCGGACCAACCGGACGGCTTGGCAGCGATAGGCGGCGTGGCGCCCTGGCTAGTGTAAGCAAATTGGCCGGTGACGTAGCCATCGTTTAAGGCGGCCAGCGCCGCAGGAGCGCCGAACCAAGCCTGAGTCGTATTGATAAGCGTTCCAATGGAGACCTGTTCGGTGTTGACAGCGACGGCCAGGCGTTGCGTGGAAAGAGAATAATCGCCTCCGACGCGCAATGTGCCGCCAGCGCCGGCATCCAAGATTGCCGGGGTCAAATGGATGTTCTCGTTTGAAATTTGGATGTTGGCGGAAGCCGAACGGAGAGTTGGAATGTTAGGCAGTTTGGCGACGGCCTTGGTAATCGCGATTCCCCCAGCAAGACCGGAAGCGTTGGAATAACCCACTACGCCGTCAAGCGATCCATTCATTTCAAGTCCGGCGGGAAGGGCCAGTCCCATGCGCCTGCCTAGCGGCAGCAGGGGTTGAACCGGAGCTTTTTGGAGCGTGGCCAGAATGGACCATGCCGGGCTAGTCAGGAAATCGTTCACATGAACCTGAAGAGCCACCGGGACAGCTTCGCCGGAATGCGGCGGCAAGGTCTGCAGAGCGAGACGGTGCGAGTTCAGATCGATAATTCCCGAATAGTTCACGCGCCACTGTTCGCCGCTTGAGGGCAAGAGATCCCAGCGATGAACGTCTTCAAGATCTAATTCACCGGTTACACCCAAGTCCGACGCGGGACCGGCGATGTGCGCGCGGGAACCAATGCGGCCATGGACGCCAATATCGTGACCTTCAATTAAAGTGGTTAGTTCGCTGAGGTTGCTTGGATCTAGAATTACATCGGCTTCGAGTTGGTTGGCCTTTTCGTTGGGCGGATTCAGGTACCAATTCACATTGCCGCGGATGTGACCAAAGCCGTTGCCGGCGCGATCGGTACGAGCGGGTGAACCGGAGAATCGAATGCCCACGTTCCCGAACGCTTTGGATAGATGGAGATGTCGGATTCCCTGATGTAGAAGGTAGTCTTACGGATACCGAATTTAAAATCGATGCGGCCATCGGAGACTTCAATCGTGGGGAAAAGATTCAGTGGCAGGCGGCGGGGTGCGCTCAAACGGCCAATCAGTTCCACAACGTTCCAGGTACCGTCGTCGCGCTTCACCAGGTTCAGCGAGGGTTCCACAAGACGCAGGCTCGTGAACCGGATTTGGCCGAACAGCAATTTATCAATGCGGAGCCGCGCCTCGAGGCTAGCGGCGTAGGCAAACGGTTCGAGGCCATAGCGCGGGTCCTCGTGGATGGTGACTTTTTCCAGCGAAAACCCGGGGAGCGGGAAAAGCCGGTAATATGCTTTTTCAAAATCAACTTTGCGGCCGAGAGATTCTTCCAGGGCGGCCTGAATGCCCTGACTGAAGTGGGCGGCGTTGATAAAGGGCGCCACTATGCCGAGAACGGCAATGAACGAAATGGCCAGTCCACCGATGCGGAAAAGCCGGCGGGACTTCGGGCTGGCTCGGTTTACAGGCATGTTGGACAGGTTGAGTAGACGCTGGAGGAGGTATGAAGAAATTTCATTTCGACGAGAGCTATGGTGACCTGATTATAGCGTTTTAGCGCAATATCCAGTGCGTGTTATCCTTCGGCGGAAAGAGACGTTCTACGGCAAAACTTTCGATATTGGACGGAGTGCTGGTTCACTCCATGCCGCTGCATACGCTGGCGTGGGAACGGTATTTGGCCGACTTGGGAATCAATATCGAGAACTTAGAACAGCGGATGCATGGCAAACGGAATTCCGAACTGGTGAGGGACGTGATCGGGTCGGATTTAGCGGATGACGAGATCTTCCGTCACGGCGCGGAAAAGGAACGGCTGTTTCGCGAGATGCTGCTGCGCGAAGACTTGAGCAAGCACAGTATTCCGGGTTTGATTGAATTCTTGGAGCGGCACGAGGACATACCGAAAGCGGTGGGATCGAATGCCGAGCCGCAGAATATCGAGTTTGTGCTGGAGCGTTTCGGGCTGAAGAAGTTCTTTCCGATTACGGTGGATGGCATGCAAGTGACGAGGCCGAAGCCGTTTCCCGATATTTATCTGGAGGCGGCGCGGAGGCTTAAGGCAGAGCCGAAGAATTGCATTGTTTTCGAAGATTCGCCAACGGGTGTAACCGCGGGCCGGGCGGCTGGAATGCGGGTGGTGGGAGTGGAAACAACGCCGACCGAGTTTGAAGGAATTGCTTTGAAAATTAAGGACTTTCTCGATCCGGCTCTGGAACCATGGCTCAGTAGCGCCCTGTAACATTGATAAAATCGCAGTCGATGTTTACCGGCATTGAACACTTTGCGATTGCCTCGCCGAATCCCAAGCGCCTTGCCGAATGGTACGTCGCCAATCTGGAGTTTGAAATCACATTCGAATACGCCGGAAACTACTTTGTGGAAGCGAAGAACGGGGCGCTCGTTGAGATTATTCCCGCCGAAGGCGAGAAGCATGAGAGCACGATGCGAACTCCCGGCATGCGGCACATTGCCATTGCCGTCAGCGATTTCGACGCCGCATATGAGCAGTTGCAACAACAAGGCGTGACGTTTGCGGGCGATCCCTATGAGAACCAAGGCAACCGGCTGGTTTTCTTCACCGATCCAGATGGAAATCTGATTCACCTGATACAGCGAGCAACGCCACTGCCAAACGCGCGTGCGACTTAGGTAGACAAGCAACGTGCTACAAAGAGCATTGCTTGCTAAATAGGATCTTCAAAGCATTCGCCTATCCCGATTTCCGCGTGATGTGGCTGGGTGCGTGTACTTCCAGCATCGGAACCTGGATGCAAATTCTGGCTCAAAGCTGGCTTGTTTACAAGCTTTCGAACTCATCGGTGTACCTCGGTCTGGATGCTTTCTTCGGACAAATTCCTATCTTCTTGTTCTCGCTTTTCGGTGGAGTATTTGCCGACCGGAAAAGTAGAAGCGGCATTTTATTGCTTTCGCAAGTGGTGCAACTGAGCTGTGCGTTTCTGCTGGCGGGACTGGTCTGGTTCAAGGTGGTGCATGTCTGGCATATATGGTGCCTATCGTTCACGCGTAGGCTTGGCGCAATCGTTTGGAGGACCGGCATACTCCGCACTGATACCCACTCTTGTCGGCAAAGAAGACTTGCAGAACGCGATCGCGCTCAATTCCATTCAGTTCAACCTGGCGCGCGTGGTTGGACCGGCATTAGGCGGCTTGGCGCTTGTGAAATTGGGGGCTTTCTGGTGCTTTGGGTTGAATGGCATTTCTTATCTGGCGGTCATTGCTTCGCTACTGATGGTTCATAAGAAACCGCTGCCGGCCACCACGCGAGACTCGGTGGCCAAAAGCATGCGCGAGGGAATCGATTTCTTGAGGGCATGCGAGGGCATGTCAAGCCTGGTGGTTTTGGCTTTTCTTATGACGCTGCTCTCGTTTCCGTTGATCACTTTTCTGCCCGTCATGGCGCGCGACGTTTTCCACGGCGGACCGAATACGTTCACCCTGTTCTTGTGTCTTTCGGGCGCCGGTTCCGTGCTGGGAGCGCTTTTAGTGGCGGGCAGTCAGACCATGCATGGCCGGGCTAAGAAGTCGTTAACCGTTCTGTTGGGATTGGGCATCTTGATTACCGCCTTTGGTTTGTCACGCTACTTAGCGTTAAGCGCCGTTCTGATCTTCGGGGCGGGTTCTTTGCTGATGATCGCGTTTGCGCTAAACACTTCCTTGGTCCAGAGCAGTGTCTCCGACCACATGCGGGGGCGCGTAATGAGCGTCTACAACGTGGCGTTTCGCGGGGGAATGCCGATGGGCAGCCTTATTTGCGGAGTTTTGATCAAGCAAACTTCTGCTCCGACGATCATGGCCGGGAATGGGGTTCTGGTTGTGCTGATGGCCATCTACTTCCTGACGGTTCAAAAGAAACTCGCGAGACTTTGACACGTCCTTCCTAAAATGGAAGCAGTAATGCCTAATCCGATTAGAGTCTCTTTCTTATTCCTTACCTCAGTTATGTTGGCCGGCACCAGCGGCAACGAAGCGTTACGCGCACGCGACCGGCAAGATTTAGCGGCGTTGGATCAGCTTATCTCGCAGAATCAGCAAGCAGCTAAGGCAAACGCACAGTCAGCGGATGCGCAATATAAGCTGGCACTCACCCAATCCTACGCAGCCGAGGTTACTATGGAGCAACGTGATAAGAGGAAGTCGGAAGCGTACGCGGAAGCCGGGATGGAAGCGGCGCAGAGGGCCGTGGCGGCGAACGGCAATAGCGCTGAATATCACCGGCTGTTAGGAGAACTTTGCGGACAGGTGATCCCAGCGAATCCTCTCTTTGGGGCGCTGAAATATGGACAATGCGCGCGCGACGAGATAGCCAAGGCGATTCAGCTCGATCCTAAGCTGGCGCTAGCATATGTCAGCCGCGGAGTGGGGAATTATTATCTGCCGGAGTCGATGGGCGGAGGCCTGAGCGCCGCCATAAAAGATTTCGATACGGCTGCGGCAATCGATCCGAAACTGACGGATGCCTACCTCTGGAAGGGCGTCACGTTAAGAAAAGCGAACCGTAATGCAGAAGCCCGAAAATCGTTCGAGAAGGCGCTGCAACTCGATCCAGAGCGAGCATGGGCCAAACAGCAATTAGACAAAACGCCGGCCCAGTAAATGGTTCGTTCTTTGTTGCTGTGGGCCGGCATGCTTGCGATGACTGGACTGGAGTTCCGGTTCTTCCCCGGGCACACATATCTGGAGTCCCGCACCCAACTGTATGTGCCCATGCTGGAGCGGCTGGACGCGCCTGGTTATCTCTCGCGCGACCTGGTCGCTACGAACCCGCAGCTTACTTACACGGTGTATGACGAAGTAACGCTGTTCCTGCATAACGCGGGCAGACTGCCATTCGAAAAAGCGCTAGTGGCGCAGCAGATTGTTTTCCGGATCGCGGCCATGTTCGGCATCTTCCTGTTAGCGCGATCCACGGGCTTGGGCCCTTTGTTCGCTTTTCTCTTAGCGGCTTTGGTCAATCTGGGGAGCAGATTACCGGGTATAGCGGTTTGCCTGATCGACCCCGAGCCGGTTCCCAGTGCTTTCGCGTTTGGAGCAGCGCTGCTGGCGATGGGATGGCTCGCGCGCGGGAAGACCTTGCTAAGCGCCTTGACCGGAGGAATAGCGCTGCTCTACGACCCGTTGATTGCCGCGCCCTTTTGGGTAATCGTACTAATCGCATTCGCGTCCGATGGCCAGTTTCGACGAATGCTGCGGCCCATGCTGCCCATGCTGCTGGTGTTCGGGCTTTTACTCGCCAACATAGCTCAATTGCAGCCAGGGACGGGTGGCGCACAGCCACTATTCACACGCATCTCCGCGAAGCTGGCGGAAATTCAAGAGTTCCGCACTCCTTATGTTTGGGTTTCTGAGTGGGCAGGCCGCGATATCTGGCATTATTTGGCGATCTTTGTTTTGAGCATCTGGGCGGCTTCGCGCGTCTGGACGGTTCTGAACAGGCAAATGCGCTGGATCACGCTGGGCCTCGGCTTTTGTCCTCTCGTCTCGGTCTGCGTCAGCTATGTACTGCTGGACAAAATGCATCTGGGCCTACTAGCGCGAATCCAACCTTCCCGAACGCTGATGTTCACCGTCGCTCTATCGTCGCTGCTGTTCGGGCTCGCCGGGATGAAGGCGATATTGCAACGCGCTCATTGGGAAGCGTTCGGCTGGTTTGCGCTAGTGCTTATCATTCCAGCCAGTGCGCCAGCCAGCGCGGGACTGTTTGACTTCCTGAGATTCGCAAACAATCGAATGACGCGAGAACTTTTGTTTTGCGGCGTATTGGCCTCGGTGCTTACCTGGGCTCTACGTTCGATTAGGGGCGACAAAGTGGCGTTTGGCTTTGCTCGCGCTGCCCGTGGCCGCGATATTTGGCCTGACAGCTTTCGAGACGCGAGTTACAGACGCCGATAAGCCGGTGAACGAATTAGCAGCGTGGGCCGAGGAACATACCTGGGGGAGTTCGATGTTTCTCTTTCCAGATGCCGGAAAAAGTTTGTACCCGGGCGTATTCCGGGCCGAGTCGTTACGGCCGATCTGGGCCGATTGGAAGAGCGGCGCAGTAGCGGCTTACAGCGAAGCGGGCGGCATTGAGTGGTGGAACCGCTGGCAGGCGACTATGGAGAACGGCTTCTCCGCAGAAACCATGGAGCAGAATCTGGCGCTTCCTGTGGACTACTACGTTCTTAAGAATTCCGATCGGCTGGCCGGGGTCAAAGCGGTTTTTGGCAACCGGGAATTCGTTGTCTACGATGCAGCAGGATTTGCGGGATGCCCACAAGCCACTCAGGCGCGCGGACGTCATGCGCTGAGGTTTATGCCCAGTTTTTTCAGTTCTTCGGCGTAATAACGTTTGTGCAGCAGATCGTACTCCTCGCCACCCTCGGTAATTTCGCGTTTTTGAGTTCGGATCTTCTGGCGAGCCGCTTTGTCGATCCTATCTTCCATTTGAAGGAGATCCGTCATTTCTCGGACAAGTGCAAGGCGCAGCTCATTGGGATCTTTGCGTACGCGAAAATCACGCGATTTGCGGACTGCCGTGACGATCTTGTGCGATAAGTCGTTCACTTTGTCGCGCGAAAGCTTCATGGCATCGCCCGTATCGCGGCCCGCCGCGCGCAGAATCTTGCGCTGGGCCAACAACTGATTCTTGATCTTCCGGAACATTTCCTGATAGGAAACATTCTCGCGCCGCATATAGTCGCTATATTGATCGAGAAGGTCGCGAACCTCGTCGTTGAGCTTATCTTCGACCGACAAGTCTTCCTCAATGATCTGCGCAATGGCGGCGGCGGCTACGGTTGGATCTGAAGTTTCCAAACTGTTGGGGCTAAGGCGATTTACAAGTTGCCGTGATAAGTAGCCAACAAATTCCCGCGCTAATAGCATCCGAGGGTTAGTTTAACAATTGGGGGTTTACATCAGCCGCGGACCACTCCGAAGGTCGGTGAGTTTCCGTCCAAATGCGTGGCGCAGATAGGATATCTATGAAGTCGGAACGAATCGACCCGTTTATATCGACGGAGGAAGACGTTGAAGTGGAATGACGAAACTGCCGCCGCGATCCGAGGAGGGATTGAGGACGCCGATGCCGGACTGGTGGTGACTCTCGAAGAGGCGCGCGAGCACATGGGCCAGTGGCTTTTAAAGTCATCATCACCGAGGCAGCGCTAGAAGATTTCGAGCGGCTGATGGGCTGGTCTCAAGAGAACCGTCTCACCTTGAACTCGCTCGCTAGCTAAGCGATACGTATCGCTTCGGGGGAGCACAAAGATGAGTTCCGAACATGTTTGAGACAGAGAACCCCTGCGAAGCGCAAGTGTCAAATTGGGATGACATAGCAAAATGGCTTAACCAATTTCCAGCACCTGAAGTAACGGTCAATGTCGATGAGGGAGGCACCTCGATTGCGAAGACCGCGTGGGCTTTTAGGGGCTTAAGAGATTCCAGTTATAAATTGGCACCAACAATTGAACGCGAAGCCTCTTCCAAGAGCATCGGCTGGCCTGCCCTCGAATTGCTCGTTTCCCAAGAATTCAGGTCTAGAGCACGGATGCACCTCAGTGCGCCGATAGTTCCGGAAGATGAGCTTGGCTGGCGGGCTGTAATGCAACACTACGGAGTCCCTAGTAGGCTACTTGATTTCACCTATTCTCTTTTCGTCGGTCTTTATTTCGCTGTCCGCGGAGGACTCGGCCCTGCGAGCAACGAAAGCCAGCCGGGATGCCTCACGCGACCATCGATTGACAGAACCCACGTTCGTCTCTGGGCCGTCAACACTGAAGCCTTAATGGCTCGATTCAAGAGCGTAGCGCATAAGGCGCGCAACGAAGAACGGAAACGTCAAGGAACGGCGACAGCTCGCAGAGTGAACCTTTTCGATCCCGCCTACTCCGAGTCTGATCGAGACCTGATGGCCGACGAGACGGAGGAGGTGCAAAAGCTGATTGTTGAATCCCTTTCAGCTAAGAACACTCAACGAGAAGAACAGAATCGGCAGGGTTGCGTCTGCGCGGCTGTACCCCCTACATTGAATCCACGCCTATCAAGCCAGCAAGGCATATTTCTGCTCAACTGTGCTGAGGGCCTCACGTTTATCGAATCGATGGAGAAGATGATGCAGGGAGTGAAGAACTCGTGTGAAAAGCTCGACATCCCCGTAAATTTGTTGCCGGAACTAGAGAATAAGCTCTTTCAGATGAACATTAACGAGCAGTCGCTCTTTCCCGACCTGGAGGGCATGGCAGGATTGATCAGGCAAAAGATTCGCCTGCACTGGAACCCGACAGCGTAGTAGGAACGACTGGTTCTTTACGCTGGTGGATATCCTGGAACGTGCGCATCGGCATCCATTGCTCCACGGCCGGCTCCCTTGAACGGGCGGCTCTCAAAGCTGGTGAAGTCGGCGCGAATACTCTTCAAATCTTCTCCGCCAGTCCGCGCATGTGGCGGGCCAAGCCGCCGGACAAAGAGCAGATCAAACGCCTTTACCAGGAGCGCGAACGGCTTGACCTGACGCCGCTGGTGATTCACGACAGCTATCTGATCAATCTGGCTGCCCCGCCTTCAGAGGTTCGCGGAAACTCCATCGCTGCGTTTACCGGGGAAATGGAACGTGCGCTCCTGATTGGCGCGGAATACCTCGTAGCCCATCCAGGTAATTACAAAGGCTTGTCCGTCGCACAAGGCATGTTGAACGTGGCGGAAGGCATCGCGTTGGCCTGGCATGGTGTGAATGCGGAGCTCAAGACGAAGCGGAAACTGACGTTACTGCTGGAGAATACCGCGGGCGCGGGCTCGCAGTTGGGCGGCAAGCTGGAAGAACTTTCTACCATTCGACAGTTGGTGGGTCTCTACCTGGACATCCCGGTCGGCTACTGCCTCGATACCTGTCACTGTCATGTAAGCGGCTTCGATTTGTCCACCGAAGCAGGCTTCAATCTGCTCATAGCTACGGCTGAGGGGACGCTGAGGCTTGAGAACATTCCCGTAATCCACACCAATGACGCAAAAATGCCGTTCAATTCGCACCTGGACCGGCATGCCAACATCGGCGCTGGTTATATTGGGTTAGAAGGCTTTCGCCGCATTCTGAACCACCCAGCACTGCGCGAGAAAGCGTTCATTCTGGAGACGCCCGTCGATGAGCCGGGCGACGATCTTCGCAACGTTGAAGCATTGAAGGAGCTAGTATCCCCGAAAAAGCGTTCGATCCCAAAGAAATCGAGCCGAAGTGGCATGAGCGCTGGAAAAACGACGCGACTCTCTACGTAGCCGACGCGCCGGAAAAGCCCAAGTACTACGTGCTCAAGATGCTGCCCTATCCAAGCGGCAAGCTACACATGGGACACGTGCGCAACTACGCCATCGGCGACGCACTCGCGCGCTATATGTGGATGCGCGGCTACAATGTTCTGCACCCCATGGGTTGGGATGCTTTTGGTTTGCCCGCCGAGAACGCCGCCTTGAAAGAGGGCCTGCATCCGCGCGAATGGACGCGCAGCAACATCGCCCATATGAAAGCGCAGTTTCAGCGCCTCGGTTTCGCGTTCGATTGGAACCGCGAGGTGGCCACTTGCGAGCCCGAATTTTATCGCTGGAATCAGTGGTTCTTTCTGAAGATGTTTGAGCGCGGGTTGACTTACCGCAAAGAAGCACGGCTGAACTGGTGCCCGGAATGCGCCACCGTGCTGGCGAATGAGCAGGTGGTGGACGGCTGCTGCTGGCGCCATGAAACAACGCCTGTGGAACAGCGCGCCATGCAGCAGTGGTTTCTGAAGACTACCGCCTATGCGCCGGAACTGCTCGACATGCAGCAATTGGAAGGCGGCTGGCCTGAGCGCGTGCTGGCGATGCAGCGCAACTGGATAGGCAAATCGGAAGGGGCGGAAATCGACTTCACACTCGAAGGGTCAGGCGAGAAGATTCGCATTTTCACGACGCGTGTCGACACGATTTACGGTGCAACCTGTCTGATTGTTGCGCCCGAGCACCCGCTGGTGGAGAAGTTAGTGACCGATGAGGGCGAGCGGCTGAAGGTGAAGGAGATGATCGATTTCACCGCGCGGCAGGATGAGAGCAGCGCTCAGAAGATCGGCCAGTTTACGGGGAAGTACGCAATACAGCCGTTTGATGGCTCACGTATTCCCATTTGGATCGGCAACTTTGTGCTGATGGGTTACGGAACGGGCGCCGATTATGGCCGTTCCCGCCCATGATGAGCGCGATTTTGAGTTTTGCCGGACTTACGGTATTCCAGTGAAGCCGGTGATTCGACCGGCAGATGGTGCGCTTGGCGATGGCGCAACAATGAAGGAGCCGTTCCTGGATTATGGCGTGGTGGAAAGCTCAGGCGAATGGAGCGGCCTGGCCAGCGGCGATGCCCGAAAGAAGATGGCCGCTTTCGCGCAGGCAAAAGGCTTCGGCAACGAATCGATAACGTATCGACTCAAGGACTGGGGCATTTCACGTCAACGCTATTGGGGCACGCCGATTCCGATGGTGTATTGCGCCAATTGCGGCATTGTGCCGGTGCCGGAGAAAGACCTGCCCGTGATTCTGCCATTGGACGTGAAGATCACCGGGAAGGGCCGGTCACCTCTTGCGGACGTGCCTTCCTTCATCAACACCACTTGTCCCAAATGCGGCGGCAGCGCTAAGCGGGAGAGCGACACGATGGACACGTTTGTGGATTCCTCGTGGTATTTCTATCGCTACTGCGATGCGCGAAACAACGGCGCGCCGTTCAGTTCTGAATCGATTGAGCAGTGGTTTCCCATTGACCAGTACATTGGGGGCGTCGAACACGCCATCTTGCACCTCATCTACTCGCGTTTTTGGACGAAGATGATGCGGGATACCAGCGTAATCAAGAATGACGAGCCCGTGAAGCGGCTTTTCACGCAAGGAATGGTGATTAAAGGCGGCGCCAAGATGTCGAAGAGTCGTGGCAATGTGGTCTCGCCGGACGAGATGATAGCGAAATTCGGGGCAGACTCGGCGCGCATGTACTCACTCTTCGCGGCTCCGCCGGATCGCGATCTCGATTGGCAGGAAGACGGCGTGTCCGGCGTCAATCGGTTTCTAGGGCGGGCATACCGTTTTATTACACGCAATGCCGAACGCCAAGGCTCGGGCGAACCGAACGACGTCGACCGTAAAGCTCTGCGCAAGCTGCACCAGACCATCCGGAAGATCACGCACGATTTCGACAGCCGCTGGCATTTCAATACGTCCATTGCCGCGCTGATGGAATTGTTAAACGAGTTCTATTCTCTGGAAGCGGACATGTCTGGCAGAGCAATGCATAATGTCTGCGAGACGATGACGCTATTGCTGGCGCCCTTCGCGCCTTACACGGCGCAGGAACTCTGGACAGATCTGGGCCACAACGGTCCTGTTTTTCGCGAGAAGTGGCCGCCCTTCGATCCGGATTTGGGCAAAGACGATCTGGCCGAGGTTCCCCTTCAAGTGAATGGCAAGCTGCGTGGACATCTTCACGCGGCTTTCGGAACCGGCAGGGACCAACTTGAGGCGCTTGCGAGGGCTAATGAAAAGGTCAAACCGTTCCTGGACGGCAAGCAAGTTGTGAAAGTGGTGGTTGTGCCGGATCGGCTAGTGAACTTCGTAGTTAAGTAAATAAGCGACTTTCTTCGCCGCCCCTAGTGTTTCGCCACGATATTTGTGCCGATAAGCCCTGTGAAGGCTCCGCTCTGCACAGCTTTCGCCGGCCATGGAGAATCGTACAGATCTATCGGCACGTCTAAACAATAGGATGGAGCGCGATTATCTTAACCCGCGAACGCAAAATGCGTACAGATAGCCTTAAGAGCGGCATAACGGGTTATCCTGGTAATACCTGTTCTAATTTTAGTAAACAAAGGCGGGAGATTGGACACTGAAAGTGCGGCGCTCCAGGCAGAATCTCTCACAAAGATCTACCGTTCCGGGAGCGCGGAGATCATAGTATTCAACAACCTTTCGCTCCAAGTGTCTCAGAACGAGAGGTTAGCGATCATCGGAGAATCGGGAGCCGGTAAGTCTACGCTGCTGCACCTGCTTGGCGGCCTTGATCGCCCGACATCCGGCAGAATTTTATTCGACGGCAAGGACATAGTTTCACTGGATGAACAGTCTCTGGCCGAGTTTCGAAACAAACAGGTTGGGTTCGTATGGCAAAATCCGTCGCTGCTGCAGGATTTCACCGCTCTTGAAAACGTGATGATGCCTCTGCTGGTACGGGGACGGCAGCCGGATGTCGCCAGCATGACGGCCATGGACCGCCTCCGCGAGGTTGGCTTAAAAGCCAGGGCAGCGCATCGCGCAGGGGAACTATCAGGCGGCGAGCAGCAGCGGGTAGCGCTGGCGCGGGCTTTGGCCGGGGGGCCAGGCTTTCTGCTGGCCGATGAACCGACCGGCAGTCTGGATTACAAGACTGCCGATATGGTGAGTAACCTGTTGAGCGATCTGCATAGAGCGCACAATTTGACGTCGATTTTCGTTACCCACAATCTTTCGTTCGCGGCACGCTGCGATCGAGTTTTAGAGTTAAAGAAAGGCTGCCTGCATGAGGTAACACGGTTGGAGTTGCAGGCGGCCAGAGTTGTACAGGACGCAACCCGTCTAGACGGTGGCACTTATGTTTGAACGATATACCGAGAAAGCCCGCCGCGTAATCTTTTTCGCAAGATATGAGGCGAGCCAGTTCGGCAGCCCTTACATAGAGACCGAACATTTATTGTTAGGCCTCCTTCGTGAGGATAAAGCGCTGGCGAATCGTTTCCTGCGGTCGCACGCAGCCATTGAATCGATCCGCAAGCAGATTGAAGCGCACACGACGGTCCGCGAAAAGGTGTCGACTTCAGTCGATCTGCCTTTAAGCCATGAATGTAAGCGCGTTTTGGCCTATGGCGCTGAAGAAGCTGAGCGCCTCAGCCATAAGCACATTGGAACGGAGCATCTTCTGCTCGGACTTCTCCGCGAAGAGAAGAGTTTCGCCGCTGAAATTTTGCACGAGCGCGGCCTGCGGTTGTCGGCCGTGCGGGAAGAGATCTCGCGTTCTGCTTCCGAAAAGACATCCACCAGCCGGCCGAAGGAAAGTTCACTGCTGGCCGAATTCAGCCGCGATTTGACCCAGGCCGCGGTAGACGGCATGCTCGATCCGCTCATCGGGCGCGATGGCGAGGTTGATCGCGTCGTTCAAATTCTCTGCCGCCGTACGAAGAACAATCCAGTACTGATTGGCGAGCCGGGCGTTGGCAAGACGGCGATTGTTGAAGGTTTGGCGCAGCGGATTGCCGATGGCGATGTACCATCATTCCTTTCAGACAAGCGCATTCTGGCCCTTGATCTATCGTTGATCGTTGCCGGAACGAAGTATCGCGGCCAGTTCGAAGAGCGCTTGAAAACCATCATGAAAGAGTTGATGGAGAACCAGAACGCCATCATCTTTATCGACGAGTTGCACACACTGGTCGGCGCCGGATCGGCCGAAGGCTCTCTCGACGCAGCCAACATATTGAAACCCGCTCTATCGCGCGGTGAAATTCAGTGCATCGGGGCAACCACCCCAGCGGAATACCGCAAATCGATTGAGAAAGACCGTTCGCTGGAACGCCGTTTTCAAGCTGTTAAAGTGCCGCCGCCCAACGAGACTGATGCCATTCGCATCCTGTTCGGGATTAAGGAGCGGTATGAGAAGTTCCATGCGGTGGCTTATACCGACGAAGCTATCGAATCGGCAGTGTATGCGTCCACGCGTTTCATTCCCGATCGTTTCCTGCCCGACAAAGCTATCGATCTGATTGACGAGGCGGGTGCTCGGGTAAAGCTGCGGCAAACAACGCTTCCCAGTGAAGTGGCGGATATTCAGAAGCGCATCAAGTTCATCGTCCACCGGATGGAAAACGCCATTGCGAATCACGAGTTCGAAAAGGCGCGATTCTATTCCGATGAGGAACGAAAAGAGCGCGAGAATCTCCGGCAGCTTCGCGAGAAATACAACCTGGACGATACCTCAACCGGCGTAGTTACCAAGGACGATATTGAGGATGTGGTGGCGCGCTGGACTGGCGTGCCGATGACTTCTATCAAAGAAGAAGAAATCAGCAAGCTTCTTCGAATTGAGGAAGAACTTCACAAGCGCATTATTAGCCAGGAAAAGGCGATCGGCGCGCTCTCGCGGGCCATCCGGCGTTCACGTGCCGGCTGAAATCGCCCAAGCGTCCTTCGGGCTCATTCCTATTCTTAGGACCGACCGGGGTTGGAAAAACGGAAGTGGCGCGAGCTTTGGCAGAGTTCCTTTTCGGCAGCGAGAAATCGCTGATTCGCTTCGACATGTCCGAGTTCATGGAGAAGCATTCGATCTCGAAGCTGATTGGTTCGCCTCCCGGCTACGTAGGATACGAAGAGGGCGGGCAGCTTACCGAACGTGTAAAGCGCGCTCCGTACTCGATTATTCTGCTCGATGAAATCGAAAAAGCGCATCCGGACATTTACAACATCTTGTTGCAGGTGTTTGAGGATGGCCAATTGACCGATGGACTTGGCAACACGGTCGATTTCAAGAACACGATCATTATCATGACGTCGAATCTGGGCGCGCGCTTCCTTGATAAACGCGGACAGATCGGCTTCTCGGGTATGGCCGAGACCGGCATTCCGCAGAAAATTGAAGACCAGGTGATGGGCGAGGTGAAACGCGCCTTCAATCCTGAGTTCCTTAATCGTCTGGATGAAGTAATTCTGTTCACGTCGCTGGTGGATGAGGACTTGCTGAAGATCATGGATCTCCTGGTCGATCAGGTGAACGTCAATCTGGCTGCTAAACAGATCAAGATTCGCCTTGAACCGGACGCCGCTAAGTATATTCTCGATAAGACTTGCGGCGATCGCAGCTACGGCGCAAGGCCGTTGCGGCGAGCACTTCAGAAGTATATTGAAGATCCGCTTTCGGAAGCCCTCATTCAAGGATCGCTGCCCCGCCCGGCGGAGTTGATGATTTACCTGGGTGAAAACGGCATTTACTGCAAGCAGATCGGCGAACTGGAGGGGCAACCAGTAGCCGTCGGCGATGTCGAAGCGGCAGCTCCCATGCCGGTTACGCCGCTTTACATGTTCTAATCGGAACCGGGCGCGAGTAAGGACTAAAACGGGCGGGGCTTCGGTCTCGCCCGTTTTCTATTCGTAACGCAGCGCATTAATGGGATCGACTGAAGCCGCCCGCAGAGCAGGAACAAGACTGGCCGCCGTGCTCACCGCGACGATTCCTAATATCGCCAGGCAGATGGTAAGCGGATCGTGCGGAGCCAGTCCGTACAGCAGCGAGTCCATCAAGCGCACCGCGAACCAAGCCAGCGGTAACCCAACAAAAATACCTACCGCGCAAATCGTCAAGCTTTCGCGCAAGATCATCCAAATAACCTCCTCGCGTTGCGCCCCGATGGCGAAGCGGATGCCAAGCTCCGGTGTCCGCCGGGCGACACTAAAGGCCAACGTGCCATACAGCCCCGTCGCGACCAGCACGGCTGCCAGGATTCCGAACAAGATGGCAAGCCGGGCCACCAGCCGGTCTTCGGAAATGCTGTCCTCAAACTGCGCTTTCTGCGACATGGGTTGCAATAGCGCCGCATCGGGCGCAAGCTGCGCGACCACCTTGCGCACAGGAGAGAGGAATGTCACTGGATCGCCCATGGTCCGCAATTCGACGTGCAGGCTTCCTACATCGGGTACCTGGGTGTATGGGAAATAAGCCATCGGAGTGTCCTGTTCTTTCACGCCAGTGTACTTACTGTCCGCGGCAATTCCTACAATCGTGTATGAAACTCCGCCCGTGAAACTCACTTGATGGCCTAGCGCATTCCTCCCAGTGAGGAATTTGTCCGCAAACGTCTGATTGACAACGGCCACCTTCGGCGCGGCGTAAGAATCCGAATCGTTGAAGTCTCGTCCAGACCTGATGGGAATACCCAGCGTGCTGAAGTAATTTGGACCGACGGCGTTCCAGCGCATTCCATGAGAACTGACGCCGGGAGAGAATTGTGAAGGATTTTTGCCGTCCAGGAACGCGCTCGTATTGTTGCTCCAGCCGGAACCAATCCGATTCTGCATCAAAGTTACCGCTTCAACTCCCCCTACGGAGCGAAGTTTTCCCAGGAGCGTTTGATAAAACTGGATGGCTTCAGGGTCGGAATGGGTTTTCAATTGCGGCTCGATACCGAAAACCAGCAATCCCTGCGTGCGAAAGCCGAGACTTTGGTTCTCCAGGTTGCGGAGGGTTTGGACAAGCAAGCCGCTCCCACCGCCAGAGTAAGGCAAAGCGCTATTTGCAGCGCCACCACAAATTTACCGCCGCGTACCTTCGCCCTGTCCGGCGAAGATCTTCCCGAGGAACCGCGTAGCGATTGCTCAAGCGGCGCGTTGACTGCGCTGAATAAGGGAGCAATGCCGAAGATCAATCCGGCAAGAGAGGCAATACCGACAGTAAACAGCAACACTGTCTTATCCGGGCTCAAGCTGATTTCCGTGCCGGTCGACACCGCCAAAGCGCGTGTCCCGGCGATGGCCAGCAGCCAGCCCAGGATGGTGCCGCACGATACCAGCGCCAAACTTTCCGCCAGCAATTGCCGGAAGAGACGGCTCCGGCTCCCGCCAATGGCGAGCCTTATGCTGAATTCTTTCTCACGGGTGGTGTTCCGCGCAACCAGCAGCAGGGCCACATTTCCACAACAAATGACCAGAACCGCTCCTACCATAGAAAACAGCACCCAAAGAGGTTTCTCATAGGCATCGCGTGCTTCAGCCATTCCGCGTGCCGGAACGAAGAGAAGCTTCCGGGGCTTTTCTCCCTTATGAGGTTTGCCTCCAAACGGCTCATAGGCAGCCTGTTGGAATGGTGCGGCTAACATCGCTTCGGCCTGCTCTTGCGTCACGCCTGGCGCAAGTCGCGCCATCAGCGGCAAGCACCACCACGTTTTGTCGGCATAGTAGTTCGCGCCCTGCGAACCCCACGCGTTCAACTCCGGTCGCCTTTGCAGCGGTATCCAAGCATCCGTGGGCTTGCTTTCCACTCCATAAAACCGTTGTGCCGCGACACCTACGACTGTAAAGGGTAACGATTTGACATAGACAATTTCTCCAACGGCGGAACAACTTCCAGCAAACCGTCTCTTCCAATAGCCATAACTAAGAACCACCACTGCCGCGTGTTCCTTCTCATCACGCATGCTGAGCGGTCTCCCGCAGACCGTCGACACGCCGAGTCCGGAGAAGAAGTTCCCGCTGACCATGTCGATAGCCGCCTCCTCGGGCAGCTTTCCGTAACGCAGCGCGACTTTGTTAAAGCCGATGGGAACGTACGCCATCAACTCGGCGACGGCCTGATGCCGGTCGCGAAGCTTTTCAAAGACGTCTTCGCTGAAAGACGACTCCCCATTTCCGGTATTACTGGCCCCATCAGGCTGATCTCCTTCCACCCGAAGATACTCGATCTGCTTCGGATCATGGACCGGCAGATTTCGATATAAAACAGCATTCACAACGCTAAAGATGGCAGTATTCGCGCCAATGCCCAACGCGAGAGTGACAATCACGATCAATGTGAAGAGCAGGTTCGACCGCATCATGCGCGCGGTGTACCTCAGGTCTTTCGCCAGATCGTTCAACCAGTTCCAGCCCCACATATCTTTCGATTTCTCCTTTAGCAACGTAACGTTTCCAAACTTGCGGTTGGCCGCCGTTTCGGCCTCCTGTCGGCCTAATCCCTGATGCTGCAATTTGGCGGCGCGCATCTCCCGGTGAAAGCGCATCTCCGCCTCCAGGCCGTCGCTTTCAAAGCGCCCTCTGCCGAGCAAAGCCAGTCGACGCAGTAGTTGGCGCATCGTGAACCTCAAGCAGGTTGTAGAATTCGACCGATAGCGTCGCTCACCCGTTCATAGCGCTTCATTTCGCTAAGCAGATGTTTGCGGCCATCGCCAGTCAGGCGGTAATAGCGGGCGCGGCGGTTCTCAGGCGTCTTTCCCCATTCGCCAGTAATCCAGCCTTTTACCAGCATTCGTTGCAGCGCTGGATAGAGCGATCCTTCTTCCACGCGCAAAACTTCGCGAGACAAGAGTTCAATCGATTCGGCTATAGCAAAACCATGAAGGTCGCTTTCACGATCGAGGGTTCTCAGAATGAGGAGGTCGAGAGTTCCAGGTGGAATCTCATCGCGAACCGTAGTCGGGGGCATGACATAGATATTCTATGTCATGCAAGTCGAGCGTGTCAGGCCGGGAGTTGCAGCACAGCTTCGTCGATATAGCACCAAGCCCAATCTTCGCCGGGCTCAATAGACCTGGCAATAGCGTGCTTTGCGCGATGAAAATGCTTTGTGGCATGTTTTCCCGGCGAAGAATCGCAGCAGCCAACGTGGCCGCAAAACAGGCACATCCTCAAATGAACCCAGTGTTGGCCCGTTTTCAAACACTCTTCGCAGCCGTGAGTATGCGGCTTTACATCGTGAATCTGATCGAGATGGGTACAACTAGCCATATGTTTTACTTCGAAACTGTGAACTTCAGGGTCCGAGCACTTAGCTGATCGTTCCGGCGTACTTCCACGTAGACGCTCCACTCGCCGGATTCCGGGAAAACCGGTTTTGCCATGTAGACACCGGGACTAACGGCTGGTGCTTGGAATACTTTCAATAGCCTCTGATCCGTGGTCTCAATTTGCAGTGTTACTTTTGCATCGATTAATGGTTTACGCAGGTCATTGGTTACGTCGATTTCAAATGGCACCGGGACATCGGTCTGCAAAATCGCTTTCGGTTCGAATCGGATGGTGTAATTTCCTTCTTTTTGGGCAAATAGGAGCGCACCCACGCAGAAGAAGATCGGCGTAAAAAGTCTCACGTCCTCATTCTAGTCTTACTTAATGATTTGAGGCTAAACCCTCAACCAGTGTTTCAGAGAGCGAAGAGATCAGCTTTTCCCCGGCATTGTCCGGCGACCAGTCGGGTTCGGGCATTCCGTCTACTGTAATCGCCATGGCAATCGCGCCATGTTCCGCATACACGATACCCACGTCGCTGCGGAGCGCGTCCAGAGCGCCCGATTTGTTCGCAATTGTAACGTCCTTCATGTCGCGCCCAATGCTCGAATGATCGCGCTGCTTCTTGAGGATCTCGATCATGCCGTCAGACGCGCTTTTGTTGACCAATTCTCCGCGATAGAGCTTTTCGAGCAGCATCACCATTTCGCGCGGGCAACTTCGGCCAATGCCCCACTTCTTGTTTTCCGGTTTAGCGCCTTCGTCCGATATGCCGCTTGGATAGGGCTTGAGCTTGTTGCCGTCGCCAAGGATCTTGCGCATCGCGCGCGTTTGAGTGAGTCCCAGCTTCTCCATCCGGGCGTTCACCGCGTTGTCGCTGATCCGGTTGATGATCAAGTTAGTCGCGGTGTTATCGCTCAGCACAATCATCAAAGTTATCAAGTCGCGCACGGGAAGCGCCACATCATCTGAAAGGCCTGAGCAATGCCGCTGCCCGAAACTTTCTCCTCAGCCGTGATTTTAATTCGTTCGTTAAAATCGAGTTTCCCTTCGGCGGATTCGGCAAAGCACTCCACCATGATGGGAAGTTTGATGGTACTGGCGGTTCTTACCGGCAATTCCGCATCTAATCCGTAGGCCTGGCCGGAATCCAGATTCTTAGCGTAAAGGCTCACCTTGCCCTGAAAGCCGGCAATTCTGCCTCTTACTTCCTTGTCGAGCGCGGCGGTTGAATCCTTATCGCCAGCCCAGAGACACAAACAAACGGTCAAGCCCAAAAAAATGCGGCAGGTCATGGATGCCATTCTACTCAGCGTTTGCTCAAACACGGATGCCCGGCCCAAACAAACCGCAGCGGCCAATCGACACATTCGCTGATCCCAATGCGTGGTGTTACGCCAACTTCGAAGTGAGGTTTATTGTTCCATCGGCGTATGGTCAAATCGCCACGGTCAAGGCGTCGCCCGTAATGTTGCCGCGTGATTCCCAGCGCCTGCGTGAGTTTCCCCGGACCGTTGGCAAGTCCTGAGGGCGCTCCCTGCCATCGCCGGCGCTCACGCATTTGTTCAAATCCGCAGAGCGGCTCCAACGCCCTGATTAGCACACAGCCCGGTTCGCCTTCCCGATCCGCCACTATATTCAGGCACTCGTGCATTCCGTAGATGAGATACACATAGGCGCGCCCAGCCGGCCCGAATAGCACCTCCGTCCTGGACGTCCTGCCTCGCGAAGCGTGGGCGGCCAAATCGTCCAATCCGAGGTAAGCTTCCGTTTCTACCAGCATCCCAGCGGTCTCGCCGTGAACCAGCACGCAGCCGAGCAGTTCCCGCGCCAATTCAAGCGCTGGCCGGTGAAAGAAGCTCGGGTTCACCGGCTTAGTAGCCCGCAACAGTCTGGCTACGGTCCAAGAAAATTTGTCATCCACGCCGAGTCAAAGTAAGCTAGAACATTAGCACGGGCTTTTCACTATGCGACTTTTTACGGCTATTGACCTACCTTCCGAAATGCTGCTGCGGCTTGAGCGGCTGCTGAGTTCGCTCCGTCCTGAGGCGCTTATCAAATGGAGCCCGCTCGACAATCTTCACGTCACCGCCAAATTTATTGGCGAATGGCCCCAGAACCGGCTCGAGGAACTGGCCGGTACGCTGGCCGAGCTAACGCCGCGCGAAACGTTCGACATGGAGGTCCGCGATTTGGGCTGGTTTCCGAATGAGCGCTCGCCGCGCGTCCTCTGGGCAGGCATCCACGCGGGCGCAGCGCTTCTGAAACTGATGAAGGATATGGAAGAGCGGCTGCTTTCCTTGGGCATCCCGAAAGAGGAGCGGCCATTCAACCCTCACCTGACGCTGGCGCGCATTAAGAATCCAGTTCCATTGCGGGCGTTGCGCCAGAAGGTGGATGAACTGCAGCCGGCCGACCTCGGAAAGTTTAAGGTGCAGCATTTCTGCCTCTTCCGAAGCGATCCCGGTTCCAACTCCAGCATCTACCGCCGCCTGCGCGACTATCGGTTTGAAGCCGCCTTGGCGGCTTCGTAAGATAGCAGACGTGACGCCGCAGCCCTCCTCCATACTGCTGGCCATTTCCACGCTAGCTGCATACTTGATCGGCGGTCTCCCGTTCGGCTACTGGTTTGTTCGTTTCTCGCTGGGACAAGATATCCGCACTATGGGCAGCGGCAACATTGGCGCCACCAACGTCCATCGTACTGCTGGGAAGAAAGCCGGATTGATTGTACTTTTTCTCGATATTCTCAAGGGCTTCCTGGCGCTCTGGCTGGCATCGCTGCTGACGCATGGCAGCGCGCTTGGCCTGGCGCTGGCGGCCGTGGTGGTGATGCTGGGCCATTGTTTCCCGGTGTTTTTAAGATTTAAAGGCGGCAAGGCGGTTGCTTGTTTCATCGGCGCTTTTCTTTGGCTGGCGCCGCTGGCGCTGCTTGCCACAACAGGTGTTTTTGTAGCAATCGTCGCCTTCAGTAAGTACATCTCGCTCGGGTCAATTCTCGGCGCTCTCGTGTTCCCCTTGATGTTCTGGCTTATCTATCACGGGCCGCTTGAGATTTTGATAGCCTCCAGTTTCGCGGCGCTGCTTATTGTTTATCGTCACAAGGCAAACATTTCGCGCTTGCTCGCCGGCAAAGAGAATGTCTTTTCATTTAAGGGCAAAACCGAATGAAACGGCTGGCGGTACTCGGTGCCGGCAGTTGGGGCACCGCGCTGGCCATCGCGCTTTCATCGCGGTTCGAGGCCGTTTACTTGTGGGCTCGCGATCCGGAGAAAGCATCCGCCATTTCGCAGGCGCGTGAGAACCGGCGTTATCTCCCCGGAGCTCTGCTTCCCACGAAAATCACAGCCGGCCACAATCTTGATCAGCTTGAAAACGCAGACGTGGTCTTGAGCGTTGTCCCCTCCCGCTTCCTGCGCGCCGTTTTGGAATCCGCCAGTCCGCATATTCAAGCAACCACGCCGGTCGTAAGCGCCGTCAAAGGTCTCGAACTCGAAACTCTTTTGCGCATGTCGGAAGTTGCGCGCGCGACTCTACAGACCGGTCCGCCCATCGCCGTGCTGTCTGGTCCTACATTTGCTTCGGAAATTGCCGCCGGTGAACCTGCAGCCGTCGTCATTGCCTGCGAGCAGCTCGAATTGGCGGAAGCCATCCAGCGAGCCTTCGCCACACCCTGCTTGCGATTCTATGCGAGCAGCGACGTCGCGGGAGTCGAGATCGGCGCTGCACTCAAGAACGTCATTGCCATCGGTGCCGGTATTTGCAGCGGCCTTGGATTGGGCAGCAATAGCGTGGCCGCCCTGGTCACTCGCGGACTGGCCGAGATTACAAGACTTGCACTGGCGATGGGAGGCAAACCGCGCACCTTAAGCGGTCTTGCCGGTTTGGGTGACCTAGTTCTCACGGCAACCGGGAATCTATCCAGAAACCGCTCAGTGGGCGTACAACTCGGACAAGGTCACAAACTGCCAGCGATTCTTGCGAAGATGACCATGGTTGCCGAAGGTGTGTCAACCTGCCAAGCCGCGTATCAGCTTGGCGAAAAGTATGACGTGGATCTTCCCATCATCAACAAAATGCATGAAGTGCTCTACAACGACAAAGACCCGCGCCTTGCCATTCGTGAATTGATGGAGCGGCCGCTTACCAGCGAATAGGTCAGCGCCCTTTGCGTTTTTTATAGTCGAGCCAAATAAAATAGCCCACTATCGTTTTGCCGTCCTGAATCTTCCCTTCTCGAATCCACTTGCCCATCTTCTTCTTCGAAAACCACTTCACTTCAATGCGCTCGTCCTCCATCGGCTGCTGCTCGCCGGCGGTCAAATCAAGCGCCAGATAAAGATTCATCTTCTCGGCCACGTAACCGGGACTGGCCCAATAGGAAACCAGCTTCACCCACTTCTTCGCGCTGAACCCAGTCTCTTCACGCAGCTCCCGCTTCGCCGCTTGCAAAGGCTTTTCGCCGGAGTCGAGCCGGCCCGCCGGAATCTCCCACAAATCCTTCTCCGCCGGCAGGCGAAATTGCTTCACCAGCAGAATCCGTTCCTTCTTGTCCACCGCCATCATCACCGCCGAACCAGGGTGGCGAACAATAGAGCGGTGAATCTCAAAACCGCTGTTATCGTGTGCCACCTCGTCCACAATGGTGAAGAGCTTGTTCTTGAGTAACTCTTTTGAAGAGATAATCTTCATGTATCTAAGTTAGAGCATGCCGCAGAAAAACACTGCTAACGTAAGCATTTGGATTCCATCTCGCCGTTTGCGCCGAAGCATCTGGAGCGTCCAGCCATGCAACAGATCTGGCGCTCGCTTACCTTTCTGCATTGGCGATACGACCCGGCCATCATTGCCAAAACGCTTCCGGAGCAACTGACGCTCGATACCTTCGACGGATCCGCCTGGGTAGGTCTTGTTCCCTTTCTTTTGGCTGGCGTGCAGCCATTCGGATTGCCGGCCATTCCCTGGATCTCTCAGTTCCCCGAAACAAACGTGCGCACCTATGTTCGCGGACCCGATGGCGAACGCGGCGTTTGGTTCTACACCTTGGAAGCCGATCGGCTTTTTGCAGTGTTGCTGGCGCGCTGGTGGTACCGCTTGCCGTATCGCTGGGCGAAGATGAAAGTGGCAAAGCGCGGCAATACGGTGGAATATCAAAGCAATCGTAAATCGATATTTGGAAACGGTCAGACCGACATCGCAATTGAAATCGGCAGCGCGATTGAGACCGCTGATTTCGACCACTTCCTGACGGCCCGTTTTCGTCTCTACATCGCCGCAGCGGGTCGCGTGGCCTTTGCCCAAATTGAGCATCAACCTTGGCCGCTCCAAAGCGCGCGTGTTATCCGGCTGAACGAAACATTAATGGAAAACTCCGGCGTCCCCCGCCCGCAAGGCGAGCCAGTGGTCCACTACTCCGAAGAATTGCGGATCACGGCCGAGGCTCTGCAGTGGACAAAATGAAATTCTCCTGTGGCGCCATACTTCTTGACATGGACGGCACTTTGGTCGATTCCACTCTGTGCGTGGAGCGCCAATGGGCGAAGTTCGCCGAGCGCCACAAACTCGATTACGGCAAGATCATGGCCGTCTCGCATGGCCGCCCGAACGCCGAGACCATCCGCGAAGTGGCTCCACATTTAGCGGTGCCCGCAATTCTCGACCGTTTTGACGCCGAAGAATTACTCGATCGCGAAGGGATCGTCGAAGTCGCTGGCGCAGCCGAATTCGTACAAAGCCTGCCTGCGGGTAAGTGGGCCGTCGTCACCTCGGCGTCAAAAGCTTTGGCGGAAGTACGTCTCCGTTGCGCCGGGCTGCCAATTCCGGAAGTGCTGATCGCGGCTGACGGCATAAGCCACGGCAAGCCGCATCCCGAAGGCTATCTGCTCGCCGCCGAGCGCTTAGGAGTCCCACCCCCGAACTGTTTGGTCTTCGAAGACACGCCTGCCGGCCTCGAAGCCGCTGACCGCGCGGGTATGCAATCCATTGCCTTAGCCACCACGTTTTCCTGCAACCAGCTTCAGTGCGCTCTCTGCATTGCGGACTTCAGCGATATCCAGCTTTCACAAGCGGGAAAGCCGGCGCATGCGGGAAGCAAGCACATAATCGAGCTGGACTAAGACAGCGGCGGCTCATGAAATGAGCCTAGCGATTTAAAATCGCGCCAGCCTTGCCGCGCAGGCTCGGCAAATGCGTCAGCAGTTTCTCGGTTAAATCCGCCGGCAAATCGGCTTTAATGTGGACCGCCTTCTCGTCTTGATTAATAGAAACCGCGTCCCAGAGCCGCAGCAAATCAATCTCATTGTCGTTGGTGCTTAGCCGCGCCAATCCGATCAGCCCACGCAAAGCGTCATGCACTCGTTGCGACCCCTCGTTCGAAATGCAGATGATGTCCGCTCGAACGCGAGTACCATTATCGAGATTCATGCCCAACGACGTAGCGCTTACGTAACCGGCAATGTTCCCGATGGCCGACTGCAAATCGGATCGCAATAGCAAATTAGTGAACGGAATGCCGCCGGTACTCACTTCCCAAATTTCGGAATCTTTCGGAACACTGCGCATCTGTTTCGCCAATTCATCGGGCACCGCGCCATCGTCCCCAGTGTGAAGGTCAAGCGCCTTCCGCAAGAAATCCGCAGGTCCGGCAAAAGCGAGCTGTTTATCCACAAACGCCACCGAATCGCGCTGACCGCCGAAAACCGTATAGCTTTTGTAAGAAGCGCGCGCGGCCCCTTGTGCGGCCAGTTTCCGCTCAACCTGCTCCGTCGAGAATTTGCCTTGTGCGAAAAGCAGCGGCTGCTTGCCGTTCCATACAATCAGCATCTTCGACAAATCGCGGCGAGGGTCAATACCCACCCGCTCTGACAGCGCATTCACCTGCGGCAAATCAAATTCCTGCTGATGATGTTGGTAAAGCTGGGTCGCCTTCAGCTTGTCCAATTGAAAGTAAATCATTGCCTGCGTGTCTGGCGGAACAGACGATCGGAATTCGCGATCCACCGAAACGCCGCTCACGGCTTCGCGGCTGCAACCGGCGAGCAGCAATACTGTCAATGTCACGGTCGCGGCCGGAAACACTATCGAATCTCTCATCAATAATCTCTTTTCCGAAACAAATAAACGGCGCTCGTAAGAACCACGATTCCGAAAACGGCCGACGTCCAGAGCGATGAAGGCCAATCGGTACGAGTGTCGGTAAGTACAAATCGCCGCAACGAATTCCCCAGATCCCACACTTTCGGCAGAATCCAATAAAACAGCATCCACAACTTGCGCGACCATTCCGAATCGAGCAACTTCACAACCAGCTCATGCTGCGCAAGAAGCGCGCTCAAAAGTGCAAGCGCCACCGGCACCATTACCGACACCGCCGAACTCTCAGTCCAGACTCCAACGAACACCACCACGCACAGCAGCACAGCGAATATGAAAATGCTGATGGGAATAGCCAGCAGAAAACGCGCCTCCCAAATGTTCGTCTTCCACCCGAGAATCAGCCAAACTCCTCCCACGAGGTAGATGTGGTTTAAGGCCACAACCAAAAGGTTCCCCAAATAGCGGCCCAACAGCAGTGTGGTGCGTCCCACCGGCTTCGCCAACAGCAAGGAAATCCGCCCCGGTTCCAGGACGCTGGGAATTAAGCCGGATGACGCGAAAACAGCGAGGAACGTGCCCCAAACATAGAGCGCAATGGAAACCCACGAATAGGAAACGTTCACAAATTTCTGGATGCTCCACACTCTTCGCGTGGTGGATTCAATTCCCAGCAGCGAAACCGCGCCCGCCGCCAAATCGATGTGCAAGGCAAACAGAAAAATCAGAATTAACAAGGTCGAGAGCGAAAAGAGTCCCCAGAAAAGCCAACGCGCGCGTGCCTCCTGAAAGGTGTCCGTTACCAGCGCCCATAAAACGCTCACGCTGCCTTCTCAGACGTGGTGGCTTCGATAAACAGCTCTTCCAGGGTGCTGCTCGCGGCGCTCATGCTCTCCACAAATCCGCCGCCAGCCCGTATTCTGTCGATGACCGCGTTAGCGTCGTCCCGTGTACGCGCCAAGACGTTAACGCCTTCCGCTGCCGGCGATATGGCGCAGCCCATCGCGCGAATCTCATTCACAGCGGCTTCCGGCACTTGCGAAGCCGTCACCCGATATCCTCCGCCCGCCAGCAGATTGGCAATTTTGCCTTCTACCGCAAGTTGGCCCTTGCGCAAAATCGCCACGTACTCGCAAAACGATTCCACCTCGCTCAATAAATGCGAATTGATGAAGACTGTCACCCCGCTGCCCGTCAACCTGTCGAGAATCTCACGTATTTCACGGCGGCCCACTGGGTCCACGCCATCGGTCGGCTCATCGAGTATCAATAGCCTGGGCCGGTGCATCAACGCCTGCGCCAATCCCAGCCGCTGCAGCATGCCCTTGGAATATTTCTTGATGCGGACTTCACCCCACCCCTCCAGGCCAACTAGTCCGAGCAACTCTCGAACGCGGTTCTTGCGATCGGCAGCGCCCAGTCCCGAGAGCGCCGCATAAAAATCCAGCATTCCGCAGCCCGTCAAATATGTCGGAAAGTGGTGGTTCTCCGGCAGATATCCCACCGGCCGCCGCGCTTCCGCCGCGCGCGCGTCTCTGCCAAAGATCTTGGCCGTCCCCGCAGTGGGATGGACCGCCGACAGCAGCATCTTGACAAACGTTGTCTTCCCCGCCCCATTTGGACCCAGCAACGCGTATTTCACGCCCGCCGGAACGCGCAATGTTAGCCCCGCAACGGCCTTGACCTCTCGCCCGCGAAACCGCGAGCGGTACACTTTCTCAAGTTTTGAAGTCTCGATGGCGTAATCCGTCACCATGTACCTTTAGGATACGAGTCGCCCGCATCAAAAAGTCAATTTCATGCCGAATTGAATCTGGCGTGAGGTGGTTGCGGTGCTTGTAATCAAACCCGCAGTCGAACCGATTTGAGCGCCCGAAAAAACAATCGGGTTCGGCGTTCCGAAGTTGGCGTGGTTCAATGCGTTGAAGAATTCAGATCTGATTTGCAGTTTGATTCGCTCTGTGAACGCGATGTTTTTGAAGATCAGATAGATCGAGTTCGGCCAAGCCGGACCCGCTCAGCACGCCACGGCCGAGGTTTCCATACGTACCGGCCGCGGGGAGTACGAACGCGTTGGGATTGAACCACTGATTGGGGTTGCTCCTCGACGATGGAGCCGGTAAACGCTGTGCTAAGAGAAGGGCGGTCGGGATTTCGCGTGTCCCCGTCTCCCGAACGATTGGAACCAATCTGCGGAGTAAGTGGAAAGCCGCTCAGCAAAGTGGCGATCCCGTTCAGTTGCCAGCCGCTGACCAGTTTGTCTCCCGCTCCGGTCACCGATCCCAGCCATTGCTTGCCGCGGCCGAAAGGAAGTTCATAATGTCCCGAGAAGCTGGCTTGATGTTCCGGGCTCAGCGCCGACGGTCCCCAATCGGCCCGGAGATTGTTACGGTTTAAAACCATCTGCGCTTCGTTGCTTGCCTGCGCGCCGGTCAGAGCGGAATTGACGTCTAAATTCTTCGACCACGTGTAGTTTGCCCGAAACTCCAGATCGCGGGTGAGCCGCCGCGTCACGTCCGTCTGCAAAGCGTTGTAGCTGCTGTTGCCCTCGGTGTACCAAAAGAATCCACCCGATAAATAAGGATTCGGGCGCACCCCGACCGGTATATAACTAACCCCCTGCGCAACTTTGCTCTTTGCCGACCCATTGCCGCCCGCCAGACAACCTTGAGCGTTAGCGCAGACTTGCGTGGGAATACTGTTCGGATCGATACTGATCAATCCGTGATATCCGAACGAGCCGACATAAGCGATACGCAAAGCCGTCTCTTTATTCAACTGCCGCTCAACGGTGAAGTTCCATTCGTTCACTGCCTGCGTCTTTGCATCGGGCTGCACTCCCTGGGGCGCAAACGTTGTGCAAGGCGAGGGAATTCCGGGACCGCAGGATTGCGGCGGCTGCGTCCCTGTAGCAATCGGCAGGATAGAGGGAAGAGCCACGCCTGCGAATGACGCGTTTCCGTTGTAAGGCGGCAGCGAATTCATCAGAAAGCTCAAATCGTCAATCAGCGAGTAGTACATACCGTAGCCAGCCCGGATGGCCATCTTGCCGTCGCCGAAAGGGTCCCACGCCAGACCAATCCTCGGACCCAGCAGATGCGTGGCGTTATTCGGGCTGAAAAGAGACTTGCCCACCACCGGATTCGTCTCCAATATGCCCTGAGTATTGGCGATGTAGTTGGCCGCTCTGCCATCCGCTTCGTTCCACCCGTTTGTAAACTCGTAGCGCATGCCAACCCGCACGGTGAGATTCCGGCGGAGCTTCATTACGTCTTCCGCATACCAAGCGCCGAAGAAGCTCCGCCAGCCCAACTCGCTTGGGTTTGGCACCACCTGAAAGCTGCTGACCGTCCCTTGCAGAAACGTAGTCAGGCTGGTAAAACTGGCTTGGCCGAGTTGGCGCGAAGCGGTATCTTCGTTGTCCTGAATGGGCTGAAACCAAACACCGAGATTGATTTGATGAATGCCTTTGGTGAGTTGAAAATCATCCTGATACGTAAAAAGATTTCGACGGTTCCAAACATTCGCGGCGTTATTCGGACCCGCCGAAGTAATCGCGGAAGCTCCAGTGGTAGTCACGCCGCCCCCAATAACGATTCCGCCAGGGCCGCCGTTGCCCGTCACGAAGTTGAGGTTCGATGGAAACGCGGTAACAAGAGGCGCATTGAAGTTGAATGCCGCCCGCGAGAATCCGATTCGAGCTGTGTTCAATATCTCCGGAGAAAATACGTGCGTCTCTTGCAAGCTAGCCACCTGACTGACAAGAATCAGGTCTGACGCGAAGAGCGGATCGGACGCCGGCGTAAGATTTGTCCCGTTATCCATGGTGTAAGCCGCCGTGAGAGTGTCTTGATCGCTGATGGCATAGTCGCTGCGCGCCGTCCCAAAATCTTCACGAATGCTTTGCCGCGGATTGTTGTAGGAAAGAGCCACCCCAGTGGAAAGTCCATTCGAAAATAACTCTCCGCCGTTGGCTACGGGCCATAGATTGAAATATTTCAGCATGGCGGGATTCAACTTCGGAACGGGTTTATAAACACCCGAGGAATTCGGCAGCAGTCCTAGCCGCGCACTCTGGTCCGGCACTTCGCTAACGCTGCTCACGGCCAGCGCCTGCCGGAAGCCTTCATAGTTGCCGAACAGAAACAAACGGTTTTTCTTAATGGGTCCGCCCAGCGCTCCCCCGAACTGATTCCGGCGGAAAGGCGGAACAAATCCACGGTCAAAGAAATTCCGCGCGTCCAGATCGCTGTTGCGCAAGAACTCAAACAGCGTCCCGTGCGGAAGATTTGTCCCCGATTGCGTCACCACGGTAACCTGCGCCCCGGCGCGCTTTCCATATTCGGCGGGATAGGTATCGGTCAGAGTGTTAAACTCCCGGACGGCGTCTATCCCCAACAACTCGCCGCTCGCGCCGCCCGGCGTATCGGCAAGCTGGCTCGACCCGGTATATTCAATGCCATTCAACAGCAGCACGTTATCCATGGGGCGGCGCCCGTCAACGGAAAAAGTATTGCCATTGCTGGTGCTGGTTCCGGCGCTTTTCAGAGTGAAGTTGATCGCGCCCGGATTCAAAGTCACTAGGTTGTCGAAACTGCGGCCATTGAGCGGCAGCTCTTTCACCTGATCCTCGCCCACCAGCCCCGCCACGGATTCAGTTGTGGTGTTCACGATGGGCGCTCGCTCGGAAACATTGATTTGCGACACAAACTCGCCCACCTCGAGCTGGAAGTTTACAGACGCATTCTGATCTAGCTGCAGGGTGATGCCGGTTCGCTCAACCGGTTTAAAGCCATTTTTCTCGGCTCTCACCGTGGTTGGTCCAAGCGGTAGAGAACGGATGCTGTAATTGCCGGAAGCGTCAGTCGTGGTGCTCCGGTGGATGTTCGTTTCAAGGCTGGTTGCGGTAACGGTGGCTCCCGCGACGGCGCCTCGCGACGCATCCACCACGGTGCCCGAGACCGCGGCAGTCACCTGCGCCTCAGCGACACCGGCAGCCATTATGAAAATCCCGGCCAGTGCGAACGAACAAGTGATCTTCTTTAGAAATAGGAGCATGCAGATGGGTCAGACCCATTGTATTGTTTTCAGGAAAGTGACGATTGTACAATCCGAGGCGTGAGCGAGTCTTTGCAAGATAAACCCCGTCCTAAGCCCCTCGACTTCGAAGAAGCGCGCCGCATTGTCGTGGATTCCGTGCGGTCCCTGGTCAAACCGCGCAGCACCGAATCCGTCCCGCTTCTGGAAGCGCACGGCCGAATTCTGGCGAACGCTGTTACCGCCGACCGCGATTATCCCACCCTTGACCGCTCTCTACGCGACGGCTATGCAGTCAAAGCAAAAGACGTTCCCGGCACTCTGCACGTGCGCGGCGAGGTACGGGCGGGTGACAAAGAACAATCGCCGCTCTCCGATGGCGAGGCGCTCGAAATCATGACTGGCGCTCCCGTACCCAATGGCGCGGATTCCGTTGTCATGGTGGAACATGTTGTTCGCAACGGCCCTCAAGTGAAGATTGATTCGCCCGCCGAAACCGGTCAGTTCATCAACAAGCGCGGGGCCGAAGCAACCGTCGGTTCTGTTCTAATTCCACCGAACAGCCGGCTCGATGCGAGCCACATCGCCTCACTTGCCATGACCGGTCACGTCAGCGTCACGGTATTCACCAAACCCACGGTGGCCGTCTTAGCTACCGGCGATGAGATCGTCGCGCTCAACGAACATCCCGCCCCGCATCAAATCCGCAATTCAAATTCCTTCATGCTTGCCTCGCTCATCCATGCCACAGGGGGCATTCCTACCATCCTGCCCGTTGCGCGCGATACCAGAGAGGCTCTGCTTCCCCTTCTGCGCCGCGGCATGGAATACGATTTCTTGATTGTTTCCGGTGGCGTTTCCGCCGGCAAATACGACCTTGTGAAGCCGGCTCTTCGCGAACTCGGTGCCGAGTTTGTCTTCGAACGCGTTCGCGTGCAACCGGGCCAGCCTACCGCCTTCGGCATCGCGAATGGCAAGCCGTTGTTCGGCCTTCCCGGAAACCCCGGTTCTTCTCTCATCACCTATCAACTCTTCGCCCGGCCCGCTCTGGAACTCCTCGCCGGCCTCGCCGAGCCTGTTCAACCCCTACTCTCAGTCCCGTTCGAGGCGCCGTTCAAACATAAGCTTGGTCTGACGCGTTTCCTCCCCGCCCGCCTCAGTGCCGACGGCCAACATCTCCGTCACATCTCCTGGCAGGGTTCCAGCGACATCCCCGCCCTGGCCAAAGCAAATTGCTTCCTGGTTGCCGATCACGACCGCGAATCCTGGGCCATCGGCGATTCTATTCGCGTGATGTTGAAACCATGAAGAAGCCAACGCTTTCCCACTACAACGCCGCCGGAGATGTAAGCATGGTTGACGTCTCCGCAAAAAAGGTCACCGCACGCACTGCCATAGCCCGTGCCTATGTCGCCATGTCACCAGAAGTGCTGCAAGCCCTTCCCGCCAATAAGAAGGGCGACCCGCTCCAGGTTGCGCGTATTGCCGGCATCTCCGCCGCCAAGAAAACCTCTGAACTAATTCCGCTCTGCCATCAAATCCCCCTCAGCCACATCGGCCTGGAGTTCAAGCTCGACTCCACCGGCATTCAAATCACTGCAACGGCCCGCACCTCCGCTCAGACCGGCGTCGAAATGGAAGCCATGACTGCCGCCGCCGTGGCCGCCTTGACTATTTACGACATGACCAAAGCGCTCGACAAAGCCATTGAAATCCGCGAAATCCATCTGGTGGAAAAGACCGGTGGTAAATCCGGAGCCTTCCGCCGCAAGCGCCTAAAATGATCACCGTCGCCGTCCTCACTATCAGTGATTCTGCCGTCGCCGGCACCCGCGCCGACAGCTCTGGTCCAGGTATTTGCAAGCACGTCGAACAGCTCGGCTGGTCCGTCACCGCAACCCATATTGTCGCGGACGATCAAGCCGTTATCGCCAAACAATTGGCGGATTGGGCGGATTCAGCCGCCGCCGACGTTATCTTAACCACCGGCGGCACCGGCGTTTCACCCCGCGACGTCACCCCTGAAGCCACCCGCGGCATCCTGGATCGCGAAATGCCCGGACCCGCCGAGCTCATGCGTGCCCGCGGCCTTGAACAGACAAATCTGTCCGTTCTCTCCCGTGCTCTGGTTGGCACCCGCAAGGAAGCTTTGATTATCAATTTGCCCGGCTCGCCCAAGGGCGCAATCTTCTCACTTCAGGTGATCGAGTATCTGATTCCGCACATCGTCGATCTGCTAAAAAATCGAACCGCGCATTCGTAACCTCCGCCCTGCTCTACAATAGGCAATTCCCGTTTCTGAGCATGCCTCAACCAGACAACATTGACATTCGCCAACTGAAAGAACTGGATGAATTCGCCACTGTCCTGCGCTTGCAGCGCGAGATCTGGGGTTTTAAAGACATTGAATTGCTGCCCGAGAGGCTCTTCGTGGTCGCGGACAAAATTGGCGGCCAGCTTCTCGGCGCGTTTGACGACGGCTGCATGGTTGCCTTTTGCCTGTGCATACCTGGTCTGAAACCCGGCGGAAAATTCTATCTCCATAGCCACATGCTCGGTGTTTTGCAGGAATACCGGAATTACGGCCTGGGCAGAAGGCTGAAGCTTGAACAGCGCAAGTGGGCCTTGGAGCGCGAAGTAAACCTGATTGAATGGACGTTTGATCCGCTTCAGCTCAAAAACGCCTTCTTCAATATCGAACGTTTAGGCGCCATTGTGCGCCGCTATGTGAAGAATCAATACGGCATGACCACCAGCCATTTGCATGCGGGACTGCCGACCGACAGGCTTGTTCCGGAGTGGTGGATTCGGTCTCCGCGAGTGAACGCGATTGTCGACGGCCGCGCCTTCAAACGGCCGGCAACGCAAGCCCGGATTAACGTTCCGGCGGATATCGACGAGATCTTGAAGGCAGACCCACAGCGGGCGCAGGAAATACAAGCCGCCGTGGGTGCGCAATTTGAAGAGCACTTCCGCTCTGATTTAGCAGTGGTTGGATTTGAGAAGACAGACAAGACTGGGACATACTTACTAGGTCAATGGGAATCACAGTAGAACGCCTCGTAATTAGGCACATCCGCGTGCCGCTGGTTCATTTCTTCGAGACGAGTTTTGGCCGTACTTATGAACGCGACATTATTCTGGTGGAAGCCATTTCCGGCGACGTCTCAGGCTGGGGCGAAATCACCGCCGGCGAAAACCCTTTCTATAACGAAGAGTGGACCGGTTCCATCTGGCCGCTTTTGATCGATTACATTGCGCCGCGAATTCTGAAATACGAATTTGCGTCGGCAGAAAACGTAAACGCGCGAACCGCCCACATCCGCGGCCATAACATGACGCGCGGCGGCGTTGAAGCAGCCATCTGGGATCTTCAGGCTCGCCTCAATAACGAGCCTCTCTGGAAGACCATTGGCGCAGGTTCAAGACGCGAGATCGCTTGCGGCGTTTCCATCGGCATCCAGGATTCCGTTCCCCAACTGCTGGAGAAAATCGAAACGGAATTGGCCGCCGGCTATCAGCGCATCAAAATGAAAATCGGGCCCGGTTGGGATGTCGATGTCGTCCGCCAGGTTCGCGAACGCTTCCCGCAAATCAAGCTCATGGCCGACGCCAACTCGGCGTATACTCTTGCCGATCTCGACCACCTGAAAAAGCTGGACGCGTTCTACCTGATGATGATTGAACAACCGCTGGCGCACGACGACATCATCGATCACGCGGTCTTGCAGGCCGCCCTCGATACGCCCATCTGTCTCGACGAGTGCATCCGCTCGGCCCATCATGCCGAGCAAGCGATTCGGCTAAAGGCTTGCCGCATTATCAATATCAAGCTTGGGCGTGTAGGGGGCTTCGCCGAAGCCAAACGCGTGCATGATATCTGCCAGGCTAATGGAATTCCGGTCTGGTGCGGCGGCATGCTCGAATCCGGTATCGGCCGCGCCCACAACATCGCGCTCTCAACCCTGCCCAACTTTGTGCTGCCCGGCGACGTGTCGGCCAGCAAACGCTATTGGAAGCGCGACATCATCATCCCGCCCGTGGAAGTCTCAAGCCAGGGCGCCATCGCTTTAACCGACGGCGTTGGCTTCGGCTACGAAGTAGATAAAGACTTCCTGGAGAGCCTTGTGGCCCGGCGCGAACTATTGATATGACTCGCTATGCTAAGTCATTATGGTGAATCCGAGTATTTTCCGCGAGTATGACATTCGCGGCATTGCCGACCAAGAGTTGCTTGATCCGGAGGTCGAACAGCTTGGCCAGGCGCTCGCCACCTATCTGATTCGACACAGCGGGCACACCATTTGTTTGGGCCGCGATTGCCGGTTGAGCGGAACACGGATTCACGACGCGCTTCTGAAGGGAATGCTTCAAGCCGGCGCGAATGTTTTGGATGTCGGCGTGGGACCCACTCCGCTGCTTTATTTCTCGGCTGTACATTTTAAGGCGCATGGCGCTGTCATGATCACCGGCAGCCACAATCCGCCTGAGTACAATGGCCTCAAAACCGTCTGTGGAAGCGGCACTCTGTACGGCGCCCAGATTCAGCAGATCCTCAAGCTTATCCAGACAAATGATTTTGAAACTGGGAAGGGAACGGTCAAAGAGGTGGATGCAGCAACTCCCTACGTGGATGAAGTTGCCGGGCAGTTCAAATTTGATCGCAAGGTCAACCTGGTGGTCGACGCGGGCAACGGGACCGCCTGCCTTTGATGCATCAAATTTTGGAACGTCTGAATGTCAAAGCCACTGAATTGTTCTTTGAGATGGATGGACACTTTCCAAATCATCATCCAGACCCTACCGTTATCTCGAATCTGAAGCCTCTGAAAGATGCCGTCCGCGCCAACAAAGCGGAGTTGGGCATCGCCTTCGACGGCGATTCCGACCGCATCGGCGCGGTCGATGAAAAAGGCAAGGTGGTTTATGGCGACATGCTGCTGCTCATCTTCGGGCGCGAGATCCTGACCCGCAAGCCCGGCAGTACGTTCATTGGTGAAGTAAAGTGCTCGCAAGTCATGTACGACAAACTGGCCGAGCTCGGCGGCAAGCCTATCATGTACAAGACGGGCCATTCCCTTATCAAAGCCAAGATGAAGCAAGAGCACGCCGAGCTGGCCGGTGAAATGTCAGGCCACATGTTCTTCGCCGATCGTTATTTCGGCTACGACGACGCGCTGTACGCCGCTTGCCGCCTGCTGGAAATCGTCTCCAAATCGGGCAAGCCGTTATCGCATCAGTTGGAAGGCATCCCGGAGCTATTTTCCACTCCTGAGCTGCGTGTCGATTGCCCCGACGATAAGAAGTTTCTGGTCGTCGACAAAGTCGCCGAAACGGTTCGCCGCCGTTATCAGGTGGTCGACGTTGATGGCGTGCGCGTCCCGTTTGCACATGGCTGGGGCTTGGTGCGCGCATCGAATACGCAGCCGGTCCTGGTGATGCGCTTTGAGGCAACCAGCAAGAAGCTCCTGGGCGAATACCGGACGGAAATCGAGAAGATCGTCGAAGACGCTAAGCAGCAAGTCGGCGCAGTTTAGTAGATCAAGAACGGTTTCCGGCGTTCATCGAACGCTCGCGCCTGGTCCTGCGCGGCCGTCCATATCTCAATCGCCTCTTTACCTTGCGAAAGCCTGGTCACAGTGTCGTGGTTGCCGATCAAAAACCGGCATTTATCGAAATCGATTTTACCGGGATATAAACTTTGCAAACCTGCCGCGAGTTCAATGCCGAAGCGCGTACTGTCGAACCCTTCCCGGTCGGTGACGACAAACCGCACGCCTTCAATCTCCTGTCCCGCGAAATTCGATGCCGCCGGCTTGAACTTCGTTGGATACACGCGAATCCCTGGAATATACTGCGAGTTCAGATAATTTGCCAGCGCTTGGCCATTGATCCAATCCGCTCCAATCTGCTCGAAGGGCGCGTCAGTTCCCCGCCCCACTGAATAGTTAGGCATTGCTTCCAGCATGGCAATGCCCGGATAGAGCAAAGCTTCATTCAGGCTTCGCATGTTGGGCGATGGATTCACCCAGGTAAGCCCGCTCGAATCGAACCAGTCGCCGCGTGCCCAGTTCTTCATCCGAATCACGCGCAGGTCGGTATGCCAATTCTGCTCGGTGTTGGCCATTTGCGCGAACTCGGCGAAAGTCATTCCATGCCGAAGCGGCATGTCGTAGCAACCGATGAACGATTCCAGGTCCTTATCCATCAGCGGACCCTCCACATGCGTGCCGGTAACCGGATTCGGACGGTCGAGTATATAAAACGGCTTCTTAGCTTTTCCCGCCTCTTCTAACGCGTACAGCAAAGTACATGAGTATGTATAAAAACGCGCTCCCACATCCTGAATGTCAAACACCACGGCATCCAGCCCCGCCATCTGTTCGGCGGTCAAGCGCCTCTGATCCGGAAGATAGAGGCTCACCACCGGCAAACCGGTTTGTGGATCTCTGCCGTTGGCCACATCCGAATCCTCGGTTCCGCTAATGCCGTGTTCCGGCGAATACAGGGCCGTCACCTGCACCCCGCCCGCCAGCATGGCGTCCACGTTGCGGCGTCCTGTTTTATCAATGCCAGTTTGGTTAGTAATTAGCCCAATGCGTTTGCCCTTCAGTTCTTTGAAGCCGTCCGCTTCCAGAACGTCAAGCCCGGTAAGCGTATCCGCATTCCTGGCCACAACGCGATGAATGCCCGCCCCTGCGATGGTTTCGTTATATCCAGTGAGCGAAACGTTCTGTTTAACAGTAAGCCCGAAACCAGCCGCCACCGCCGTCGCCAATCGCGATCGCAATGAGCTCAGCGAATTTCCGCGCTTTAAGTGAACGGCATTTGTCATCAGGATAATGAACGAGTCCGTGCCCGGGTCCAGCCACATCGATGTTCCCGTGAAACCGGTGTGTCCGAAGGAACCAATCGGGTAAAGCTCGCCGCGATTACTGGAAAAGGGAGAATCGATGTCCCACCCCAGCCCTCTCAGCACCGCCTGATCCGCCGGACTGGCTGGCTCCGTGAATTTCTTGATCGTCGCCGGCGAAAACACTTGTACGTTGCCGTTCTTGCCTCCGCCCAGCAGCATCTCCGCATATTTCGCTAGATCGTCCGCAGTGGTGAAAAGCCCTGCATGGCCGGCAATTCCTCCCATATAACGCGAAGTCGGGTCGTGAACAACGCCGCGAAACGGTAAGCCGGTATCCTCGTCCAATTCGGTCGGAGCAATCCGCGGAAGCAACGCGGCGGAAGGCAAAAACTCGCTCTCGTTCATTCCAGTTGGAACGAAAACCTGGTCATGCGCAAACTCGGCTAATGATTGCCCCGACAATCGGCGCACTATCTCCCCCATCAAAATAAAATTGATGTCGCTGTAGATGAACCGGGCGCCCGGCGGTGCAATCGGTTTAGCAATCAGCGCGCGTGCAATTCCGGTATCGTACCCACTCCATTTCGGTATCAGCTCAACGTCCGGCGGCATCCCCGAAAAATGTGTCATCAACAAGCGAATCGTGATGTCGCTCTTGCCCTCTTGAAATTCCGGCAGATACTTCGTCACGGGGTCGTCAATGCGAATCTTGCCCTGCTCGAAAAGCCTCATCACCGACGGCGTCGTAGCCACAACCTTCGTCAGCGAAGCTGCGTCGAAAATCGTATCGAGCGTCATCGGTTCGCGGCCGGGCAGAAAAGACCTCAACCCATACGCCTTGCGGAAAATCACATGGCCATCTTTCCCGATGATTAAAATCGCGCCGGGGAAAAGGCCGCTTTGCACCGCGTCGTCAATGATCGTGTCCACGCCCAACAACTGCTCTTGCACACGATTCGGCAGTGCAACCGCAGGCAGCAGTAAAGCCGCCAGCAGAACCGCAATGAGAGACTTCATCCTTAAATGTCTACGTTAGCTTGATCGCGATCTTGTCCAACAATTGCGCCAGATCCAAGTCTTTCTGCGTAATCCCGCCCGCATCGTGCGTGGTCAGGTCAACTGCAACCTTGCTGTAAACGTTGAACCATTCCGGATGATGATTTCTCTTCTCAATCTCAATCGCGGCAATCGTGATGAAACCGATGGCGTGCGCAAAATCGGGAAACTTGTACTCCCGGTGGAGTTTCGCATCCTTCACCGCCCAACCCGTCAATTGCGCTAGAGCAACCTGTATTTCCTCTTCACTGAGCTTTTTCACCGCCATTTCGCCATTGTGGCAGAAACTATTCGACTGCCCGAGCGGAACACGGCGACTCCCGGTCTACTACTTATGTCCGCCAAGTCGTCTACCATGGAAATTCCTATGCGCATTGACGGCAGACTGCCAAGCCAACTTCGTCCTACTAAGATCACGACCGGCTATCTTATGACCGCTGAAGGTTCGGTGTTGATCGAAGCGGGTAACACGCGAGTGCTGTGCGCGGCGACGGTGGAAGATTCAGTACCGCAGTTTTTACGCGGCAGCGGCAAAGGTTGGGTCACCGCCGAATACTCCATGTTGCCGCGCGCCACCGCCACCCGAACCGCCCGCGAGATCACCAAAGGCCGCCCATCGGGCCGCACTCATGAGATCCAACGCCTCATAGGGCGCTCTCTACGCTCAGCGCTCGATCTTAACGTTTTGGGCGAACGGAGTATCATTATCGACTGTGACGTTCTTCAGGCCGATGGTGGAACCCGCACCGCCGCCATCACTGGAGCGTACGTCGCGCTCTCCATCGCCTTGACTACGTTGCTGAAGTTTAAAGCGGTTTCGAAGTCTCCCCTGCGCGATTCAGTGGCGGCTACCAGTGTGGGCCTCGTCGGCGGCACTCCTATGCTCGACCTTGCCTACGAAGAAGATTCCCGCGCGGACGTTGACATGAACGTCGTGATGACTGGCTCCGACAAATTTATCGAGGTGCAGGCTACCGCCGAGCACACGCCGTTTGAAGACTCGCAGCTCACTGAACTACTGGCCCTGGCCCGCATCGGCCTCGCCGAGTTGCGGATCCTGCAACAACAAGCGTTAACAGCCTTTTCGTCTTAGTGGCATGGCAAAAACCCTATACGCCTGTTCGAGCAATCCGGGAAAGCTCGCCGAGTTCATCGTGGCGAGCCGCCAGGCAGGCGATCAGTTTGAAATCCGTCCACTCGTTAACTTGAAGCTGATTCCACCGCCACCTGAAAACGGCGCCACCTACGAGGAAAACGCGGAAATCAAAGCCGTCTATTACTCCCGCCATTCGGAGGGGTTCGTGTTCGCTGACGATACCGGACTGGAAGTAGACGCTTTGGGAGGCGCCCCAGGCGTTCGCTCAGCCCGCTATGCCGGAGAAAACGCCACTGGCGCCGAAAACAACGAGCTCTTATTGCAATCGCTGGACGCCGTCGAAAAGCGTAACGCCCGCTTCGTTACTGCCATCGCGCTGGCTTGCGCCGGTGAGGTGCTTATGACGGTGCGAGGAACTGTCGATGGCGAGATTTTGAGAGCTCCGCGCGGCCAAAATGGATTCGGCTACGATCCGCTTTTCCTGTATCGGCCATTGGGCCGGTCGTTTGCTGAACTTACCGACGCGGAGAAGTTTGCGGTGAGCGCCCGGGGAAATGCCTTCCGCTCGCTGCTCCAATGGATCGCCGACACCTTACTTTAGTCTCAGAGCGATTTTGCAATATTTCCGATAAGATATAAGTAAAGGCGCGAATGCGCAGCGCCAAACTGCCCGTTTTACGCGAGTTTCTCAAAAATGCACCAATATCTGCTCCATAACGGCCAAATCCGCGAGACCAGCGACGCGCTGATTTCGCCGGGGCAGGTAGGCTTCATGAATGGCTGGGGCGTGTTCAGTACTCTTCGCGTCTTCGATGGCGTGTTATTCGCCTTCGAGCGGCACTATGCGCGGATGAAGCGCGACGCCGCGCTGACCCGTGTCCCCTTTTCCGTGACACTGGATGAGCTGGAGAAATCGCTTCTTTCCCTGGTTGATGCCAACGCTGCCTTTAACGCAACTCTACGCGTGGTAATCGTGCGTAATAAAGGTGGTATCTTCGAAGGCCCGAAGATTTCCCGCGATACCGAACTGCTTGCCTTTACCGCCGACATTGCCGATTGGGGTAAAGGGGTTCATTTGACTTACGTTCAGAACGGACGATTTGGCGCATGTCCCTTCGCCGGCGCGAAAATCACGTCTTGGGCGCAAAACCTGACGTGGAATGAAGACGCTCACGCGCGCGGGTTCGATGAAGTAATTCTGCTGAACGAACGCGGCCAAGTGAGCGAATGCACATCGGCCAATATTTTCGCAATTCATGGAGATCGCGTTTCAACGCCTCCCTTATCTACTTCGGGCTGCCTGCCTGGTGTCACCCGTGCGGTTCTATTGGAAGAGATGCCCACGGCCGAGTTCCAGTTTTGCGAACGCGATTTGGTTCCCCACGATCTGGAATCGAGCGATCAGGTCTTCATAACTTCAACCACTCGCGATCTGCTTCCGGTTCTTTCAGTCGATCGAAAGCCGTTAAGTCAATCCCCCAACTCCCTCGGTCGAATTGTTGACCAATTCCGCGGCTTTCGCGCTGCGTACATCGCTCGGCACGCGCATAAAAAGGAGATGTTGGCGTAAATGCAGGACGCGGCACTGAATTGCCCCAATTGCGGCCGCTCCGACATTCGGCGATCAAGGCGGCAAGGTACGGCTGAATTGGCCAAGATGCTGTTTGGCAATTACCCATTCCGCTGTTTGGCTTGCAGCACGCGATTTTGGTCGAACATCTGGTTACTCGCGGCTTGGAAATACGCTAAATGCCCAAAGTGCCTTGGCCTTAACCTGACATCCTGGCCATTGCGCTCCAGCCGCCCGAACTTTTTTCAGAAACTATCTGTGACCCTAGGCGCCAAACGGTATCGCTGTACCAAGTGCCGGTGCAATTTCGTTAGCCTTAGGAGCAGATATCCGCAGCCGCAAAAAGCCGAGACTGAAATCGCCCCGATAGCAGCAGTTTCCGCTCAGGCCGCCCCTCCGGGCGAAGCGGTACTGTAACTCTCGCGCAACAAGTCGTACCGGGAGATGCAGAACTAAATACGACGCAATCAGACCACTTCAGTTGCTGTTTTGAGCTTCTGTTTAGAAAGAACCAGCAGGCAGCCGATCTGTTCGCCCAGGGTGCTGAGCATCTCGACGTCTCCGCCTGAGTGGGTGCGGGCCTCCCTGTGCTGCACATTAATCACGCCCACCACCTTGTTTTGCGAGATAACCGGTACCGACAGAAAAGCTTCGTAGGTGTCCTGCGGCAGATCTTTGAAATACTTGAACCGCGGGTCGCTGTAAGCTTCCCTTGAAATTGCCAGCAAGCGCCGCTCGCGCGCCACCCACCCGGTAGCCCTTCGTTCAACCTTAGCCGTACTTTACCGATGTTTTTCTGGTGCCGGT
>CAVQZK010000033.1:0-17368 GCA_963718465.1 Bryobacterales bacterium | reverse complement strand
CACGGCTTTCGAGGCTCTCTTAAGACACTCTCTCCATGAGAATTCTCGATTGTTCGCTTTCGGGAAGGCAAGTGCTCCAACTGACCGTTCGGCAAGGGCGCAAAACCGGACAGGGACCCGACATCTCATTCAATTAACGGTACTTTGTCAATGCGCTAGTGTCGGCCATCAATTTGCTGTATGCTTTTAGTTCAAATTAGCTCAAACCGACGGCTCAGGCGCCGAGAGCAGACAAGGTAAGGACCTCCATGACCCATCGATCAGAAGAAGTGGCAAGCATCGCTCGCGCGCTCAGCTATGCCGGCGGTTTGTTGGGCGACCTAAAGGTTGCACTCCGCTCACTGGCACGGAATCCTTCTTTGTGGGCCCCTCGCCCTCACGCTAGCGTTGGGCATTGGCATGAACACCGCTATTTTCAGCGTTGTGCGCGGCGTGCTGCTGAGGCCGCTGATGAATCGCGATGAAGATCGACTGATTTACATCCAGCAAAGTGCGCCCGGCCTTCAGGTGAGCAACGCTACGTTCTCAATTCCTGAGATCAGCGACATAGGCGCCCGCCTGAAGACCATCGGCAAACTCGGCACGTTTTCCACCGACCGACTTTTCTGTAGAGGGATTCGGCGAGCGACGGGAAATCCACGCCGGAGTGGTCGACGGCGCCTATTTTGACGTAATGGGGCTGAGGCCCGTCTTGGGCCGCCTGCTCGACGAGCGCGACGATGGGCCGAACGCTGCCGGCGCAGTAGTGTTGACATACAAGTTCTGGGCCACCGTGCTGCATTCCGATCCGAAAGTGATTGGGAGGGCTCTCCGGCTGGGTAGCATGATGGAAACCCGTTCAGCAACTGTCGTCGGAATTCTAAGCCGTCCGTGCCGTATCCGGCGGAAACGGAGCTGATTGCCGACATCGTCACCAGCCCGCACCATCTTTCGGCCCCGATGGTGCAGGGGCGCGAGCATCGGATGACGGATGTATTCGGCCGGTTGGCGCCTGGGGCGAGCCTTAACTCCGCGCGTGCGGAGCTCCGCACAATCTATGCAACAATGACCGCCGCCCATCCTGAAGTTTACAAGCCGCAGCATCATTTCCAGATCAATGCCCGGCTGTTGCGGGACCAGATCAACTCAGAAGCGAGCACCATCCTGTGGCTGTTGTTTGGCGCCTCGGGCCTGCTGTTCATCATTGCCTGCTCGAACGTCGCAAACCTGATCCTTGCCCGGACTGTCCGTCGCGAATCGGAACTGGCGGTTCGCACCGCGCTCGGAGCGAGCGTAGCCGCCATTCGCAGGTCGCTGTTGGCCGAAAGCTTGATTCTATGCGGCAGCGGAGGCTTGGCGGGCGTACTGGTGGCGATCCCGATGGTGACGGTACTGGCGCGTTACGCGCTGCGATTCTCAGTAAGGGCGGCGGATCTGACGGTGGAATTTGGCTTGCTTTGGATGGCTTTGGCTCTGGCGTTGGCAGCGGCGGTGTTTCTGGCCTTCGCTCCCCGCCTGCCTTCCGACGACAGTTCGCGCGGACCGGCGCTCAGCAGCGGCGCTAGCCGAGTCACCGCCGGCAGTCGCCGCCGGATTCGCGTTTTCACCGTCGTCCAGATCGCCGCGTCCTTCCTTTTGCTTGCCAGTGCGGGTGTGTTGCTGACCACGTTGCGCTCCATGCAAACGGCACAGCCGGGCTTTGAAACCGGGCACGTTCTGATTGCAAATCTGCCTTTAATCTCCGATGGCCGAACGGAGCAACAGGTGGCCCAGTTCTACCAGGAAGCCCAGCGTAAGTTAAGTGCGCTGCCGGGAGTAGAGGGCGCCGCAACCGCCATGTGGGCCCCATGGCTTGACAGGCGTTATCTGAGCTTCACTTTGCAATTCGCAGTAGAGGGTCGAAAAGTTGAAAGCGGCACGGATGATCTGCGTGCCCGGTTCCGGTTTGTTTCGCCCGGCTACTTCGCCACTCTGGGGATTCCCCTTCTAGAGGGGCGTGACTTCACAGAGGCCGACAGCAAGGAATCCGAACTGGTAACCGTCGTCAGCAAGAGCGTCGCGCAGCAGTTGTTCCCCGGGCAAGACGCGGTAAACCGGCGCATTATGTGGACGGATCCTCTGATTAAGGTTGCGGGCATCAGCCCTAAAGGCCGCCGGATCGTCGGCGTTTTGGCCGACGTGGACGACGCGAACATCCTCCCACAGCACAATTTGACTATCTATCAGCCGTTCAGGCAGGGGCCATTGTTCGGGGCATGCCTACTCGTGCGCGCTGGCAAAGATCCTATCGCCCTGATCCCATCCATAACAAAAACGATTCGTGCCGCGGCCGCGACTCAACCTGTCGAGCACGCCAGCACTCTAGAAGATGTCCGCACAGAGGTTCTGGCGAACAACCGTGTGAATGCGATCGTGTTCGGAGGGTTTGCGATCCTCGCGTTGGCGATTTCGGTGATTGGAATTGCGGGCGTGCTGGCTTTTTCAGTGAGCTGGCGCACGCGCGAGTTCGCAATCCGACTCGCCGTGGGAGCCCAGCCGCTCCGGATTCTCGCTAACGTGCTGATCGACGGGGCAGCAACGGCTGCAGTTGGCATTGCGGCAGGCGGTTTGGTGGGCTGGGGATTGTCAAGATTGGCTGGCAACTACGTTGCGGAACTTCAGCTCCCCGGCCTGATCCCGTTGTTAGGATCGGCAGCGGTCGTCGTTACGTCGGCAGTCCTGGCATCATTACTGCCCGCCGCGCGTGCTGCACGAGTCGACACGATGCAAGCGCTTCGCACTGAATGACAAGCCTGGCGGAGGGCGAGGTGCATTTCCCGTGATCGGAGGCAAAGTTGGGAGCGCCTAAACATTTTGGACTGCCATTTCGTTCCCAAGCCCCACTTGGCGGTGCAACTCGCATACCTCCGATCAAGGACCGTTCTCGATAAGATCGCGAGTAACGGCGAGGTGTTTACGGATCGAGTTATCGGCAACTCGGAGGTCGGGAATGGTAAACGCGGTTATCATATACAACGTACACTTCGGTGGTTCGCTCTTCAATTCAAAGCCGCTAGGGTCCTTGACGGAGCCAGACTCCCAAAAAACACCTTGACGCGTGCGGTGGATGCTCGCTCTTGGTAGCCATTCCTGCGGTCGATAGGCACTCCGCGCCATGCACACTCCTATCAACGAAACGCACGATCGAAACTTGATCAGTATGCATCGATGATGCATACTGACACATATGCGAACTACATTGATTATCGATGATGAGTTGCTTGAGCGAGCGAGGGCGCTCACTGGTATTCAGGAAAAGACCGGTTTGGTGCATGCGGGCCTTAAGGCATTGATTGCCATTGAAGCAGGCAAACGGCTGGCGGCGCTTGGTGGAACGCAGCCCAAGTTATCAGACATTCCTCGGCGGCGTTCTGCCTAGTGTGGCTGGTTAACACGTCAGTCTGGATTGACCATTTCCGCCGCGGAAGGTCTGATTTGGCTGATCGCCTCTCAGAAGGGTTAGTGCTGATACATCCCTGCGTTTCGGGCGAACTGGCGTGCGGCAACCTGAAGGATCGGGCGACAGTTCTTTCTCACCTGACTACACTTCCCGTGGTGACACTGGCCACGGATGCCGAGGTGCTCCATTTGATTGAGCAAAGAATGCTCTGGGGCCGTGGATTAGGCTGGATTGAGGCTCAGCTGCTGACGTCCGCGTTGCTCGCGCGATGCCGCTTGTGGACGCTCGACAAGAAACTCGCCAGGTCCGCTGAGGATTTGGGGCTCGGCTGATTTATCCGGATTTCGGGGTCAAACGGCTACCGTCTCAAAACTCGACTGTCTCACGCTTGGGGTTCACTACACACCAACACGTTGGTATCTACGAAGCCTAACTCCGTCTCACCGCTCATAGAGATCGTCGCGGCTCCAATTCCGCTCACCGACCTCAACAATGCCCGTTTTCAAGGCGTCTCTCAACCTCATCCGCCCTAGCGCCTCCGGCTGGGTTCCTTGACCGGTCAGATATTCCCGCACCAATTGGTTCACACTGGTTCCTCGATCCAGGACAACTTTTCTTGCCGCGAGGACCAGGTCCTCTTCAATAACCAAGGTGAAGTTCTGTCTTGGTTTTTCGACGGTTTCACACTAGCACGGCATCCGGGCTGCACGGTTTTATTTGTAAGCACTAAATCGCTAAGATTTCATCGCCCTGCAACGCGGCACTGATAAAAAAAGATTATGCCCCGATATGCAGCCGTCGATATCGGCAGCAATTCAGTTCGGATGATGGCAGCCGAGGTCAGCCACGGCGAAACTATCGTTCTGGCGCAAGATCGCCAGGTCACGCGGTTGGGCGAGGGCGTCTTCCGCGATGGAAAGATCGGTAAGGACGCGCTCGATTTCCTGTGCGCCACCCTGGCGCGCATGGCGGCGATCTACAGTCGTATGGAAATAGTCGCGGCCCGCGCAGTAGCTACCAGCGCCGTCCGCGACTGCCGTAATCAGAGCGAATTTTTGGAACGTACCAGCCAGACGCTCGGCTTGAACGTCGAGATCATCTCCGGCCCGGAAGAGGCGCGCCTGATTCATTTAGGAGTTGAGTCCCGCTGGCCGAGACCCAAAGAGCGCACCTTGATCATTGATGTCGGCGGCGGCAGCGCCGAGTTGATCATCAGCCAGAACGGCCAGCTTATTGACGGAGTGTCGAAGCCGCTTGGCGCAATCAGGCTTACTGAAGTCTTTCTCGAAAGCGATCCTCCCGCTCCTGAAGAACTGCGCCGTCTCGACGCTTATATTTCAGAAAAGCTGGAGCCCTTCTGCAAGGAACACGGTGTAGAGCGATTCGACCGTGCGGTGGCCACCTCCGCTACCGCTGCCGCCGTTGTCTGCGCAGTGAATCAAATCCCCCGCTCGAAACGCGACGAGGCCGACCGGTTGCGCGCCACCACCGGCCAAATGCGCGAGCTATTCACCACGCTTGCTCAGAGCGACGTGAACGCTCGCCGCAAACTGCCTGGAATCGGCCCCAAGCGCGCCGAGATCGTCACAGCCGGCGCTGCGGTGTTTCTCCGAACGCTTGAAATGTTCTCGCTAAAAGCGCTCTACTATTGCTCGGCGGGCGTTCGTGACGGCATCATTGCCGACCTTGAAGCACGCGGCGTGGGACGCGAGCTTTCGCGCCTTTCGCGTGAACAGCGCACTCTGGTCGAGAGCATGGCTAAACGCTACGACGTTTCTCTCAAGCACGTGCGGCATGTCGCCTGTCTGGCCCATCGTCTATTTGAGATTTTGCAACCGGTTCACCGCCTTCCCCCGGCAGCGGGCAAACTGCTCGAAGCCGCCGGGTACCTGCATGATATTGGGCATTTCGTCAGCGGGACCGGGCACCATAAGCATTCGGCGTATTTGGTGGCGAACTCCGATATGCCAGGCTTCACCGGCAAAGAGCGGCTCACTATTGCCGCGCTCTGCCGTTTTCATCGCAAATCGATGCCACAGGCCAGGCACTCTCACTTTCAGGAGCTTGATGTTGAAGCCAAGCGGACCGTGTTATTTCTTGCTCCGTTGCTGCGCATTGCCGACGCGCTCGACCGGGGGCATGCCCAAAAAGTACGCGACGTTTCGGGCTCTCTTAAGAATGGCGGCATCAGCTTGATAGTTGAAGCAGATAACGACGCCGATCTCGAGGTGTGGGCCGCCAATGAGGCGGCCCAAGCATTTCAGGAAGCTTATGCCAAGCCGCTTTCCTTGGTTCGCGCCCGCGCCGCAAGATAGGCTATTCGAAACGCAAAACCAGCTTCACGCCGCGCGCCACGGTCTTCCAGTTTGCACGTACCTCAGCCAGCCGGTTTCTTCCAGCAGCCGTGATGGTATACAAACGGGCCTTCCGCCCCTTATCGGTCACATACCAGGAACCGGTCACCAATTTCTCCCGCTCAAGGCGGTGCAATGCGGGGTAGAGCGAACCCTCTTCAATCTTGATCAGGCCCTCCGATGCTTCCTCCACGTGCGCTGTAATGCCGAAACCATGATTTGGAGCACGGTCGAGCGTCTTCAAGATAAGCAGTTCCAGACTGCCTTGCAGATTGTCGCTTCGCTTGGTGGCCACAGGGTTAAAGCCGAGGATAGGGCGCAAACCGCTGCTTGTCAAGGGTGACCCATACCCTCGCGGCTGGCGTAAACAAACAAGAACCGACAAATTTGTTTGGTCATTTACAATAGGGTCTATGCAGTTGAATAACTCTTCGAAAAGGACCACCAAAAGCGTGAAGGAATCATCGGCTGCGCCGGAAGCGGCCTCAGCCGAAACCAAGCCGAAATCACGCTCTCAAAAGACTTCCAAGCCGAAGGCGAGCGAGGCCGTTGAAAAGGCCTCGGCCACGCATCAGCATAAAGCGCCCGCGTCAAGTATTCCGGAACCCCCGAAGGCTCCTGAAAAGCGCGAAATAAGGCGCGAACACATTGCCGAAGTAGCGTATTATCACTGGCTGTCCCGTGGCGGCGCCGCTGGCAATCCCGAGGAAGACTGGTTCCGCGCCGAACGCCAGTTAACCGGCAAAGCATAGCAACCGGAAATTTTCTTTCCTCGTCCAAACAGAGACGAACAAGTGCGCCGAGACGAATGCCTTTGAGCGCGCACCCCGTATCAGTGCGCGCATCTCTCAGCCGACACTTAGTAGATTAGAAGTAAGCAGCTAGCCGATCAATGAGCGAGCCAGTTTCCAGCGCCAGTCCAGTCCCGGCGGATATTATGGCCTCCGAGTGCGTGCCCCCCGACGACCAGCGTTCTACGCTAATTGCTACCATTGCCTGGTTTCGCGATCTTATGCTGTCGGTATTGATTGCGGTTCTGGTGATTCTATTCTTATACCGCCCCGTCAAAGTGGAAGGCACCAGCATGATGCCTACGCTCTTAGATCAGGAACGCTTGTTCATCAATCAGTTCAGCTATAAGTTTGGAATTGGCGACATCAAACGCGGCGACACCGTCGTGTTCTGGTATCCGGAAGATCCCACCAAGTCATATATAAAGCGCGTCATCGGTCTCCCCGGCGATACCGTGGCAGTCGAGGACGGCGCAGTACTGGTGAACGGCAAGAAACTCGAAGAGACGTATGTTCCCCTCGAATATCGAGACGACCGGCCATACCCATCCACCACTGTTCCCCCCGACGATTATTTCGTCCTTGGCGATCATCGAATTTCGTCGAACGACAGCCGCGCCTGGGGCTTCGTCCCTCGAAGTTATATCTACGGCAAGGCAGTTTTTGTGTTCTGGCCGCTCGACCATCTTGGAACCGTCCGCTAACGCCGGTTAAACAGCCACAGCAGGAACGTCCCTAAAAGGCTCAGCAGCAAACAGGTCACCCACGGAAAGTAAATCGTCGTATTCTTGCCGCGGTAGACAATATCACCGGGCAGCCGGCCAATCGGCACATTCAATCGACCCAGCAAAGCAAGCAGCAAACCCGCTCCCACTAGCACAAGGCCGGCAACAATCAAGATCCGCGCAAAACTCATGCCAACTTCAGAATAAGCCCGCTGAGTTCCGCGGCAGTTGCCAAGCGAATCTCCCGGCAATTGATCCGGCAAAATCTATCGTTTTGCTACAGCCTAAGTAATTGATTACAATCTTTTTATATCCGGCAAAAGAAGCGGCAATGGAATCCTCTATTACCAACCCTATCTCCATGGAGCCAATGCTCCCTCCCGAAGGTGAGCGCCACCTGGAAGATCTGGCTTTCGAACTAGTCACGAAAGCTAGTTCGCTCGCGGGCCGGATGAGCCCCATCGTAACCACTGCGGTCGGCGAACTGGTTCGTTCCATGAATTGCTATTATTCGAACCTGATTGAGGGACATCACACGCGTCTGCGCGACATTGATCGCGCGCTTCGCCAGGAGTACGCCACGGAACCGAAGCGCCGCAAACTCCAACTCGAAGCGGTCGCCCACATCGAAGTTCAGCAAGCGATAGACGAGGGCCGCGACGAGTCCGCCGAACCTACCTCCATCGCCTACACGCTTTGGCTCCATCGCGAGTTCTGCAAGCGCCTTCCTGAAGAGATGTCGTGGCTTGAGGACAAAGCCACGAATCGCATCATCCGCATCCAGCCTGGCGAATTTCGCGATGGTGAGGTCGCGGTGGGCCGCCATCTTCCGCCCGCCGCCGCGGCTCTCCCCGATTTCATGGAAAGATTTGAGCAAGCCTATCAGCCGGCCAACCTTTCTCGGGTTCGGCAGGTGATTGCCATTGCCGCCGCCCATCACCGCTTCGTCTGGATCCACCCGTTCTATGACGTCAACGGCCGCGTCGCCCGCCTCATGTCGCACGCCATTCTCCGCCGAATCGGCATCGGCAGCGCCCTCTGGTCGGTCTCGCGCGGCCTCGCCCGGAACGTCGACCGTTACAAATCGCTTTTGATGGGCGCCGATCAATCGGAACGAAAAACTCGCGAAGGCGTGTCTTCGCTCTCCTTGTCCGGCCTTGTGGATTTCTGCAAGTTTTATCTCGATGTCTGCATTGACCAGGTGGAGTTCATGGGTTCCATTCTTGCGCCCTCGGAATTGATCCGCCGCATGGAAATTTACATTGAGGACGAAGTCCGCGCTGGCCTGCTCCTTAAAGGAAGTTTTACCCTGCTGCGCGAGGCTCTCTTAGCGGGCGAATTCGAACGCGGTGCGGCGCCATCCATCACCGGTTACAAAGAGCGCATGGCCCGCAGCGTACTGTCAAAACTCCTGGAGTTAGGACTTCTTCACTCGGCCGGCCCAAAGCGCCCGTACGCCTGGGCTTCCCCGTCAACGTGATTGAACGTTGGTTCCCATCGCTCTTCCCTGCGAACGCCATCTGACGCTAACGGCCCGGCTGTCTCGCTCTTAACCGCTTACACTGGAAGTTTCCGTCTCGATTTTGTCTGGAGGTCCGTCCTTGAAACGTTCAGCTCGTTCTTTCGCCCTGTTGTGTTGCCTTGCTCTGCTGCCTAAATTCGGCTTCGCGCAAACAGCGCTGCCGAAAGGCGTGACCAAAATTACCTCAGTTGAAGGAATTACGCAATATCAGTTGGATAACGGGTTGCGGTTTTTGGTTTTTCCCGATCAATCAAAACCCACCATTACGGTCAACATTACCTATTTGGTTGGTTCGCGGCATGAGGGCTCCGGTGAAGGAGGCATGGCGCACCTTTTAGAACACATGGTGTTCAAGGGCAGCACGCGTCACGAAAATATTCCCCAAGAACTGACGCAGCATGGCGCTCGGCCGAACGGGACGACCGGCGAAGACAGAACCAATTACTTCGAAACTTTCCAGGCGTCGGACGAGAACTTGAAATGGGCGTTGGACCTGGAATCGGACCGCATGGTCAATTCGTTCATCAAGAAAGAGGACTTCGACAAGGAGTTCTCGGTAGTGCGCAATGAATTCGAAAGGGGTGAGAACAATCCGTTCTCGGTGTTGTTCCAACACACCATGGCGGCCGCGTATCTGGCGCACCCTTACGGGCGGCCCGTTATTGGAAACAAATCGGACGTAGAAAGGGTGCCGATGGAAAATTTGCGCGCTTTTTATCACAAATTTTATCAGCCGGACAATGCGGTTTTGACGGTGGCCGGCAAGATTGACGAAGCCCAGGTGGTGGGGTTAGTGAACGATTATTTCGGAAAAATTCCCCGGCCCGCGCGCGTTTTGGTGCCGACACATACGGTAGAACCGACGCAAGATGGTGAGCGGACGACTATCGTGAGGCGGGTGGGCGATGTACAGGCAGTCATTGCGGCGTATCACGTTCCAGACGGGGCCAACGGGGACACGGCGGCGCTGGACGTATTGGCAAACATTTTGGGTGAACCTTCGTCGGGTCGTCTGTATAAAGCGTTAGTCGATAACAAGAAGGCGAGCGAGGTATTTGCCGATCTGAGGGAGATGAACGAGCCCGGAATTCTGGTGACGGGCGCGATTCTGCGGAAAACAGATTCGCTGGACGATGCCCGCAACACGATGCTCGACGTTATTAGCGCCGTGGCCAAGGAACCGCCCAGCAAAGAGGAAGTGGACCGGGCGAAGACGCGCATCATAAAAGACGTCGATCTCTCGCTGAACGATTCCACGCGCATTGGATTGTTCCTCAGTGAGTATATGGCCGAGGGTGACTGGCGATTACTCTTTCTGCAGCGCGACAGGGTAAAAGCGGTAACACCTGAGGATGTGAAGCGGGTCGCAACAGCTTATTTAAAGGCGTCGAACCGGACCCTCGGAGAATTCATTCCCGACGCGCAGCCGGATCGCGCGACGATTCCGCCAAAAACCGATGTCGCTGCAGTGGTGAAAGACTACAAAGGCGAAGCAGCTATCGCGCAAGGCGAAGCATTTGACCCTTCGCCCAAAAGTATTGATTCGCGAACGGAGAGATTCACCCTGCCCTCCGGCATGAAGGTGGCTCTCCTGCCGAAGAAGACGCGCGGCGGCAGTGTACATGCACAGATTTCACTGCATTTTGGAACAGTAGAGAGCCTCAAAAACAAAGACGTCATTGGGTCGCTGACGGCGAGTACGTTAATTCGTGGCACAGCCGATAAAAATCGCCAACAGATTCAAGATGCAATCGACCGGCTGAAGTCGCAGATCAGAGTGAGCGGCAGCGCGACCGGGGCCGACGTATCTATCGAAACGGTGCGGGCGAATTTGGTTGATGTGCTGAAACTGGCTGGCGAGATTCTGGAAAAAGCGACGATTCCGGATAGCGAATTCGATCAGGTTCGGAAAGACGAACTCACTGGGGCCGAGTACCAGAAAGCCGAACCGCAGGCCCTGGCTTCAATCCGGTTAAGCAGGATTCTTTATGAGTTTCCGCGTGGCGATGTGCGAAGCGCCATGTCGATTGACGAATCGATAGAAGATCTCACGAAGGCCAAGGCCGAAGAGGCCCGCGACTTTTACAAAACGTTCTATGGGGCAAATCACGGCGAACTGGCCGTGGTCGGCGACTTCGATCCGGCGGAAGTGAAGAAGGCAGTCACTGAACTGTTCGCTTCCTTCAAGAGCAGCTCTCCTTACGAACGAATGAAGTTTGGAGAAGCGAAGGGAAAGACCGCCAACGAAACCATTGAGACTCCCGACAAAGAAAACGCTATGTTTGTTGCGGGACAACGCCTCAACCTGAATGACACAGATTCCATTTACCCCGGGTTAGTGCTGGGCAACTACATGTTAGGCGGCGGATTTCTGAACTCTCGACTGGCGAACCGCATCCGGGTGAAAGAAGGTCTTAGTTATGGAATCGGCTCGATGATATCCGCCAAATCATATGAGAAGGATGGGCAGTTCCAGGCCTTCGCCATAGCGGCTCCGCAAAACATTGCGAAGGTGGAAGCGGCGTTCAACGACGAAATCGGCAAGATGCTGAAGGACGGCTTTACGGCGAAAGAACTCGACGAAGACCGCGTAGGCTGGTTGCAATCGCGCAATGTCAGGCGCTCGGACGATGGAGCCCTATGCAGCGCCTTGACAAGTCACGACGAAGATGGACGCACGTTTGCGTGGGATGACGATTTGGAAAACAAGGTGCGCAACCTTTCGGCCGATGATATCTCCGCGGCCATGCGCAAGGTAATCGATCCCGCGCAGATCACCATCGTGAAGGCCGGTGATTTCAAGAAGGTGGCAGCGGCCACCCCTTCCGGTAAGTAGCCGCGCGGGGTCACAACAGGTGAAAGTCGATTTCAATCGCAACGCGCACGTGGACGGGCTTACCGTCCTTCGTGCCGGGCTGGAAGCGCCATTCCTTGACAGCTTCAACAGCGTTGCGGTCTTCTTCGCGGCTTAGACCTTTCGTAACTTGAATGTCAGTCGGGTCACCGTCGGGAGTGACCACGGTCGATAGCCTCACCACGCCTTCCACAAAGGCCTCCTTGGAAGAGTTGGAAGATTTTGGCTCCACGTAACGAACCACCTTAGGCGGCTTGACGTCTGGGCCAGGCGTGTAGATTACGGGTGCGTCGGACTTACTCTCCTTGTCCTTGTCTTTCTCATTTTCTTTCGGTTTTGAATCCTGATAGCCCTTGGCGATGGATGCGGCACCGGCGGAAAGAAAAAATATCTTCCGCAGCGCAACCCGTCTGCCTGATATGAACAGAGACACTACCACCCTTTCGAAGCAAGCGAGTAGTCAATAGACGGACCCGCCCAGGCTTGGGTTACTTAAGGTTCGTGAAGTTCACGATTTGGCGCTGAGCAGCGGCAGCGAAGAGGAAGTGTCTTCCAATTCAGGCAGCTCTATCAATGTCCGGGTGCCTTGCCCGGGGGTGCTTTCGACGTCCATTCGATAGGCCGTGCCGAAAAGGACCCGGAGGCGCTCGTTAACGTTGCTGACGCCGATGCCAGACTCAAAAAGCTTGTCCAACTTCGATTCTTCAATTCCGACGCCATCGTCTTCGATCAGAATATTTAGCGATGATCCTTCTATCCAGGTGCGCAGCAGGACCATCCCGCCTTCCACTTTATGCGCCAGGCCGTGGCGGATGGAATTTTCGATGATGGGCTGAAGGATCATGCTGGGAATCAGCCAGTCGAGCGTCTTCGGATCTATTTCTTTCTGGAATCGAAGCTTGTCGCCAAACCGCACCATTTCAATGCCCAGATAGTCGTCGATAAACGAGATCTCTTCGTGCAGCGGTGAGAAGTTCTCGGCTTTGCGAAGCAGCAGCCGCAAAATTTTTGAGAGCCGGTAAATCATGTTGCGCGCGTTATCGGGGTCGATGCGGATGAGAGTGGCGATCGAATTAAGCGTGTTGAAAAGAAAGTGCGGATTGATCTGATTTGTCAGGGCGGCCAGGCGCGCTTCCGTAAGGCGGGCGTGTTGCGTTTCAAGCTGGCGCTCAGCGCGGAAGGTGCTCCACACACGAATTGGCAAGGTAACGGCGAACAGCGTCGTGGCGGCCCATGCGGCAAAAAGAGGATAGCTGGGCTTTGCATCCCCAAACAGGAAAAACGTGCCGTGCTTTGTGAAGATGTGATGAACGCCCCAGCGTAAGACCTCGGCTATAACGACCAGCGCGTTACAAGCAACGTTGAAAAAGGCCAATTCGATAACGCGGCGCTGAATGGCATTGCGATTGAGCCGGATCAATTGCCTGAACAAGCGCCATAGATTTAGGTTGACGAAGGGCGAGAAGGACCATATATCGTCGCGGCGCGGAGCCAAGTCGTGAATCAGCGCCCCGATGACGCCGGCAGCGCTGTAGAGCGGCATCGACATCCACTTACCGGCGAACATATCGGGGATGCAGACGCACAGGCCGGTAATTAAACCGCTGACATAACCGCCCAGAATGCCGGAGATGATCGCGCCTTCAAGAGCCAGGTCAATGGCTTGATAAGTCCCATGGCTAAGAATGCGCACTTCAGCGCTGGCCGCGAAGAGGAGTGAAAAGATGAGAGCGAGTTGAATGCGGTCGTTTATCGAGCGCTCATCGCGCAGCAGCATCCGTTGAATGAACCCCAAGCGCATTACGATGCTCGCAATAGAAGCGGCTACGGCGACTTTCAGCAGAAGTTCGGCTAATTGCTGTTCAGTGACCATGCGATGCTTCGGTTTCTATAATAGAGGTTGGCCGATTTCAAGCTGAATAAAGTAGCCGAAGCAGACTTTCCGAGCCGCTTCGGGCATTTTCGAATTTACGGATTCGAAGGTGTGCGGCCCACCGAAACAGAAGAGGCCGTAGTTCTGAGGCTGGGGGATATGAGCGCCGAAGCGGGCCCGGTGTTGGTCCGAATCCATTCACAATGCTTGACCGGGGATGTATTCCATAGTTTGCGCTGCGATTGCCGCTCCCAATTGGAACTGGCGCTCGACCAAATCGTGGCGGAAGGCCGCGGGCTGCTGATTTACGAACATCAAGAAGGGCGAGGCATTGGACTGCTGAATAAGTTGCGCGCCTATGAACTGCAGGATGAAGGTCTGGATACGGTAGAGGCAAATGTGAAGTTGGGCTTTGAGGCGGATTTGCGGGATTACGCGCTGCCGGCCGCCATTCTAAATTACTTCAAGATCAGAGAAGTGCGGCTGCTTTCGAATAATCCGGAAAAAGTGGCGGCTATTGAGAAGGTCGGGATCAAGGTTGTAGAACGCGCGCCGCTTATTGCCCCGCCGCTGGATTCAACCGCAATCTATTTGAGGACCAAGCGCGAGAAGATGGGGCATCTGTTCTAAGTAGGTAGAATTGAATGATGGCAACGCAGCCGAGCTCGTTTATTTCACCAGCGGAATACCTGGTGCAGGAGCGCGCGGCATTAACGAAAAGCGAATATTTCCGGGGTGAGATATTCGCGATGGCCGGAGCGAGCGAAGCTCACAACCTCATCGTAGGGAACCTGGTTCGTGTACTCGGCAACCAGCTTCGGAGCCGCGATTGCCGGGTTTACCCCAGCGACCTGCGGCTCCTGGTTAGTGCCACTGGTTTGTATACTTATCCGGATGTCATGGTGGTTTGCGGCAAGCCGGTCTTAGTCGATCAGCAGGGAGATATCTTGACAAATCCAGTGCTGATTATTGAGGTGCTATCGGAATCCACCAAGGATTATGATCGCGGCGGCAAATTTCACCAATACATGCGAATCGATTCACTGCGGGAGTATCTGACGGTATCGCAGACCGAAATGCTGGTGGATTATTCGATCCGTCAGCCCGATGGCAGCTGGTTACTCCGCGAGATCGGACCCGCCAGTGGCACCGTGTCTCTGGAATCGCTGGCAATTCGGCTGGATTTCACCGACATTTATGAGAAGGTAAGTTTTGCTGTGGAGACAACCGATCCACGATCTCCTGACGCATAGCAGAAATACCGGATTAAATTGCCGGCCTCATACTACTGCGCAGCGCCCCCACTCGCATTAGGCAAGTTGAGTGTTGTACTACTTGTGCCAAAGGGAGTGGGCGCCATTAGCCCGTCGGTCAACGTATAGTTTTGAAGCGCTATGGCATCGCGCCACAGTTCTTGCAGAACATTGATATAGCCGATTTGTAATTGAAAATATGTCCGTTGCGACACGAGCACCTGCGGATAGGCCGCTCCCATTTGTCGATACTTCTCAAGGTAAAGCCGGTACGCTTGCAGGGCACGGGGAAGCATCTCGTTCTTGTATCGGCTCGCTTCTACTTGCCCGGAAAGATATGCCTGAACCAGAGGCTGGGCGCTTCGACGCAACGACAATTGCACGCGGTTGATCTCACTCTGTGCCCGCTCCAGATCTGCTCTTGCGGCCGAGATGTTTCCCTGATTGCGGTTAAAAATCGGGAGCGTTATTCCAGCGGTGGCGAACGCCTGGCCGCCAACGGTTCGCGGATTACTCGCCGCGAGGCGCTCGGAATTTTGCTCTAATCCAGCCCGAAGCTGTATGTCGGGAATCGGCTCGCGTTTGGCGCTCTTGAGTTCTGCCTGAGCGTACATGACATTTTGTTGTGCACGTTTGACCTCGAGGCTATCTTGAACAATTTGCTCGATCACCCGGTCCTCGTCGATGGAGGGTGGGTTTTCCAGGTCGCCGGCCAGAGGCGTCAGCAGAAGATCCGGCTTTCCGGCCAGTGCGGCAAGAGTCCTGAAGTCCTGCATGTACATGCGCTGCGCAGTTACGTAGTCGATATTGGCTTGTTCTGCCTCGACCTCCGATTGCAGAACATCCGGTGCATCCGCCTGCCCAACGTTTGCGAGTTGATGAGCGGTTTCGAGAGCATCCATAGCCAGCCCAAGAAGCCGGCGGCGCGCATTGACAATCTCTTGCGCCGCGAGAGCCGAATAAAAGCTCTGACCAACATCACTGAGAATCCGATGGCGTTGTTCGGTGACACCGATTTGATCGGCTTGACGCTGCTGTTCGTAAATATCTCTTCGCAAGCCGAGCTTGCCGCCAAGCACAATATTTTGTTGAATAAACGCGCCCTGCTCGCCTCCTCCGTAATCACCACCGCGGATTTGTTCGCCCTGATAGCCGACGGTGGGGTTTGGGTATAAGCCAACTTGCCGGGCCTGCGCCGCCGATTGCCTCACAATGGCGTTCGCTTGGGTTAGAGTCGGGTTAGAAGTGAGCGCAAGCTGCTCGAATTGATTCAGGTTCATCGGAGTGCGCGTCGCTGCTTCCTTCAGCAAATCGGGAACCGGCGATCCCATGGGCTGCATGCTCGACGGATCGTCAGCCTTTTGCGTGCCAGGTGTGGGGCTTGATTGCTGTGAATACGCGGATGACGCGACATTACCTAACCCAACAAGGATAGAGATACAAAATAAAGCGAAGTTATTTTTCATTTGATTGTCGTCTCCGCTCTACATCGGGTGCTGCATACCGGGCATGTTCATGGGCTGGCCCTGACGAACCTGCTGCATGACTTTGTCGTATTGATCGGGCGGCAGGACGCGAAGGAAGCTCATCATGCCTTGCATAAAGCCGCTCCATCCGGGTCTTAAGCCATAGTTCTGAGGCCGTTGGACCATTTTGTCCATAGCCATCATGGGGCCTTCCATGTACGCATCTTGAGGGAAGCCCGGCACCCGGTTGGCGTCTTTTGCCACATCGGCATCCATCTTCATGCCACCCTGCCGCATGCCGGCCATGGCCGCGTGAGCTTTGTCGGAGACAGAGGCGCATCCCCCACCGTTTGATCGTTGGTCGATCCCACGCCAAGACCGCGCCCCAAGCTTGGTCCGTAGTCATCGCCCAGAGGAGCACCGGGAGTTCCGTTGAGCATACCCATACCCTGGTTCATGTCCACGCCTGCCTGCATGCCGGCGCCTTTGCGGGACATCGGCCCGGCATTCGATGACATTTGGTTCATCATGTGATGAGGCAAATGGCAGTGCAGCATCCAGTCGCCCGGATTGTTCGCCACAAACTCAACATCCCTCGACTGAGCAACGCCCACCAACGATGTATTCCCTGGAATCCATGCCGTCTCTGGAATGCGGCCGCCTTCGGTTCCAGTGGGTAGAACGTATGGCCGTGCAAGTGGATGGGGTGATGATCCATGCCCAGGTTGATCATTCGGATACGAACTGATCGCCGGAGCCGTACAACAAGCGGCGTTGTAGCAGGCCCTGCTTTGCCATTAATTAACAGCCAGTTGAATTCCATGTTCATGGTGTTTGGGACCGTGTTATTGGGCAGGACAGCGTATTCCTGAAGCAGAAATGACGAAATCCTTCTCCACCCGCGGCGAATAGGGTGCACTTCGGATGCATGATGAAAGTACCTTGCAAAACCATCATTTCCTGCATGGCCATATGCGAAGTGGTAGAAAAAGGTGCCAGCTTGATGCGCAAAGTGAATTCGTAGATGAAACGGCCGCCGGGAGGAATCGGATCTTGGCTGATTCCCGGAGCCGCCGTCCATGTTGTGCGGTATCTCAAATCCATGCCAGTGC
>CAVQZK010000032.1:0-44761 GCA_963718465.1 Bryobacterales bacterium | reverse complement strand
CGCGCCAAGGAAACTGCTGAAGGCGGTTCCAGGAATTGAGTATCGCGAGATGGCGCAGGCCGATTCGTGTTGCGGCAGCGCGGGGATTTACAACGTCGTGCACAACGAGATGGCAATGCAGATTCTGGAGCACAAAATGGAGGCGGTATCGGCAACCGGCGCGTCGCTAGTAGCAACGGCAAATCCGGATGCTGCTGCAGCTGGCGGGCGGAATACGGCTGTTCGGAAAAGGCGGACAGCGGGCGGTGCATGTGATTGAAGTTTTGGACGAGGCTTACCAGAATACTATATGATGGCGCTGGTGCGCAAGAAGAAAGTGAAGAACTATACGCAGGTGTAGGAGAACGCGCGGGTTCTTGCGCCCCTCTCCTGCACGTCATTGTCCTGGTATTGATGAGATAACGGTAGACATGAAGTTTTCAACAATCGGCGAATCGCATCTGCGCTACCACAAGTGGGCGACCGCGCAGATCATGGAAGAGTGCCTGAAGCTCCCGGCAGAGCAATTGGTAAAGGATTTCAAAGGGTCGTTTGGGAGTATCTACGACACGGTGAAGCATCTCTATCAGGCCGATTCGATTTGGCTTGACAGGTTGGAACAACGGCCTACCGATAGTTTGGCGCGTTACGAGGCCCCGGGGTGCACCTTTGAATTGCACGACGCGTGGTCGTCCGGTGCAGGATCAAATGCAGGCATTCGGCGCAGCACTCACTGAGAACGATTGGGAACGCGAAATTTCGTACAAAAGTCTAGCAGGCGTTTCCTACCAATCGGCCATTTGGCAAGTGGTGCTGCATGTGGTAAATCATGGCACTTATCACCGCGGGCAGATTACGAATATGCTACGCATGTCGGGTGTGAAGGCAGTGAATCTGGATTGATCCGGTTCTATCGGGAATAAAGGCGAAGAGCCATGCCGGTCTAGATCCGTCTTTCCGCAAATTGCGAAGCGATGCGGTCCAGCGCGGTGGAAGCTCATTCAACCCCTGGTCAATCTCATTCCTTCTCTCGACGGTTTCAAGTTGGCCCAGAAACTGCCTCATGACCGCGTAAGCCTCTTCTGTCTTTGTGATAGCTTGCTGGGCTAGTTCCCAGTGATCCGCTTCGAACTCCAGCTTCGCGAGATCGAGGTAGGTGAAACAGATTGCTAAATCGGTCTTCAGGAACTCAAAACGGTTTTCCTCCGCTCTTTCATGCAACTTTGCCGCTTTCGCCGATTCCGTCACATTTCCATTTTCAGGAACGAGCATCTACAAGGATATCTGTAGATTCACTGGAACCGGCTTAACGTACCGAGAACATCAATTGAACGCCTTTGGGAATTTGGAGATCTTTGGCGGCCAGCTGAAATTTGGAAGCATAGGGCGGCCCGTCGTCGACCGTCATCGTAATACCAGGCATCCCAATCACCGAGCCGGCGTGCGCGGGCACATCCGCTTCCCGTTTGACAACTGGGCCGCTGACGGCCGCGTTTACTTCGGATAGCGATTCATGACTTACGCCATTGGCGGCATTATTACCGGCCTCGGTAACGGAATAGCGGCTGCCGTTTAAGGGATGATCGCTGGGCGAAGAAGAATCCATCTTCGCGTTACCGGATCCTTGGGACATCTGGGTCCTAGGGCCGCCGATCAGGGCAGCGGCCACAAGCGTGATATCGAGCGGCATCTTTTTCCCCCGCTGGCGTTCACTTGATCGAAGGCGACGGTCACCGATGCAGCGTCAACTTGCTGGATTTGCCCCAACAGCGTGGAGCCTGGCGGAATAGCGGCGCCATTCGCCAGCGTCACCGGCGAGACGGTCTGGGCTTTCAGCTTGTCGCCTACCTGCGCCTTCGCCAGTTTCAGCGCAGAGCTCTAGTTCCGCCTGAATGTGCCGCACTGGAACAGTGGCTGTGGTTTGCGCGGAAACCGCCACCGCCGCGGTGATGACCAGAATCGCCAGAGTTCGCATGGTTTGTCCTTCGATCGGTCCTAAGTTAGTATCACGCAGGCGGCTCCCTGATGGATTTCTTCGCACCCAAGATAATCTAGAGTTTTGGATTACATGAGGCGGCGGACCCTGGCAGTGGGATTGGCTGCGGCGGCGTTATTAACGCTCGCGGCTCCCGGCATCTATTCCCAACGAAAAAAGAAAAATGACGAACCGAAACCGCAGGTTTTGCCGCTGCCGCCGGAACTGCCCATGGCTTTGGCGGCCGAAACAAACACGCTCGACTTCCACATATCGGCGTTGCAGAAAACCGGCGGCCTTTCAGCACAGATCCACCAAAGTCTGAATGATCTGATTCGCGACACGCATGGCGAAACCATTGTCAAACTGCGCGCGTTCGTGGCCGGCGCGGGGGATGCGCGGCGCGTGCAGGCCGAAGTCGCCGATATCTTCAGCGAACGTAAACTGCCGCTGCCGGTGCTGAGTGTTTTACAAGTGGGGGCGTTAGGCGACTACGCGGCAAAAGTTGTAATTGAGGCGGTGGTCTCAACCCACAAAACGGTAAATCCAAATGGCCTGGCGTTTGTAGCCGGCCAAACCGGCGCCAGTTTAAACGAGGCGCTGGAGCGTTTGGAACGCAGCATTCGCACGGCAAAGATTCAACCCGGCCAGGTGCTGCGAACCACTTGCTTCACTTCGTCAATTGATTCCTTCGATGCCGTAAGAGAGAAATTGCAGGCGCTCTTTCCGAAGACTTCAATCAACATCGTACAAGCGGTACGCGATCCGCCGAACGATGCCAGCATGTGCGAAGCGGTGGGAGCCATCACGCAGCCTTCGCCGCGAGCGCCGGTGGTTTGGCTGAGTGTAGAACGCACTACCCTGGTGAGCGCTCCGCAATTGATCTTCACCGGATTGCAATTGACCTTCGGCAGCTTTTTGGACGACGCGCATGAAGCCTTCCTGCGCCTGCAACGGGCGGCTACGGCGCTGCAGCCGGTGGAGGTGCCGGTGCAGGTAAACGCGTTTACGTTGAACTCGTATGCCAGTTCAGCGTTGCGCAAAACGACCTCTTACCCGGCCACGACGTTCTCCATTGAAATGGTGGAAGGCATGCCGGCCATTGATGCGACGGCGGGCATTGAAGCCGTACTGGCCCCCAACGTGACTGCGCCCGTGAACAGCCTACAGTAAGAAGTGAAATGCAACCACTATTTGCCAGCTTCGGAGAGGTTATGCTCCGCCTCTCGCCACCGGGGTTTGAGCGTTTTCTGCAGTCGCCGCAGTTTGTAGCGACGTTCGGCGGGGGCGAGGCGAACGTGGCCGTCTCGCTGGCGCAATTTGGCGCAGCCAGCCGCTATCTGACCGTACTGCCGCGGGCAAACCCGATTGCCGACGCCTTTATCGGCGAGATACAGCGCTTCGGTGTGGATGCCTGCCGCATTGTGCGCGGCCCCGGACGCATGGGGGTTTACTTTGTCGAGGCGGGCGCAAACCAGCGGCCCTCAAAAGTTCTCTATGATCGCGAATACAGCGCCATAGCCTTAGCTAAGCCGGGCAGTATCGATTGGAAGACCGCGCTGGAAGATGCCACCTGGTTTCATATCACCGGCATCACGCCGGCAATCAGTTCTTCGGCCGCCGAACTGGCGCTCGAAGGACTGCATTTCGCCCGCCAGCAGGGAATTCAGATTTCCTGCGATTTGAATTACCGTAAGAATCTTTGGAAATGGGGCAAACCGGCAGGCGAAGTTATGCCTGAGCTGGTGAAACTTGTTGATATCTGCATCGCTAACGAAGAAGATTGCCAGAAGTGCATCAACGTTCAGGTGGATATCGATGTGGAGTCGGGCAGTCTGGAACGCGAGAAGTACCAGGAGTTGTGCGAGCGCGTCTTGGCCACCTATCCGAACGTGAAGATGCTGGCCATTACGCTGCGCGAATCGAAGAGCGCTTCGCATAACGGCTGGTCGGCGTGTCTGTTCGACGGTAAAGCATTTCTGCTGAGCCGGCGATATGAAATCACGCATATCGTCGATCGCGTCGGAGGCGGCGATAGTTTCGCGGCAGGATTAATCTATGGCCTGACGCATCTGGACGGCGCTGCCGAAGCGCTGGAGTTCGCCGTCGCGGCCTCTTGCCTAAAGCACTCGATTCCGGGCGATTTCAACCGCTTCACGGTAGAAGAAGTATTGTCGCTGGTGAAAGGCGGGGGATCGGGACGCGTACAGCGCTGAAGGCGCGCCGCTAATAAGCTGGATATAATCCAATCTAGGCACTTTCTTACATGCAGTTTCGAACGCCGGCCTTCGTCGCGGCCTGTCTCAGCTTGGCCCTCTGTCTCCCGCCACTTAGGGCGCAGCAAACAACCGCGCCTAAGGCGATGCCCGCTGACGCCAAGCAAGCCGAATCCGCGCCCAGCAAGTCCGCCGAAAGCAGCGGTAAAAGCGAAGCGACCGTTTCCGTTGCGGCCGCGCCAGCTACGGGCGATGTCAAGAAAGACGGAAACGACAGCCCGATCAAGGTCTCAGTCAACGAAGTGATTGTCCCCGTTACGGTTACCGACGACAAGGGCAAGTTTGTTTCCGATCTTCAAGAAAAAGACTTTCAGATTTTCGAAGAAAACAAGCCACAGTCGATCCGTTTCTTCACGCGCGAACGCAGCCAGCCGGTGGTGATCGGATTCCTGCTCGATATGAGCACCGCCAGTCGCATTCATTGGGAAAATTACCAGAATGCCACCATTGAGCTGATCCAAAACCTGCTGACAGGCGATCCGAAGTACTCGGGTTATTTGATTGACTATGCGCAGGATGCCGAGATTGCAGTGGACACTTCGAGCGATGCCGACCCGATGGTGGAAAAGATCCGCAAGTTGAAGCCAGGCGGCGGGTCGGCGATGTACGACGCCATCTATCTGGCTTGCACCAGCCGCAAACTGGTGAAAGGCGAGCCGATCGAACCGAGACGCATCATTGTTATTGTGGGCGACGGCCATGACAATGCCAGCAAGCACTCGCTGGCGCAGGTTGTGGAGCTGGCGGTGCGCAATCAGGTCACCATTTACTGCATCAGCACCGAGGCATTTGGGTTCACTAACGAAAGCGACGCGAACCTGGTGAAGCTGGCGGTCGAAACCGGCGGCCGGGTGGTTTACCCGCTGAGCGATGTTTACAAAGATACCGACGGTTATCTGTCCATCCTTCGGACGACGGTAATTACGCTCTCACGGTAGGCGTAGGCGCTTATCGCTCTGTGGTGGACGGGCAGTATGTATAAGGCGGTGGCCGATATTGCGGGTGAAGTGACTATGCAATATATCATTCGCTATGTTTCCGATAATCCGACGGAGAAGCCGTATCGGAATGTGAAAGTGGTTGTGGACCTGGGCAATGTCAAAGTGCGTGCGCGGAGGGGTTACTACGCCGCGACAGCGACACCCTAAAGAACCGCGCAGACCCGGCATCCTGCTAAGGTTCGCGCTGGGGAATCCGATAAGCTAACTGATAATCTCTATGTCAGCGCGCGTCGTGAGCATCCGCGAGTACGCTCCCCAACCGGGCGAGTACATGCTGCTTGTGTCGGAATTGCGCGGCCGCGGCCCGCAGACTATCGGTGTCTTGCTGCTGGATCAGGCGACCGACACACTGCATGTCCGGCTGCGGCGAGATTGGAACCAGTGCGCCAGCGAAGAAGACGCCGAAGTGCTGGCCGAGCTCGAGGACCAATTTCTTCTGCAATCGCGCGAGGAAGGAGGCAAAGCGGTGCTTGACCGATTGGAGCAGGAAGCATCCAATTCCCTCCGCCTGACGGATCGCGAGGCGGTCAGCGTCGTCAATTTTGAAAAAAGCTTAAACGATCTCTATCGGAAGAACGTGCCTTCGGAAGTCCTGCAATTCCGTACGCATTTACCGCGTTATTCGCTGGCCGTAGCAGCCGGGCCGTTTCTCACGAATTCAGAAGGCATTGCCGCTGAGGAATGGGTGGAAGCACCGGCCGATCTAAAGCTGAGCGAAGACATGTTCATTGCCCGTATTCAAGGGCATTCCATGGAACCGCGCATCCCGGACGGCAGTTATTGCGTATTTCATAAGAATGTGGTGGGTTCGCGCAGCGGCAGGCTGGTGCTGGTTCGCAACTCCGAACTGGCCGACGATAATCAGTACACCGTGAAGCGTTACCTCAGCGAAAAGAAAATGAGCGAAGATGGTTTCGTGCAGACGCGCATCCGGCTCGAGAGCCTGAATCCGGCCTATCCTTCCTGGGACCTGGACCAAGACGAAGACAAGTACCAAGTGGTTGCGGAATTCGTCCGGGTCTTGGATTAGGTTCGCGCTTCGACTATACTGGTTCGGAGTTACCATGTCCCTTCAACCTGAACAAGCCGTCTTCCTGCTGCAAAACATGCTTCCTACGTTCGAAAACGAGCATCGGATTACACGCAAAATACTGGACGCCATTCCGGCCGATAAAGCGAGCTATAAGCCTGACGAGATTTCTTTCACCGCTTTCGATCTGGCGTGGCATATAGTTTCCGCTGAGCATTTTTTTCTGACCGGAGTGAGCACAGGCTCCTTTAACACAGGCGCGGCTACAAAACCGCAAACCATGTCCGAATTGATCGATATTTTTGAAGATTCGTTCGCCAAGGATATCTCGGCTGTAAAGCAACTGGATGGAGAACAACTGGCGGGCATACTCGATTTTCGCGGCGTTTTTCAGCTCCCGAGGGTGAATTACCTTAGCTTTGCGAACAGCCACTCCATTCATCACCGTGGGCAGCTTTCGATGTATCTGCGGCCGATGGGGGCCGAGGTGCCATCGATGTACGGCGAAAGCTACGCGGCTGCGCAGGCCCGCAAAGCCGCCCAAGCTTAGCGCTTTTTCTTCTTGCCCCATTTTCCGCCCGGGTCGATCACCGCGAACTGCAGCTTGCGTTCCACGGTATCGGCACGGTCGAGTCTTACGCGCACGCCGTCGCCGATGGAGTACATCTTACGGGTGCGCTCGCCGATAATTTTGCGGCCGTTTTCGTGGTAGCGATAATGGTCGCCGGGCAGCGTTTCAAGCGGCACCAAGCCCTCCACGAAAAGCTCGGTGAGTTCCACGAAGAAGCCGAATTTGGTGGTGCTGATGATCAGGGCATCGAATTCATCGCCGACGCGCTCCTCCATGAACTTCACCTTTTTCCACTCCACTAATTCGCGCTCAGCTTCGGCGGCGCGCCTTTCCGTGAATGAAGTGTCTTCGCCAATCTCTCGTAAGGCGTGGTCCTCAAGCAGCGGCCCGCGCGTATCCAGGTAATTCGACAGAATGCGGTGAACCACTAGATCCGGGTATCGCCTGATAGGCGAAGTGAAGTGTGTATAAGCGGCGGCTGCCAGCGCGAAGTGACCTTCGTTCGATTGCTGTAGCGAGCCTGTTTGAGCGAACGCAGCATGAGGTAGCTTAAAATGCGCTCCTCCGGCTTGCCGGAAATCTTGGCAATTAAGCGCTGATAATTACGCGACGAAATATCGAAATCCTCACGCGGAAGCACGATGTCTTTTCTGGTTTTGCGCCCATCGCGCCGCTTATCTACCACCGGGAAGCGCCGCACCGGAATCGCTCCCACGCCCAGCGAATATCCGAAATGCGCCGCAATCTCCTCGAACTCCATTACGCGCTTACCGTCGGGCCGCTCGTGAATGCGGTAAAGACTAGGAATCAAGGCCGCTTCGAGATGTCCGGCGACCGCTTCGTTGGCCGCCAGCATGAACTCCTCAATGAGCCGGTGCGCGATGTTGCGCTCAGCCTTTAATGACGCCGGTCATCTGGCCTTCGGTATCGAGTAGAATGTTGCTCTCGGGCATGTCGAAATCAATGGAGCCGCGCTTGACCCGCTTGCGATTCAGAATCAACGCCAGTTCGCGCATCAGCTCAAAACGATCAACCAGCGCGCTATAGCGTTCCCGCAAAGCCGGATCGCCTTCCAGTACGCCGAACACATTGGTATAGGTCATGCGTTCCACGCTGCGAATCACTCCGCGCGTGAATTCCTGCGCCACGGTGTCGCCCTTGCGATCGATTTCGAGCAATGCCGACAACACCAGCCGGTCCTCCCGCGGCCGTAGTGAACAGATATCCGTCGAAAGCTCCACCGGCAACATAGGCACGGCGCGGTCGGGAAAATAGACGCTGGTGCCGCGCATCTGCGCTTCGGTATCGATCGGCGATGCCGGCTTCACGTAATGGCTCACATCGGCGATATGCACCTGCAACGCGAAATTGCCGTTGGATAATCGCTCTACCCAGACGGCGTCATCGAAATCGCGTGCCGTTTCGCCGTCAATGGTCACGATATCGAACGACCGGAAGTCGCGGCGCCGCTCGTACTCGGCAGGCTCAATCTCGTGCGGAATGGCACGCGCCTGGCCGATCACCTCCGGCGGAAACTCATGCGGCAGATGATGCTTGCGGATCATGATCTCGACATCCACGCCGAAATCGTCCGGGTAGCCCAGAATTTCAATCACCCGGCCCACGCCCTGCTCGCCATCTTCCGGGAACTCCAGAATCTCGACGTTCACCACCATGCCGTCGAGCTCCTCCGCAGTTTTCGCCTCAGGCGCTACGGCTCCCACTCGGTCGGCGGTCTGCGCCCGTTCCGGAATCTCCAGGCCTTCCGGAATCTCAATCCATTGCTGCACGCGCTCGTCGGCCGGAATCACGTAATTTCCGCGCTTCTTGATATGAAACTCGCCGACCACGGTAATATGCGCGCGACGCAGAATACGGATGATCTCGCCCTCTGCCCTGCCCTCTCGGCCCAGCCGCGTGACATGCACCAATGCCCGGTCGCCATTCATACCTTTGGCAGCTTCGGGCGGCGGCAGAAAAATATCACCCTGGATTGCAGTGTTGTGACGGTCTTGAATCAGAAAACCGAAGCCATCTCGATGGATGGACAACCGTCCCACCAGATATTCGGGGTTGTCGCCCACAGCGATAAAGTGCCCCGAGCGCAGTTCCACCAGTAGGCCGCGGTCGGTCAGGCGGTCGAGCGCGTTTTCGAGGTCATCGCGCTTCTCGCCTTGCAGGCGCAGTTCTTTGACGAGTTGTTTATAGGTGGCGCGGGCATGGGGCAGCTTGCGTATGTGTTCCAGCAGGCTCTGATCGGTAAAGGTTTCTGGCAGAAGAGATGTGTGCTTAGGCACTAAGCACATTGTAGGAGCGCGGAGATAATGACGGCGATATTATCATCAGCCGGAGAAGCCGAGAAAATATTCCGCCAATAATCAACGATGGTCGACAATAGCGTCTACAACTGCGGGCAGAAGAGCGTCTTCCGACCAGTTGGGCGGCGCATAACCTAGCCTGACAACCACTAAATCCAGAGACGGGATTACGTAGCAGCGATTGGAAGCATATCCCATGAAAGCGAATGTATCCTTTGGCGCGCTCGGCCAGCGGACGCCATTTGTGTTCACCCAGAAAGAATAACCATAACTGCGATTCAACTCCTGGGAGCTTTTCGTCGCAAGGTCGATCCACCACCCCGGAACGATCTGCTCTCCTTTCCAGAGACCGTGGTGCGCCATTAAATATCCTAAGCGGGCGAAGTCCCGAGCTGAAAGGCGGAGGCCGCTGTGCGCATTCGTGTGTGGACCTATGTGCCCCGCGCCGCCCTGCAAATCCCAGCCGAAGTTCTGAATGCCGATAGGTTGAAACACGCGCTCACGCATGTAATCGGTGATCTCTCTACCGGTGACTTTGGAGAAAATTAACGAAAGGTGTGCAAAACCGGCGTCTGAATAGTCCCAACGCTCGCCAGGATCGGCCGTCAACTTTGCGGCTGAGATTCCGAAGCGGCCCGGTTCTCTTCCCAAGGCAAGTTCGAATTCGCCGCGGCCGGGACTGACTGCCACGCCTATGAGTCCTTCTGCCTCGCCAGGAATCCCGGAAGTCATGCTTAGCAGGTGCTTCAGCTTAATTTTTTCCTTGCGAGGATCGGTCAGTGGGAGGCCTTCCGGGATGAAGCCATAGGCGGGGCTCTCAAGATCGATCTTTGCGTTACCGGGAAGCTTGTTGTTTCGGCTGTCTTCGAAGAGCATTCCGAAGGCGATCCCGGTTGCCGACTTGGTGCAGGACCATACATCGAACGTGGTGGCGGGCATAGTGGGAACGCCAAACCACTCGCCGGCCAGGTATCCTTTTCTCACGATGGCAATCGCCCAGGGGCCGCCGTAGGTTTGCAATTGCGCCTGTGCGATCAACTGCAGCCGTTGCGGATCCATTCCAGCGTTATTTCGAATCTCGTCGCCGCGCTGGCACCGCCGCCACCCTCCCGCCGATTCGGAGGGCGGATAGTATGTCTGACCTGCGAGCATTCCCGCACCCGTTATGACGATGGCCCAGAGTCTCAACGCGATGATCACTTCTTCGTAGTCTCGCATGTGCCATTATGGTGGCGTTCTATATAAGCCTCATATGAAATGGCCCCGTCTGCGACGAGTTTTGTGGATCATGGTTGTTCCTATTGGATCCATGCTGATCTTAGCGGGTTTATCTCGGGGTCGAGGCGATTCTAACGGATGGACGCGACTATCCAGCCGCACACAGGATCTGCCTGCACCCGGCACATCTCGCGAGCAGACCGGCATGCTGGCCGCTCATCTTGATCGCGATTCGCCCGCCACCGATTTCGTGATGAGCTTTCGCGTGACGGGTCCGGCACTGGTCTGGTATCGACGCGTTCCCGCGGGTTGGCAGCGCTATCCAATTGAACCCGAGTTCCTTACTATCGAAGCGGGCGGGGCGGCTTACGATATCGACGGAGATGGCGACCTTGACATCGTATTCGGGAACGACTGGCAGGGCAACAAGCTTTGGTGGTGGGAGAATCCGTACCCGAACTTCGACCCGAATGTCCCCTGGAAACGGCATGTGATCAAGAACGACGGCGCGAATCAGCATCATGACCAGGTGTTCGCGGATATCAAAGGAACGGGAAAGCCGCAACTCGCATTTTGGAATCAGCAGGCCAAGGCAATCTACCTTGCCGAGATTCCCAAGGACCCGCGGCATACCGAACCCTGGCCCTACGTCGAAATTTTCAACGGCAGCGCGGGTGAGGGCCGGAACGGAGCCGCTTTGTACGCGGAAGGCATGGACGCTTACGACATTGATGGCGATGGGAAGGTGGATCTATTGGCGGGTAATTACTGGTTCCACCATGAAGGCGGCAATCGTTTTCGTCCGATTCGCGTTGGCGCAATAGGCGGACGCATCAAGGCGGGACGGTTCAAGCCATCCAAATATCCACAGATTGTAATCGCGCCGGGCGACGGGTCGGGTCCGCTGACGATGTATGAGTGCAAGGGCGATCCGATGAATTCAGACGATTGGGTAGGAACGAAGCTGTTGGATCGCGACATGATCCACGGGCACACTTTAGAATTAGGCGACATTAACGGCGACGGCAATCTGGATATTCTGGCTGCGGAGCAAGGCAAATGGAATCGCAGCCCCGAGAAACTGGACAATCCGAACGCGACGGCCTGGATTCTCTACGGCGACGGAAAGGGCGGTTTTACAACTTCGGTTCTTGACGAACACGAAGGGTGGCACGATGGCAAGCTGGCGGATTTCGACGGCGATGGCGATCTGGATGTGGTGCAGAAGCCCTATGCATGGGATGCGCCGCGCATCGACGTGTGGCTGAATCATGGCACCGGAAATGTTCGACCCTGGGCGCCCAGGCAAGCCCCTGCTGTCAAGGTTCAGCGCTTCACTCAACAAGCCGGCATGGAGTTGTGGACTTACCGGCAGGAATTGAAACGGGACTTGCCAGGAGCACTCCGCCAGATTCGCGCCTTGGGTTTTCAAACAGTGGAGACTGCGAGCCTCTACGGTCACAGTGCCGCCGATTTCAAGAAACTCCTGGACGATGCAGGGCTGCACTGCACGAGTTTGATCGCCGGCTACGAACGGCTTCAGAGTTCATTACCCGCCGTCATAGAGGATGCAAAGACGCTCAGGGCTGCGTATGTGCTGGCATCCTGGATTCCGCATAATGGCGCGCTTTCCGAAGATGAAGTGCATCGCGCCGCGTCCGACTTTAACAATTGGGGCAAGCAACTGCGTGCCGCAAACTTAGAGTTCGGATATCATCCGCACGGCTTTGAATTCGTGCAGACGCCTACCGAGACGTTGTTCGACGTATTGGCCCGGGAGACAAAACCGGAACTGGTGTTTTTCGAGATGGACACGTTCTGGTTCGCGCAGGCAGGAGCCGATCCGGTTGCGTTCCTTGAACGGTATCCGAAGCGATTCCGTCTCATGCATTTGAAAGATCTCGCCCACGGGACGAAACAAGATACCAGCGGTATGGCTGCGGAGGAAGCCAGCGTCGCTCTTGGAGAAGGCGAACTGCGATGGCCCGAGATTTTCCGCCAAGCGGCGAGTTCGGGAGTTGAAGGCTATTTCATCGAAGACGAATCGCCGCAAGCTGCGAAGCAGGTGCCGGTGACGCTCGAATATTTGAAGGCAATCCGCTATTAAGCCAGCGCCAGATTCAGATTTTCAATAGCCTCGTCGATCTCTCCGGTATTCTTGTAGCCGACAGTGACGCAATCGACGCCTGCGTTCTTGAAGGCAAATCTCATGGCGGCCTGGCGGTCATCTCGATTAGTGAAGCGGCCCTCGCCCACCAGTTTCATGCTGATCACGCCCATTCCGGCCTGCCGGACCTGCTTCACGTGCGTGACCACCTCGCTCACATTTCCGGGTTGGCTTGTGTTGTAATCCTCACCATCCATCGCCACGCCTTTGTGATTCATCCGGATCATGGCCACATCGAGCCACTTATTGCCGGGAACCTGGCGCAACGCCGGGAGACCATGGACCGAGGCGCCATGGGTCACTACGGCCTTGCGGGATTGCGCTTCTAAAATGCCGTCCTGCCAGCGGGTGCTGTCGGTGGGCCATGAGGCGAGGTGCTGCCAATGCAGGAGCAGAATATCGAAATACTCGGTATTGGCCAGCTTGCGCAACTCGTCGATCTTCTGCTGAGGATCGACGTCGTTGTGCGTTGTTACTTTTGACATGAGCCGGTAAGAATCGCGCGGGATACCCTTGAGGGCGACACCAAGCATCTTGTGCATTTCGCCATAGGATTCGGCGGTCTCGAAAAAGCGGATGCCGTGGTCATAGGCGTAGCGCACCAAGCTTGTAAACTGTTCCTGTCCCAGTTCGCGCTGCACGCGCCCGCTCATGGTGCCCGTGCCGAAGGCGAGGCGTGTCACCTTGACGTCGGACTTGCCGAGCGTCACCCAATCTGTTGCAGTCGCGCCTGAGGCCAGTACCCGGGCGCTTCCCGCGCCGGCGAGTGCGGCCGCGGTAAGACCCGTCTTAAGAAAGTCACGTCTGGAGCAATGAGCCATTGATTTTCTCCAATCGCCCGCAGGTTACCATAAATCCAACGAAAGCCGCCCAGAAAACTGCCGGCGTGAAGCTATTCCTTGCCCATCGCGAAATAGGCGGCAGCAGGCAGGACGAAGACCAAAGCAGCGGTCCCGATGATGAATGCGCCGTGTTGACCAAGTAGGGTGGCCGCGGAAGAAACGAGTGATTTGACGTCCACGTCTGTGACAAACCAGGTGAATGCAGTTCCCAAGCACACTGCGAGCAGGCCAAGAGCCCACGCAAACGCGGCGATTTGAGCGGCCAAAATCGGCCGGGTCGCAGTTTCAGCCGCTTCCCGGCGCGCACGGATCTGCGCCATCCACCAGACACGCCCCGAATCGGGAAGCACTACCTCTTCTTTCGCGCCCTCAAATACAGCAGCGATGGCCATAACCTCGGAGCAAATGGGGCAGCCTAAAACGTGTTCGCGCAAATGAGCGCCAACTGCGTCTGGCCACCTAAGCTGTAGGACATCGGCCAGTACCTCGGCTTCAAATTCGCACTCAACTGGCCCGCTCATTTGACCTCCCGCTCACTGCCCAACAATAGCGCCAACTTTCGCCTCGCGCGAAACAACAGCGTCTTCATGCTGCCCTTTCCGAGCCCGAGCACCTCCGCAATCTCCCGGTGCGATGCGCCCTCGGCATAGGCTAACCACAACATTGCACGTTCGCGCGGATTCAGAGCGCCCATAGCGCTGGTGATATCTGTATGAAGCGTTGTCTCGCGAGCGACTACCCGCTCAATGTCATCTCCCGCCACTTCCACGCCAGGGCGAACGAGCTTCCGACGCCGAACATCGCGCGCCAGATTAGTGGCAATCCGGTACAACGAATTACGCCGGTGCGCTTCGCTCGCGTGCATCGTGCCCGCACGCAGAAAGCGGTAGAAGGTCTCCTGGAGGAGGTCATCGGCCATCTGCCGGTCGTTCGTCACACGCGCCAGATACGCCCACACTCCACGCGCGGTGCGCTCGTAGAACGACCGGAATGTCTCCTCGTCCATCACAAATTCCGCGCAGCCGCCGTCAATCGTTTCAACACGGCTGAGATCGGTGAATGTCACATCGCGGGGCATAAGTGAATTTCGTCTTCAGGGCTAAACGCTCGATAAGCCCGGTTTCGATGGAGGCTCTATTAGCCCGAGCCTCCGGGAGATCACAAAGGAGATGACGGCGGAAACGACGAAGCCAACTCCGAGTGCGATGCCCAAAACTCCCAAGGCATGCAGGGGCTGCGAAGCATCATCCACCACTCGCAGGCTCACGACTTGCAATCCAATGCCGGCGGCAGCAAGCACCAGGCCCGCTTGTATCGACCAAAGAATCCTCCCGAGCGGCGCTCCCATGCTGCGCGGTCCCGCATCCAGCGTGATTGGCGACGATTCCAGAAATTTTGATCCAGCGGGCGATTGGATATAAGCCAGCAAATCTTCGTTTGACGTGAACCGCGCAAGGAGTTTCGAATGTACATCCGATTGCAGATTGGTAAGCCGGAGCCAGCGGCGATAGTCGACCAGGGTCCGTATCAACCAGACGATCAACCCAATTGCCATGGCGACACCCGTTAGGGCAGCCATTCCGCCCAGTACGTCGCGCCAGGTGTTTAATAATTCGGTGGCATGGTCGGGAGGTGGGGCTTGACCGAAGCTCCGGTTGATGTAGAACGAGGGGTTCCGGATAACTTCAGGATGCGTATTCAAAAAGCTGACCAGCGCCGGATAGGGGGCCAGATACGCCTGATTGCTGAGAAGCGCCGGATCGAGCGCCAGGACACCGGGCAATGAAGGAGGATAGTGATCGAGCAGTTGCGATAACTCATTCTTTGTCCGTTCGGCGTCCGGCTGCTCGACCGTGATGCTTGGCGCGGAGGCGGTCTGGGCGCGGCCGGGCAAGGCCAGCATCCCGGCAAAGGCGGTACAAACTATGAGATGCCCGATTTTTCTCGTCATTATGATCCTCTGTCGGCTAGTTACGCGCCTAAGCCGTAGAGGTTAACAACTTATGTTAATTGAGGCGGAAGTTTGCAGTCTCTCCAGCTTTCAGCAGCAGCGATTGTGTTTTCTGCCCGCTTATCTTGACGTCAACCTGAATTTTCTCGCCCGCTCGCGTGACATCAATATCGAAGCTCCGTTCAAAGGCTTGAATGCTTTTCAGCTTCATCGCATTCCAGTCGGCGGGAAGCCTCGGCGTGAGGGAGAACGATCGGAGACCTGTGGGACGGATGCCGAACAGTCCTTCGGTATAGATCCGGCAGTACAGAGCGCTTTCCGCTGCCAGATGGCGCTGGTTTCCTTCGGGCCAAGCTTCCACCGGGTAGGGCACATGCTCGCCAAGCAAGCGGCGATTGGAGTAATACGTTAGGAACGTCATGACCCGCTGCGTTTTCGCCTGCCGCCAGAGCGCCGCGCAGGGCGTAGAGGCTGGCCCGGTCCCAAAACGTTTTCTCGCCGGCTTGCGTGGCGAGTCCATCTTGCGTCCAGAGCTTCGGCGAAAAGAGCGCTTCAATGGTGCCGCCCGCGCGGTCGAAGATGCCGACCGTTAAGGGTGTGCAGATCCAAGCGCGCAACACGTTGTTGCCGTCGTAATAGCGATACGTGTGAAATCCTTCTACATCCGCGCTGAAATATTGTTCAATGGCCGCGCGAATCTGTTGCGCGCGCTGTCCGTACTCGTTCAACCTCGCCTGGTTCACTCCCAGATCTTTGCCCAGCATGGCTGCCGAATTCAGCGCATCGTAGTAAAGGGAGGAGGTATTCAGATTGGCCTTGCCGGCGGGAAAGCGACCTTCGAGTTCGTCGCTATCGGAAGCGACTACGCCTTGGGCATTCGTTTTGCGGCGGCAATACTCCAGGCACCATTCGATCAACGGCCAGAGTTCAGATGCCGTTTGACGGTCGCCATACGCCAAGGCGAAGCGGGAAGCGCCATAAGCGATCATCGCCATGTCTCCCCGGTCTCCGGCTCCGTTCCAGAAGCTGGTTCCTTCGGCGATGATGGAGCTCGGAATCGGCTTGTAATCCGGGTTCATGTATTTCGCAAACAGGCGAAACGCATTGACTGCCGATGCATTAGCGGTGGCGTCTCCGAGAAACGGGAAGAAAGGGTTCGCGTACTCGGCTTGATCGTTCGCCCAGATTGCCGCGTAATAGCTACCTCCTCCCGGGCCATGCATCAAACCTCCTTTGGTTTCGTAAACGCTCTCCGCGGTACGGATTTTAGCGAAGGCAAATGCTCTGTTCAGGACGGGGTCCGGGGTTTCCAATACGAGCTTAGATAAGTAGCCGTTTACGAGCGTCCTCCGTGCCGCCTCCTCGGCCTCCCCATCGACCGGCATATCCTCCTCGCTTGCTTTGCGCCCGGTGAAGACTAGATTAAACGTTGAGTTTCCGCCGGGCGCCACTTCGCGTTCACCCGGTTCCAACACGCGCGAGGCGATGACATATTCGCCGTAAGCGCCGTTGGCAGGGTTTGTGTGCGCTACCTTCTCCGTATGTTCTACTTCGACGCGAACGGTCTTTGTCGAACTATTCGTGAATGTGAGCCTCTCTACAACCAGTTGCCTGGTGGTAGCCGGAAACAGCGTGCGCTTGAGGACAATTTCCCGTTGTCGCCCGAAAATGCCGCTGATAGTCATGATGCCCTTATGCGAAATGCTCTGTACAATTTCGTCACCCGCAACGCGACCGTCAAGCAGAATGCGGGGCTCGGCATCCTCGCCTAACATGTAATTGAGGCTGGCGTGGGTGTCGTTCGGCAGCGTACGCAGCAAGGGAAAAATAATTTGCCGTTTCAAAAGCAGGTGGCCTCCCGCATCCACCCCGTAGGTTGCGATGACCGACACCTTCCGGCCGCTCATCTCAATTTGATCTTGATGGGCCGCAGCGCCCAATTGAACCTTCCAGATAATGCCGCCGTCACCGTCAAGGCTCCATCGTTGTTGGGCATTGAGACTCGGCAAGCATAAAATAACGGCAAAAACGGCTAAGAGCTTCGAATTGAGAGGCATCGTCTTTGGATACAGTATCGCTTGCGGCTGCGTTACTTTGGGCCAGCTCCGGCTTCGGCGGTGCCGCTGGAAAAGGTCAGTAAATTGCTGCATGTCAAGACTTGGGAGGTAAAGCCATGGCGGATCGACTAACCGGGTCAGGAACCAAGCAAGGCGATCATGTTTTTAACGACCTTCGTACTGCTATAGAGCGCCCGATTGATTCCATGCGGGAGGCGCGAGTAGAGGGTCTTGACGGCGAGCACTTTCTAACCGATTTTCTGCCTTACGGCGTAGACCTAGCGAAGCGGATACTAAGGGATCCTATCTGGCAAACTGTACGTCAATTTACGGCTACTCCGGGCGAAGAGCCCCAAGCTCTGCTTCGCTTGAGCCGTGTCGCGGCGAATCGACCTGTATTGGCTGGTATCACAAAGGAGAAGCTTGTTAGCATTCATTCAGAAAACGCCGGTCGATTTGGCGCCGAAACGCACCGGTTCGAATCCGAATTCCTGACGGCGATGCGCCACGCCCTGGCCGTCGCCACAGAGCATCCGGATACTCCCAACAATGCGAACCTGATCTTTGGAACCGATAGCCCGACAATGGCCTTCCAATCCCTAGTCGACACGGCTTTCGATCCGGCCGCCGCGCTCGTAATCGTGATTGCTCACGCCGACCGGTTAACTGTCTTGGGCCAATCCAGCGGTTTAACCTTTTTGGAGAGCGTTTGGGGAACCATTGACCCTTGGCGGCCCGCACTTTGGACCGAGACGTGGAACCAGTTTCGTGGAACGCGACAGCGAAATCCTGTTGACTTTAAGCGAGGCAGCGAGCGGTCGAAAGCCAAACGTCCCGCAAGAGAAATGGCTTCAGCAGTATGGCTATATGATAGCCGCATTAACGGTAAGAACAGAGCAATTGCGAGGGTCACCGCGATGAGCCGCCAGAATGCGGGCTCATATCATATAAGTAAGAAAGATGAGAGTCTGCACTTCGGTTTTGGTCGCCGCCATCGCCGCTCCGCTGTTCGCGCACGACATCATCACCACGAACCTCACTTATTCCCGCGACGTCTCCCGCATCATAGAGCGCCATTGCCTCTCTTGCCATGGTGCCGGGACAGATATTCCGCTCACAAACTATGAAGAAGTTCGTCCCTGGGCAGTCGGATTGAAGGAGCAAGTTCTCTCTCGCGCCATGCCGCCGTGGGGTGCCGTAAAAGGCTTTGGCAACTTATCGCCCGATCTGGCTCTCACTCAGGAAGACATCATGATTATCGCAGCGTGGGTGATTGGCGGCGCGCCTTCAGGCGATCCAACTTTGCTGCATACTCAGACGCACGGCAAACCGGCGGCCGCGCCCGTGACGCTTGCAGACGTACTGACGGTGACTAACCGGGCAACTCTACAAGAGCCCATAAAAGCCGCCGGCATCCGCCCACTCGCCGCTGCCACCATCGAATCCGCCCGCATCACGGCGCACCTGCCCGACGGCCGCATTCAACCGCTTGTCTGGCTTTACCGCTTTAATCCTAAATGGAACCAAACGTTTCGCTTCCGTGAACCCATCGCCTTGCCGGCGGGCACGGTGCTTGAATCCTCCGCGCCCCTCCGTTTTACGCTGCAGCAGATTCGTTAAGCCACCTTCGTAAGCTTCGTTACGCGGCCCACTTCCACCCACTCCACAACGAAGATGTTGCCGGTGTGGTCGAAGCACGCGCCGTGCGGGCACACAAACTTGCCGGGCTTAAAATGATCGCGCGTCATTTTGCGGGTTTCCATATACTTGGTATCGGAATCGTCACCCAGGTTCTCGATGATCTTGTTGTCTTTGTCCATCAGCGTCACGCGCGCGAACAGATCGGGCACCACTACATCGCCGTTTTTGTAAATGTCGAAATAGCAGGGTGCAGTTGTCCCGTATAGGAAGTCAATGTGCTTGCCCTCGAGCGTAAACCGCTGTATGCGCTTGTTGCTTCTGTCGGCAACCAGCAGCACCGGCTCGCTTCCGCGGGCATCCAAAGTAATTCCGTGCGGACAGCTAAGTTGCCCCTCCTCTTTCCCCGGTCCGCCAAATGTCTTGATGTATTTGCCTTGGCTGTCGTACTGGTTGACGTAACTCGACCCATACCCGTCGCCAATGTAAATGTCGCCATTCGGCGCAATCGCTAAGTTAGTGGGGCTGTACTTAATCGGTTTCCCGTCCGCCCCCGGCTTTGAGTAAGGTTCCGATTCCTTCGGGTACCCCAGCGTGAACACCTCTTCGCCGTTGAGAGTGGTTTTCACCATCAACCCGCGTTGCGTATCGCAAAGGTAGAGGAACTCCTGCTTGCCCTCTTTGCGGATATGCAGCCCGTGCGCCCCGCCCTTGAATTCCTTGCCCCAGCTCTTAATGAACTTGCCTTTATGGTCGTACACCACCATGCTGTCCGTTTTTTCGCTTGCCGCGTTAACGGTGTGGTGAATGTAAATCCGCCCATGCGAGTCTTCGCAAACTCCGTGCGTATTCCCGTATTTAATATCTGCCGGCAGCTCTCCCCAATCATGAGTGCATTCGTACTTATGATCTCCTTCGCCCAGCACCGGCTTGTTACTGCCCGACTTGTTAGTGGCTCCCAAAATTAGCGGGGCCGCAAGCCCCGTTCCTACTCCAGTTACAAAACTACGGCGCGACATGGCCATATGTTCTTCCTTTCCTTTACGCCAGAATCTTCTCAGTTACATTCCCGGCAACATCCGTCAACCGGAAATGCCGCCCTTGAAACTTAAACGTCAGTTTTTTATGGTCCACGCCCAGGCAATTCAAAATGGTCGCCTGTATGTCGTGAATCGGCACTGGGTCGGAAACTGGATTATACGAATAGTCGTCCGTCTCACCCAGGCTGAACCCGCGCTTGATGCCGCCGCCTGCAAACCACATCGAAAAACAGCGCGGATGGTGATCGCGCCCATAGTTGTCAGCGGTCAAATGCCCTTGGCAATAAACCGTGCGGCCGAATTCCCCGCCCCATACCACAAGCGTGTCATCCAGCAATCCGCGCTGCTTCAAATCGGTCACCAAAGCCGCGGACGCCTGGTCGGTCCCTTTGCACTGTAGGGCCAAATCGCGAGGGAGATCATTGTGTTGATCCCAACCCCGGTGATAAAGCTGAATAAATCGCACGCCCCGCTCAGCCAGCCGCCGCGCCATCAAGCAATTCGCTGCATACGTGCCGGGCTTTTTCGAATCCGGTCCATACAGCTCAAACGTGCTGGCCGGCTCCTTTGAAAGATCCGTCAACTCCGGCACCGAACTCTGCATGCGGTACGCCATCTCATACTGCGAAATGCGCGCCCCAATCTCCGGGTCGCCGTAGGTTTGTTCCGTAATGTGGTTCAACTCGCCCAGCGTGTCCAGCATTGAGCGTCTTGTGTCCGCATCAATGCCGTCCGGATTCGCCAGAAACAAAACCGGATCGCCCGATGCCCTGAACCGCACCCCCTGATATTTCGACGGCAGAAATCCGCTCGACCACAAACGTGAAAACAGCGGTTGATCTCTGTTCAGCGCATTGGCTTGCGAGATGAGAACCACAAACGCCGGCAAATTACGATTCTCGCTCCCTAGCCCATAACTGACCCACGCGCCCATGCTGGCGCGCCCCGGCTGGGTAAATCCAGTCTGTATGAAAGTAATCGCTGGATCGTGATTGATGGCATCGGTATTTACTGTCTTCACAATGGTGATGTCGTCCACAATCTTCGCGGTGTGCGGCAACAACTCGCTGATGTAAGCGCCCGCCTCGCCGTGCCGCTCAAATTTGAAAATCGAAGGCGCAACCGGCAACGAATTCTGCCCCGAGGTCATTCCGGTAATCCGTTGCCCTTGCCGCACCGAATCGGGCAACTCACTCCCGCTCATCGCCTGCAGTTTCGGTTTGTAGTCGAACAAGTCAATTTGCGAAGGAGCGCCCGATTGATGCAGAAAGATCACTCGCTTCGCCTTTGGTGCAAAGCTGGGCATATCCGGCAAGCCGCCAAATTCCGCCGCCGATCCCGGTTTAAACGGCGCTTTCTCATCGGCAAAGATTGACGGATTCAGCAGCGAGGCCAGCGCGGCCACGCCAATGCCCGTGCTCGTCTTTCCCAGCAACTGTCTTCGCGTCAATAATATTTCGCGCTCGCGAATAGGGTCCATATCTCGCCTCAATTCTTCGTTACTGTTTCGTCCATATTCAGAATCGTACTGGCCACCATCGTCCATGCCGCCAGTTCAGTCGGCTCAAACTTCGCGTCGGGCTTCGATTCCCCAATGGTCAGCAGCTTCTCAGCCGCCGCTTTGTTGTCTGAGTAGTGTACGCGTTCCTTCTCATACAGCTTGCTCAGCAGTTCTGTCTCCCGAGCCGACGGATCTCTGTCCATCACAATCTTGAACGCGTGCTTGATCCGGTCGCTCTCTTCTTTACCCGCTTCGCTCAGATCCCGTTGCGCCAGCCAGCGCGACGCTTCCAAATAAGTCGGGTCATTCATCAAAAGCAATGCCTGCAGCGGCGTATTCGTAATAGTCCTGCGCGCCGTGCATTTCTCGCGGTCGGGTGCATCGAACGTGTTCAGCCCCGGATACGGCACCGTTCTCTTCCAGAACGTATACATGCTGCGCCGGTACAAATCCGTTCCATGGCTCTGCACATAGGTTTGCGCCGAAAAGTCCCCGCCGAAGGCCATCTCTTCCCACAGCCCCTTCGGCTGATACGGCAGGACGCTCGGGCCGCCGATCTTATCGTTCAATAATCCGCTCACCGAAAGCGCGTTATCGCGAATCATCTCCGCCGGCAGACGGAACCGTGGCCCGCGCGCCAGCAACCGGTTCTCCGGATCCTTCTCCAGTAACTCCGGCGTCACCTTCGATGCCTGCTTATAAACAGCCGACGTCACAATCAACCGCTGCATGGCTTTGACGTCCCACTTGGTGCGCACGAACTCCGTCGCCATCCAATCCAACAGTTCCTGATTTGCGGGCGGATCGCCCTGTGAGCCGAAATCTTCGCTTGTCTTCACTAGCCCTATCCCGAAATACATCTGCCAGAAATGATTCACCGCCACCCTTGCGGTCAGCGGATTCGCCGGATCCACAATCCACTTCGCCAAGGTCAACCGGTTCCTGGGCGCATCGCTCGGTAGCGGCGGCAAGACGGCTGGCGTATTCGGCGAAACTTTGTCCGTCTGGTTCCGGTAATCCCCGCGCTTCAGAATGAACGTGTCCCGCGGTTTATCCATCTCCGCCATCACCATGGTGGATGGAATCTCGCGGTTCAACTCGTCCAGACCGCGGTTCAGCGTTACATAATCCCGCTCGGTCGCTTTCTCTCTAGGGTTTGCAATTTCCGCCTCGAAGTATTCGCGCAGCCACTTTTTCTGATCGTCCGTCCGCTTGTTCGCCGTCACCTGCAACACCGTATGCAGCGGACTTAGCAATCCAAGTTCAAGCGCTTCATTGCCATAGAGCCGCCGGTCATACAGCCGCAAATCGGCAAGCTGCCCTTTAATGGGCGTACCCCATTCTTTGTTTCCCGTCTGCAGCTCACCTTTATCGAAGGCCACGCTCAACGGTTGGCTCCTCACCACGTCCATGGGCACGCTCTTCCCGTTGATGAAAACCTGCACGCCATGCGCCTTGCCCGAGCCATCGTAAGTCACCAGCAAGTGCGTCCACGTCTCAAGCGCCGCTCCCTTCTGGCTTTTCACCTCAATACCTGAATCAGCGCCGTTGTCTCTGAGCCGCACAATCACATTGCAATTGCCCTTCTGGCAATAATCGAGCGCAATTTCATAGCCTGCACCCGCTTTGGGCGATTGCCCATACTTCTGCAGAAGCTCCATGCCGGATGGTCCATCGGCCTTCAACCAAAAGCCAATCGAAAATGGCTTATCCGTGGCGAACGCACCTATGTTTCCGTACGAAATCTGCGCTTCTTCATCCAGGTCCGCGGCCCGTCCGGCGCGCCCATCCTTATATGTCAGCTTTCCATTCACCTTGGCCGATGCATCCGGGTGCAACCGGTCGGCCAGCGAATCGTCAAACGGAAACTCCGCCGTGAGCCCCGTAGTCACATCCGCTACCGGCGTTTCTCGCTGCAACTGCTCCCAGGCAAACTCCGATTTGCCGACCTCTTCATCGTGCTTCTTGATGGCGTCAATCAGCTGCGCTTTCATCTGTTCCTGCTGAGTGCTGGGCAGTTGCAGAAACGGTTTGGCATTGCCCTTGTAGCCATCTAAACCCTTTTCATCTATTCCGTTGAAGAATGCTCCCAGGCTATAGAAATCCTTCTGAGTCAGCGGATCGTATTTATGATCGTGGCAACGTGCGCATCCCAGGGTGATCCCCATCCAGGTCGTCGACGTCGCCTCAATCCGGTCCACAATATATTCGTTCTGATACTCCTCCGGAATCGCCCCGCCTTCGAAGTTCACCATGTGGTTGCGGTTAAACCCGGTGGCAATCTTCTGCGCGGTGGTGGCGTTCGGCAGCATATCGCCCGCAATCTGCTCAACGGTGAATTGGTCGTACGGCATGTTCTTGTTGAATGCCTGAATCACCCAGTCGCGCCACGGCCACATTTCGCGCGCACTATCTATGTGATAACCGTGCGTGTCGGCGTAGCGCGCCAGGTCTAACCACGGGACCGACATACGCTCTCCATAGCGAGGCGATGCTAGCAGCCGATCCACCACTTTTTCATAAGCATCTGCTGACGAATCCGCAAGAAAAGCTTTCACTTCCGCCTCGGTGGGCGGCAAGCCGGTAAGGTCGAAAGTCACGCGCCTTAACAATGTCGGCTTATCAGCTTCCGGCGACGGCGTCAGCCCTTCTTTATCCAACTTGGCTAAAACAAAACGGTCAATCGGCGTTTTTGCCCATTGTTCATTTTTCACCGCTGGAAGTTCGGGTCTCTGTGGCGCCACGAACGCCCAGTGCCGCTGCCAATTGGCGCCCGAATCGATCCAATTTTTAATCGTTTCAATCTGTACTGCTGTCAGTTTATGTCCGCTCGAAACGGGCGGCATGCGCATCGCCTCGTTCGGATTGCTGATGCGTTGGTACATCTTGCTGCCGGCGGAATCGCCCGGCACAATCACGCCCGGCTTTCCGAAGGCGCCTTCTTTGGTATCGAAGTGCAGCCCCATCATCCGGTGCTTCTCATCGGGCCCATGGCACGCGAAGCAATTATCGGAGAGAATCGGCCTCACCTGCCGGTCGAAATCAACCTTTGAAGCGGCTACCGCAAGCGGAGCGGCACTTAGTACAAGTGCGAGTGGGAAGAACGAACTTACATTCATTGGCAATTGCCGTGGATGAACAGAGTATATCGAAAAATTATGCCGTGTATGACAAATCGACCGGTCAAAAAACACATCGCATGCAGTTTGGTGAAGCAGCAAATCCCGGAGCGCGCTGCATCTCCGTCTCACCTAAGATCCGCACCCCTCCTTTGCCAGTTCAAAAAACAAAAATAAATCTTCCTATTCCCCTCAACCACTTACCGTCTTTTTCTGAATTCCGCCGCTTGACACCCTGTCACCCTCGTCTGCGGAAACACTTCTGCGGAACCTGTATGTCTACTGAAGCTCAAATCAACGCAAACCGCGCGAATGCGCAACTCTCCACCGGCCCGTCGTCGGCCGCCGGAAAAGCCAAATCGTCTCTCAACGCCGTCAAAACCGGCCTCACTGGGCGCACCGTTCTGCTGCCCGGCGACGATGCCGAGGCGTACAAAAAACTCATTGCAATTTTCGAAAAGCAATACCACCCGGGCTCCGATCCAGAACGCCTCCTGGTGCAAGCTCTCGCCGATACTGAGTGGCGTCTCCTCCGCATTCCGGCTCTCGTGCAGGGAACGTCTCGCATTGGCTATGGTCGAAGCATCTGATCTGCACCAAGATTGCCCCGATTCCGAAATCCGCTCGGCGCTGATCGATGCCGAAGCCCACCGCGCCTGCAAAAAAGATCTCAATAACCTCGGCACTCAAGAAAATCGGCTCCGCCGTAATCGCGAAAGCGACATCGCCGCGCTCAAAGAATTGCAGGCGCAACGCAAGAAAGATGAAAAGCGCCGGCTGAATCGCGCTACCCTCATGTTTCTAGAAGCCCAAAAGGCCGATCAGCCCTTCGATCCGCCCGAAATTGGCTTCGAATTCTCCTTAGACAGGCTGGAGGAGCGTGCCGTGATTGCGCAGAAAAGCTCATTCGCTGGTTTTGCGCTCGATCTCGCTGATGAGCGGTACGAAAGTACTAAAATCTATCCGAAAATCGCCTGATATCGGAGCCGAACAGCGTCCAGAAGAAGCGCCTCAACGTACCGATACCCGAAGTGTGTTCTATCGAAACAAACCCTATGTCAAAGTGTCCCTCACTCGTAGCCCCTAAATAGCTTTACGTGAGCGTTGATGCTAGCCTTGTCGGATGGAAAAGCCCGGTTCCCGGACCGATTCCTCCCGCGGGCTAAAAAAGGCGGTTCTGTCCCGCAATGAGACACTGGCGCAATCCATCGCATTGATTGCACCTACTGCGGCGCCGCTCCTGACTATTCCATTGGTGTACGCTTCGGCCGGCGCGGGAACGTGGCTCACCTTTGTCTTTTCCACCTTGATGATTGTCCTGGTGGCTCTGAATGTTAACCAGTTTGCGCGGATTTCCGCCTCGCCGGGCTCGCTGTATTCCTATATTTCTTCGCACATGCATCCTGTAATTGGCATGCTCGCCGCCTGGGCGTTGTTGATTGCCTACATTGGAACGGCCACTGCCATTGCGGCTGGACTGACGAACTACACGAACGTTGTTTTGAAAAGCCTGTTCGGAATACAGGTGTTCCCGCTGCTGCTGGCTGCGGTAGCCGTTGGGTTGGCGGTTTGGCTGGCGTATCGGGATATAACCATCTCGGCCCGCCTGATGCTTGGCCTGGAAGTGGTTTCAGTGGTTCTTATTTCGATAGTGGCCGTGGGTGTGCTGGCCCGGCATGGCTTTCGTCTCGACATGGAACAAGCGACTTTGAAAGGCGTCACAGCGGATAAGCTTCGGATGGGTTTGGTACTGGCGGTTTTCTGCTTCGTCGGTTTCGAGAGCGCCACATCCTTGGGCTCGGAGGCAAAAGAGCCTTTGCGGAATATACCGCGAGCGGTGCTGTGGAGCGGTATCTTAGCCGGTGGTTTTTTCATTTTCTGCGCTTACAGCGAAGTTCTCGGGTTTCACGGCGAGGCGGAAAGCTTAGATAAGAGCCTGGCGCCTATGAATGTGCTTGCCCGAAAGGCGGCCATGCCCTCGGTTGTTGGGGTATTGATCGATATGGGCGCTCTGGTCAGCTTATTCTCTTGTATTTTGGCCTGTATCACTGCCAGTGCGCGCGTGCTGTTCTTGATGGGACAAAAAGGTGCTCTGCATTCGCTGCTGGGGAAAGCGCACGCTTCTAATCAAACGCCTCACCGCGCGGCGGCAGTGAGTGGCCTGGTGGTTTTCCTGCCTCTTGGGTTGCTGACCTGGCGCGGCGTGAGCCCTTTCGATGTGTACGGTTTGCTGGGCACTCTCGCCACCTTTGGATTCTTAACGGCCTACATTCTGATTTCGATTGCCGCAGCCATTTTCCTGCGGGCGCAAGGGCGCTTAACCATTGGCAATGCCGCTATCTCCGGGCTGGCTTTACTCGCCATGGGCTTGGCCTTTATAGGGAATCTCTACCCGGCCCCGCCTCCGCCTTACTCTTACTTGCCATACATTTATCTCGGTTTGTTGGGGAGCGGGCTCCTCTGGTCGATAGTGTTGAATAGCCGGGCGCCATCGCTTGTGGAAGAGTTGAGCAGCGATCTGGATCCGATTCCCGAGTAAAGAGTAGTATGCTCTCTTATAGCTGGCTATAGGAAGGTCTCCAAAGTTTTTCGGCTGGCTCAGGAGGTTTACTAATGGGATGGATGGGCCGATGCTGGAATATGCTGCGTGGGCGCAGTTTGAACCGGGAGATTGAAGAAGAACTCCAGTTCCATTTAACCTCCCGCGCCGAAGACAATGCAGCGCGTGGAATGAGGCCCGCTGAGGCGGAGCAGGATGCCCGCCGCCGTTTTGGGAGTAAAACGCTGGTACTCGAAAGCACGCGGGAAGCGAACATCGCGATTGCGGTGGAGGACCTTTTTCAAGATATTCGTTTTGCCGCTCGCCTGTTCCGCCGCTGGCAGGCCTTCACTGCACTCGTTGTGCTGCTCATTGGGCTCGGAATCGGGGCCAGCACGGCCATGTTCAGTCTGCTGATGCACGTTGTGTTTCCAGTGAACGGATTCGAAAACTCGCCCAGGCTGGTGTTCCTGGGGCGCTTTAACAAAATGGGGGGCGATTTCCTGGAGCGGATGTCGTATCTCGATCTAAGCGACATACGCAGCGAAAGCCGCAGTTTCGAGAGAATGTCCGTCTACCGCTTCGCTCTGCTTGACGTGAACGCGACCGGCGAGCCCGAAAGCATCCGCGGGCTTGCTGTAGATTCGGACTGGCTACCCGCTAAGAACGTGGTTTCGCAGTTGGGCATCGTGGGACTCGACATCAGCAAGCCGGTGTTGGAGTTGATGCCTGAGTTGAGGCGTCCGGCGGGCGTGGTGGTGGCAGCGCGCAAGACTCCGGCTCCATACACGGGACCATTGCTCGAAAGCGGCGATGTCATCTACTCGGTGAACCGGCGCGTGGTGAATGGCGTCACGCAATTGCAACAGACGCTGAACGGGATGAAGACCGGCGACCCGGTAGTGCTGCTGGTGGAGCGCAGCGGGCATCTTATTTACGTTCCATTGCAATTGGATTAGCGGGAACGGTACCTTGAATGAGAGATGAATCAAGGCCCGGTTTCCAGCTTCATTAAACATCATTACCGCCATTTCAATGCCGCTACGCTGGTGGATTCGGCTGAGGCGTACCTGCAGCACCTCGCTAAAGGCGGGAAGATGTTCTTCACCATGGCAGGCGCCATGAGTACAGCGGAACTGGGCGTCAGCCTGGCGGAGATGATCCGGCAGGATAAAGTGCATGGCATCTGCTGTACCGGCGCAAATCTGGAAGAAGACGTGTTCAACCTGGTAGCGCGCAATTTCTACGAGCGCGTTCCGAACTGGCGCGACCTAAGACCGGAAGACGAGCAGGCGCTGTTGGATAGGCACATGAATCGCGTGACAGACACGTGCATTCCGGAAGAAGAAGCGATGCGCCGGATAGAAAGCGTGATCCTGAAAGAGTGGACGGCCGCCGACGCCCAAGGTGAACGGCTGTTTCCGCACCAATTCTTTTATCGAATTCTGAAGTCGGCGGATCTGCAAAAGAGTTTTCAGATAGACATAAAAGACAGTTGGTTGTTTGCGGCGATGGAGAAGAATCTGCCGATGTTCGTACCGGGTTGGGAAGATTCAACGCTGGGCAACATGTACGCCGGGCACTGCATTACGGGCGATGTGAAGAACGTGCATACGGTACGCACGGGCATTGAATATATGATGTCGCTGGCCGATTGGTATGGAAAGACGGCGAAGAGCGCCTCGCTCGGTTTTTTCCAGATAGGCGGAGGAATAGCGGGCGATTTTCCGATCTGCGTCGTGCCCATGATGCGGCAGGATTTGGAGAAGGAAGACACGCCCCTTTGGGGTTATTTTTGCCAGATCAGCGATTCAACGACGAGCTATGGCAGTTATTCGGGCGCGATTCCCAATGAGAAGATTACCTGGGAGAAATTGAGCATCGATACGCCGAAGTTCGTGATTGAGTCGGACGCCTCGATTGTGGCCCCGCTGATTTTCGCCTACGTGCTGGGTTGGTAGCGGAAGCTTGCTACTTTAGAAGTATTCGCCCCTGCGGTGGGATTTTCTACTTCACCGGAATTCATCCGATTTCACCAGATTTGACCCCTCCAAGGTGACAAAGTAGTGACACGGTGCCATCCGGGCGCATTTTTCCGGGGTGGACTGTCACTATCGCGGCGCACACCGAAATAAAGGCTCGGTAGGCGTTGGGCGCCAGCGGGTAACGGTGTGCCTGGGTGAGAAGGAATGAAGCCCCGCGGTCTGGCATACTGCAAACAGAGAAACGTCCATGATCCACAAGGCCAAAGATCTTTCCGTCGACCAAAAGGCCGCTATTGAGAGCCTCCTGGGACGAAGCGTATTGGAGAACGAAGCCATCAGCATTCGCACCATCAAGGCCGAGGCGATTTCCGACGAGCGTCGGACCGAAGTCCTGCGTGGCCTTGAGAACTATTTTGAGCAGGTCGATGCCAAGCGGCAAGCGGTTTCTCCCGAGGAAGCCGACACTATCATTAACGAAGGCTTGCGCTCTACCCGACCGCATTACCAACCGGTCCGTTGAGGGTTCTCCCTGACGTTAACGTTCTAGTCCGTGCCCACGAAAAATCGCGCGGACCGGCGCGTAAGCTCCTGCTTGAACTGATTGCTCGTAAGGAAATCGTGCTCACGAGCGCGGAAATCTTAATCGAGCTTGGACGAGTTCTGCGATATCCGAGGGTTCAAGCGCTCTTCGGCCTCTCCGAAGAACAGATATACGAATACGTGCAATTTCTAAAACAGGTGTGCCAGGTCGTGCCCATCGACCTGAGTTGGAATTTCCCTATTCGGGACGCATCCGACACCGCAATTCTGAAAACGGCGATCGCAGGCGAAGCCGACTATATATGCACGCTGGACAAAGATTTTTATACCGCCGAAGTCGAGACATTCTGCGCCACCATGGGGATCGTTGTTCTCGACGATCTCGCAATGATGCAGCGTTTGAATTTCTGATTACCCTCTATCTGGATTTTCGGTAATTCCGAGCGCATCTTTCCGGGGTGAACTATCACTATCGTGGCGACGCCTTTACGCCGGCGTCGCTTCCGCTAATTTGACCTCAGTCAGTGCTCTCGGCGGTGCAGCGTCGTGTCTTAGTATTGCCGGTGCTAGAAAATACCCCCTGCCCTTCCGCCCGAGTCATAGAAACCGCGTCAAAGGGCGGCAAGACGAGATTGCTTGGGCTTTGACGACTTTACTCCAATCCTTTATGATTGGCGAATTGCAACAATAACAGCAAGGAGCCCTATGACCATCACCCTTCGGCCAGAACATGAGCAGTTGATTGCTGAGGCGATGCGCACCGGAGCCTACCAGAATCCCGACGATGTCATTGGACGCGCCCTGGAAATGCTCCACTCCGAGGAGGAATGGTTGCAGGATCAGAAGGATTCCATCGACGCAAAGATTGAGTGTGCGTTCGGACAGTTCGAGCGGGGCGAGTTTTTGTCGGCTGAGCAGTCGCGCTCAGATATGGAAAAGCGCAAACGCGAATGGCTTGCTGAGCAGCGTCACTCGTGACGCTGTATCAAATCTCCTCGGAAGCGCAAAACGACCTGTTCGAAATCTGGCGGCGAATATCACGGGACAGTGTAGGCCTCGCTAACCGAATCGAAGAGGAATTTTATTCCCTTTTTGAGTCTCTGGGCCGGATGCCGGGACAGGGCGCTGACCGGCGACCGCTTTCACGACGTGAGAGCGGCCTTGAAAAAATCGGTCAAAGACGCTGGTCTCACGGGCATCACCTGGCACACGTTCCGCCAAACCTTTGCAACTAGGTTAATCGCCCAGGGCACCGACATCGTGACGGTGAAAGAGCTTCTGGGGCATGCGGAAATCAAGACCAGCATGCGTTATGCTCATACAAGCAAGGCCGCCAAGAAGACGGCTGTAACGAAGCTCAGTGTAAAAATAGCGACAGACCCATCCGAAGCCGCGTAGCCGACCACTGCATGGCTTGTAATCGGATGAATCAAAAGTAGTTCGAATACGGTGAGGTGGCAGAGTGGTCGAATGCGGCGGTCTCGAAAACCGTTGAACCTTTACGGGTTCCGTGAGTTCGAATCTCACCCTCACCGCCATAAATCAAATCGATAACTTGCGGCGAAATTGAGTTTTTAGCGGGCAATACCGGCGCTATGGCTGGATTAAGATATACGAAACCCTGCTATTTGGCTTCTACAATCCGCGGACAGGGCACTGTTTCCCATCTCATAAGGCGATTGCGAATAGGGCCAGATGCGACGTTAGAACCGTTCAACGCGCCCTAAAATGGGCACGGGAAAACAACCTGATTCAATGGGCGCATGGTGTGGTGCGTGATGGCTGGCGCGTTTTCACGCAGCCAGCGTATGTCACGGGCTTATCTGGCCCCTGCCCTCGATCAAACGATCATGCTATTTTTCTGATTGTTGATCAGCAGGCGATTCTTGCTTCAAAAGAAGACGAAGAGCTGTCTTCACCGCCTCGTCAGGATCATGCAAATCGAGCCTAACCATGGTTTCATCCAGACGTTCTTCGCTTTCAGCGGAGAGTTCCAGCCCTCGATACGAAACTTTGAATGGCAAACCGCGACGGCGAAAAGACCCACTCACGAAGCCCCCCATGGATTGAAGATGGGAACACCTAGTTGGTCGAAGTCCTTCACATTCCGCGTGACGACGGTGAGATCGTGTTCAAGAGCCGTTGCCGCAATCATGCCGTCGGCAATATTCAGTGGGCGGCCCGCGAGTTGCCGCCCTGCGTCTAACCCTCCCCAACGCTCGGCTATGGATCGCGTGACTGAGAGAATGCGCCCTGAAAACAGAGCAGGTAAATCGGCTTCAATCCAAGCTTCGAGTTCTGTTCTCCGCTTCCCCGATGAGAGCAGGAGGATGCCTTTACGGAGTTCGCCGAAGCTCACAGCGCTAACAAACAACCGGTCAAGGTTTTGTGCGGCAATCCATTTTTCAACTCTCCCCTCCGGCTGATGACGCACTAACTCCGAGAGAACATTGGTATCCACCAAGAAGCCGCTCATTCAAAATTGACCGGGCGAGAAAAAGAACAGGTGCGGCTAAAAACTGTATCCACTTCTTCGTCCGTCAGCAATCCACGCACCTTCGCATTGGCATCGATTAATTCCTGTCCGGTACGTTGCTCGCGCGGTGTTTCGACTGAAACATGAAGCGCCTTTTCGAGCAAGCTTGCGGCATGTGCTTCAAGAGCGCGACCTTGAGCAGCCGCTTGGCGGGCAAGTTCCGCCTGTACCTCGGGTCTGATATCAAGAGTAATCGTCACTGGAGTTCTCTCCGCTTATTATCGCGTGTTCGTAAACGTACAGCATATCCCTGCCCGCTGTCACGCGCACGAACCGGGACGATATCAACCTTTATCTGCCAACATGTCCACAATTCCACATGTATGTTTCGTTACAAGTTCACATTTCGAGAAGTTGAGTATTGGGCTTCTGACAATTATTCTCTTGTTGTTCAATGACAAGGCTTCCGCTTGCCGTTTCTTTGCGAATCTGCCACAAGTAAGCGACCCCACCAGTCGGAAAGTCCACATGTCGGAAAGTATGATTGTAATCGCCGTCGTTGGGCAAAAGGGCGGCACCGGCAAAACCACAACCGCAATCGGCCTAGCGGTAGCCGCAGCAGAGGCCGGACAAATCTTGTGGTCCTGAATGCTTTGCATCCACAGGCGACCAAGCAAGCGGATGATCGTCGGTTTTTCAAAGGAAAGTGAAGTCCAGCGGGCAATACCGGGCAATGCTCTACAGCATTGGGATTGTGGGCAACGTACAATCAGTAACTTGCAGACCCATAGACCCGCCCAACGGTTCGAGTCTCACCCTCACTCCAGAATCAAATCGATGAGCGCCGTTGATTGTTTTGAGTTACGCGCCCCTGTCCCGGCTCATGATTTTAAGCATCTGATGGTCTGATATCATAACGAGCCTGAAATAACGAATCCTTAATGTCGCCCTCGCCCAGCATCGACTCCTTCCGTGTAGGCATTTCGGCGGACTTCGTTGGCGAGGACGGGACACTCGTCTTCCCTGATATTGGGTTGTCTCTCTTAGATGGCGTTGGAATCACTTACGAGTTTCTCCCCGAGTACCGGGCCGAGTATGCTCCCCAACAATTGCGGGATTACGATGTTCTAATTTCGCTTAAGCCACGGGTTACGGTTGATTCTCTCAAGTGCGCCGAGAGGTTGTGCGCCATTGGACGGTGCGGTGTCGGCTATGACAACGTGGATCTGGCGGCTTGCACCGAACAGGATATCGCAGTGTATATTACCCCGACGGCGGTGATGCGGCCCGTAGCGGAATCCATAGTTCTGTTCATTTTGGCGCTCTCGCACAATCTCGTCCTCAAAGACCGGCTCGTGCGCCAGGGCCGCTGGGCAGAAAGCACGCGCGCCCTGGGCAGGGAACCTAGAGATCGCGTGGTGGGCACCATAGGACTCGGAAACATCGCCAAAGAGGCCATCCGGCTTTTACGCCCCTTCGGCATCGCAAAATTTCTGGCGTTCGATCCGTATGCGCCCGCAGACAAGGCTGGGGAAGAACTCAATGTACACTTGACAGATTTGGACACCGTATTACGAGAGTCGGATTATTTGTTGGTGAATTGCGCGCTGACGCCCGAGACGCGCGGTTTAATCGGCGCGCGAGAAATTGCGCAGATGAAGCCCGATGCGGTTATTGTGAACACCGCACGCGGGCCTATCATCCAACAGCAACCGCTGATTGAGGCCCTGGAAAATGGGCGCATACGCGGTGCGGCGCTGGATGTATTCGAGAGAGAGCCTCTTGAATCGGATTCCAAGCTCGTAAGCCTGGACAATGTCATTCTTACCTCGCATTCCGTCGCTTGGACGGCGGAGTTGTTTCGCGACATGGGGCGCGTGGACTGTGAAGGCGCGTTGGCCATCGCTCGCGGCGAAGTTCCACCTCACGTCGTTAACCGCGATGTGCTGGCGCGGCCGGGTTTCGCGGCCAAGCTCGCAAAACATCGGAGCTCCCGCGCGGAGAGGAACCTATGATCCCGCTTCGAAAGCGATTGCACGATGGTGAAGTGATTTTCGGCCAGATGGTGCTGGAACTGTTCACCTCGGGCATTGGCCCCATGCTGGCGGCATCCGGAATGGATTTCGTGATCTACGACATGGAGCATGGCAGGTGCGACATCGGATTGCTGGCGGAAATGATCGCGTCGTGCCGAGGGAGCCGCATTGTGCCCATGGCGCGCGTACCCGATATGCACTTCCGGCCACTGTCGCGAGTCTTGGATATAGGAGCACGCGGAGTAATGGTCCCGCGCGTGGAGACCCGGGCGCAAGCGGAAGAGATTGTGGCTGATCTGAAGTATGCGCCTGCTGGCCGCCGAGGCGTGGCGCTGGGTGTGGCCCACGACCTCTACTGCGCGGGCGGTGCCGAGTTTTTCCAGCAAGCCAATGAGGACGTCATTGTCATCCTGCTCCTCGAAACCGCGAGGGCTTTTCAGAATCTTGATGAGATCGTTTCGGTTCCAGGCGTAGACGTCGCGTGGATGGGTCATTACGATTTAACAGTCTCGATGGGCATTGCGGCGCAGTTCGACCATCCCCTTTTCTTGGACGCGATGGACGCGCTGGTGGCCTCGTGCCGCCGGCATGGGGTGGCCCCCGGCTTTCTGCCCGCAACGCCCGAAAGCGCCGCCCATTGGATTGGCAAAGGGTTCCGCGCACTCAGCCTGGGCAGCGATGTTGGACTTTTTCTCAATGGTGTGCGCTCCTTCCGCCAGTCTGTCGCAGAGAGCGTATCGAAGATGGCGGGCGCCACGGCAGGAGTCAGCGCGTGAACTACTCTATACAAGCATTCAACGCGGGGACGTTTTGGGTGCCCGGACCCGAGGTTTACTGGATGGAGCACTGGAACACCCGCGAGGAGATGAACACCATTATCTATCTGGTGCGCGGAGGCGGTCATAACATCCTCATCAATACCGGACCACCACAAGATCTTGGCGAGATCAATGCCGCGTGGTTCAAGTTTTTTGGTTATCCGGAAGCCCAAATCGTCCGTACCGAAGAGCAACGGCCACAGAACATCCTGCGCTCGCAGGGCCTCACGCCTGCCGATATCGACACCGTGATTGTCACGCCGCTACAGGCTTATGCAACCGCCAATATTCACCTGTTCCGCAATGCTCAGATCTGCATTTCGCGAAAGGGCTGGATCGAAGATTTTCAAGCGCCTTACTATCATCTGCACGTCCCCAGGCGGTTGCGGATTCCGCCGGAGGTTAACAACTACTTGCAAAACGACGGATGGGACAAACTGCGCCTGCTGGCCGAAGAAGAGCAGATCTTCGATGGCCTCCGTGTCTTTTGGGCGGGCGTGCACCACCGCTCGTCGCTGGCGGTCTGCATTGAAACATCTCAGGGCACAGCCGTTCTAACGGACTGTTTTTTCAAATATGGAAACATTGAGCGGGGTCATTACCTCGGCGTAATGGAAAGCATGATGGAGGCCGATGCATCGTGGGCGCGCATCCGGCGCGAAGGTAAGATCGCGGCTTCCATTTATGACCCCGAAGTTTTTGCGAGATATCCCGGCGGAGTGCTGGCTTAGATGACGGGTCGATTCCATGAACGCGTCGCAGTGGTGACCGGTGCAGCTTCGGGCATCGGATTTGCCATTGCGGAACGTTTTGCCGGCGAAGGCGCCGCTGTAGCGATTATTGATCGCGAGCCTGATGCTGGACAGGCGGCCAGCGCTCAGATTTGCGAAGCAGGAGGTACTTGCGAATTCATCCACGCCGACGTGGCTTGTGAATCCGACGTGATCCGGGCGCTCGACCAAGTGGCGCAGCGTTTTCGCGGTATTGACCATTTGGTGAACAACGCCGGCATCGTGCTGGTAAAGGCCATAGAGGAATGCACCGCTGAAGAATGGGACCGGGTGATTGCCATAAACCTGAAGTCGGTCTTTCTCACGGTAAAATATGCACTTCCGTGGTTGCGGCGATCAGCGCAGCCGACTGTGGTCAACATTGGATCGGTCTCATCCTTTATCGGACAGCAACGTACACCGGCCTATGTGGCCTCCAAGGGAGGTGTGCTGCTGTTGTCAAAAGCGCTGGCTCTCGACTTAGCGCCGGACGGTATTCGAGTGAACTGCGTTTGCCCGGGCATCACCGACACGCCCATGTTCCGCTTCCACCTGAATACGACACTCAACCCCGAGCGAACGTTGGCCGACCGTATGAATCGAGTTCCGCTCCGGAGGCTACTGACGCCGCGAGAAATCGCCGATTCAGTCCTCTATCTTGCTGGCCCGGAGTCCTCTGGCATCACAGGTACTTCCATTGTTGTGGATGCCGGCTATACGGCGGCAGCTGAATGGTCACAAGCCTGAGAGGTGCTACTTTTCCGTTGACACTCGCAATAAGGTTGATATAGATCAGATGGCCTGACTTCCCATGACAATCACACGACGCGCGTTTTGCCAGAGCACCGCAAGCAGCCTTCTACTTTCCCGTATGGCACGAGGGCAAGATCAATTCGGAATTCAAAACTGTGCAGCCGAATGGGCTTATCACTCCGGTAAGCATTATAAGGATCCTTTCAACGAAATCGAACTGGACGTGATCTTCACCGGCCCATCGGGCGAGGATCATCGAGTGCCCGCGTTTTGGGCTGGAGAATCGGCTTGGCATGTCCGTTATGCCCCGCCACTGTCTGGCCAGTACTCGTACCACACAGTTTGCACCGATGCGGCTAACGTAGACCTGCACAACCGCACGGGACACTTCTCCGTGGCGCCCTATTCCGGCGACAACCCGCTCTACCGCCATGGTTCCCTGGAAATCGCTTCGGACCGGCGCCATCTTCAGCATAGGGATGGGACGCCTTTTTTTTGGCTGGGCGATACCTGGTGGATGAGTTTATGCAAGCGGCTGCCGTGGCCCGATGGCTTTCAAACGCTGGCGGCGGATCGCATACGCAAGGGTTTTACACTCGTTCAAATTGTCGCTGGTCTCTATCCCGACATGGAGCCATATGACGAGCGAGGCGCGAACGAAGGCGGATATCCCTGGCAACCCGATTACTCGGGCATAAACCCTGCTTACTTCGATGCGGCTGACACTCGCATTGCACATCTTGCGGACCACGGACTCGTGTCGTGCGTAGTGGGAGCGTGGGGCTACTTCTTACCGCGCATGGGCATGCGGAAAATGAAACAGCACTGGCGCTATCTGATTGCGCGCTGGGGTGCGTATCCCACCGTATGGTGTCTTGCCGGAGAAGGCACAATGCCGTACTATCTTTCAAAAACTCCGAAAGAAGACTCGCAAGCCCAGAAACAGGGTTGGACGGAAATCGCCCGCTACGTGAAAGCCACCGATCCACTGCGCCGGCCAATCACGATTCATCCTTCGAGCAGCGCGCGAGAGACCGTCGAAGATCCAACGGTGCTGGACATCGACATGCTGCAAACCGGGCACGACGACCGAAAGAGCGTTCCCAACACCATCCAAACCGTTAGTCGTTGTCTGAAGGCGGTTCCGAAGATGCCGGTGTTGGTGGGTGAAGTCTGCTACGAGGGAATCCAGGAGGCCAGCCGCGAGGAAGTTCAGCGGTTCATGTTTTGGTCGTGCATTCTCAGTGGAACGGCAGGACATACTTACGGGGCCAACGGCATCTGGCAAGTGAATACGCGTGAAAAACCATACGGTCTCTCACCGCATGGACATGCATGGGGCGGGCCCGGCTGGGAAGACGCTTACCAGTTGCCCGGTTCGCGTCAACTTGGTCTTGGCAAGTCGCTGCTAAGCCGCTACTCATGGTGGCGGCTCAAGCCACGGCCGGAATTGGTAGAACCGCATTGGAGCGCTCAGGAATACTGGCGTCCATTTGCCGCCCACATTCCGGGCGAAGCGGTTCTTGCCTATTCTCCGACCGCCTGGAAGGCGCTAATCTTTAGTGGCCTGGAACCGGGCAGCCACTATCGCGCCTTTTTGTTCAATCCAAGCGATGGAAGCGAAGTGCCGTGGGGCGCCGTTCAAGCCGATGCGTCCGGAGCGTGGAAAGCGCCCGAGTTTCCTATCATACGCGATTGGCTGGTGGTCCTCGACCACAAAACTTGACAGCTATTCAGCTTTGAGACGTTCTGAAACAAATGGTTGACTCTTCTAAGAACCCAGTATATTATAACTCTCAAGTCCGATATATCTGACCATCCGACCATTGGGCCAATAGGCCGCCAAACGAGTGTGTTTAATCGGCTGAAGGAAAGATTCCGGAAATCGGACCCTGGGGAAGGCATACGCTGTGATCAAACTTGTGACCACGCTCGTCAGTACAGTGCTTCTGTTTGGAGCCGCGTTATACGCTCAATCGGAACGCGGAAGCATTCGCGGGACCGTCTTGGATTCAAGCGGCGCGGTAGTGCCCTCAGCCAAAGTAACGGCGGTCAGCGCGGCCACTAGTATTGAAACAACCACGCTTTCCACCGGTTCGGGCAATTACAACATTCCTCAGTTGCCGCCGGGAATTTATACGGTTCGAGTCGAATTAGCCGGCTTCAAGGAGTTGGTCCAGGAGAATGTGGTGGTGGAAGTCTCCGGTGTGACGCCGCTCGATCTCCGCATGGAAGTCGGTCAGATCAACCAAAAAGTTGAGGTGACCACGGAAGCTCCTCTGCTGAAAAGTGAAACGAGCGAATTAAGCGTGGATGTCAACCCGGCATCGTACAATGACCTTCCGCTCACCTCCGCCGCGGGTAATGTAGGCGGCAGGGGCCCTGAAGCCTTCATCTTTCTGTCGCCAGGAGTAACGCCGGGCCTGCACGCCGGAGGCGCCGCCACTGATACATTCGACGCCCATATCAACGGCAGTCCGACACTCTCTAAAGAAATGCAAGTGGATGGTATGAGCACGCAAATCTCTGAGGTGCAGGGAGACCCCCGCGATTTGACGTTTCCGCCCGATGCAGTCCAGGAGATGTCGGTCATGACCAGCAGTTACCCAGCCGAGTTTGGTAACACCGGCGGCGGAGTGGAGCGATACGTCATTAAATCGGGCACCAATTCATATCACGGAAATCTTTACGAATTTCTGCGCAATACCGATTTCGATGCGCGCGGTTTTTTTAGCAGCAGCGTTGCCGTCCATCACGAGAACGAGTTTGGCGGTACGCTCGGCGGCCCCGTTATCATTCCGAAAATTTACAACGGCAAGAACAAGACTTTCTTCTTTGTGAATGTCGAGCAATATCTACTGCGTGGAGGTTCGCAAAATTCCATTGGATCAGTGCCTGACGCCGACTTCCGAAGCGGCAATCTGTCTGGACTTGTAGATGCAAACGGCAAGCAAATTCCGCTCTACGATCCAGCTACTACGGCTCCAGACGGGAAGGGCGGCTTCACCCGGCTGCCGTTTGCCGGTGACATAATCCCCGCCAATCGCATCAGCCCCGCCGCGAAGGCCATTCTGGGCTACCTTCCCAATCCCACTTTGCCGGGCATCTACAACAACTACCCATCCTCGGGTTCTTCCATCACGAATTACGACGCTTACACCTATAAAATCGACGAATACTTTACCCAAAACCACCATCTCAGCGGCATGTGGAACCAGAGCGCTAACGACAATAACGGTCCTTACTCCGTCTTACCTCATCCGGTGGAGAACACTCGCGACGGCATCGGCAACGCCTACATGGGGCGCATTAACTACGACTGGAGCATTCGACCGACGCTACTGAATACATTTCGCGTTGGCTTCAACCGGCAGCTTCAGTTTCTTGCTTCACCCGAGGCTTCCCAGCAGTGGGGAACGAAGTTGGGAATCTCGGGTTTAAATGATGGATTTCCCACCATCGGCTTTGGACAGTTCACGCCGCTTGCTCAAAATCAAGCGATTATCGGGCCCATTTCAAACACATTCCTTTACGCCGACACAGTATCGTGGACGAAAGGGAAGCACAACCTCAAATTTGGAGAGGATCTCCGGAGGTTGCAGCATCAAAGTATATTACCGAGCGGTCCTGCGAGCTTGAACTTCAGCACACTCGAGACGGGATTGCCGGGAGCTACCAACACAACGGGGAATGAATTTGCCAGTTTTCTCCTCGGTCAGGTTGATGGCGCCAGCGAGTATATTAACAATGTCACCGAGGGGAATCGGTTCTGGTATTCCGGTGCGTACGCTCAAGACGATTGGAAAGTCACTCGCAAGCTGACACTAAATTTAGGTATCCGCTGGGACGTTTTCACTCCTTACCGCGAGGTTGAGGACCGCTACTCAATAATGGATCCAACGAAGCCAAACCCGGCCGCGGGCGGCATCTTGGGCGCTTATGTATTTGCCGGTGGTACCAAAGGAACTCCTCCTTATTCCGGAACACATTATCTAACCACCGATGCAAACATCGACTGGCACAATTTTGCTCCGCGCCTCGGTCTGGCGTGGAAGGCGATGGATCGGTTCGTGGTGCGTGCAGCATATGGTTTGAGCTATTATCCAGACGGCGGATTAGGAGGTGGGAATGTCCAGTACGTTACCGATGGCTTCTCAACGACGGCCAGCTTTATCAGCCCGAATAATGGAGTCAGCCCGGCCTTCAACCTGGATGGCGGTTTGCCGCAAAACTACACGCATCCTCCGTTCATAAACGCGGGGTTAAATGTTGGCCAGAGCGCGAATATGTGGTGGGATAATGCCGCCTTGCCCATGTACAAGCAAGATTGGAATTTCAGCACCCAGACGCAGATCACATCCTCGTTCGTGTTGGATGCGGCCTACGTTGGATCTAAATCCACTCGTGTCGGCACTGGCGCCGTCAATCCGGATCAAGTGAATCCATCGTATTTGAGTTTGGGAAGTTTGTTGACCGATGATATTTCTTCTTCGGGTGTAAGAGCGGCGGGATTCGGATTGCCTTATGGCGGTTTCACTGGATCTCTGCAGCAAGCACTACGCCCGTTCCCCCAATACACTGGGGTCGGCGTGGAGAATTCGGCGAACATCGGAAACGCTACTTACAATTCACTGCAATTGAAGGCCGAAAAACGCTATTCCAAAGGCCTTTGGCTCCTGGCTTCCTATACTTGGTCGAAGACCATTACCGACTCGAACTCGCAGTTAGGAGGTTTCTTCTCGACCGGCGCGCGCGACACCTACAATCGTTCTCTGGAGAAAGCCTTGGCGACTTATGACGTGCCGTCGCGCCTCGTCGTGGCTTTCAATTACGAGTTGCCAATAGGTCTCGGAAAGCCGCTACTCAACCGCGGCGTTACCGGAAAAATTGTGGGCGGCTGGCAGGTGAACGGTATCATGACCTATCAATCCGGCGTACCGATCGAAATTTCGGCGAACAATACGCTGCCGCTCTTTAACGGCGGCAACACGCCCAATTCGGTATTAGGCCAGCCGGTGACTAACTCAGCCAGTGGATTCGATCCCGCGAAGAACGTTTTCCTTAATGCCGGCGCTTTTACGGTGCCTGGGGTAAATCAGTTCGGCACCTCGGCGCAAGTACTGCCAAACGCGCGTAGCTTCCCGGTCTACAATGAAGACTTCGGTCTGCAAAAGAAGTTCTTTATTCGCGAGCCGAGACTCTATTTTGAGCTGCGGTTCGAAATGTTCAATGCCTTCAACCGCACAGTTTTTAGCGGGCGGGCAACCAATCTTAACAGCGCGAACTTCGGGCAAGTGTCGAGTCAAGGCAATATTCCGAGGAACGGTCAAGTCGCGGCGAAATTCTACTTTTGAGCGGCCTGTGGGCCGGGAATTACCCGCCCCGGTGTATTTTGGATTGATGGTTCGGGCGATACTGGTTTCCGTGCTCTCGGCCCTTGCCTTTGGCTCAACCGACTCTCTCCGTCAAGCTTTGGCCCTGTTCAATTCCGGCAAGTATGAAGAGTCGTTCAAGCTGGTCTCTCAATACTTGCGAGAGGCTCCCAGCAGTCCAACCGCGTACAAGCTATTGGGGATGGACGAATACATGTTGGGCCATCCGAGCGAAGCGTTGGCCTCCGTTAAGCACGCCACTGAACTGGCCCCCGAAGATAGCGACGCGCTGTATTATTTGGGAAGGCTGTACTTCAGCACAGACAAGATCCCGGCGGCGCTGGCGGCATTCGAGAAGACTGTCGCTCTCGATCCTTCGAATGTCCGCGCCTACAATTATCTAGGTCAAACGTATGAAGCCCTAAGTCGGCGGGACGATGCCGAAAAGGCTTATCGCCAGGCGGTCGAATTGGAAAAGGATCAGCCAAAGAAATATGAGTGGCCAGACTACAATCTCGGTGTATTGTGTCTGGACGATGGACGCACGGCGGAATCCGTCGCCGCCTTCCGCCGCGCCTTGCAAGTGAACCCTACGTTTCCCGAAGCCAAAATCAAACTGGCCGTAGCGCTTTCAAAAGAACAGCCCGTCCCGGAATCGTTTGAGCTCTTGCGGCAGGTTCTCGATGCAGATCCCGCCAATGCTGAAGGACATTACCGTCTGGCAGTACTTTTGAAAAAATCGGGAAAGCGTGAAGAGGCGCAAAGTGAATTCGAGCTTTTTCAGAGATATCAGAAACCTTGAAGACTGCTGTCAATCTCTTGGCTACTACGGCTGGTTTACTGGTATACGCCTGGGCCGCAACCACTCCAAAGTCGATCTCTTTTGAAGACGTTGCAGCTCAGAGCGGCATCCACGCACAAATGCGCTGCGGCGGTCCTGAGAAGAAATGGATTCCCGAAGCCAATGGATCCGGCGCCGCTTGGCTAGACTTCGACCGGGATGGCCTGATGGATTTGTTGATTGTCAACGGCTCCACAATGGACGACCTTCGCCAGATCGTTGCCGGCCACGTTCCGCCTGCCCGCGACGGCAACCTTTACCTGTATCGCAACCTTGGCAACGGCCATTTCCAAGATGTCACCGCGCGCGCCGGGCTTTCGAATCCCTACCGGGGAACAGGCGTCGCAGTAGCCGATTACGATAACGATGGCTATCCGGATATTCTGGTCACCAACATCGGCTTGGATCTTCTTTTTCACAACAATGGCAACGGCACATTTACCGAGGTGAGCCGTCAAGAAGGCTTGAGCCGCAAAATCGCCTGGCACACAGGCGCTGCCTTTGGCGACTATGACGGAGACGGCAAATTAGATCTCTACATTGCCGGCTACGTGGATTTAACCGCCTTAAGGTTCGATGCGCAGCCGCCGGTCTGCAACTATCGCGGCGTGCCAGGTTTTTGCGGCCCGGTTGGCTTAAAAGGCGAATCCGACATTCTTTACCACAACGATGGCCGCGCCGGCTTCGGCGATGTTACAGCGAAGGCGGGAGTACAGGATAAGAGCCTCCGCCATGGTTTCACCGTCGTTTTCGACGATTTCAACCAGGACGGAAAGATCGATATCTTCGTGGCAAACGATTCGACCCCAATTATCTCTATCTCAACCGCGGCGACGGTACTTTCGAAGAGGTTGGCTTATCGACTGGCGTCGCGTTCGGCGGCGATGGCCGCACTCAGTCCAACATGGGCGTGGCTGTGGGCGACTACAACAACGACGGCTTGATCGATCTGATGACGACAACCTTTTCCGAGGATTATTCTCCGCTGTTCAAGCAGCAGCCCCACTTTATCTTCGATGAGATTTCCGCCGAAGCCGGCCTCGCTTCCGTAACCATGCCTTGGGTAGGATGGGCCTGCGGCTTTGCGGATTTCGATAACGACGGCCATCGCGATCTATGGATGGCCAATGGCCATGTATATCCAAAAGCGGCATGCTCGCGAGCACTGACTATTTCGAGCCGGTGACAGTGTTGGCTAATAAAGAGGGGAAATTCGTCAACGCTTTTCGATTCAACGGCCAGCCTTTGAAGAACTCCTACCGCGGCGGCTGCGCGGCGATTTTGATAACGATGGAAGAATAGACCTGCTGGTGTTGCCGATAGCCGGCGCTCCCGTACTGCTGCAAAATCGAACCGAACTTTCAGCGCATTGGATTGGTCTCAGTCTACGCGGACGAGTCGGAAATCGCGATGCCATCGGATCTCAGGTTCGCGTCGAGGCCTGCGGCAGTTCTCAATTTGAAACCGTACGCAATGGAGGCAGCTTTTTGTCGGTTGATGACCCACGTCTGCATTTCGGTCTGGGCGCCTGCAACAAACTGGATCGGGTGCGCGTACGCTGGCCAGCGGGCAAAGTGCAAATTCTGGAAAACCTGCCGGTTGATCGCTACTTAACGCTGGAAGAGCCGCTGTGAGCAGCGGCGGCCTGTGCTTTGCTCCGTCAAAGAGAGCCAACTCCCGTTCCGCTTCTTGGGGTCTACCCAACTTGCGGTAGACCACCGCGAGACGATAGTGGGTCGTGGGTTCGGAAGGATTCAGCTTTAACGCCGATTGCAACTGGTCGAGTGACTTATCGTAGCGCCCGCTCCCGGTATAAATTTTTTCAAGAGCATAGTGCGCTTCCGCCATCCCGGGCTCAAGCGTTACAGCCTCTAGAAAGTACTTCTCGGCTTCGGCCGATTTCTCCGTGAACGCACAAATGTCTCCGAGTTGCGTAAAAAGCTTGCGC
>CAVQZK010000031.1:0-81766 GCA_963718465.1 Bryobacterales bacterium | reverse complement strand
CGCTGCAGGCGGTGATGGACAATGGCCGGGATGGTTGGTCGGAACCGTTCACGCTGGCGCACCTTATGAGATTGCCGAAGGTGGATTCGTTCCAACTGGATGCTGCTACGTTACCCTCTTCTATTCCTGCTCCGCCGACGGGGACGCAAAGTTTCGATCTGACCGGGACGAATCTGGAGATGATTGAGAAGGTGGGTTGGGACGGTGCTGCGGGGGTGGACGTGCCTGGCCTGCCGACGCCGATACTGGGCAAAGGGCAAGAGCAATTGTTGACGGTGAATTTGCCTCAAGCACCGAACCCGCAAGCGCCGTTATTTATTTGGCTGCGGGGCGAATCGAGCGGGCGCGCCACCACAATTTCACAGCAAAACGCCGCGCGCAGCGCCGCCGATACGAAAAACCTGGTGCGGTCGAGCAACAAATAATGGCAGCCGCGGCATGTTCTATATTTGAGGACAATTGAACAATCTGCCAAATGCGCTGACACTAGTGCGGATCTTCCTGGTACCGCTGCTGGTGGCTGCGCTGGTTCAGCAAAATTTCCAGGTTGAATGGTATGGCCGTGTTTTGGTGGCCAATGATTTTTTTGCGCTGATTGTTTTTCTTGCGGCGGCGCTCACAGATTTGCTGGACGGCTATCTGGCACGGCGCTGGAAGCAAGTCACCACGGTAGGCACGCTGCTTGATCCGGTGGCTGACAAGCTGCTGATTTCGGCGGCGCTCATTTCCCTAGTCCAAATCCGACTGCTGCCCGGGTGGCTGGTGATTCTGATTATCAGCCGGGAATTCGCGGTTTCGGGCTTGCGCAGTATCGCCGCCGCCGAAGGCTACACCATTAAAGCCGGTGAACTGGGCAAGTCGAAAATGGCCTTTCAAGTGTTAGGAATTGCACTGGTTTTACTGTCCATTCGATGGAAGGCATTGCACCTGTTTTCCATCATCGCCATGTGGGCGGTGGTTATATTCGGCTTGGCTTCGGCCGTGGAGTACTTCTTGAAGTTCTGGAAGAAAGTGGATACGAACATCAAGCTTCGGCGCAGAAATGAGCTGATTACGATGGAGCGGCAAAAACGGCGGCTGCTCCGCGCGGAACGTATTGAGGAGCGGAAAAAGAGAAGGAAGCTGCTGCGATCGGGAGCAGCGGAAGCCGGGGCCGAGCCAACGTCGTCTATTCACCGCTCTGGCTGAGGCGAGTGAGTTGAAGGCTGGCGGATGGCTCAATCACTTCATAACCGGTCTTGGTGAAGACGAAGGTGCGCGCCTGGCCATGCGGCCCCAACATGCCTAATAACCGGCCATTGAACGTTATGCTCACGCCGCCCGCATTTCCGGTTTCGATTTTCGCGGTATCGTGCCCGTCCAGCACTTTTGTTTCCGCGGTCTCAAGCAGACCGGTGTAGGTCTGTTTACCGTCTGCCTCAATCAAGAGCCAAGTTGGCTCGACAGCCGAAACCCGGATATGGATTCCATGGGAGTCGCCGGCATCGCCAAGCGTGTATGCTTGCACCGGTCCACGAGCGTTCTTGGGCTTGGGTGTTCTCCCGGCACCGGACTGAGCGGAATGCCGTTGACGGGATGCCGGTGGCAATGTGACCGCCGCTTTCAAAGGAAGGGCCTGACTTATAGATGGGCTCGGCACCTTTGAAACTTCAGTCCGGGACACCTGCGCAACGTATTCGCGAGTTTTCAGTTCGCCGTGGCGAGACCACAGAAAACCGGCAGCCGCGACGGCCAAGACTGCGACCGTTAGAAAGGCGGGATGGCTCCAGAAAAACTCGCCCTTGATCCGCGGGTAAAGCGGCAGACTCCTGAAGATTTTCGCATCGCCCTGCCCGGGAACAAGCGGCTCCGGCATGGAACTGGAAGCGATGAGCGCGTCCGCTGCCAGCGTTTCAGGATCGAGATCTGTCGCGTCTGCCATCTGCCTTACAAAGGCGCGGTACGTGAAGGGCGAACTGATTTTCAAAAGATCGTCGGATTCGATGGCTGTCAGACTTTTGAGGGGAATACGGGTACGCGCGTGAACATCGTCAAGCGTATAACCCTTCTTGACCCGAGCGTCGCGAAGTCGTGTCCCAACGGACTGCATGTTACCGGGCTTCTCCTGTCAGAAGCTGCAAAGCTATAATACTACAGTATTTGGCCGCTTTGAGGACGCCGGGTTCAGTTGGCGGCGGCCGGCTAGCGACGTGCTCTTTCAGCTCAGGACCAATGTATAAATCTAATCGGCTCATTCATGACGGAACTTTAGTTCAAGTTCAGCTTTTGAGGTTTGGGCTGCTGGTTGGCAGTTTGGTCCTGTGGCATTCCGAAGTAATGGGTTATAGTACTGCATCACCCTTTAGGGGTGTAGAGGCATATAGCGAGACCAAGCAGGCGGTGGGATTCGGCGAGAGACCTTCCGGATCGAAGGAAAATCTCCAGTTGCGCGAGTGGATACTGAGTGAACTGAAGCCGCTGGGCGGCGAAGTCTCGCTAGACCCCTTCACGGGCGAGACGCCGGACGGCCCGGTTCCGATGGCCAACATTATTCTAAAATTCGCCGGCGCGAGCGGCAAAGGCATTGCGGTCACCGGACATTTTGACACCAAGAAGATTCCCAAAGTCAGGTTTTTGGGGGCGAACGACGGCGGTTCTTCAACCGGCTTCCTGATTGAGTTTGCGCGCGTGGCGTCGAAGATGAAGCACAACGACGACTGGCTGATTGTCTTCTTCGACGGGGAAGAAGCCGTTCGCGAGTGGACCGGCACGGACAGCTGTTACGGCAGCCGTCATCTGGCGGCGAAGTGGCTGGCCGACGGAACGCTGAACCATCTGAAGGCATTGATTAATGTGGACATGATCGGCGATAAAGATCTGGACGTGATGAACGATGGAAATTCGTCGCCGGCGCTGCGCGAAGAGGTTAACCGAATAGCGGCGAAGATGGGCTACGCGAAATACTTCAGGCAAAACCTGGACGGCGCGGAGGACGATCATAAACCCTTCGCCGATGTTGGAGTGAATGTAATTGATCTGCTCGACCTGGATTACGGGCCGAAGCACACTTACTGGCACACAGCCCAAGACACCATGGACAAGGTAAGCGCGCACAGCTTACAGATAGTAGGCGACGTGGTGGTTGAGTTAGTAAATGAACTGGACGGGAGTAAGTGACGATTTCCATTGGCGAACCCATTTGCGCAGCGCCGACGGCGGACGTCTGCGGCGAAGGCGCGGTGTGGCATGCGGGCGAGCAGGCGCTGTATTGGACCGACATTAACCGGTTCCTCATACACCGTTTTCAAGCGTCCGACGGTTCGGTAAAGACCTGGTATTTCAAAGAACCCGTGACTGCATTAACGCTAACCTCCGGCGATGAATGGCTTACGGTGGTGCTGGGTTCGCGCGTTACGTTGTGGCGTCCGGCAACCGACGAACGCAGAGATTTTGGCTTCGCACTGGCTGGCTGGCCGAAGGCCCGCTTCAACGATGGACGGCCCGACCCGCGAGGCTCGCTTTGGGCAGGCTCAATGTCAAACAACGTCAATTCGGACGGCTCGGCGGGTGAGGTGATAGGAACCATCGGCAAGCTTTTCCGTATCGACGCAGACGGCACTTCAAAGGAGTGGCGGAGCGAGATCGGCGTTTCGAACACATTCGCCTGGAATGCGGAACGAACCAAGTTCTATACCGGCGACTCCGAGGCGAATGAAGTCTGGCAATACGATTACGATTTCGCGACCGGCAACATCGCCAATGGCCGGACGTTCTTTAAGGATTTTCATCGCGGCTCTCCCGATGGTTCAGCAATGGACGCGGACGGCTTTTTGTGGAACTGCCGCTATCATGGCGGCTGCATTGTACGCGTTGCGCCCGAGGGCCGGATTGACCGGGTGATTGAAATGCCGACGCCTAATGTAACAACCTGCACCTTCGGCGGGCCAGACCTTACCACCTTGTATGTGACTACCGCGGCAGCCGGTGCAAAGCCCGGCGACCGATTCGCCGGCGGCCTCTTTACAATTCAAACGAACGTGAAGGGGCAACCGGAGAACCGGTTTTCGGTACGATTGTAGAGATCAAACCTCCTCTGCCGCCGCCGAACTAACGTTGATAGAAATCGTCTTCGTCGGCAAATACTGATGCGTCGCGGTCAGGGTGATTGTTCCCGCAGCCTGCTTCGCCTTAATCCACACCGCGCCAGCGCCGCCCACTAACCCAAAGGGATTTTCCCCGATAATTTCTCCCGGCCCATCAATAGCCAGCGCTACGGCTCCGCTTGCGAACTGTTGGGTGTTGCCGAACTCGTCAGTGACGCGCAGCAAAACCCGTGTCACATCAATGCCGTCGTCGGCCAATTGAACATCATCCGGTTCCACAAGAAGCTGAGCGTCAGCGCCCTTGCCGGAATATTTTTTCGTGATAACTTTCTTGCCACCGATGTAGCCTTCAATGCGGAGATCGCCCCAGGGATTGAGCGGCAGATTGCTCAGGTTCACCATGAACGGAGGATAAAGGAGGTGGCCATAGTTTTTACGGTCGGGGTCGGCCTCGGTGTGCAGCTTATCGGCGATGTAGAGCTTCAAGTGCTCGCAGTTCGAGCAGACCGGCACCACCCCCGGACCTCCGGCGGAGGAATGATCGCCCGATGACCAGTTGAAGCTCGGTTCGAGCACCACTTCATCCGCCGGATCGCATTGTGATTTGTAGAAACCGGCGGCGGCCTTGGGAATGCGGAAGATATCGGAAACGCCGTGATAGCAGATGCGGTCGCCGGAGCCGAAGTTGCCGTGCGTGTTGTAGTCGAAAGCGCACCAGCCGATGCCCCCGGCGTAACCGTCGTTCGAAGCAAGCTGGTTGTGTATGCGGGCGTGTTTCATGGCGTGTTCGGCCACGCGCTCCACCTGATCGAAGCGCTTGGTGGAAAACATGTGGCCCACGAACTCGGTGTTCAGGTAGAGCGGATGATTCGGCTCGCGCAAGGGGAAGCCGAAGTCGTTCATGGTGAAAACATCTTCGAGCAGCTCGGAATTATATAGGTAGCGAATACCGCCGGTCTGCCGGGAGGGGTCGAGTTCGTGCGCGAGTTTATTGGTTCGGACGTAGAAATCGTGATTGTCGTGCGATTCGTTGATGCGCACGCCCCAGAGAATAATCGAGGGATGATTCCAATCGCGGCGAATCATCTTTCCGACGTTGTCTACGGCCAGATCCTGCCAGGCGTTTTCACCGATGTGCTGCCAGCCGGGAATCTCTTCCAGCACCAGCAGGCCGAGTTCGTCGCAGGCATCCAGGAAGTGCCGCGACTGCGGATAGTGGGAGGTGCGAACGAGATTCAGCTTCAGTTCGTTTTTCAGAATTTGCGCGTCCCGGCGTTGCGCTCGTGCAGGCATTGCGCCGCCTACGTAGGGAAATGTCTGGTGGCGGTTAAGTCCACGAAGTTTGAGGTGCTCGCCGTTCAGATGGAAACCCTGCGGGGTGAAACGGGCATCGCGGAAGCCGATGCGGGTCGAGTATTCATCGGCACCCAGCTTGCAAACTACCGTGTAGAGCTTGGGAGTTTTCAGGCTCCACAGATCGATAGACCCGAGATTAGGCAATGATACGTCAACCACGCCAGCTTTGGCAGGTGCTTTGGCTGAAGCTATGAGACGTTCGCCATCGCGCAACTCGACATTCACCGAGCCGGCGGGGGCTGTCCCCGGCGATGTAGCACCTAACCAGCAATTTGCGGCCGTTGGTTAAGCACATCCTGCGGCTGCGCGAATACGTTCTCTATATAGGATGCGGGAACAACGCGGAGCGAGACCTCGCGATAGATACCGCCGAACGTCAGGTAATCGATATTGCCGCCGAAAGGAGGAATATCGGCGCGTTCGGAGGAATCAAGCTCTACCGCCACCACGTTATCTCCCGACCAGTTCAGATGCGGAGTGATCTCAAACGAGAATGGCGTGTAGCCGCCCCGATACTCTTCGAACTTGTGCCCGTTCACGGTCACGGTGGAAGCCGTCATGGCGCCCTCGAAATCAATGAAGACGCGTTGCCCGCGAGCCGAATTGGGTAGCCGGAAATGTCTACGGTAAATGGAGGTGAATTCGTAAGAGCGATCGTCGAAGCTGTGCCACGGCAGCATCACGTTGCTATGCGGCAGAGTGACTTTCGCAAATCCGGAATCGTTGAAATCGGGAGCGGCGGCGCCGGGAACGTTGCGGCCTCCGAAAAGCCAGTCGCGGTTCATGGGAAGAATCTGTCTTCCACCGGTCGAAGCGGTAACGGCAGACGCCTGCGGCGCGAAGGCAATCCCAGCAAGGGCGCCGCCCAAAAAATCTCTACGATTCATGTATGAAGTCAAGTATCGCAACCGGCTTCTCAGCGAGGCTCATAGCGATTGATTCAGAAGATTCGCCAATCGCAGGCCGCCTTTGATGAGCTGGCGGCGGACGACGGGCTTCATTTCATCTATATACGCTTCGTTGATATCGATTTTACGGATAGTGATGTTCTCGGGCGCAGCGGTGCAGGACGCCGGGAAAATGACGTCTTCCAGCGGAATATGAAGTCGCTTATAGATGTCGGGGCGCGCGAGCTCATGCGCTTCCCACGCCCAATCGTCGGCGCTTCCCTCGGTCCACTTTTTCTGGTTTTCCTTGGACATGGCGGCAATCTGCGTTTCCAATTCAGCGGTGATGGCCTTATCGTCTGTTCCATTGCGGTCCACCAGCGGCCCGTCCCAAAGCGCGTGTACATTTTTCGCCTGGTCGACGGCCGGATCGAGCAGCTCACAATTGCCACCCAGGTCGGCATCATTCGAATCGTGCAGCGGCTGCTGAACATCGCCGACGAAATGGACCACGAAACGGAGAGCATCCAGATCGCTCCAATGAGAGTCAGCCGGAGTAGCTTTGGCTGAGAGCTGGGCGGTGAACTGGCGAATGCGAGCAGTGACGCAATCATCGTTCTGGCAACGCTCGGGCATGGCCGATCGAGGGTCCTGCAACGCGATATCGATGAAGTGCCAGCTGGCAGTTTCGGTCTCGGTCTTCTTTATAACGTCGGCCCAGATGGAAGCCTGGGACAAGGCGTTGGCCACAGCTTCCTTTGTATCGGCCACGCCCAGCAGCTTGGCCACGCGCGTCTGGGCGGCTGGGGTTAGGCGGGCGGCGGCTAGCCGGGCGACCACTTCGTGGCCAGTTTCCCACCAACAATAGAGTTGCGCTGGGAGCAGAACAGACGATATTACAAGTAGAAGGGTCGTACGGATCATGCAGCTATTCCGGTAGTATAGCCGAAGTAGAAACCCGTAATCTTAGTCTTTATTACTAAGATAATTGCATCGCAACAGACTCATGTGCTAAAGTTTTATTTAAGGCGGACAAAGCAGTACCAATGGATTTCAATCGGCTGACGGAAAAATCGCAGGAAGCCATCCGGCAGGCCCAAGCCACGGCCGTTCAATACGGTAATCAACAAGTAGATATAGAGCACCTGCTGCTGGCTATGTTGGAGCAGGAAGGTGGGTTAGCGCCTTCCATTCTGTTGCGCGCGGACGTCAATCTGGAGGCCCTTCACAGGCGGTTGGTCCAGGAATTGGACAAGCTTCCGAAAGTGAGCGGCGGCGCTTCGCGGCCCGATCAGGTGTATATCACTAATCGTCTGTCGCAACTGTTTACGACGGCCGAGGAGCAGACCAAACGGCTGAAGGACGAGTATGTCTCGATTGAGCATCTGCTGCTGGCGGCGGCTGACGATCAAGGCGCGGCGGGCAAGATTTTGCGTGAGTTCGGGCTGACTCGCGACCGGCTGATGAAGGCCTTGCAGGAAGTGCGCGGCCATCAGCGCGTGACGACGCAGAACCCTGAAGGCACCTACGAATCGCTGCAGAAATACGGTCGCGACTTGACCGGGATGGCCAGCAAAGGCAAGTTGGACCCGGTGATTGGGCGCGACGAAGAGATTCGCCGCGTGATTCAGGTTTTGAGCCGGCGTACAAAGAACAATCCCGTGTTGATTGGTGAACCCGGCGTGGGTAAAACGGCCATCGTTGAAGGCCTGGCTCAGCGCATTGTGCGCGGCGATGTGCCGGAAGGTCTGAAAGATAAGCAAGTGGTGGCGCTTGATATGGGCTCGCTGATTGCGGGCGCCAAGTTTCGCGGCGAATTTGAAGAGCGTTTGAAAGCCGTGTTGAAAGAGGTGCAATCGTCTGAAGGCCGCGTGATCCTTTTTATAGACGAGCTGCACACGGTGGTGGGAGCAGGTAAAGCCGAAGGCGCAATGGACGCAGGCAACCTATTGAAGCCGATGCTGGCGCGCGGTGAACTGCATTGCATTGGCGCTACTACGCTGGACGAGTACCGCAAATACATTGAGAAGGACGCCGCTTTGGAGCGCCGTTTCCAAACGGTGTTTGTCGATCAGCCCACCGTGGAAGACACCATTTCCATTCTGCGCGGCTTGCGCGAGCGCTATGAACTGCATCACGGCGTACGCATTAAAGACACCGCCCTGGTGGGCGCCGCCGTTCTTTCGAGCCGTTATATTACCGACCGGTTCCTGCCGGATAAAGCGATTGACCTGATAGACGAGGCGGCTGCGCGGCTCAGAACCGAAATCGATTCGATGCCCGCCGAACTTGACGAGATCTTACGGCGCACCATGCAGCTGGAAATTGAGCGGGAGGCGCTGAAGAAAGAGAGCGACGCAGTTTCGAAAGACCGCTTGGCACGCATTGAAAAAGAGCTGGCGGAGCTGAAGACTCAGTCTTCGGCGCTGCAGGCTCAATGGAAAACCGAGAAGGAAGGCGTGCAGCGGGTTCGTGCGTTGCGCGAGCAGATTGAACAAATAAAGGTAGAGATCGGCCAGGCGGAGCGAGCTTATGACCTGAATAAAGCCGCCGAGTTGAAGTACGGGCGCTTGACTGAACTGGAGCGGCAGCTGAATGCCGAGCAGGAGCGTGTATCTGCCAAGGGCGCAACCCGGCTTGTCAAGGAAGAGGTAGACGAAGAGGACATTGCCGAAGTAGTGAGCCGCTGGACCGGCGTCCCGGTTTCGAAGCTGCTGGAAGGCGAGATGAAGAAGCTGCTGGCGCTCGAAGACGAATTGCACCGTCGCGTCATCGGGCAGGACGAAGCGGTTTTGGCGGTGGCGGAAGCGGTAATGCGCGCGCGTTCGGGTTTGAAAGATCCGCGCCGCCCCATCGGCAGCTTCATGTTCCTGGGGCCCACCGGTGTTGGTAAAACGGAATTAGCCAGAGCTTTGGCTGAGTTCCTGTTTGACGACGAACGGGCGATGGTGCGGATTGATATGTCCGAATACCAGGAGAAGCATTCGGTCTCGCGTTTGATTGGCGCGCCCCCCGGCTACGTGGGTTATGACGAGGGCGGCCAACTGACCGAGGCCATCCGGCGCAGACCCTATTCGGTGATCCTGTTCGATGAGATTGAGAAGGCGCATCACGATGTGTTCAACGCGCTATTGCAGGTATTGGACGATGGGCGGCTGACGGACGGGCAGGGACGCACGGTCGATTTTAAGAACGCCATCGTGATTATGACGTCGAATATCGGCAGTCACCGGGTGTTGGAATACCGGGGCGCCTTTGAAGGTGAGGAATACCGGCGTATGAAAGACGCCGTGCTAATCGAACTCAGGCAGGCATTCCGGCCGGAGTTTTTGAACCGGCTCGATGAAATTATCGTATTCCATTCGTTGAGTGAAGATCAGTTAAAGAAGATCATTGACATTCAACTGGCAGGTTTGAAGGCGCGTTTGGAAGAACGCCACATAAAATTGGAACTTTCCGATGCCGCCCGCACCAAACTAGTGAGGAGCGGGTACGATCCCGCCTATGGGGCGCGCCCTTTGAAGCGCGCCATCCAGCGTGAAATTGAAACTCCGCTGGCAAAGCAAATACTCGGTGGCACGGTGCGCGATGGGCAAACCGTTTGGATTGACGACGATCCGGCTGGTTCGGGGTTGCGGTTCCAAACCGCCGCCCCGGAAGTCGCGGAAGCGGCAGTAGCGGTTTCTAAATAGCAATGCCGCCAGGTAAATCGAATTCAGATTTGGAACGTCAAATTTAAGGAAAGCGGCAAGATTGGTCAAGCGCCGCAGTAAGAAAGGAATTTGGAGGAACATGTCAAACGTGGTCCAATTTCGCCGCACGACAGCGCTGTTAGCGCTCGTGGCGGCTTCTATCGGCGGAGGCCTTATTGCGGCATTCGCAGTAGCTTCGCATTCAAATAGTCCGATGGCGGTAGTGGCGCGCGCGGATACAAATCCCGCCACGCAGCGCGTAAGCCAGCTGTCAAACTCGTTCGCCGACATTATTGAGAAGGCTTCGCCGGCGGTGGTGAAGATCAGTTCTACACGCGTCATCAAGGCGTCGGAGCAGCAGGGGCAGGGCGGCAATCCCTTTATGTCCGATCCGTTCTTTAAGCAGTTTTTTGGAAACGGGAACGGCCCCACGGCACGCCCCAGAGATCAACGCGAGGAAGGCTTGGGCTCTGGCGTCCTGGTCACTTCGGCCGGGTACATCTTAACCAACAATCACGTCATCGATAAGGCCACTACGCTTAAAGTCACCTTGTCCGACGGACGCATATTCACGGGTAAAACCGTAGGCGCAGATCCACAGACGGATGTAGCTGTTGTGAAAATTACTGCCGACAATCTACCCACTTTGCCCTTTGCCAACTCGGATGCGGCACGAGTCGGCGATCTATGCTTCGCCATCGGCAACCCCTTTGGCCAAGACCACACCGTAACCATGGGAATTGTGAGCGCTAAGGGCAGATCGCTCGAGCGCGGTCTGCGCGTGCAGAACTTTATTCAGACCGACGCCTCTATTAACCCCGGCAACTCCGGTGGGGCGCTGATCAACGCGCGCGGCGAGCTGATTGGGATGAACACCATGATTCTCACCGGCGGTAACACATTTGGTGGCGGTGAAGGCGGCAACATTGGCATTGGTTTCGCGGTGCCTTCGAATTTGGCCAAATCGGTGATTGATCAGATCATGAAGAACGGCAAGGTATCGCGCGGTTACATGGGCGTGAAACTACAGGAATTGACTCCTGATCTGGCCAACCAATTCGGTCTCAAGGATGCTCATGGAGCAATTGTGTCCGAAGCCGACCACGGCGGTCCGGGAGACAAAGCTGGCTTGAAGTCCGGCGATGTAATTACCGCGATCGACGGCAAGAAAATAGAAGGTTCTGACGATCTAACCATGGACGTCATTTCGCATGCTCCAGGCACCACGGTGGCTTTGGATGTTATCCGTGATGGCAAGCCGATGACTGTCAAGGTGACTTTGGCCCAGCGCCCTGGCGGAGTAGAAATTGCCAAGAACGACGGCAACGGCGACGACAACCAACCTGGTGACGATAACGGCAGCGATAGCAGCGCTTCCATCCGCGGTATCAGCGTTGAGACTCTGACTCCCGACTTAGCTCAGCAAGTTGGCGTACCGGCGGCAACGAAGGGCGTTGTTGTAAACAGCGTGGATGCCGATAGCCCGGCGGCGGACTCACTTGGCCGAGGAAGCGTCATCGTTGCGGTCGACCGGCATCCGGTGACAAACGTTCAGGAATTCAAACGCCTGATGGCTGCAGCCAAAGATAAGTCTGTGCTGCTCACGGTGAACGATGGTGGCCAATCGCGCTTTACGGTTGTTCAGCCTAAATAACCGGTAAGGGTTAGGAAGGCAAAACGGCCCGGGCGGGGAAAGCTCCCCGACCCGGGCTTTTTCAGGAATTTACAAGGTTGAGTGAAACAGACGCAAGGAATCGCAGCTTAACGCTGCAACAGTGCATCGAAAGGTTAGAGCAGGCATACTAATGGCAAACCCAATTAAAACACCCCTGGATGTTCAGACACTTCCGGTTTTACCCCTGAAGAACACGATCCTTTTCCCTGGGTTGTTGTTGCCCTTATCGGTGGGGCGCGAAAGTTCGCTGAAGGCGGTGCAAGCGGCTCTCGGCACCGAAGAGAAAGAAGTCATTTTGATCGCCCAGCGCGATCCGCAGGTGGAAGCCCCGCAACAGGACGATCTGTATACCATCGGCACTAAGGCCGTAATCCGCAAATCGTCGCGCCCGAACGACGGCGTGATTGAGATTCTGGTTCTCGGCACGGAACGCGTCGTAGTGGTTAAGCTTGAGAATACTGAGCCTTACCTCACAGCCAGATACCGTGTGTTGTCTATGCCGGAAGACGGTGGTTCAGAAGTAGAGGCACTGTCGGTTGAGCTTTTGGAACTGGCTTCGAAAGCCATTGCTTTGGCGCAACCGCAATCGGCGCCCGACCTGACGCGTATGTTGGCCAGCGGGGAAGACCCTCTGAAGCTGGCTTATCTATTGGCAAGTATTTTCAGCCTTGACGTCTATCGCGAGCAAACATTGCTTGAAGCGCAAACCCGCGTCGATGCGTTGCGGCTGATCCACTCCTACTTGTCGCATGAGTTGCAGGTGTTGGAACTGCGGCAGAAGATTGCGTCCAATGCGCGCGACGAAATGTCGAAAGAGCAGCGCGAATACTTGCTAAAACAGCAGCTACGTGCCATTCAACAGGAACTCGGCGACAAAGATAACGACAAGGCCGAAGTCCAGATGCTGCGCGAACGCTTCGAAAAGGCCAACTTGCCTGAGGAAGCGAAGAAGGAATTCGAACGTGAATTGGGCCGCCTGGAAAGGCTGCCTACGGGCGCTCCCGATTATCATGTCACGCGCAGCTATTTGGAGTTCGTGCTCGACCTGCCGTGGAATGAATCGACCGAAGATAATCTCGACATTCCCCACGCACGCTCCGTGCTTGACGAAGATCATTTCGGCTTGAAGGAAGTGAAGGAGCGCATTCTGGAGCATCTGAGCGTGTTGAAACGCAATCCGGATGCGAAGGCTCCTATTCTGTGCCTGGTTGGCCCTCCCGGAGTTGGTAAAACTTCGTTGGGACAATCGGTCGCGCGCGCGATCGGACGCAAGTTCGAGCGGTTCAGCTTGGGAGGCATGCACGACGAAGCCGAACTGCGAGGACATCGCCGGACCTACATCGGCGCAATGGCCGGCCGGTTATTGCAAGCCATGCGGCGCGCCGGGGCAAGGAACCCGGTGTTGCTGCTGGATGAAGTGGATAAACTCGGGCGCGATTTCCGCGGCGATCCGGCAGCGGCGCTGCTTGAGGTTCTCGATCCGGAACAGAACAAAACGTTCCGCGATAACTATCTCGACTTGGCATTCGATTTATCGAGAGTGCTGTTTATTACCACCGCCAACTCGCTAGATACCATTCCGCAAGCGCTGCTCGACCGCATGGAAATCCTGCGGCTCTCGGGCTACAGCGAAGAAGAGAAACAACAGATTGCGCGCCGCTATCTTGATTCCGAAGCAACTGAAGGCAACGGGGCTCAGCGACGAACTGATTGAGTTCACAGATGACGGTCTGCACGCGGTGATTCGGAATTACACTCGCGAGGCCGGCTTGCGGCGTCTTGAACGGGCGATTGCGCGAGTCACCCGCAAGGTAACCTTGCGCTTCGCGGAAGGTCAGACCGGCAAAGTTGTAGTAACACCTGAGGTATTGAACGATTTGCTTGGGCCGGAAATGTTCCTGCCGGAGCAGATGCGCAAAAATGTACCTCCTGGCGTGGTGACCGGTTTGGCTTGGACCGAAACTGGCGGCGACGTTCTTTATATTGAGAGCGCCTTGCTTCCTAATGGCAAAGGCCTAACTCTCACCGGGCAACTCGGCGAAGTGATGCAGGAATCGGCTAAAATCGCCCAGAGTTACATCTGGTCGCACGCAGCGGATTTGGGCGTCGATCCCGAGACGATTAAGAATAACGGCGTACACGTTCATGTGCCCGCGGGCGCCATTCCGAAAGATGGACCGTCGGCCGGCGTAACCATGACCACCACCATGGCATCGCTTTATACCGGCCTGCCGGCCAGAAGCGACATAGCTATGACCGGCGAAGTAACGCTGGCGGGTTTGGTTCTGCCCATCGGCGGCATGAAAGAAAAAGTGCTCGCGGCCAGACGCGCCGGTATCAATCGCGTTGTTCTGCCCATGGGCAATAAGAAGGACTTGCGCGACTTGCCCGATCACGTCAGGCAGGAGATGCAGTTCCACTTTGTAGATCGTGTGGAAGAAGTGCTCTCGCTGGTGATACCGAACATCAAGGTCCGGCCGCTCGCGCTGGCAAGTTAGTTATCCATCCAAGTGGTTTGCTCGGCGCACAAAACTGTCCGTTGTGCGCCGCGTTTTTATTGCTTACGGACGAGCGTTCTACTTTCCCTCTTGCTGGCTCTGTAGAAATTCCTGGATACGCATCATCCTGATTCCTTCATAGCTGCCCATTCTGAGCAAATCGTTATCGCCCGTTACGATTGCCTCTGAGCCAGCCGCAATGGCACACTCGATTATACGGTTGTCATCCGCGTCGGATGGGACGACGGTCAGCGTTCGCCCTGGCGTTACCAGCTTCGCGCATGACAGAATCATTCGTCTAGCAGTTTCGATACCCTCTGGGGATGTCTTGAACTTATCGGCTTGCACACGCAGTGTTTCATTCAGAATAGCTTCGGAGACTGCGATCTCGATTTCGCCGCGAGCGCCCATTTCGAGTACACGCAATGGTAAACCGCCAAAGTTCAACGCAGACAGATAGACGTTGCTGTCAAGCGTTATGCGTTTCAACTCATCGCCCGCGCCGATTCTGTTCGCGGCGGTACTCGTGGATAATTTCCGGTATGTCTTCTTCGCGAATCCCCATCGCCTCAGCGCGGTGTTTGTTGTCTGCCACAAAATCGCGCCATTTCCCCATCTCCCAGTCCTTGGCGCGCTCCTGCAGCAGCTTCTCAACCGCTTCAGTGGCAATGTCGTCTGCTGTTTTATTCTCTGCGCGCGCAACGGCTTCGAGTCTCGGTAGTAATTCGTCGGGGAGCGTGATGTTTCCAGTCGCCATGCAGTGCCTCCCTTTGAGGGTAACGCAGACGCGGCATTAGCCGACCACCAACTGTCTTCGGTGCAGAAAGGCTTACGCCACGATATGCTGGCAGCCATGCGTGCCAGCGGTCTAATAGTCTCGGTCTCCTTGGCAATCCTCTTCATGGCCGTTCAAGGAGAGAGCGCCTTTGCACAAGGCACCATGGTGCGGCCGGTTCCCGAATCCGCCAATAGAGATTCGAGCGGCAATCTCAAAAAAGAAGATGATTCCGCTTCAAAAGCTAACCTGAGAATCCACGGAGTAGTTGTTTCCACGGATGGCGCTGCACCCCAAGCGCTGGTTGAGATCGACGCCGCCTGCCCTGAATTCCAGAGAATGATGGTCATCGCCGATTCCAAGGGAAAGTTCAGCTTCAGCTTCGATGCCGCTCGCCTTTCGGATAACGAGCTGATGAAGGGCTGCGTGATATACGCGGCTGTGGAGGGATACCGCTCCGAAAAAGTGAGTCTCGACCATCTCAATACCAGATCGGGCGGCAAACTCGAAAGACTTGTTCTGCAGCCGATAGCGACCGATCTGACTGGCCTGGTCAGCGTCACCGATCGGCAAGCGGCCAAAGAGCAGCGGAAGGGATACGACAAAGCTCTCGACGAAGCAGCCAGGCAGGATTGGAAGGGTGCCATCGCAACGCTGCGAAAAGTGGTATTGGCTTACCCGGAGTACAGCTCAGCGTGGCTCAATTTAGGCATCTTGCAGCAAATTGAGAACGATCGCGCCGGGGCGGAGAAGTCATTCCTGGAATCCGCGCGTGTCGATTCAACGTTCGCGCCTCCGCTTGTTCGAGCAGCCGCGGTGGAAGCCATGCAAGGCGATACGCAGGCGGCGCTCGATCATTCGCAAAGTGCCATCGATATAAATCAGAAGGCATTCCCAGAGGCTTATGCCCTGAACGCTATAGCGAAGATGACGTTTCAAAATACCGCCGCTGCGGAAAAGAGCGCGCGCGATGGACTCCGGCTCGACACAATCCGCCAATTTCCCGAACTGGAGTACGCCCTGGGAGTGGTTCTTTACTCGAAGGACGATCGCCAGGGAGCCGCGGAGCACCTGCGGAAGTATGTCGAACAATCGCCAAACGGACCCAACGCCGGTGCCGCAAGGAATTAGCTGGCGCAGATGCGCGAAGCAGATGCGGCCGTGAAGCCGCAAAATGTCTCCGCCGATAATAGAAGCGCGGAGCCAATTAAGCCGGTTCTAAGGGCCGAACCGATCGCCTCAACCGGCTCGCTGCAAGATCGCAACGCTCCGCTGTTGACTAAAACCTCCGCTTACACCTGTCTTGAAAGCGTTTCGCCCGCAAAGATCGATACGCGAGGCCGCTCCGTCGCATCGGAAATCATTCGCGTCGATGTGGCCGTGTCGGAAGGAAAGGAAATTTATGGCCAGGCGGACGGCAAGCGTTTTTCCGACGGCGCCCAGCGCGACCTGCTCGGCTATAGTTTCAGCACCACCGGATTATTCAGCTCCATTGCGCGCGCTGTGATTGCGGGAAATCAGCTGGCAATCGAACCCGCGGGCGAGTTTATCTCACAGGGAGAGCCGGTTCTTCGCTACAACTTTCATGCGCTTCCAGGTATGGCCGCTTGGACAATTGCGTACGGTAAAGAATCGGGACATGCAGCGGAAGAAGGCTGGTTCTTAGTCGACGCTAAGACTCTCACCCTGCGCAGAGTTTTTGTGAAGGCGGCTTACATTCCAGGCAACCTGAAGCTGGCGAATCTGAGCGCATTGATCGACTATGAATTCGAGACCCTGGCCTGCCGCCGCGTGCTTCTTCCGACCGCAGCTAAGGTTGAGGTTGGAGAGCGATCCGGAGTCAAGCGCCTGAGCCTGCTGTCCTTTGATCACTGCCGCGCTTTCACTGCGGAATCGACGCTTTCATTCGATGAACCTAACCTTGAAACTCAGAATAATAAAATGCCTGGCCCAAATCGCCTGCCCGATGGCGTCGAGGTAATCGTGTCGCTCAACTCACCCGTGAGCCGTGCCGCGGCGGCTGAGAGCGATGTGCTGACGGCAACTGTTGCCCAGCCAGTTCTTTGGAAAGGCCGTGAGTTGATTGCGCGCGGCGCAACTGTTGAAGGGCACATTCGCCCGAGGCGGGGAGAAAACTCCATGGTCATCCAACTCGATCGCGTGCAGACACGCCTTGGATGGGCGCCCTTCTACGCCCAAGCGCTTTCGCTCGGATCGGCCGCCCAGGCGCACATTCAAACGCAAGATAATGATCGCGCACAGCTGGGTGAATTGGAGGTTCCGGGTGTCGCCATCATTGGCTTCGCCTCGCAGGCCGCGGAGTTACCGCCGGGAACTCAGATGCTTTGGAAAATAGAACCGCTGGTTTCCGCACCCAAGGATGCGCCGGTACCTCAGCTGAATACTTCAATGGGCTTGAAGTAGGCGCAGGAAAACAGTCAAAATAGTTCGGGCATCAGAAACGTTTGACGCGCCAGTTCCGAGCCCAACGTTTCTGGCCGGTAGTATCTCAGCAGGATCGAGTTTTTCCAATCGAGTAGATCCGGATGTTTTGCCGCGAATTGCTCCCATGTCGCGCCGGGTTCCGAGCGCCGGATGCGCTCGTTCAACAACAGCAGATAGGCCCAGGTGATGGTCTCGTGATACCGGTCCGCTTTGCCCAAAGAAGCCGCATAAGAGCGCAGGGCTTTTGAGAATCTCGTGATCGCGTCTGTCGCGGAAAACCGGCTGAGGTAAAGCCAGGCCGCATGCAAATGATCGGCGGGGTAGTGGAACTGGTCCTCCGGAAGAGTGCAGGCTTCCAGCCGCGCCAGGGAAATCGTCATCGCTCATATCTGCCCCGTGCGGAGACCACTGCGAATGCCGTCGCGGCATATACAGCCAGGTTGCCGATGGTGCTGTACTCCCGGTGAAGCAAATGAAATAGCGCCGCAAGCACGAAGACGCCGATCAGCATGACGCCGCCCCACCATATCGTTCTGGGAATGAGGAACATAATCGCGCCCACCAGTTCGGCAAGGCCCAACAGCAGCAGAGCATGATGCGTGTGACCTCGAAGCTGCGCTACTACCAGGGCCAGACTGTACCAACCAATCGCCAGCCCCAGCACGAGCCTCAGAACGGTAAGACCCATTTGCGCGGTCATGATCGTTTCCTCTTTTCCGGTTTGCGCTCGATCAGCTTGTGACTGGCGCTTGCGTCAAGGTCGAGATGATAGATATTTCTCAGATCGGCAATGAGTTTTAGCGATTCGCTTCCAAACGGGGACTTGCCTTCAAAGGCATGCAGGACGATGCCTTCGATGAGATTGCCGAGCGTGAGGTCGTGATATTCGGCTAAGGCCTTCATCACTTTCAGAATCCTTTTCTCAATGCGAACGCCGGTCTGAACGCGTTCAACTGCGTGGCCGCTTTCATCGCCTTGCTGGTACATATGTACCAAGATAACACCGAGCCTGAACGTATAGAGTAGAAAAGTGGGAACAGCCAAATTAGTACCGAGCGCCGAGGAACTGAGCAAGACTCAACGTGACCTGCGCTTTTATCCATCGACAACGAACAACCCGAAAACTCTAACTGTCGAACAGATTGCCGATTTCAACCGTGATGGCTATCTGACCCGCCTGCGGATTTTCAGTGAAGCGGAAATTGCCGATATCCGCGCTTACTTCGATGAATTGCTGGCCAGAACTCTGGCCGCCGGCGGCGACAGCTATTCCATCAGTACGGCGCATCTGCGCTTTGGCCGCGTTTACGATTTGTTGACGCATCCGCGCATTGTGGCCTACAGCAAGGGCCTGCTCGGCGAGAACGTGATCGCCTGGGGTTCGCATTTCTTCTGCAAAATGCCCGGCGACGGCAAACGGGTGTCGTGGCATCAGGATTCCAGTTACTGGCCGCTTACGCCGTCCAAGGCGGTAACTGCGTGGTTGGCAATTGACGATTCCAGCGTCGAAAACGCCTGCATGCGTTTTATTCCCGGTACCCACCATTTAGGGCACCTCACTTACAAGCTCAGCGAAAACGATGAAGCCAACGTCTTGAATCAGACGGTGCCCGGGGCCGAGACTCTGGGCCAACCGGTCAACGTGGAATTAAAGGCTGGAGAAATGTCCATCCATAGCGACCTTCTGTTGCACGGCTCGGAAGCGAATGAATCCACCAGGCGGCGCTGCGGTCTCACTCTGCGTTACTGTCCCGCGAGCGTAAGGGCGGAACTGGGTTGGAATGCAAAGGGCGTCATTGTCAGCGGAAAAGACGACTCCGGTCACTGGGCCAATCCGCCGCGCCCCGATACGGACTGAACTGGCGCGTCCTTGGCGGGAGCTTTGTCGTAGAGGGCGATGATGTCCTGAGTGATGTCGACCGTAGTCGCAGCGTAAAGTAGCGGCGTATTTGGACTACTGTCGTCCAAGATCACTGTGTAGCCGTTGTCCCCGCCATATTTGTCAATCACCGCCATCACGCGCTGCCCCAAACTCTGCAGCATTTTTTGCTGCTCGTTTCTGAGTTCCTCTTCGGAATCCTGCATATCGCGCTCAAGCCGCCTTTTCTTCTCTTCAATGTCACGCGCGAGTTGGTTGCGCTTGTCGTCCGCCATTACGGAACCACCCTTGTTGTACTGGTCCTGGAGCTGAGCGACCTCGTTCTGGCGTGACTCAAATTCCTTCTTCTTCGGAGTGACTTTTTTATCCAGCTCCTGGAATGCTTTCTGTCCCTCTTTCGTACCGGCGATTGCTCCTTGAATACTGATAATTCCTATTTTGGTTGCCGTTTGCTGTGCGCCCGCACCCAAGACAGAGACCAGCAAGACCGCGGTTATCGTCAAAGCAGTTTTCATAAACGTCTGTGCAGCTCCGCCGTTCGAGTCGTCGAATCGGCTTTATAACCAGACGGTCATTCTGAAAGTTTCTTGCAATGTTTCTTACCGCTGCTGAATAATAAATTCAATTCTGAAACGAGGCGGCGTGTTGAGCACGTCTGACTGTAAACTGAGCGACTCCTTGAACGCCGATCAAGATCGAACGCAACCGGACAATATCCAGCAAGCTCTTTATCCGCCGTTCTTTTGGGAACTGTACGAGGTCTCGGAAGCGAGCGATATAGGTCTGGGCTTCGCCCATTTCGCCGAGGCATTGTTGACCATCGGCGGCCAGTTCTTACCCGCAAAGGCGGCCAGCCGGCAAATCACTCAGTTCTATAGGAACTTGCACCTGAAGGATCTTGCCTTGGCTCAGGCATGCAGCCGGGGCAGCGCTCCAGCGTGGGAGCGTTTTCTAAGCCGCTATCGTGAAAAGCTGTACGCGGCGGCGTTGGTCATAACGAGAAACGATTCGGCAGCGCGCGAACTTTCCGGCTCGCTTTCAGGAGATCTCTTTCCAAACCAGGAAGGTGCGCACGAAGTTCCTTGTTCTAAACTGGCGTCTTACAGCGGGCGGGGTTCGCTTGAGGGTTGGCTTAAGGCGGTTCTTGCGCACGCGTATGTCGATCGCTACCGCTCGGAACGCCGTGTCGTCAGCCTCGACCAGCGCCTTACGGCCATTGGAACTGCCTGCCTCACGCAACCTGCTATGCAAGGTTCGACAGCGCAGTTTACAAGGGAGCTTCGCCAGGCGGTTGAACAAGCATGTCTGGAGCGCACCGCTGAGCAACGATTCCTCTTGGCCGCCTATTTTTTCGACGAATGGAGCTTGGCGGAAATCGCCAAACGGCTCGGCGTGCATGAGTCTACCGTCAGCCGGCGAATGGATCGGATTCTCGGTGAACTACGCGCCGGTATCACTCGGAATCTCCGAAAACTAGGCATGAGCCCGAGGCAAATTGCGGAGTCGTTGCAGACCGATGTCCGCGATCTGCCGTTCGAAATCAGCGGTGCGCTGCTTCGAGGCATCCATCTCGCCCGGGAGTAAGAATAAAAGTGCATTTAGACCCGGACACGCTGGCGGCCTTCGCCGAACACTCAATACACGGCGACGAAGAAGCCGCTGTGTTTGTCCATCTGGCTGACTGCGGCATATGCCGGCAGTACCTGGCCGTAAATGCCGAACTGTCCGATTTCCGCTGGAATAGCAGTCGCTCTCGATCGGTCGTTATTTCGCGAGCGATTGCCGCCCTTTGGTTATTGTTTTTCTTGCAGCCTTTTCGCCGGGAAGTTACCCACCATCTGAGCGGTGCACCTCCAATCGCCAGCCGCTTCGCAGCCGCACCAAGTTGGAGCCTGAGTTTCGGGCACGGTTACCGCATGACGGCCGGAACTTTCCCCAGAGCCCTTAGCCAGGTGACCTTGACAAATGTCTCATTCAGTGGCGCGAATCGAACTGGCGGAGTAAATAAAGTCGAACCAGCCCTGAACCAAATCGCGCTGAAAACAAGTTTGGGCGAGCGCTGGATCACAGTTGAAAGATCCAGGGAAACAACCCTGCCCTAAGCAACCTTCCGCCCGGCTTTCTCCTTGGCTGCCTTCTTGGATACTGATGCCGATCCCGGCGGCGCCGTCATCTTTAGACTCCGCTTAAGTGCTTCCGTCAGATCGATCACCGGCGCTTTGCGCGGCTGCTTGACAGTCGTAATCTTCTGGCCCTTCGCCGTCTGCTCGATCAGGCGCTGCACGTTTTCGCGATAGGTGTCGTGGAACTCAGCGGCCTTGAACTTGGCAGCCAAATGGCTCACCAGCGTCTTAGCCATTTCCAGCTCTTTTGACGTGAACTGGTTTTTGGGAACTGCCGCCTTGTTCGCCTTGTGCAATTCATCAACATAATACAGCGTATGCAGCACGAGCCCGTTCTCCGCGGGTCGAATGATAACCACATGTTCGCGATTATGCATCGCCACCTTCGCAATAGCGTCGTACTTCGTATCTGCCAGCGCCGCCAGCAGCAGCGCATATGGCTTACTCACCTTCTCTTCCGGAACCACATAATACGAAGTCTCGAAGAAAATCGGATCAACCTCGTTGGCTTTCACGAACTGCAGAATCTCCATGCTGCTGGCCGTTACCGGAGCGACATTCTTGAGGTCCTCGTCCTCAATTACCACATATTCATCCTTACTGGTCTCGTAACCTTTTACGATCTCGGACCGCTCAATGGGCTTATCCTCGGCAGCGCAATACCAAACCTCCTTAACGCGCGAAAGGTCTGGCTTGTGCAGCATATGAAAATGGACGGTCTCGGCGCGCGCCGCCGAAAACAATCGCACCGGGAACGAAACAAGCCCAAAACTCAAATAGCCTTTCCACACGGTGGCCGGCATTGGTCTAATTTCTCCTTCGCTGATAAATAAGCACGAGAAGTCTATTGATCGATTACCGAGTATTTCCGTTGCACAGTGAACTGCGCATTAGCGTCAAGTCTGCCGGCTGGACTCGGTCAGTGTACCGCAGCGGGATCGCCTGTTGGCGGTGGGGCGTGATCCACGACAGCGGAAGGCCCCAGCAACTCCGTCAGGATCGGTTTCAGTGCATCTGCCCAGATTTGATATGCCCTCACGGTTGGATGGAGTTTGTCTTTTGCGTTCATCATGCCGTCGAGCAGCCTTCCATCCGGGTCGGTCAGTTTGTCATTGATATTCAGGTATCGAATCTTTTGGCCATCGGCCAACGCCGACAGATTGCGGTTGATCCTGTCGATGAGGGGAATGAACGCCATATCGTCGTTCCTCGGGAAGATCCCCATCACTATAATGGTCGCCGCGGGCGTCTTCGTTTGAATCACATGCAAAATCGCCTGAAGACCCCGCGTAACATCGTCTGCTCTCGCGTGGGCCGTATCTGGGGTCGATAGATTGCCAACGTTGTTTGTACCGGCGAGCAGGACAACAACTTTGGGGTTAACTCCATCCAGCTCGCCATTCTCTAGACGCCATAGAATATTTTGCGTTTGATCGGCGCCCCATCCGAAATCAGCCGCGTTCCAGCCAAAGAAATTTTGTTTCCAATTGGCAAGCAGATCCGGGTAATCAAGAGCGCCCCACCGTCGTGTGATTGAGTCACCCTCAAAGTAGATGTCAATTCCACCTTGCTTCGCCTTTGCAAGCAACTGCGAATGAGCGACCAGAGAGTTTGCGTCGGTGCGAAAAACCGGTTGATCGGCCGGGAGTTCCCACGGAGTTGGGTGATAATCGAAAAACTTATCCGCCCAGGGGATGAAATACTTCCAGTTAGGGGCATCCGTATGGCCCGCGTCATGCTGCCGCCATGCGAGTTGGCCATCGAGCAGCCCTGTATTCACAGGCGGCATTTTTGCGCTGTGATAGTCCTCGTTAACTCCCAGATCCTTTGCACCTAATAGCCGGAAAACAGCGCCTGCGCCTACCGTCGCCATGAAGCTGCCCTGCTGGTCCAGCCACCTTGCGTCTCCCATTTCGGGAACCCCATAGCTGATGAATGTAAATCGTGGTGCGCACAGCGCAATCAGTTCGTTCGAGTCCACCGGCAAGTTGCCGGCATTCTTGCTTCCGAACGAAGCCTGAGCAGCGCCGTACTTCAAAAAGTTACCTGCCATCCAGTGATACTCGCCGGACCCCGTGAGATTCTCCACCTCTTCTCCGAAGTTGCGTCTATGCGGTTTGACGCCGCCTTCCCCGGAGGAGCCCACCAGCGCGGCAGCAATGCGAGTATCGAATGCCATGGCCACAAGCGCGGCCTTGCCATAACGAGAGACCCCTTCGATGCCGACACGCTTCGCATCAACGCTCTTGTCCGTCTGCAGATAGTCGAGACCTCGCGAAGCACCCCAGCCCCACGCCCGCAACGCGCCCCAGTCCTCCGGCTTTCGAGGCCGCCCCTTATTTGTGAGACCAATAATGCCCTTCGTCAGACCTGCTCCGTTGTCCGCTTGAATGCTGCTGGTATCGAGAAGCGCGTAACCCCACCCGCCGGCAATGAGTTGTTCAGTCGAAGGCGGATCACTCCCCATCATCTTTTTAAATTCCGGATGGCTTGCGATGAACTGGCGAATTGCCGCGCTGCTGAACATGATCATCACCGGCACCGGACCTTTCGCGTTTCCCGGCGTCACCAACGTCATCTCGATATCGACGTTAATCGCCGGGTATACCGAGTTGTCGACGTGTCCGGCCAACTGTTTCTTAACGACAGGGAAAATACCTGTCTTCGAATCGGTTGTACTTTTCACAAACCAGGCCACCTTAGGTACATTGGGCGGGATGCGCCCAACCACCTCGCGCTCGAAGTCTTCCACAATCTCTGGGCGGCGCTGGTTCCACCACTGTTCCGCTGACGCGACCTTTTGCCCGCTCTTCAATGTAAGGGCATCGGGCAGATCTCCATATGGATTGGCCTTCGCCTCATCGTAGTTGGCGTGATTCGGGTCCTTCTCATTTCCGCTCGGCCCCGGACGGAGCGCTTTGATCCCCAGCTGATCCATCATGTTCTGATGATCCTGTTCTGCTGTCCAGTTCACGTGCGGCAACTGCTGCCCGGTGGCCATCCGGCAAACGAGGACGGCTAATGCACCGAACGCAGCAACCCTCGACGGCGCCTGCTTCGAGTGGATAGCAAAGATCATGTTTAACTCTCGAACAACGATGTTATCGGACAGACAAAATCCTGCCGCAGTCTTTGGAACCGTAGTGGGAATCGGAACGTGATGTTTTCCCTCTTTGCGAGTTGGTTTCGCCAGGTTTTAGATTTATATTCATCGATTTTTCCTTCAACTCATGAATACCCGCGATATCTAGGCGGTCTGCGTGACGCTTTGCGACAGTCCTCCCCTCTTCGGGTTGGTGCCATAATCGTTTTCACTCTTCTGGCTATCCAGACACAAAAAGATGAAATTGATCAGAGGCAGAAAAATCCACCACCCACTTCGACCCGAGTCGTGCATCCTCCGAACCGCCACGGCAATCCTGGGAATCAGGACGGCGAAGCTATAAACGATGCCTGCCAGAACGGCAATGGCCTGCGCCCGTTCCATCACCTGGTCTCCGCGTTCTGACTGCGCGATTGATACCAACACTGATATGATTCCGGCCGAGATGGGGGTGCCGGCGCTGACGACAATGTTCAATAACACGAACATCCAGTATTCCTTTCGCCGCGCTCTTCCCTTAAACGTTGCGTATTTTTTCCACACGCCGAAATATCACCTCATAATGCACCTCCCGAATGTGTTTTGCGCCGGGCTACGGCAGTTTAGGAACCAGGGCGGTTGGGACGATCTGACTCGCTCGCCCCGCATTTTTTGTAACTTGGACTGTCAATCTTAGAGACTGTTTGCATTTCTATTCCTGTGCTCCTTTTCTTTCTGAAAACAAAACGGGCTATTGATCTTACGGGTAGAAAGATGGATGCCGTAAAATGGCTTGAACTTGAATGGATGAGAATTCGGGTAATCCATCGCGGCCTTAGCTTTGTCGAATACAGTTCCATTTGCCGAGGCAGCGGCGGCAATCATGTTATACCGGTAAAGTTCTTGATAGCCTTCGAATTGATCTTGTAGCTCGTCTAATGATTTCTGGAAATATGTTAGTAGGTCAACGTCACGGTGCTTATACCGAATAGTCCGAGGACCAATCAACAAATTATCCCAAATGAAAGAATTTACGAAGTCGTGACCATCTGCACTTGTGATCCATTGTTGAAGTTCCTTATCCTCTAGAAAAAGATCGTCGCTCACGAGAGCGTGCGGATGCGTGCTCATATACTCGGTTTTTCTCATTCGATAAGGAAGGGACGTCCGCTCAAGATATTCTGACAAACGACGCAGTATAGCGGGTAGAAGCACCTTCTGAGACCAGTCGGGGGTGATTTCGTGGACTTAGTCTGAGAATTGGTCGGCCTGCTTAAAAAATTCTTGCGTAAGCCATTGCTTGCCGCCGTCAGAGGTTATAAATTTTGGCGAGCTAGCCAACTTCGCTGCCAGCCCAGCGCCAAGCGTAGCTCCGATCATAGTAGCTGCCTTCACCACGACTGTAACTTGGGGGTTGAAAACAACAACGGCCCAAAGTAGATCGCCGGCAACTCTATCCACCATTGGCGATTTGCATCAGGATCGGCAGATGCATCGAAACCCACCATCGCTGCGACAACCACGACCCTCCAGCTGGTAAAGCCTTGATCAACTACCGTTTGCGTTTTACCAATAAGGTCAAGATTTGTTACTACCGCTTCACTGATTGACATTACATTCCTCCGCCCCTCTAAACCTTTTGATTGCAACGACGTACCGCGTACGATCAGCTAGCCATGCTCCGGGAGCGAGTTGCACCTGTAGGTCGATAGTTATATCGGCTGTGTTGTGCGGCCGAACGTCGACAACTAGGGGAACCTCATCGCGACCGGCATTTAGCTCTCGAAAAACCGGCTGACCGCCGTTAGTCGTGTCCATCCGTGAAGAGGCCGGCAAGCGCGCAAAGAACCACTTGGGAGCTCGTGGACCGGCAAGTGATTCTGTCAAAGGACACGCGAACCTGCCGATCGCGAGTCCTCGCCACGCCGAGTAGAACGCACGATAGACAGGCGCGGCAAAAGCATCGTAACCCCAAAATACATCGCCGCATTCGAACTCGCTAGCCTGTGCGAAGTCGTCGGCTGTGCATTGTTCGTCGGAGGAGGGGAATCCTAGAGTTCGCATGCACCAAGCCCAGTGATAGTCGGGGCTCCCTTTCCTCAAATGCTCGCTCAATATGGGCGTCAGACGCCTCAGTCTATGGATGCCAGTACATTGCCGGTTCTGACTGCCGGCAGTATCGGTTGTCGATTGCATCGAGTCCTCGCTTCACCTTGCGCCGGCCAAACCTTCAAAAACAAGCCGAGATGCGTTGGAAGGGTGTTTCTGAGCCGCGCGGCTATGTTCCGCTCGGCGCAAAAGACTTCCATGCCAAGACCGGAAAAATCGATTGCCGTGCTGCCCTTCCTGGACCTAAGTCCGGCAAAAGACCAAGAGTACTTTTGCGATGGAATGACCGATGACTTGATATACGAACTGGCGAGAATAGATGGCTTGCGTGTCGTTTCCCGAACATCGGTCTTTGCATTCAAGGGGAAACCGCAGGACGTGCGCGAGATTGGAAACCAGTTGAATGTGACGACCGTGCTGGAAGGGAGCATTCGCAAGGCTGGCGATCATTTGCGAATTACCGCTCAGTTAATCAACGTTCCCGACGGGTATCATTTGTGGTCCGAATCGTACGATCGCGAATTGGTGGAGGCGTACAACTTGTACCTGCTGGGGCGTTATCACTGGAGCAAGCGGAGCGAACCGGAACTGGACACTGCGATTCACGATTTCGAGGCGGCCGTTCGGCTCGATCCCATGTATACCCGGGCCTGCGCAGGCTTGGCCGACGCCTACCTGCAGCTTGGCAGGTGAGCGTCCAGGAATCCGCGCGAGACGATGCCAAGAGCCAGCCACTACGCACTCAAAGCGCTTGAACTGAGTGAATCCCTCGCCGAAGCGCACACCTCGCTAGGGGTAATTCGCTTTTTTTACGACTGGGATATCGAGGCGGCACGCCGCGAATACCAAAGGGCGATCGCCTTGAATCCAGGGTACGTAACCGCGCACTGGTGGTACGCTTTTGTTCTGCTGGCGTCGGGCCAGCTAGAGGATGCGCGCCGTGAGTTGGACGAAGCCTTGCACCTGGATCCTTTGTGGGTGCCAATCCTGGTGGACGCTACCGGCCTGTATCTTGAATCTGGAGATGAATCGGGCGCTCTTTCGATGGGGCGAAAAGCACTTGAGCTCGATCCCACTTCGACACTCGCTCGTGTCAATCTTGGATTGGCGCTGGCCACTCAAAACCGGCTTGCGGAAGCGTTGGCGATGTTCGAGGAGGCGGCAGCAACCGACCCGGAAACGCCCGTGCTTTAGAGTTCTTGGCTGCCGGATACGCCAGATTCGGCCAGCGCCCGGCCGCTGAGAAGGTGATCGCTCGTCTTTTGACGTTATCGAACAAAAAATACGTGGGCTGCGAGGTCGTCGCCGCTTACGCATCGGCAGGTCACTCCGACCAGGCGCTTACGTGGTTAGAGCGGGCAGTCGGGCAGCGTTCGACCTGCATTCCGTGGCTCCGCGCGAGGTATTTCGGCGGCGCCCTCAATCCGTTTCGCGCCCTCGTGGACAATCAGCAGTACCAGAAAATTCTGGCCAAGGCCATTTCGAATCCGTGATGGACGCAGCATTGAATTTCCGAGTAGTCTGCAAGGCGTCACCAAGTGAGGCCCCAAAGGCCAGGTGTCGCAATTTCCACCAGATGACCGTCCGGATCGCGGAAATAGAGGCTGCGCCCTTGTCCTTCCCAGGCCACCTCGCTAAGAATCTCGACCCCTTTGCTCTGCAAGCGAACCCGCCAGTCATCGAGTTCAGACTCAGCGACCGCAAAAGCGATGTGTCCCGGACCCAACGTTTCGCTTGCGTAAGGGGAGCAGGGAGGGACTTCGCCTCCTGGAGTCTTGCTGGGTACGCTGGCCTTCGCCTGGCTGATCAGTAGCAGCAGCTGCCCTGGGGCCACGACGAACAAACAACCGACCTCGCTTTCCCTGAGTTTTTCCAAGCCGAGAACCTGCTGGTAGAAGTCGCGCGCTTTCGACAGGTTCCCGACGAAGAGCCCTGTTTCTAGCAAACTCTTGAAGTTCGGCATTCGTTTTCACCTCCTTCGTTTACGGCATGGAAGGAGCGTAGCAAATCAACTCCAACACGTTTTGTTCTGGATCGTCGAAAAACAGCGATCGCGCGTTCAGCGCCGGAAACACGACCGCGCGGGTACTTATGCCCAGTCTTCCCAGGCGTTCTTTTGCAGTTTCATAACTCTCGGGCAAGATTTCAAAAGCAATGTGGTTCAATGTCGACCGGCTAGGCTCGTGACCGTCGAACCGTCCTTTGACAAAAACGTGCCGTTGAAAATCGATCAAGGCGAGCAATTGGGATTGGCAATTTCTGCCGAGGGGCGTTTCGGTCTGCTGGATCGTGAGAAAGGCAATCGTCGGCTCACCACTGGGATCCGGCTCGGGGCCGGTCGCGTAACAGGCTTGGCTCAGCAGCGCGAAACCGAGAACTTCTTCATAGAACTTTCGCATTTTCAACAAATCGCGAACATTGAGGACAATTTCCGCAACACCGATTATGGCGGAAGACGTCATCAACAGCCGCTCTCTAAAACATCACGGCTTGGTAATCGTTCGCGATTTGTACGGAGTTGCCGCACCCGTTTTCATCCCAATTGTATGCTTTATTTGAGGATGCCTGCTTCGACGGCGCCCCACGGATTATCGCGGCTCAACTTGGTTCCGTCGCAGAGGGCAATCGATTTCTAAGATGGCTCTCGTACCCGATTATCGGTGACAATCCACGATAGGTGAGGCTATTTGGAGTTAATTGAAAAACCAGATCCCGCAACCGGCATAGGAGAGGCCGCTCGAACTGCGCCACATCTCCCAGGCGTCGAGAAGCTAACACTATCGTCTTGGTGCGTTTGATTCGTTTGCGCTCATACTCGTTTAAGGCCACCTCAACTTTAGCAGTAGCCGCAAAACAACAAGCCAGTTCCATGGCATCCTCGATTGCCTGGCATGCTCCCTGACCGAAATTGGGCGTCATCGGATGGGCAGCATCACCCAAAAGAGTCACCCGCCCGTTGCCCCAACTTGGCACGGGATCGCGATCATAGATATCGTTCCGGAGAATTGTCGGGCCATCCGCAGCCTGGATCAAGGCGCCAATCGGCTCGTGCCATCTATTGAACAGAGAAAGAAGTAGAGACTGAGGACCGCCAATGGGATCCCGCTCACCTTCCGCTGCGTTGTTGGTAGCCCACCAGTAGACTCTATCCCCATGAATAGGAAAGATGCCGAAACGCTTTCCTGCACCCCAAGTCTCGCCGGGAATGACTTCTGCACGATTAAACGCCACGACCGAGCGCCATGACGTATAGCCGGAATAGCGAATCTTATCGGTATGTCCAAGTTGAGCGCGCACGACGGAGTGCAGCCCATCGGCGCCGATCAGGAAGTCGCCATGGGCACTTGAACCATTAGCAAAGGATGCGCTTACGCCGGGCGTGGTCATATCTATCGAAGACAGGAGATGGCCTAGATGGAGGCTGTCGTAGCCTACAGCGTCGGCCAACATCTTCAGCAACTCGGCGCGATGTAGAATCACTATTCCGCCGCCAAACCGCCGTTCAAGTTCGCATACCGAGGTGCGGGAGATGTAATCCCCATTCCAGCGTCGTAGCGCGTTATCCACATTGGTCAGGCAAATCGCTTGCAGACGTTCGCCCAAGCCTAATTTTCGCAGCGCTTTGGTGGCATTTGGCCAAAGAGAAATACCGGCACCCACGTCTCGAAGCGCTTCCGATTTCTCGTACACTTGAGCCGCTATTCCTCGCCTGCGTAATGCGAGAGCGGCAACTAATCCTCCAATGCCGCCGCCGATGATGATTGCTCGCATAGCGTACTAATTGAGGCCGCGCGGTTCACTTTTGTTCGGACCTTGTGCTCACGAGCTTATCGCAAGGCTGGCTTCTACCCTGCGTCTTTCTAATCGCCTTGCCCGTATAACCGGGTAGGATGAACGCCATAGCCTGTTGCTTCGCGAATGCAATGGCCGTCCTTCAGATCATTTGAGCCGGAACGCACCTGACCGAGTGGCAGACACCGGATATAATCACGATCCATGGCAAAGATGATCACGTTCTTCATGACACTCACACTGGCAGCTGGCTTTGCTCAGAACAATACAACCAATGTACGCCCGCGCGCTTCGGATTTAGGGTTGAAGGTCGGGATCTTGCCGGTGGGTCCGCTCAATGCCATCACCGATGTTGCCGGCGTTGAAGTTGGACAAGCTACCATCATTGGCGGCGATAACATCCGAACCGGTGTAACCGCCATTTTGCCGCATCCGGGCAACCTCTATCGCGAGAAAGTGCCGGGCGCGATTTTTGTAGGCAACGGCTTCGGAAAGCTCACCGGTTCTACCCAGGTCGAAGAATTGGGAGACATCGAAACTCCCATTCTGCTCACCTCTACAACCAGCGTGGCCCGCGTGGCCGATGCGCTTACGACCTACGTACTTACGTTCCCCGGCAACGAGGATGTCCTCTCCGTCAATCCTGTTGTCGGCGAGACCAATGACGGATACCTGAATGATATTCGTGGACGTCACATCACCCCCGACGATGTTTTCGCTGCAATCAAGAATGCAAAAAGCGGCCCGGTCGAGGAGGGCGCTGCCGGTGCAGGGACCGGTACGGTAGCGTTCGGTTGGAAGGGAGGTATCGGAACCTCGTCTCGCCGTCTGCCTCCGAACCTAGGCGGGTATACCGTCGGTGTACTGGTCCAGACGAACTTCGGCGGTATCCTAACTATCGCAGGCGCGCCCGTTGGCCTGGAGCTAGGCCAATACTATCTCCGCCAAGAGCTTCAGCGGGCCGGCAGCGGCGGAGACCATGCGAACGGATCGTGCATGATTGTGGTCGCAACCGATGCACCCATTGATGCTCGTAACCTGAAGCGCCTCGCAGCAAGGGCGATCCTCGGCCTGGCCCGTTCGGGCATTGCGGCTTCGAACGGCAGCGGCGATTACGCCATCGCATTCTCTACCGCATCGCAGCTGCGCATACACACTGCCGACAAGTCAATGACCCACCACGTCGAGGTGATTACTAACGATTCGATGTCGCCACTGTTTCTCGCTACGATTGAAGCAACCGAAGAGGCGATCTATAACTCCATGTTTCGAGCCAGCACGACAAGCGGGAATGGACACACGGTTGAGGCGCTGCCGATCGGCAAAACGGTGGAGATACTCAGAAAGTACAAAGCCATCAAGTGAATTGCCCCCCGACGTTCGCCTTACGTCAGATGAGCAGGATCGATCAAGACAGCCGCGCACCTGTCCGATAAGATCGCTCCGTGGACCTGGTTACAAAATCCTCATCCGCGTCCGTGGTCGAGCAGGAGCGTTCCGCGCGGCGGAGGGCAAGGCTGAAGCGATTGCACTCGCCGAAGCGCACCTTACCGCCGTCGCCTTTGTCGAAGAACACCTTTTCGAACCGATGACGGTCAAAAGCATTGCCGCAAGTTCCGGCTTCTCGCCGTCGCGGTTTTCCAGGGGATTTGCCAGACGCCAGGGCGAAAGCGTAATGGCGTACGTTCGGAACGCCTGCCATATTCCGGGCGCGTTGGCCGAAGGCGCCTGACTTCCAGATCTACCCTGCCGATCTGAGCAATTGGCTTGCCGCCGCATCTGCTGATCGAGAGCAAACTCCGAGCCTAAGCAACATTGCTGACATACGCCGAATATGCCAAACCAACTCCTCCTCGATGTTCTGCTGGATTCCTGGGACCGGAACAACACCATCCTGCTTAACTTGCTCCGAACTCTTCCACAGGGTGGGCTGGAAGTCAGAGCGATCGAGAGCAGCCCATCTATCGCTGAACTGTTCACACACATCCACTTTTTCCGGCTTGTCTTCGTCTCCGAAGATGCCCCCGAGTCCGCCGGAGAACTGCCTGAGAAAGAGTGGGCGTTCGAGCGTGACCCGGCCGCATAGCGCAGATGCTGAACGACAGCGCGACGGCGGTGCGGGAGGCGATTAGGAACACCGTGGCCGCAAGAAGGGACATGCAGGCCCACGGCCTGCAGCAACAACACGCCAGCCGGCGCCTCAAACGGGCCTTTCGGCCCACGGGGTAAGGCAATCATCTTGGCTAGATCGGCCGACGACAACGCCTCAGCCAAATCCGCATGGGACTTCTCCATTGCCCCTTCAAGCTCGTTGATCGAATCGATCTCCTTTATAGTGGCGGCCGCTGGCGTCTCGCCAAGTGCCAGGGTGGTCAGCCTCCTCATCGCGATAACCATATGGTTCAGCCTCTTGCCGATCTCGATAAGAGCGCACAGTGTCGCCGATCCCAGACGGTACGATAGTTATTTTTCGACTGAAACATGCTCCAACCCTTGCGCTTCTATGCATTCTTTGCATAGAATATCCATAGAAGCAGAAGGTATTTATGGCGGCGCTGAAATCCGATCTCCCTCAAGGCACCTTGGATCTATTAATTTTGAAGGCTGTTGCTGTTGAGCCAGTGCATGGATACGCTATCGCTCAACGGCTCGAACAGGTGTCGCGCGGCGTTGTCCAAGTTCCGGAAGGTTCACTCTACCCCGCACTGCACCGCCTTGAAAACCGCGGATTCCTCACTGCCGACTGGAAAAGAACCGAGACTGGGCGTGAAGCGAAATTCTATCGGCTGACACGAAAAGGTCGAAAACAGCTTGAAGCGGAAGCCGCCAGTTGGCAACGATTGATCGAAGCCGTTGGCCTCATTCTTGGCATGGCCGACGGAGGTGCTCAATGAGCTGGTGGGCGCGTTTCTGGCGTCAAGGTCCTGATGGAGGAGCAGCTCGAAAAAGAACTGCGCTTCCATCTGGACCAACATGAAAGTGACCTGATCACCGGCGGCCACTCGCCCGCACAAGCGTGGCGTGAAGCCCGGATTGCTCTCGGTGGTCCCGAGCAAGTGAAGGAAAAGTGCCGCGATGCCCGTGGCACCCGCTGGGCCGAGGAGTTGCTGCAGGACACACGCTATGCGCTCCGCACCTTCCGTCAGAAACCCGGTTTTGCAGCGATCACTCTGCTGATCTTGGCTCTGGGAATCGGTGCGACAACCGCGATGTTTGCCGTTGTTAATGGTGTCCTGCTCCGGCCCCTTCCTTTCCCCGAACCAGAGCGGCTGGTAATCCTGCATGGATTCACAAAAGAAGATTTTGGCGAGTTCTCGGGCTTCTCATATCCCGATTTCACTGACGTCAATCGCGAAATCCGCTCTATCAGGATCGCCAATTGGACATACAGTAGTGGTACTATCAGCGCGCCAGGCGAGCCTGAGCACGTGGAAGGCCGCCAGATCTCGGCAGAACTCTTTCCTATTCTGGGAGTTGTTCCCTCATGCGGACGCGGCTTTCGGACCAATGAGGATCGACCGGGCGCAAGGCCGGTAGCCGTCGTCAGCTACGATCTTTGGCGGCGCCTGTTCGCGTTCGACCGGGCCGTGCTCGGCAAAAACCTTATCTTCGACGGCAAAACGTTCGACGTCATTGGCGTCGCGCCCCCAGGTTTTCAACTCTCTGGGGAAGCGGATGTTTTCACGCCGCTCGGCCAGGCCATGGACCCGCGAATGCAGAATCGCGAAGCGCGTCTCCTTCGGGTGATAGGGCATCTGGGCCGCGGCGTTACACTGAACCAGGCTCAAGCAGAACTCACGCTCATCAGCCGTCATTTGGCCGAAGAACATCCCGAATCGAACGCCGGCCTCAGCATGCGCATGCATCCGCTTTTGCAGGGGTTGGTAAGCGATGTACGTGGCACGCTCTGGCTGCTGCTGGGCGCCATTGGACTGGTCCTGTTGATTGCCTGCGTGAACATCGCGAGTCTATTCTTGACGCGCGCCATCTCTCGCGAGCGGGAACTTGCGATGCGTGTGGCCCTCGGTGCAAGCCGCGGGCGGCTCGTGCGGCAATGCATAACAGAGAGCGCCCTGCTGGGCATTTGCGGCGGTTTTTTGGGCATGCTCACGGCAGCGCTGAGCGTGCGTCCGTTTGTGGCGGTCTGGCCAGGGAGTTTGCCGCGGACAGAAGAGATCCACATCGATTGGCACGTCCTCTGTTTTGGACTCGGCAGCTCGCTGTTATGTGGTCTCCTTTTCGGTCTAATGCCGGCCTTACGCGTTCCCATGCATCGGCTCGAAGAGGCGCTGCGCGCCGGCGGGCGAAGCATTTCCGGGAACTCGCGCCGTCTGCATAGTCCATTCGTCATATCCGAGATCGCGCTTGCCTTCGTGTTGCTGGTCTCGGCGGGAATGCTCGGCCGCACTCTTGTAGCTCTCTCTTCCCTGAATCCTGGGTTCAATCCACAGAACGTGCTGGCCGCCCGGTTCGCGCTTTCGCCCAAGGCGCTCGACAATCCATCCCAGATACGGTCAGCCTGGCGGGACGTTCTCGATCGCGCTCGCCGTCTGCCAGACGTAAAATTCGCCGCCCTTGCAGATATCATTCCTATGCGCGAAGGGGAAAATTTTGGGCCCTACCGGACGACCCCCAATCCGCTGCCTCCTAACCAGGAGCCCGTTGCGCTCGCCTCCACCGTAACTCCCGACTACCTCAAGGTTATGGGCATCCCCCTGCTGGAAGGCCGCTTCTTCAGTGAGCATGATCGAGAGGGCAGTCAACCGGTAGTAGTCGTTGACGAAAATCTCGCCCGGCATGCTTTCGGTCGCAAGGATGTTGTTGGCCAACGCATCTGGATTTCGGCCACGGCTGGCGCGCCCCTCGAGATCGTGGGCGTCGTTGGCCATGTGCGCCACTGGGGGTTGGCAGGCGACAATCAGTCTCGTGTGAGCGACCAGATGTACTATCCTTTCGCCCAACTGCCCGCCCGGTTCCTGAACATTCTTTCGTCGGTCATGTCAATCACCGTTCGGACGCGAAGCTCGCCTCTGAAGATTGTTAAGGAGTTACAACAGGAACTACGCGGTGCATCTGGCGATCAGACTCTTTATGAGGTCCGTACCATGGAGCAGCTTGTGGGTGCATCGCTCGCCCGCCAGCGCTTCCTCTCGCTTCTATTTAGCATATTCGCCGCATTGGCCTTGCTGCTGGCGTGCATCGGCGTTTACGGCGTACTGGCCTACTTGACTGGACAGCGCGTTTCTGAAATCGGCGTGCGTATGGCTGTTGGAGCCACCGTTCGCGACGTCACTTGGCTCGTGATATCGCAGAGCTTGAAAATGATTGTTGTTGGCGTGATTTTGGGCATATTTGTTGCCTTCGCAGCAGGACGAGAGTTGCAGCATCTCGTTGAAGGAATGCAGCCCGTAAACGGAGCAACTTTCGCGATTATGATTCCGGTTCTAATCCTGGCTGCGCTCGTGGCCAGCTTTGTTCCAGCTCGCCGCGCCAGCATGCTCGACCCTGTGAAAGCCTTGCGGCAGGAATAGCATGGCCCGCCCCATTTTCGTTCTTGAGCTTACCGCCGAAGAGAAAACTTACCTGCAGCGCGTGGCGCGCAGTAAGACGGGCAGTCAGCGCGACGGTCTTCAGGCTCAGATCGTTCTGCGGAGGAGCTAGGGCGGGGGGAAGGCGGATGTCGCCAAAGCGATGGGATCACCTGACGACTGTGTCCACCTGGTCGCAACGCTTTGAACTAGAGGGGCTGAACGGACTTACGGACCGGCCGGGCCGAGGGACGGAAGGCGTGGCTGCCCGCTGACAAAGTCCGGAAGGTGGTCACACAGGTGGCGCAACCGCCGCGAGGGAGGAAGAAATGGAGTATCCGCAGTATGGCGGCAGCTGCCGGGTTATCGCACCAGAGCGTGCATCGCACCTGGAAAGCGAACGATCTGAAGCCCCGCCCGCAGCGCACTTTCAAGATCTCCAACGATCCGCAGTTTGAGCGGAAATTATGGGATGTGATCGGTTTATATCTGAACCCGCCGGCTAAAGCGCTGGTGCTCTGCTGCGATGAAAAGAGCCAGTGTCAGGCGTTGAAGAAGTGGATGAAACGGCACCCGCGATTTATTCTGCACTTCACGCCAACAGACAGTTCCTGGATGAATCTGGTGGAGCGTTTTTTCGTGGACCTCACGCACTCCCAAAAGGTCGTGCTCCGATAATTGTGGTCGGTACCGTCATTGGTACGCCCGACTATATGGGCACCCGGAGCAATTTGAAAGCGCTAGAGTGATTCACATTCAAAATCGATCAAACCACGATCCTTCGAGTATAACGTTTGGGACTTGATCGTAAGCTCGAGGTGGTATACAGACGGAGGTAAAGAATTAACTGCCCGCACGACAACGCAGAGTGCGAAAAGGTCTACAAATTTCAGATCACAATAGCAACGGCAGTCACCCAGCCGGCCCATTGTACTGTGCAGTTATAAACGGCGTGGAAGCCAAGTGTGACATCAATATTGGCAACCAGTTGAAATAATCCTGAGCGACAGAGATGACCGCCAATCGGAAGCCGGCTTCCCAAGGCGATACGACACGCTGCCTCGGGCTTGAGGCACCAAACATCATCGCCGGTTCAGGCGAGCTCTGCGGAAGTGAAAGGGGAAACCGTAGCGCAACGATCATGGCGTGGGTATGACAGGATTCGATTCTGGCATTTCTAAAGTGGCGGAGAGAGTGGGATTCGAACCCACGTTAGAGTTTCCCCTAAACACGCTTTCCAAGCGTGCGCCTTCAACCACTCGGCCATCTCTCCCTTGGGAACACTGTATCGGCGAGTGCCGCGGATGCGGAACCTTTGGAAACCGCCTTCAGTCTAACATCGCAACGACCTTGGCCGCCTATGCCAAATCGAACTTTTCGTGGTGAATCGTTTCGTCGCCCTTTACAAGCACCGGGCGCTTGAGGATTTCTTCAATCTCCTCTAAAAAGCGGTTGTCGCGCGCCTTCAAAACTTTGGCAACATCCGGGTTCACGCGCAGTACTGCGTCTTTGCCGTCCATCGCCTTCGCCAGTTTCTGCGCTTCCGCCAGAATCTCGCCGATCACCGTCTGCACGCTCTTCACATAGCCGGCGCCTTCGCAATACGGGCAGGGCGCGCACAGGGTACGCTCCAAGCTTTGCTTTACGCGCTTGCGGGTGATCGCCACCAAACCGAAATCGTTGAACTGCAAAATTTTGTACGGCGCTTTATCGGCGCGCATTGCCTCTTCCAACGCCTGCATCACCTTCTGGCGATTTTTACGCTCATCCATATCGATGAAGTCGACTACGATGATGCCGCCCAAATCGCGCAGCCGGATTTGCCGGACAATCTCCTTCACCGCTTCGATATTGGTTTTGACGATAGTGTCTTCCAGCCGGTTTGATTTGCCGACATACTTGCCGGTGTTGATGTCGATCGCCACTAGCGCTTCGGTCTGGTTGATGACAATATAGCCGCCGGACTTGAGCCAAACTTTCGGCCGGAGCGCTTTCTCCAACTCCTGGGTGATGCTGAACGCGTCGAAAATAGGCGCGGAACGCGTGTACATTTTTACGCGATTCACCAGCGCCGGTTGAAATCGTTGAATAAAGGTAACGACGCTCTCGTACAGATCTTCGTTGTCCACCCAGATCGATTTGAACTCGTCCGTAACCTGGTCGCGCAAAATTCGCTGTACAATATCGAGGTCGTAATGCAGCAGCGCGGGCGCGGGTCTCTTTTCAGCTTTCTGCCGAATATCGAGCCACAGGCTATAGAGAAAATTCATGTCGGCGGCGATTTCCTCTTCGGGAACACCCTCGCCAGCCGTGCGCACAATGAAGCCGCCGGTGGCGCCCGCGCGGTGTGTTTGCAAAATGCGTTTCAGGCGAAGACGCTCTTCTTCGCTCGCCACTTTTCGCGAGACGCCCAGATGCACAACACTGGGCATGAAGACCACGTAGCGGCCAGGCAGCGCGATGTGCGATGTGATGCGCGCCCCTTTCTGCCCCAGTGGTTCTTTCGCAATCTGAACAATAATTTCCTGCCCGGGCTTCAATAGTTCAGAGATGGAAGGCAGTACCCGTTCGAGCTTTTCCACCGAACGTTCTTCCACATTTTCCCGATGGCTTTCAGTGCGCGCTTCGGGCTCTGCCGCAGGAGCGGCTCCAGCCGCGGCAACGGGACCACCGTTCCCGCCGGCAGGTGCATCATTCTGTTGAGAGGGACGGTTGCCGCCGCGTCTGCGCCGCATGCGGCGCGACATGCGGTGCATTGATCGGCCGCCCTGATCGCGCAGTACCGCCGTTTGTGGTTGCGACGTCGCGCCAGGTTCTTCTAAGGGCAGATTGGGGTCACCGGCAGCGTTCTCCAAAGCTTCTTCTATCTCCGGAGCCAAATCTTCCGTCTCGGGCAATACTTCTTCCGCTTCCGACAGGTCCACGTCGTCCGCTTCAAACTCCGCCAATTCCGATTGCGGTTCAAACGCCGCATGTTCCGGCGAGTAGTGCAGATTTATTGTTTCGGAAGGCTCGACGACCGATGCCCCCTGACTAGATGCCCCCTGACTAATGGATATGACGTTCGACTGCGGTTCCCGAGCGTCAAGATCACTCGCCTCGTGCGCCGGATGATCCTGTTCCACTTCGACGATTTTCTCTTCTTCCGCCTGGATAGATTCGTCGTCGCGATGAGCAAAGATCTTATCCGTTAACTCCAGCTCTTCCGCTTCAGTGGCGGTCTCTTCGTGCGCCGTTTCTTCCTCTTGAGCTTGAGCGCGCGGAACTTCCTGCGCTGCCGGTTTGTTGCGATATTTCGCGAGCGATTCTCCGGGGAGAATGATTACGTCCTCGGCTTCTTCCGTGACCTCGCTGATCCTGAACTCCGGAACATTGGGCCGGGGCGTTTCGACAAATGGCTGCCCCGAAGCAAGTCCCGTGGGCTGGGCATACTTGTTTTCCGGAAAGTCGCGACCTCGGCGGCGACGGCGCGAACGCCGTCCGCGTCGGTCGTTTCGACCGCCGCGATCCGCGTCGTTACGATCTTGCGGCGCGGCACTCCGCTCCTGGTTCCTGGGCTGCTGCTCGCCCGCGCGGACTCCCGTTACAGGAGCGGCCGATTCAGCCGGAGTGTCTTCAAACGTGTCTTCGGAATCGTCGAGATCCGGTGCGGCCGGCGGCGCTGCCATCTGAGGCTCAGCCGCAACGCGTTCTTCCGCCTGCTGATTGCGGCGGGCTGGGTTTCGATCCTGACCGCGGTCCCCGCCGCGATCACGTCCGCGTCCGCCCCGCTCACCGCTCCCCCGTTCACTGCCGCTGCGCTGCACCGGCTGAACCTGAACCGGCTTATCCTCGGTCACCGTGTCGATGTCGTCGTTTTCTTCAAAGAAGTCTGAAACGTACAGGAAAGTATCCCGTTCCAGACCTAAATCCACAAACGCCGACTGCATGCCCGGAAGCACGCGCGTCACTCTGCCTTTGTGAATGCTTCCAGCAAGCGAATACTCATTGGCTCGCTGGAAATATACCTCTACCAGCTGATCCTCTTCGAGGATCGCTACTTTTGTCTCATGGCGATTGGACCCAATCACCAGTTCCTTACTCATGCTTCACCGCCTTTTGGGCCGATGAGCTTTATTCAGAACCTTTGGATATGCACTACGCCCGCCTCCTCAACAAAGCGGCGTTAGGGCAAAACTTTGCGGCTAACACAAGTGGAGACTTGCTCAATGAACACTCGCGTCAAATTTACTAAATCTTGTTGGCAAATCCGAAAAATTCTAATCTTGCTCGGCTCGACCCCTCTTGTCGAACGGGCTCCGTTTCCGAAGCCGCACTCTAGTTCACAAACCTGCGTAACCTGACGCCATTTACTAACCCCAGCATCAGAAAAATCGACCACGTGCTGGATCCGCCGGAACTCATCAGCGGCAGCGGTATACCCGTAATCGGCATTTTGCCCACCACCATTCCCACGTTCACCAGCACATGGAATAAAAGCAAAGCAGCCACGCCCATGCAGATATACAAACCTGCCTTATCGGTCGATGTCTGAGCGTTCTGCACAACTTGCATAATCAACAGAAAATACAGCACTAGCGCGATCACAATACCTACAAAACCATGTTCTTCCGCAAAGGAAGAAAAGATGAAATCCGTGTGCGGCACCGGTAGAAATCCCAAATGCGTCTGAGAACTCTCCTTGGCGCCACGACCCCACATACCGCCGTTGCCGACAGCAATCTTGGACTGGATCACCTGAAAGCCCGTACCCCTCGGATCGCGGTCAGGGTAAACAAAACTGACCAACCTATCCTTTTGATAAGGCTTAAGAAAATGATAGCCGATCGGTAATGTGACAATCAGCACGGCGGCGATAATGGCAAAATATTTCCAACGCAAACCGGCCATCAGAACGCTTACAACCAGTATGGGAATGTATGTCAGCGAGGTGCCCAAATCCGGCTGTTTCATCACCAGCGCCATGGGCACGAGGACAATCGCGCCTAGTTTTCCGAGGTCGCCCCAGGTTAACTTAGTACCGCTCTTTATTTCAGTGAGATAGCGGGCGACTGCCAGTATTAAAACGATTTTGACAAACTCCGATGTCTGTAGAGTAAATCCGCCGACCTTGATCCAACGAGTCGAACCGAAAACTTTGCTGCCGGCGAACGTCGTGGCCGCCAGCACCACCATCGCTGTCAGATACAGATACGGCACCTGTGTCAGCAGCGCATGATAGTCGAACATGGCCGCTACCCACATCATGACCAATCCGGTAGCCACCCAGATAATTTGTTTCCACCAGGCGTCTTGCCATTTCGTACCGGCGGTAGCGCTATAAATCTGCAATACGCCCAGCGCACAAAGCGCCATGGTCACAACTAAAAGAGGCCAGTCCAGATCGCGGAAAGAACGGTAGCCGGTCACCGAACGGCACTCCCTGCCGTCAAAGGCGCCTTGAATAGGTTGTCTGCCGTTAAGCGCTCTTCAAACTGCGTCTGCAGCAGCCGGCCTTCGGCTTTTCGAGCTTTCTTGTCGAAGTATGCCTTTAGCACGTCCCGTACAATCGGTACCGCGTTGGCGCTCTCTTGGCCATGCTCAAAAAGCGCCACCACGGCGATCTCCGGATTGTCCATCGGCGCGAATCCAACGAACCAGACATTGTTGGCCAGCGAGCTCCTCAGTTTTGCGCCTTTCGTCTTCTCGGTAGCGGCCACTTGCGCTGTACCTGTTTTTCCGCACACTTTAATGCCTGGTAATTGTGCTGCATGTCCGGTCCCCCATTCGTTCACGACGCCGTACATGCCTGAAATCACTTGCTCGAGATTCTCCGGGTTGAAGTTCCCCTGCTTCAGCAGTACCGGCGCTTGCTCTTTGACCATATGCGGCTGAAACCATCTGCCGCCCACGCTTAGGCCGCCCAAGGCGGTAACAAGCTGCAGCGGAGAAACCGTTACCGCGCCTTGCCCGATTGCCACCGAAATTGTTTCGCCCGCATACCACTTCTGCCGCGAAACGCGCAGCTTCCATCTGGTCGAAGGCATGGTGCCTTGCGTCTCGTTCGGAAGATCGATTCCCGTCTTGTGGCCGACGCCCGCCAGTTCCGCGTACTTGGCGATCCGGTCAATGCCCAGACGATTGCCTACGTTGTAGAAAAATACGTCGCAGGATTGCGCAATGGCCCGATGGAGCTTGATATCGCCGTGCCCGTGTTTCAGGTGGCACGCGAAATAGTGGCCGTAAAAGGATGCGCCCCCTGGACAATGAAATTGCGTGTCATCGTCGATTACGCCGCTCTCCAGGCCGGCGATGGCCATGATCGGCTTGAATGTCGATCCCGGAGCTAGTTGCGCCTGAATCGCCCGGTTCATCAGCGGTTTGTGAGGATCGCTCGCAATTTCATCCCAATCTTTGCGGCTGATGCGTCCGGTAAATTTGTTCGGATCGAAGCTGGGGGCGCTGACCATGGCCAGCACCTCTCCGTCTCTCGGGTCGATCGCCACCACCGAGCCGCGCTTATCCATTATCGACAGCTCAGCCACTGCCTGCAGATCCAAATCGAGCGTCGTGTGCAGGTCTTTTCCCGGTTCCGCATCGCGCGTTGCCTCCATCTGGCGCTCGCGGCCCACGTTGTCCACCAGCACGCGCTGCTGGCCATCTACCCCGCGCAATGTCTTGTCGTATTGACGCTCCAGTCCATCCTTGCCGATGATGTCGCCCTGGTGATAATCGACATATGGCGGCGAGTCCAGCTCTGCTTCGCTGATCTCTCCGACGTAGCCCGTTGCATGCGCCGCGAAACCTCCTTGCGGATATTGCCGCCGCCACGATTTGATCAGCTGCATCTCCGGGAATGTGTCCGGATCCTGGTGCGATTCGATCCAGGCGATCTCGTCTCTCGATAGTTGGTCTTTGATGATGACCTGCGGCCGCGTGCCCATCCGTCTAATCGTGCCCGACAGGTCGCCATAATCTAAATCTAAAGCGGAGGCTATGGCGGGCAGATGTTCCCACTTGATCTGATCGCGGTTCAGCAGCAGGGAATAGGAAGCTCGATTATCGACGATCACGCGGCCGTCGCGGTCTAAAATCTTGCCGCGTGGAGCAAGCAGCGGAGTGCTTTTGATGCGGTTTCGTTCCGCCGCCTCACTGTACACTCCCGGATTTTGCACCTGCAATTGCCAAAAACCAGATACCAGGAACACGAACACAAACACCGTGATGTACTGGAACACCGCGATTTTACCGGCGGCTTCCTTCGGATCGTCGCGGTGAAGCCGGCTCGGCGAGAACACCTCTCCGTGCCTATATTCGGTTTCGTTCAACGGCACTTTAGGTTTTCCGGCATTACGATTGCTCTGACAACTTCATCTTATCGAGGACCATATAAAGCGGCAGCGCCACGGCGGTATTAAACGCCCCGTGCAGGAATGTCTGCTGTGGATCAAACGGTACCAGCTGCCCAAGCAGGGCACGCCGCATGACCCAATAAAAGAAAGAATGGAACACGTAGAAAAAAAAGCACAGCACTAATCTGATGACCGCGTTATCGACGTTAAAGCGCATGCTTACCGACGCGGCGAAATAACCCACCAGCGTCTTCGTGATGCCGTACATGCCGATGGGCAAGTTGGCCGGGGAAAGCGAGTCTTCCGCCAATCCGACGAAAGCACCGAACAACAGAGCGGCGATCGGATTAGGGCGCATCAACCCGAAATAGACGGTGAGCAGCAGCGGCACTTCGAGCCACACTGCGCTTGGAATCAATCGCGGCAAATAGAACTTGCTGATGATGGCAATAAGCGTCAGGATGATGAGTCCGACAACCTGGAAACGGCCAAACCAACTCTCTTTAGGACGCCGCCGGCGCAGAAGAAATTCGCTGCTCTCGTTCATTGCTGGGGCGGCGCCTGCTGCTGAGCAGGCGGCGAGCTAGGAGCTGCGCCCGTTGCATTTGGCGGAGTCTTAGTGTGAGGCGCGCCGAGCGGCAACACCGGCTTCGGAACCGCGGGCCTTGGATTAACAGCCGGCCTTGGAGCGCTGGTTCCGGTCGCATCAGGAGAGGCAGCAGGTTTAATGTTCGTACCTGGCGGCGCACCCAGCACGCCGTCCAGTTCGCCTTTGCTCGCCTGCGGAGGGGCCGGAGCAGCCGCCGGCGTCACGGCAGTCTTCTGATCGACCGGCGGGGCGGGCGGCTTTGCGTTGAAATTTGGAAGGTTCGAGTAAAGGGCCCCGTACTTATGGTCCTGCTCTTTGCCGATGTCTTCGTACTTCTGAATAATCTTATCGGCATCCGTTTGCACCTTACCTGGTTCATTGCTGGTAGTGTCCTTTTCGGGCGGTGGAGGCGGCAGCATCTTCACGGCCGATTCGTCCACCGGCGGTCCTACTGGAATGGTCTGGTGAATACCTTGCAGCACCACCAGCACCTCTTCCACTCCACCCGGCGCGCCGCTCAAGTTGAGCCGCACCTCTTTCGAACCTCCATTCGCCGTTATCGACGTTACAGCGCCCACCGGAAAGCCTTTGGGAAAGATCCGGTCTTCGCCAGAGGTAAAGAACCATTCGCCCGCCGATATCTGGTCTTCATCCTGCGTCTGCTCAACCAGGCAGCGGCCAGTTCCGCAGTTGAGGATTCCGTGAATGCGCCCTTTCTGCGATTCGACTCCCACCTTAAATGTGGGATCAATCACCAGCAAAACCTGGGAAACCAGCGGATACACAGCCACCACTTTCCCCACAATGCCATCGGGCGTGACGACGGCCATTCCTTTTTCGACGCCGCTGGTTGACCCGCGGTCGATGAACACCGCCTTGGCGGTCGCCACCGTGCTGTTGCCGATCACGCGCGCGGCTACTGTTTTCGATTGCGATTGATTCTGAAAGATCGTGAGGGCTCGGGCGTGCTCGGCCGTCGATAGCTGGTTCCGGTAATAGACGTTCTCCATTTTCAGATGGTCGTTATCGGCCTTCAGCTTGCGGTTCTCGTCGCGCACGTCGAGCAGTATGAAATAATCCTGCATGAATCCGATGGTGTTGTGCCGGATTGCTTCCACAACCCCGGCCATGGGCGTAACGGAACTGACCGCCCAAACGCGAATCAGCCGTTCGTCGCGGGCCGTTTTCACCTGGTACGCAAGATAAAGAAGTTGAGCCACTATCACAACCAACAAAACCGTTAGGTTTCGGTATCGGCTCAGCAGTGCTTCCATCGTTATCTCTAACTAGAGGGTTCTCTTCTAATGTAAGGTGTGTTGATCCAATGGCCAACACTGCCTTGCGTCTATTCGATGGCGATCCGGCGGAGCAGCTTGAAATCGGTAAGCATCTTGCCGGTCCCCAATACAACCGAGGCCAGCGGGTCTTCCGCAATCGAAACCGGCAGTCCAGTCTCTTCACGGATACGCCGGTCTAAGTTCTTAATCAGCGCTCCGCCGCCCGTAAGGACAATGCCTTTATCGCTGATATCGGCGCTCAATTCCGGCGGTGTACGCTCCAGCGCCACGCGGATCGCATTTATAATTGTCGCAATGCATTCCGAAAGCGCCTCGCGAATTTCACTGTCCTCAATGGTGACAGTCTTGGGGACGCCCTCAATCAGATTGCGCCCTTTGATTTCCATGGTCAGGGGCCGGTCCAACGGATAGGCAGAACCAATCTGAATTTTGATTTGCTCGGCGGTACGTTCCCCAATCAGCAGGTTGTACTTGCGCTTCAGGTAATTCATAATGGCGTCGTCCATTTCATTGCCCGCAACGCGCACGGAACGCGAATAAACGATTCCCGAGAGCGAAATCACCGCGACGTCCGTCGTGCCGCCGCCAATGTCAACCACCATGTTGCCGGAAGGTTCGGTAATAGGAAGTCCGGCACCGATTGCCGCCACCATGGCCTGCTCTACCAAATGGACCTCGCTGGCTTTAGCGCGATACGCGGATTCGCTGACCGCGCGCTTTTCTACCTGCGTAATCTCACTCGGAACGCCGATCACAATCCGCGGATGCACCAGCATTTTTCGCCCATGCGCCTTCTGGATGAAATAATTAAGCATCCGCTCAGTGACTTTAAAATCGGCAATCACTCCGTCCTTCATGGGCCGTATGGCGACAATATTTCCAGGCGTGCGCCCCACCATTTCCTTCGCCTCTTTCCCCACCGCCTCAATCTCCCCGTTGTTCTTATTGATAGCTACGATGGAGGGCTCATTCACCACAATGCCTTTGCCCTTGGCGAATACAAGTGTGTTGGCCGTCCCAAGATCTATGGCCAGATCCGACGATATGAGGCTAAAAAGAGACCTATAATTCATGAATTACCGGACAATTAGGGGATGCAATAAACTCCGAGGGTAACATAGGTATACAACTCCCCTCGGTTTTCGACAAAGCTCTATTTTTCAAATGTTTACGATTTCTCTAGCATGACTCGACGTAAGTGGCTCGGGCTCGGAACTGCGGTTCTTACTAGTGCTTGCCGGCGTAGGAAATGGATTGGCTATTGGGGTTACGCCCTCATCGCGACCTCAGGCGAAAATTCACTGGCCGTTGTCGATCTGAGTACGTTTCAGTTGCTGAAGAAGATCGCCTTAGACGCGCCGCCCACGGAAGTTTTACCCGCCCAGGGCTCAGGCCGAAGTTATGTTTTGACCCCATCTACCGATAGTGTGCATATTGTCGGCGGAAATCTCACAGTAGCTTCATCTCACCGCTTGGGCGCGGGCCTTTTTCAGATCCAGCCGGCTCCCGACGGCAAGAGCCTGTTCGCGCTCGCCCGGCATTCTAAAGAATTAATTCATGCCGAGACCGATAGCCTACGCGTGATCCGCCGGTATAAACTTGCGGCTGAACCAAACGCTCTGGACATTTCAAAGAGCGAACATGCGGCAGTGTCAAGCGCCGTGGGCCAAATGGTGGAGCTGTTCGATTTACAGAGCGGCCAGCGTAAGCGGATAGAACTCGCCGAGCCGGTGGGAGCCGTCCGTTTTCGCGGCGATAGTCAGGTGCTGCTGGCCACTCAGCCCGATGCCAGGACGATTGTCGCGCTGGACGTGAGCACTATGCACGTCATTACGGAACTTCCTCTAGCGATGCGGCCAGAAAATCTCTGCTTCACGCCGGATCAGGGCCAACTGTTTGTCTCGGGATCGGGCATGGACGGCGTCGCCGTGGTTTTCCCGTACAGGACGATTGAGGTTGAACAGACTGTACTTGCGGGCCGCGACCCGGGCGTCATGGCCTGTTCAGACGAACCAGCTTACCTGTTTGTTGCGAGCGCCAGCGGGTCCGACGTTTGTATTCTCAACGTCGATTCGCGGAAGCTGATCGGCATTGTGGATGTTGGCGGCCGTCCGAACTTCATCGCGATAACACCCGACAACCAGTACGCGTTGTTTTTGAACGCGGCCTCGGGCGACATGGCGGTCATCCACATCTCCGCTATCAATCTAAGCCGCCCGATATCGCCGCTGATTCTAAAAAATGCAGCCTCTCTGTTCGCTATGTTAGGCGTAGGCAGCAATCCGGTAAACGCCGCCATCGTTCCCCGTCTGAGCTAACTCATAACGCAATGCCCAAGGGCAAATCGATAGTGCCGTACTCGTGATCCACTGGAGCGCTCTTGGAACAATGTGAATGAGTGTCAATAGGCGATGTGCCGCGAAGCCGACATCCAGTTCCGCGGCGGCAAAACGCGGAGCCTGCGGCGGTCATGAGATATCCGGTGGTGATCTTAGCGAGGCGAAGTTGGCTTGGCAGTCTGCCGTCGATACGCAGGTGGCCCGCTAAGTTATCCACCTTCCAGCTTTCCGAGATCGACGGCGGTCGCTCGAAATTCGCATAGTGAGGGTTGGCGAGGGCAGTATCTGCGGTGCCGGTAATGACCATCTTGCTCGCCACGGCTTATGTCTCGGGGCTTTTGTTGTGGCTCACACCGCGCCGGGCAGCGCTTCTGCCCAGTTTGGCGGCGATCGGTCAGATGGCGCTGACGAACTATCTGGTCCAGTCAATCGTATTGGGTTTTGTTTTCTATGGGTATGGCTTCGGCTTAAATGGAACGCACCGGATCGGGCCGCAGCAGCCTCAATAGGCGTGGCGCTTTACGTTGCGCAGGTGCCACTGAGCCGCCAGTGGCTGCAGTGTTTCAACTTCGGACCTTTTCGAATGGTTGTGGCGTTCGTTGGCTTAGGCAAGCGACAGGCGATGCGGCGCCCATTGGGCGTATTCTGTTCGACTAAACCCGGCTAACGGTTTGATCTGCGTGGTCATGTGCAGGAACGTTCGATTCCACCAGGTTTCCCGCGGAGTCGAACGCTAAGTCAAACGGTTTTGAAGCGGCCTTCGCATTTGAATGGAGACTTGGCAGCAGGTTTTCGCTGACCGTAACGTGAATCAATTCCAAAGTGTTTCGAATCCGGCAATAGGTGACCTCAGAGAGATCTGTCTTGCCAACTGTGGGCGCAATGTTGGACAGCGCTTCCAGGTCGCTCGGATAGTGAATTGGCGTCCGGATGCAGGCTGGAGTGGACGCCGTGAGCGAGTTGATGTAGGTCGGATTCCAATCCACGTCATTTACTAACCGGTCGTGTACTACGTCCGCCATCCCGATGCCCACCGCGCTGTGGTATGTCAGATCGCTTAGCTGCCGCGCGTAAATGCGTTGGACGATCGGCGTATCGGGCCAGGGATTATATTGTCCATTTACGCCGCGGTTGATTACCTTGGTGTCCATCCCCGCGCCGCTGATGTTTTTTCCAATCTCATCGACAATCAAGATGTCGATTTCAGGGGCGGGCAATTTAGCCATCCACGATTTCACTTCAGCGAGCAGTTTCTCTTCCTGCGCCACCATACTTGACAAGCTCTGAGACGAACTCACCGCAACCAGTCCCGCCGTCTCGTGATGCGCGCCTTCCAGAATGGCCAAGCCGCCGAGTACTTTTCCGCTTGCGAAAACACTCGCGCCGACGCTTCTGATCATCTGTTCAAGCCCGATGCGGAACGCAAATGTGTGATACTGCCGCGCACCGGCGAACTTACCCAAACCAATCGCCATCATTTTGAACAGCCCGCTTTCCAGAGTGCCCGAAAAATCGGTGTGCCACTTCACGCGTGGTACCAGGAAAACGCCATCCGCTTCGTAAGCGTTTTTGTCCATGTAAGTCTGAATGCCTTCCGGCGTCTTCCCCAGCGGGACTACTTCCAACGAGCTCACGACCGGCACGCCCATCGTGGCTTCATGAATGCCGTAGTGGGCCAGCACGTCCAATTGGCCTTCGGCCGTGGCTGCACCGTGGCTGCCCATTGCGGGAATGATGAACGGATGAGCGCCCTGGTCCTTCCAGAAGTTCACCACCGACTTGGTGATTGTGGCAATGTTTGAAATGCCGCGGCTGCCGACGCCAACAGCAATGCGCGCGCCCTTCGGAACTCGCGATACGAAATCGGATTTGAACAAACTCTGGCGGACATGCGCATCGATATTCGCGATGGCGCGGTTCGGAAAAGATTGTTCTGCAAGGACGAACCTGGGGAAGTTCACCTCTTCAGCATACCCTTCCGGGCTCAGAAAAAATCCGGTGTTTTAGATGGTCTTCTGCTCGCCGTTCCAGCTTTGTTCGAGCATCAGGGCGTACTCTCCCGAGGCGTACAAATCAAAGGTGAATTCTTCCGGCTTCGGACGATCAAATACCCAATCACGCAGCCGCTGTTCGTACCACTGGTCTAAATAACGGTGATAGCGACGCAAAAAATCTGGTGCGAAGTCTTCCGGCCTGGGAATTTCCTGGAAAATGGCGTGTAAGCCGATTGACCGGCGGAACAATGCACAGAAATCCAACACCCCCCACCCTTCCAGCTTCACTCGAACATGCGCCGGGATGTGCTGCACCAGCAATACCGCGAAGGTTTCCGGCCGAATGGAGCGGCCCTCAAACGCGCCGGTGAACTGTACAGTCTCTGTACACTGCTCAGTCCAACGCGACACATCTTTGCCAATGTAATAAAGCATCCTCAGTTCGGCATAGCGGCCCCGCAGCAACTGTGCATCAAGATCGTTCGTAGGGGTCTCATCGCGCGGCAGGAAACCCTGTAGAGCTAAACTTGCCCGTGAACTCTCCATCAACACAGAAGTATCTTCCGGACTCGAAAACGGGTGCAATATCAGAGGCGGCAGACGGAACGCTTTGATGGCGGAGTTTGTCATGGTTTAGTCGCGAACGAGCATTTTAAACCAGGACATCGTCCTGGAGCGTGACAACTCTCAAGTGGCCCCGCACTGACTCTATCGGCACCAACGGCCAAATAACTAGCGCTGAGGGACACTGGTTAGTAACTTCTCTAGGATGCTTCACTGCTTTACAACCTTGGGGATAGCCACTTCGCAGCAATTCTCCGCCACGGGCCCAGGTATTTCTTTTGGTCTATTCAACTCCAGTCGAATCAAGCCATCCAGTCCAGTCCACGGTACCGCGCCCGGTTCGCTCCGGCCATTAATAAAGATGCTGGGAGTCTGCTGAATCTGCAGCATCTCGCCGGTTTGGATGCTCTTGTCGACAACCGCAGCCATCGCGTGCGTATCCATGCAGCTTCCAATTTTCGCTTCGTCCAGCTTCTGATCTTTCGCGAAGCCTAAGACTTTCTCGCGCAGATTTTCATTCTTGATCTCCTGCTGGTGTTCAAAAATCCAGTCGTGAAAAGCCCAGAACACTTCGGACTTGTCCCCCGCCACGCAATGCGAAGCTTCAGCCGCTGCTCGCGCCCATGGGTGAATACTGGACAGAGGAAAATCCTTAAAGATTACCCTGATCTCGGTCGGATACACCTTGGGCAGATTGTCACGAATCGTTTTCGCCAGGTTCTTGCAGTAGGGGCACTGGAAATCGCTGAAAACAACAATTGTGATCTTCGCGTTTTCCGGTCCAAAAGCGTAACCGTCTTTGGGTATGTGGAGCAGCGCTTCCTGGAACGGAGAATTTTTCAGATCCCAAATGGACCCGGTGATGAAATGTTCGCCGTCGGGCGTAACGTAGTAACTGCGCTCTAGTTTGCTGGTACCGTAAGTTAAGTGAACCGCGACCTTGTAATAGCCAGGAAACGGGCTCGGCCTAGGGTCTTCAACATCGAGCTTTACATTTGAGGTGTAACCCTCTGCGTACCGCAGATATGTTTCAAGCTTGGGCTTGTCGAGCGTAGGAGCTGCGGTGTCAGCGGCAAAAACCGAACTGAAACAGAGCGCCATCCAGGCTGCGGCAAAGATGCTCACGTATCGCATGGAGTTTGATCCCAGTGTACGCCACTATACTGGGGATTGTCTTCACTTCGCCGGTACCTGCCGCTTGCTACTTTATTCTTTGCGATAGCGGCTCTTTACCTCTATCAATTAGACGGAGTAGGCATGCTGGGGCCAGACGAGCCACGCTATAGCGCCATTGGCCACGCGATGGTCGAAACGGGCGATTTTGTCACGCCACATCTCTGGGGCGTGCCGTGGTTTGAGAAGCCGCCGCTGCTGTATTGGATGAGTGCGCTGGGTGCCTCGCTGGGCGCCAATGCCGACTTGGCAGCCCGATTACCGGTAGCGCTTCTTAGCCTGACTTTTCTGGCGGTTTCGTTTTGGCTTATACGACAGGAATTTGGGGCCGAAGCCGCGGCAATCTCCACAACGCTTCTGGCGACGTCGGCCGGATGGCTTACCTACAGCAGCTTCGGGTTGACCGATTTACCGCTTGCCGTGTTCTTCTCACTCGCGGTATTCCTGGCCTTGCCGCTGGTGCGCCCGGATTCTATGGACGGCCAATTACAGCGCTTTGCCGCCATTGGAATTTGCCTGGGCTTGGCTGTCCTGGCAAAGGGCTTGGTGCCTCTCGCCCTGGCTGTTCCGGGTTTTTGGTTCCTGCGCCATCGTTGGCGGGCTTGGTGGATTGCCGCCGTTTCGTGTCTAACGGTCGCCTGCCGTGGTACTGGTTCGTCATTGAGCGCAACGGCATGGTCTTTGTAAACGAGTTTTTTCTGAAGCATCATTTTGAACGGCTCTACTCTGCCTCGCTGCAGCACGTACAGCCGTGGTATTACTATTTCCCGGTCTTGCTGGCCGGACTTTTTCCATGGACTCCGCTTTGGGCGTTACTCTTCCGCCGCGACGCTGCTTGGGACCGCCGCCGCAGTTTTCTGTTGGCCATTGCGCTCTTCGGTTTCGTCCTGTTTAGTGTGTCGCGCAACAAGCTGGCGGGCTATCTACTGCCGCTGATTCCTTCGCTGGTGGTGCTGGTGGGCTCGCAGTTTGAGACTAAGGCGCTGGCCGAATTCAGCCGCAAGTGGCTGCTTGCGCCGGCAGTGCTGATTGCGACAATTCCAGTGATCGCCGGCGCGTTGCCCGCCACTTTAGCTGCCGGCCGGATCTCTTCTTTTCGTCTTCCGCCCTTCACTCCCACAGAGGCTTTCTACGTCGCTGCTCCTCTGGTGGCGCTTATGCTTGGGCGGCGCACTTGGATTCTATTGCTGCTGGTTTTGTGCATTGTAGCCGGCGGCATTTTTCTGAAGGCATCGGCATATCCAGAAATCGACGAGACTGTTTCCGCGCGTGGGCTATGGCGTGAGATCAAAACCCGCCACTTGACGGTGTGTGACGGCGGCATCAATCGCGACTGGATCTATGGGCTCAGTTTCTACAGCGGGTCGGCGATTCCCGATTGCGGCCACGGCCATTACGATGTCGAGTTAACGGCGCATGGCCGCTCACGGCCAGCGCTTCCTCCAAAAAGGTAAGGAGCCTAAACTCCATCGGCGCGCGATTAGAACGTAAACTTCGCGAAGACTTGAATTTGCCGGGAATTGCTGGTGTAGAACTGGTCGAAGCGGCCAAATAGCGGATCGCTGGGAACCAATTCATTGCGGGCAATCGCGGAATTGGGGTTCAAGCTGACGTCGTTGATATAACCTCCCGTGAACTGCGGGTGGTTAAAAAGGTTGAGGAACTGGGAGCCAATGTTGAAGTGGAGGCGCTCGCCAAAATCAAATTGTTTCCGCAAGGAGGCGTCTATGTTATTCGTCGGCTTCAGAGGAAATGTATTGCGGCCGCCATTTGCGAGAGCGCCGATGCCTGCAACAACGTAGCGGGCATTCGGGTTGTTCGCCACATAGGCAACGATGGTATTTGCGTTAGGACACGCCCCGGAGCCCGATTGACTGCCCAAACAAACGGCTTGGCCCAAGGCGTTATAACCCGTCGTGTCGGTCCCCACGGTTCCAGAGCCCGCCGGGTTAACAATTGCGCGGTCGCCTGCACTATCGTTGTTCAGATTCGAATCGATATTGCTCTGAACTGTTGCATATTCCGGCGTCTCATAGGTATAGGTCCCCGAAACGTTCCAGTTTCCCAGCATATTCTTCATGAACCAACGCCGGCTCTTGAACGGTTTCCAATCATAGATAGGAGTGAATGTGAACCGCTGGCGGTGATCGAGCGCGGAGGAAGCCCACTCGGCCGCGAGATTCTGAAAGTCCTGGGCGCGGCGGGGAGTCAAATAAGTAGAAAAGTTAGTCGCTGTCGCGTTGTCCAGCATGTGGCTCCAGGTGTAAGCCAGGATATAGGAAAAGTTATTCGAGAAACGCTTATTCAACTGCAGCGCGAGCCCGTTATAAGACGAATATGCCTGCGGCGCATAAGCCGTAATGTTCCCGTGAGAACCATAAACCGCCAACGAATTGTAAGGATTGTCCACGGTACCGCCGGGAACCACGTAGGACTCCACTTGCCCCAGTGTCCTACCAAGGGAAGCAAACGTTGCGGCGGCGGGCATGCTGATGTAAGTTGGAATGTAATTGCCGGCATTCACTTGCGGCGCAATATTCAAGCGCGTTTGATTCCAGAGATGAACGCCCTTGGTGCCGACGTACCGGACTTCAATCGTATAGTCTTTCTTGAACACCCTCTGAACCCCCAGCGTCCAGGTGAGGCCATACGGCCGCTTGCCGCCAAAAGTGTAGTTTGTGACCACCCCAAGCGCCGCCTGCGGATCGGTTGGTAATGGGACCACGTTGCCCGGCAAACCTCCGTTCGCCAGAAAGTTGGGCGCATTCGAGGAGAGACTGACATCTGTTGTCTGCTCAAAGTACGGAGGAGCGCCATTCGATGTCAAATTGCCGTAGGTGAGGTCGAACGCGCGAGAGAAGCCCCCGCGAATCGACCAGATTCCATCTTTTCCGGGAGAATAAGCGAAACCGAGGCGCGGAGACCAGTCGTTAGGACTGAACTTCGGCGATCCAAAGGTGATACCGCCCGGGACGCTCGCTGGGGCGCTGTAGATCTGGTAGCGGGATGCGATAGGCATCGTCACATATTCGTAACGAAGCCCTAAATTGAGCGTAAGATTTGGCCGGATCCGGAAATCGTCGTTGACGAACGCCTCATGCTGCAAAAAGCCCGAAGGGAAACTCGTTGGTCCGGCGCTGCGTTCCCCTCCAACGTCGGGCGTCAGGTCCAACAAATACTGCTGCATCGTGGAATACTCATAGTTCCCCAGTACGCGCTGAATGAAATAATTAGTCAAGATCACGTCAGTAAAGTGATAACCGACCTTAATTGTGTGGCGCCCTAGAACCTTACTCAGGTTGTCCTGCACTTGAAATAGATTCTGTATCGAACCCTGTGGCCCGACCGGTCCCATGGTCGTTCCTAGATCGTCGATCGTGATCACCGGAAAGACATTCAGGCCTGGGAACGTTATGTTCGGCAGGCCCAAATAGTTGACGTTCCGGCTGAAAGACGACCGGAATTCGTTTTGAAGCGTGGGTGTAAAGTTGTGAAACTCAGATAGAGAAAACAAATAGTTATTGTTGGGCGAGTTGACGTTAAAGGCCGGCAGCGTGGCGGGTAGTTGGAGACCTTCGCTCTTGTTGTAGATCCAGCGGCCGCGGATTTGGTCCTTGTCGCTGAGGTTATAGTCCAGAGACACAAGGGCGTTGTAACTATTGGTGTAAGCAGGGCTGTTGAACGAATCGCTACCCAACGGGATACTTACCCCGGAGACGCTTGTGCTGCCGGTACTGCTCGCCGCCGCTGGAAGATATTTCTGAAGCACTTCTAAGTTGTTTTTGCTGACGCCCGGAATTGAGGCCAGCGTGGAATAGCCGGTCGCGGTGGGCGCAAAGACCGGCGTGCCGGGCACGGACGATTGACCAAGCGGATCGTATTCAAAAGTTCCGAAGTAGAAAAGCTTGTTTTTGATTATTGGTCCGCCGATTGTCGCACCCAACCGGTTGTAATCGAAACGTGGATTGCTTGTTAGTCCCGCCACTGCGAACACCGCATCTTCGGCATTCAACAAGCGGTTCTGCATATATTCGAATACCGAACCATGCAATGCGTTGGTACCGCTTTTGACAACGGCGTTAAACACGCCGCCGGATGCCCCGCCAAATTCCGGGCTGAATTGATTTTGCAGCAGCGAAACTTCGGCAACAGCGTCATTCGAGACATACACCAGGGGCCCCGTGAGGTAATGGTCATTGTTGCTGACGCCGTCGATGTTGAACGTGTTGTTCTCGGGCCGTTGACCGGCAATTGCCGGGCCGGTACCCTGCCCGACGCCGCCTTGTGATGCCACGCCCGCGCCTAACAGACTCAAATTCCAAATGCCGGCCCCATTGATCGTCCTTGACAACGCCGCGGTGGGCAAGTCCGTAATCTGTTTAGTCTCGAAGGAGGTCTGAATCTGCGCCGTTGTTGTGTCCAGTTCGGCTGCAGCGCCAGTTACTTCGACCGTCGTTGAAGTGCCTCCTACCTGAAGAGTCAAGTTTTGGGTGATTGTGGTGCTCAACTGAACGGCGACATTTCTAACACTCATTGGGGCAAAGCCCGTCGCCGAGGCGGTGAGCGTGTAGATTCCCACGGGCAAGTTGGCAAGCCGGTATGCTCCGTCCGCGCCGGTGGTTGCCGAAGTTCTAATTCCAGTGGATTCGTTCCCGGCGGACACGGAGACGTTGGGCACAACGGCCCCGCTGGAATCAACAACAGTTCCGGTTACGTCACCACTGGTCGCCTGCGCATATGCAGACGGAGGGTAGATCATCGAAAGCGCCGTGAAGACTGCGAGAAGACTTCCGGCCGCGAGGAATTTCTGTAACATACGCTCCCCTTTGAAAAACTTCTTCGCCTCCCACGGCGAACGCGCCGATACTACGCGCCTGAAAGAACCTAATCAGACCCGAGGTTAGATGGCGTACTATGCTAATTCAACTAAGAAGGGGCGAACGCATTAATTCCAGGGGCTAATTGCATTGGTCTGGGGTAATAGACGGAACTGGCCCCTACTGTGCGCAGTTGGCGTCAACGCGGAGAGAACTAGAACGTAATTCATGGGGCGAAATGCACAAAGTCAGGGGTGAGATTGTTCGCACCATTTTCCGAGGTCGCTCGTATTAACATGTGGAGGATTTGCACTACGCCCCTAGCCAGGAGATTGCGAACGATACGCTGGCAAAGCGTCTTTTGGGCCCTGGGCGCGTGGACGGCGTACGGTTTGGTGTCGGGAGTTATCAGCCACTTTCTTCATTCGACGTATTCCAAACCCCTCACTTGGCCGCGAGCGATCATATTCGAATGCAGCTATGCCTACATCGCGGCGCTCTTGTCTCCGGCCGCCATCCGGTTGGCCGACCGTTTCAGGATTGAGCCGCCCAAAAGGTTGCGCAACGTCTCAGTGCATGTGTTGGCTGGAATCGTGTTTTCGGTTACCACCTACCTGATCTGGCAGGCGGCCATGGTCCTCATCGGCTTTCATGAGTGGGAGCGGAGCCTATCCGAGGAACTGCGGGCGATTGTCTGGAACCTCTCCGATGGAGGCCCTTTGTACTGGGTGGTTATCTTTGTGCATAACGCCGGCTACTATTACAGAAGATACGAGATTAGCGCAGCCAAGGCGGCCGATCTGAACGCGCAGCTTGCGCAGGCTCAGCTGCAAAGCCTGAAGATGCAGCTCCATCCGCATTTTCTCTTTAACGCGCTGCACTCGATTTCCGAACTGATTCACGCCGACCCCTCAGCCGCCGAGCGAATGGTTGTGGCACTGAGCCATCTGCTGAGAAGTTCTTTGGCAAATTCGTCAACACTCGAAGTGCCGCTTAAACGTGAACTGGAATTGACGCGGCTATACCTGGATATCGAAAAAATGCGCTTTGACGATCGGCTGCTGGTGAATATAAAAGTTGCCGAAGAAACCGAAGACGCCTTAGTGCCTAATTTAATACTGCAGCCTCTGGTAGAGAACGCCATTAAGCATGGAATCTCACGCCGGCCGGGACAAGGCTGTGTTGGGGTGGAAGCGATTAGGAATGGCGGCTGCCTGGTAGTGACGATCAGGGATAATGGCGCGGGCTTCGACTCCGAGAAGCGCCCGGTCGTCGAAGGAGTTGGCTTAACGACAACAAGAGCGCGACTCGAAAAGCTGTATGGAGCCGGACAGAGTTTTCACTTCGTCCGGAGATCGCAGGGGACGGAGGCGGTCCTCCGGCTGCCATTCAGAGTCGCGGCTAAGGAAGCGGGGCGAGATGAACACGTTACGAGTATTAATAGTTGACGACGAAAAGCTATCGCGCCGCCGGTTGAGGCGGCTTTTAGCTCCCGATGCCAGCCTTGAAATTGTGGCGGAGTGCCCAACTGCCCGGGAGGCGTTACATTCGCTGAAGCAGACGGCGGTCGACATTGTTTTTCTCGACATTCAAATGCCGGGCATGGATGGCTTCACCTTTCTCGATGAAATTGGCCCAAGCCGTACCTGGTGCGCTATTTTCGTCACTGCTTACGACAATTTCGCCTTGCGGGCGTTTGATGCGCAAGCCCTCGACTATCTGCTTAAGCCTTACGAGGATAGCCGTTTGCGCGAAGCGGTACGCCGCGCCAAGGTACATTTGGCGAACTTGCGGTCGAGCCAGCCGCCGGATAAGCTCCTACCCGCCGCTGAGTCTCTTCAATCCACGATTTATTATCGAGACCGCCTGGCGGTTCGAGCCGGGGACGGACTGGTTGTGTTGCGCACTGACGACGTGGACTGGATCGAGGCAGCCGACAATTACGTCAACCTGCACTGCGGCCGTGAGACGCACACCGTGCGCGAGACCATGAATGCGCTTCAGAAAACGCTTGACCCGCGAAAGTTTCTGCGTATCCATCGTTCGGCTATCGTCAACCTTGATCGAATCAAGGTCTTGCAGCCCTGGTTTCGCGGCGACTATCGCGTAGTTCTGTCGACGGGAACTACTCTCACACTTAGCCGTGGCTACCGTAAGAATCTAGAGGATCGAATCTTGAACCACTGACTCCCCAGGTCATTGATATGTCTCTCCGTTCACTTTTTCCCTAACGCGGATGCCCAAAGCTTCAGTCGAGGCTTTCTCGGCATCCGCCCAACGCTGCATCTCGCGCAATACGATGGAGTATTGCTCAAGCATGATTGCCATGTTCGGAGCGTTTTTTTGTCCGGCGTTCGTCATGATCTCGATCCCGCGCCGATAATTTTCAACTGCTTCATCGCGCCTCCGCTGACCGTGCAACGAAGCAGCCAGATTGAGGTACGTATCGGCCAAAATGGGACTATTGCCGCCAAGCCTTTTAGAACCGATTTCCAACGCTTTCTGGAGTATCTCCTCCGATTCCGAGAAGCGCTTCTCATAGTTGTAAAGAACGCCCAGGCGGTTCAGATCCCGCGCATAAGCTATGCTTGCCGGCCCCAAGAGCTGGCAGTCGATATCGACCGCCTCCTTATAGAGACCCTCGGCTTTTTTGTATTTATGCTCTTGAACGTAGAGCGCTCCGAGATTTGAAATGGCGGTTGCCACCTTTGAGCTTTTGGGGCCGGCCATCGCCGTCCAAATGTTCTTTCCCTGCATGGTGGCACGCTCAGCCTCCTTGTAACGGCCCTGAGCGGCGTAGACTTGACCGAGATTGTTGTAAGCCACAGCCAGGGACTCGCGGTCCGAAGTGGCCTGATTTTTCAGCGTGTCGACGGCCAGCAAGGCATGCTGCTCGGCTGATTGGGCCTGGCCAAGATACAACTCGGCCGTGGCGAGATTCTGCACGACCATAATGAAGGTGGGGGCTTTTGTTTCGTGGATCCGCCGATAGGTGTCCAACGCGCGCGTGAGATAGGGACGGGCATCCGCATAGAATTTCCGTTCGCAGAGTACACCGCCCATGCTGGCGAGGGCGTTCGCCGTATCGAGTTTATCGGGGCCAAGAGTCGCCTCGGAAAGCGAGATTAAACGTTTAAACACCCGCTCCGCATCGTCGAAGCGGCCGGCCGAACGGTACACCGATCCGAGATACCGCAAGACCTGCATCAGCCGGCGGGGATTTTTCGCAGCGTCTCTCTCGGCGAGAATGGACGCCCTCTTGAGAAGTTCTTCAGCCCGGCCGTAGTCCAATGCATCCCGCTCGGTGAGCGCCGCGAGTGCCAGGTAAGGCACCAGTCCGGGGTCATTCGGCTCTAAAATCCGTTCGGCGGTAGCAAGAGCTTGTGCCTGCAGCCGGCGCGCCTCCTCAATGCGGCCAGCCTCTTGCCAGACGGCGGCGAGATTGGCTTCCCCCAGCGCAGCCTCAATGCTGTTCTTCCCAAATTGGGTCTCCCGGATGGCGAGTGCCCGGCGCATCAGAGGCTCTGCGTCGCAGCACGGATTACGGGCCTGCAACACCGCTCCCAGGTGAGTGAGCGTGGCTTCGAGCCGCAAATCGTTTTCGCCGAACGATTCCGCCGCGGCCAATGCGGCACGGTCATGCTGTTCAGCGGTCGCATAGTCGCCCCTGTCATAGGCGGCGCTTGCCAGTGTATGTTCTCCCGCCCAATCGGCAGAGTGAGCTTTCACGATCGCGACGCACGCCAAAATAAGTAGTCTGAATTGAAAAGAGACCCGCATAGCGGCACAGTAACGTAGGTTTGCTGAATAGAGAGCGACAAAGGGGCGAAAGCGCCTGGTTGAGTGGCAAGAGGGTTTTGAAACTGGCAAGATGCCCTCGCATGCACGCGACAGGCGCCGCCACGGACCTTTCCGACTCCGCTGGAGAAAAGAATTTTTCACTGATGGATTAGCTCTTCTTGCGGAATTTCCGGAATGCGCCCGAGGCTACAGCGCCCGCGGCAAACAAGAAAACGGAGGCTGGCTCGGGCGTGGGGCTCGAAGGATCACCGCCGTGTTTATCGCAATCACCACCTCTTTTTCCATAGTTGCCGTCCTTGTCCGGATGTTGGTTCTCACCAGGTATGAAATCTGTGTTCGGCCTTGAATGATATTTCGTGTCGACGGTAATCACGGGACCGCCACCTTCGTACGAGCTATCAGCCTTCGGACTGTTCGAGGCTGGTGTAACACTGGCCGAGAGCAGAGCGCCAGCAAGGAGGAAAGAAAAAATGATTTTCATAAAGTTGTTCTCGGTTGGGTTATTAAAATGACTATCGGAGTTAAGGGCTTCTTCGATTTGGGCGCTCGCTTCTGCTTGCGGCCTGTGGTGTCTGATCTGAGGTTACGTAGATTTTCAGACCTGGCATATTGCCGCATGGGGCTAGGGTGTTTAGAACCTGCAGTACTCCGCGGCCCTGAGCGGCACAACTGTGTTGCTTAGAAAGGTCGAGGATAGAAGTGCATAAGATAGGAAATGAACCGCATCAGTCAGTAAGTAAGGCGGTGTAGGGGTTATCGCGCAAAGTTAACAAAATACGAAACTTGAGAGACGAAATGAATCAATTGAAAAAGTTGGGCAACAGCGATTTAGATGTCACTCCGCTGGGCGTGGGCGCTTGGGCCATGGGCGGATCCGGCTGGAAGTTTTCCTGGGGCCACCAGGACGATCAGGACTCGGTGGCAGCCATTCGCGCTGCGCTCGACGCCGGATTTAACTGGATTGACACTGCTGCCGTGTATGGATTGGGGCATTCCGAGGAGATTGTGGGCGAGGCGGTTCACGGATTGTCGAACAAACCGTTCGTCTTTACTAAGTGCGAGCGTAATTGGAATGAGAATGGCGAGATTTACCCATCGCTAAGGGCCGAGTCGATTCGCAAGGAATGTGAAAACAGTCTCCGCCGTCTGAAAGTGGATGTGATTGATCTGTATCAGATTCATTGGCCGGAGCCCGAAGCCGAGATCGAAGAAGGCTGGACTGAAATGGCCCGCCTGAAAGCAGAAGGTAAGGTGCGCTGGATAGGCGTTTCTAATTTCAACGTGGAACAACTGAAGCGCGCCATGAAGATTGCGCCGGTTACTTCACTGCAACCGCCGTACTCGCTTTTAGTTCGCAAGATTGAGCCGGAGATCCTGCCATTTGCGGAAGCCAACAACATCGGGGTGATTTGTTATTCGCCTATGCGCGCCGGCCTGCTTGCCGGGAAAATGACCAAAGAGCGCGCGCAAAGCCTGCCGCCCGACGATTGGCGCAGCCGCGACAAAGATTTTCAGGAGCCGAACCTGAGCCGCAACTTACAATTGGTGGAATTGCTCCGCGAAATTGGGCAAGCGTCATAACAAAACTCCCGGTGAAGTGGCGCTCGCTTGGACGTTGCGCAACCCCGCCGTAACTGCTGCCATTGTCGGTTTGCGGCATCCCGATCAAGTAGAAGGCACGCAAGGGCGCTCTGACGTTTCGCTTGAGTCCCGGCGAAGTGTCCGAGATCGAATTCTTTCTAAGCCAAGCCGCGCAACCCGCTTCAGCTTGACGAGCCGCGCTTCATCCAGTAATAAACCGGAAGACCGCAGATGACGATCAGCAGGCCGGGCCAGGTAGTCGCCGGGCGGTACGCGAAGAGGCAGAACAATATCGCTGTGCCGCCCAGAATGTAAACCAGCGGCAAGAACGGATAGCCAGGCGCTTTGTAGGGGCGTGGAGCGTTCGGCTTCGTGATACGGAGCCGGATAACCGCCGCAATGGCGACGATGTAGAAGAGCAGGGCTGCTGAGATTACCCAATCCAGCAGGTTGCTGTAAAGATTGCCGTAAGCGTGCGTGACGGTGTTGTAAGTGCGCGGCAGAACCAGCAAGGCCGACCAGATGCCCTGCAACAGCAATGACCATCCGGGTACATGAGCTTTGTTCAATTGTCCCGCTAGTTTGGGGAACAAACCGTCTTGCGCCATGGAATAGGAAACGCGCGGCCCAGCCAGGACCAAGCCGTTAATGCAACCGAAGGTCGAGATCATGATGGCCGCCGACATCAGGGCCGCTCCAAAACCGGGGAAAATGACTTGCAGCATGGCCGTAGCGACACGATCGGCAGGCGCATTCTGAATGTCTTTGAGCGGCAACACCAGCAAGTACGCGACGTTGGCCAGCAGAAAGAGGCCGGTAACGCAAAGCGTGCCGAAGAACAGGGCGCGCGGCATGGTCTTTTGCGGATCTTTCACTTCACCGGCGGCGAACGTGATGTCGTGCCACGAATCGGCCGCGAACAGCGAGCCCGATTGCGATACGCAGATAGCGGCGAACAGACCGAAGGCGGTAAGCGCGCTCAAGCCGGCGGTGACCGGCGTAACATCATGCGGCGGCCAGAGATTGCCGAAGTTAGCCGCGATGGCGTTGTGCTTTGCGAAAATCAGGCCGAGCAGAATCAAGCCGGCGAGTGAAACGATCTTTGCCGAAGTTACCAGGTTCTGCAGGATCTTGCCATAGTGAACGCCCCGGCTGTTAGTCCAGGTAAGCAGCGCAATAACAACGATGGCCAGACAGCTGACCCGTGGAGAGCGAGATGGCATAGCCGCTTGAGAGATGAATAGGCGGAATAAGGTAGCGGTCTTCCGCAATGCCCGGCACCAGAACGCCGGTGTAACGGGCGAACGCAACGGCTACTGCGGCGATTGTTCCGGTTTGAATGACGGTAAACAGAGTCCAGCCGTAAAGGAAGCCCAGAACAGGCGAAAAGGCTTCGCGGAGATAAACGTACATGCCGCCGGCGCGCGGCATCATCGCCGAGAGTTCGCCATACGAGAGGGCGGCGGCGACTGTAAGCACGCCTGTTACGAGCCAAGCCACCAGCAGCCAGCCTGGGCTGCCGATGTTACGCGCCATATCGGCGGGTACGATAAAGATGCCCGACCCGATCATGACTCCCACAACGATCATTACCGAATCGAACAGACCGAGATCGCGGACAAAACCGGTTTCGCGGTCAACCGCACCGCCTGTTACCGCGGAGCCTTCAGTTTGCATGAGTTTTCCCTAGCGCCTGGGGTGCGGTATCCAGAGATGGACGCGAGCTAAGCGCCGTTTCAACCATCTTGCGAACGATTTCTTTCTCTTCGGCGCTCAACTCCAGGCGCGGGGCGCGCACCCGGCCGGAACCCATATCCGCTAACTCCTGAACATACTTAATGAGTTGAACGAACTTAGGCACCGTATCGAGCCGCAGCATTGGCAGGAACCATTTGTAGAGCTCAAAGCAGGCGTCTTTCTCTCCTCTTAATGCCAGATTGAAAAGCAGCACGGACTCTTTCGCGAACGCGTTCGTCAACCCTGCGATCCAGCCCACTGCGCCTGCCTCGACAGCCTCGACAATCAGGTCGTCCACACCGCAGAGAATCTGGAGTTTCTCGCCAGCCAAGCTGCGCAACGCCGCAATGCGCCTGACATCTGCGCTCGATTCCTTAATGGCGTTCAAGTTCGGATGATCCTGCTGTAGCTCCCTCACCTGCTCCGGCAGGAAGTCTGTGCCATAGGCTATGGGGTTGTTGTACAGCATGCAACTGAGCGGAGTAGCTTTAACAACGGCGCTGACGTGCCCTTTCATCTCGCGCCAATCACCTTTGTAGACGTACGGCGGCAGGACCATCAAACCTGAGCAGCCTGCATGCTCCGCGGCTTTGGCCTGATCAATAGCTTCCGCGGTGCTGAGCGCCGAGATGCCCGCCATCACGGGATGTTTTTTGCCTACTGTCTTCACCAACGTTTGAAGGACAATGGTTCTCTCAGCCGGGCGTCAGCGTTCCACCTTCTCCCAGCGAGCCGAGCGCCACCAGGCCGCTGCAACCGTTCTCAATCAGCCAAGCGGCGTGTTTGGCGAGAAACTTCACGTCAATCGAGCCGTCTTCCAAGAACGGGGTCGTCAGTGCCGGAATCACTCCGTGCCATTGCAAGGTGCGCATGTCTATTCCTTTTCAAAACGAGACGGGAGATAAGGTTTGGGATCGATCTCGGGATCTTGACCTAGAATCGTGTCCACCAGCAAACGCGCGGTGCCTATAGAAGTTGTGGCCCCCAATCCTTCATGTCCAGTAGCAGCGAAAACACACGCATATAACCCGGACACAAGCCTATCAGCGGCAGGCCATCCGGCGTAGCGGCGCGAAAGCCCGTCCAACTGCGCAGCGGCTTAGCCTGGGTAATGCCCGGCATATATTCAATGGCGCGCTTTAATATTCTTTTGATCATGGCTGGCTCAATTTTCGGGTCGGTAACATCGAACTGGCGTGACGAGCCGATAAGCAGTTCACCTTTCTTGTTATGCCGCACATTGAAAGCGACAGAATCGCCTTCGTCTGTATGGGTGCTTTTCAGGTAGCCCAGTTCCATCACTTGGTGGCGGGCGAAGTCCGGTCCAGCATCGACCACCAGGATGTGCCCTTTTCGCGGACGGATGGGAAGTGCTGGAATCAGCATGGGCGCGTCAGTTCCAATGGCGTTAATAACCGAGCCGGCATACAGCAGCGAGCCATCTTGGAATGTCACGCCGTCATCGCTGATCTTTACGGCGGGTTGGTCAATGAGCTTCGCACCCTTCTCAACGGCCTTTGCGAAGAGATATTCGGCAGCTGCCGCCGGACGTACCGAGACATCGCCTTTAACCAGCAAGGCTCCTGTGAGGTTTGGCCGTAAACTTGGCTCAGCGTCGGCGAGTTGCTTTGCATCGAGCAACTCCGCCGGAACGGCATTACGGTTGTAGAACTCGCCTCGACTTGCGGCAAAGGCAAATTCTTCTTCGTCGGCAGCCACCCAGCAAGTGCCGCAATGCCAGTATTCGCAATCGGGCGGCATGTCGGCCAGTAGCGGCTGCCATAGTGAGAGCGAATAGCGAGTGAGAGCGAACTGCGCAGGATTGTCGTCCATTACCACTAAATGGCCATGACCAGCATTGGTAGCGCCGGTGCCGATGCCCATATGTTCAATAAGTTCGACGCGCAATCCGGCTTTGGCGAATTCGAATGCACAAGCCGCGCCTACAATGCCGCCGCCGACAATAGCTACGTCGCAAGTACGCATCAGGCTGGAATGCCCCAACGAAACGGATCGCGCTCATCAATTACTAACTCCGATTGCGCGGTGACAAAAGCCGACCCTTTTATGTAGGGAATGATTTGACCATCGACTAATTCAACATGCCCTTCGAAGATGCTGCCCACAATACTTTCCTGCCGGTATTTTTCGCCGGGGCAGAGCAGGGAATCGGCATAGAGACAAGCCATTTTCGCACTCGTGCCAGTGCCGCAAGGGGAACGGTCGTAACTCTTGCCGGGGCATAAGACGAAATTGCGGCTGTGCGCGGTTTTGTCGCGCGGCGGGGCAAAAAGTTCGATGTGATCAATCTCCGCGCCCGCTTTGCCCGTGATGTTGTGACGTTCGAGCGCCTTTCGAATGCGCCAAGTAAGACTCGTAAGTTCTTCCAGATTCTTGAGCCTGAGTTCGATGGGGCTGTAGCCCTTTGTGAGAAAAAACCAATTGCCGCCCCAGGCGACGTCGCCAGTGACTGGACCGTAATTTTCTACTTCCACGGTGACGTCTTCGAAATGGCGATAGCTGGGCACGTTGCGTACTGTGACCTCGCCCGATTCATGGAGTTCGGCGCTGACCACACCCACAGAGGTTTCGATCTTCACATGACCCGGTTGCAGCTTTCCGAGATGCGCCAAGGTCGCAACCAGGCCGATGGTGCCATGGCCGCACATATGAATGAAGCCGACATTGTTAAAAAAGATGACGCCAAATTGGCAGGTGGGATCGGCCGGTTTGCAAAGGAGCGCGCCCACGATGGCGTCGTTACCTCTCGGTTCGTTTACTACACCGGAACGGAAGCTATCGTGCTGCTCGCGGAAACGGACTAGCTGATCCCGGATCGTGCCACCGCCCAGATCGGGTGCGCCGCTGAGCACGAGTCGCGTAGGCTCGCCACCGGTATGAGAGTCCACCACCTGAACGCGCATAAGGATTATTGATCATGATGGCACGCCGGTTCCCGAGCCAAGCACTAATGTGTCCGAATAGACAGCTTGCTCTCGGTTGGAAAGTCGGCAGGAATTGCGATGGTTACTTTACCCGTACCCGCCCATTCCACGCCGCGTGAGAACAGCGTCTGGAAACCAGCGCAATCCAAATCGGGATTCGGCTCGTTAGTCCACGCATGACCAAGCATTGTGGTGTAAACACGGCCCTTGCCATAGGAGCGAACCCAATCCATGGGCTCATTCTGTCCCGATATTTCCGACTTCGCATAGGTCAGAATGGTCAGCCCCTCTGCCGGGCCGTGCTGGCCATGTGTCAGTTGTTCTGAAGGATGCATCCAAACGGGAGGCATGCCCTTTGTGATCGGATGATCGTGATTCAAAACGTGAACCGCAAAATCATGCCTTGGGCCGTGTCCCGGATCGAGGCCGCTTGCCCTGCGGAATCGTCAGGATTGTTCCATCGCCGCTGACCGCCAAACCCGGCCGAAACTAGGATCCCGCCATCCGAGCCCGATCATCTCGTTGTAAGCCCCCCAATTCAAAAACGCATTGTTCGCCGCATGCAAAATTATGGTGCCGCCGCCAGAGCGCACATAATCTTCGAACGCTTCTTCTACTGGCTTGGGCCAACGAATGCCATCGGGCTTGTGCCCTCCATTGAAATTGACAATTACCGCCTGATATTTCGCGAAAGGAGGCCGCCACTTGTCCCAGGCCTCTTGCGTGCCGTCCGCCGGAGGAGTGGTGGAGACGTCAACCGTGAATCGGCCAGTAGCCAACAGAAACCCTCGAACCGACTTAGTAGTCACACGCCAATCGTGATTGTTGATGCCGTCCACAATCAGTACGCTGATCCGCTTGTCGCCAGCGTGGATGGAGAATGGCAACAGCAGGAGGACAAGTAGTTTGGTCATTTTTTGAGCAGTTCGCGAATATCCAAGTTCGCCAGAGTATCAACAAGAATATCGGGCTGAAACGCACTCAACTCCGCCGCGCTCATGACGCCGCTTGCGACGGCAACCGCGCGGAACCCATTTGCCCTGGCCGCTTCGATGTCATTTCGATGATCGCCAATGAGAGAAACCGGGCATTCGGAAGCGATGCCGTGAAGCTGCCGGGCGCGTTGTTCAGCGATTCGCGCCACTTGCCCGCGAGTGGCGCCATCTTCGGAAAACGCACCGAATGAAAAGAATCCGCGCAGGCCTGAGAGATCCATCTTGCGCCAGCCAATCCGGCTCAAATTCCCGGTGACCAAGCCTACTGCCGCTCCGGCCTCGTCCAATCCGGCCAGCGCTTCGCGGGCGCCCTGCAAGACAAACCGGCTTAGGTCTTCGGAACAATTTGTACAGTACGCGTTTTGGCATTGCAAAACTATTTCTTCCAGCGCCGTTTCCGCATCGATGCGTGGACAGCCAGCGGCATCAAGCAAGCCGGCAATCAAATCCCGGTCAAGTTTGCCCGCGGTGTCAACGCCTTCAAAGCTGGTATTGTGTCCGGTAACGCGGCGAATGCCTTCTATCAGGGCTTCCTTGTGGTGCGAGCCCGCACCGCGCATCAGCGTGCCGTCTATATCGAACACCACCACCGCCTTCTTGCCGCTCACTGCGGCAACAGCCTGGGCAGCAGAGCGCTCAAAAATTTCAGCGTTGTGCCGGACATCTGGCGGCCTACCTCAAGTACTTCCTGATGACTCAGTTTCTCGCCGCTCAAGCCAGCGGCCATGTTTGTAACGCAGGAGATGCCCAGTACCTCAATGCCTGCGTGGTTCGCCGCGATGGTTTCGGGGACGGTAGACATGCCCACGAGGTCTGCGCCAATCGCCCTCAGGTAACGGATTTCCGCTGGGGTTTCGAAGCTCGGCCCCAGTACGGCTGCATAAACCCCTTCCTGGAGAGTTACACCAATTTCAGCGGCAGTTTGTTTTGCAATCTGCCGCATTTCGCGCGAATACGCTTCTGTCATGTCCGGGAAGCGCGGACCCACCTCGTCGTCATTAGGGCCGGTAAGCGGATTCATGACTAGAAGATTAATATGGTCGCTCAGCAGCACCAGTGCGCCCTGTGAATAACTGAGGTTAATGCCGCCGGCGGCGTTCGTCAGGACAAGTTTCTTGATTCCCAACGCATGGAACAGCCGTATACCGCTCACCACCTGTTTCGGCGAGTAACCCTCGTACAAATGAAAACGGCCCGACATCACGGCCACATGCACGGCGGCGTGTCCATTTGCGCCCAAGGTGCCGATCACCAGCTCACCGGCGTGCCCCAAAGCGGTAGAAACCGGAAAACCGGGGATGTCGCGATACGGTATCCGGACAGCATTGGGCAGCGAATCAGCGAACGCACCTAATCCGCTGCCCAAAACCAAACCAATTTGCGGGCGGATTGGGGTTCTGGCTTGTACAACCTGAGCGGCGTCGAGCATCGCTTTATTTTCGCGTAGTATCTTTCTTATTCACACATGCGATTAAAATCCACTACTGCGCTTATCGGGATTATTTGCGGAATATGTGCATCCGCGGCCGAAACAAACTCGGCAGCCATCGACACAATCTTCGCGCCTCTTACGGACTCGCATAGCCCTGGTTTCGCTGTGCTGGTGCGTAAAGACGGCCACACGATTTTCGAACGCGGTTACGGCCTCAGAAAACTCAATTCCGATCTTAGAATCGACGCTCAGACCAACTTTCGCCTTGCGTCGTTCACAAAGCAATTTACCGCCATGGCAGTTATGTTGCTGGTGCATGATGGAAAGCTCCGCTACGATAGCCGCCTTACCGATGTCTTCCCTCAATTTCCGGCTTACGGAAGAGAGATCACAATCCGGCATTTGCTTACTCATACCTCGGGGCTGCCTGATTACGAATCGCTGATGGATGAAGCCGAGAAAACTAAAGGACCTCTCTGGTCGCCAGCCAAACAGATTCAAGATGAAGAAGTGCTCAGTCTGCTGACGCACCAATCGCACGGTAAGTTCGCGCCTGGGACAAGCTGGGCCTACAGTAATTCCGGCTACGTGTTATTGGGCCTGATTATTGCGAAGATTTCCGGTGAAAGCTATGCCAAATTTCTACATAACAGAATTTTCAAGCCCTTGCACATGGACAACACGCTGGTCTACCGCAACGGCCAAAACGTTGTGGCGAATCGCGCTTACGGGCACGACAAAAATCAACAAGGCTTTGTGGAGGCCGACCAAAGCGCTACTTCGGCTACCTTAGGCGATGGGGGAATCTATTCGAATCTGAACGACCTGGCGAAATGGGACCAAGCATTGGAAGAACATACGCTCCTTAGCGCGGACGAAATGGCGCCGGCGTTGACCCCGGTGAAGTTGTCCGATGGCTCGGCGCCGAGATGGCCGCTCGAACCTGATGGCGATAATCTAAATCCCGGTCAACCGGTTTCCTATGGATTCGGCTGGTTTTTGGACGGCTACAAGAGTCACAAACGCATGTGGCATAGCGGCAGCACGCAGGGCTTTCGGACGATTATCGATCGCTTCCCGCATGATCGCCTCTCTGTCGTCATTCTGAGTAATCGCACCGATTTGAACCCAACTCAGCTCGCGCTGCGTGTCGTCGGCGTTTATCTCAAAGAATAGGGATATCTTGAAGATGTGATTGTTTCATCGGTGGCTGTCGATCCCTACCTGGAAGACTCGTCCGGCTATCGGGGCGAGGCGGAACAGGTCTTCTTACCCGCCAATATCGACGAATTGCGCGAAATTGTAAATTCCTGCGCCGCACGCCGTATTCCGTTGACCGTTTCCGGCGCGGGTACTGGACTTACTGGTGCTCGCGTACCGCACGGCGGGTGGGTTGTTTCTCTGGAGCGCTTCCGAAAAATCGAAGTGCAACGCGGCAGAGCGCGTTGCGGAGCGGGAGTTGCACTAAGCGAGTTACAAAAAGCTGCCGCGCGAACAAAGCAGTTTTTCGGCCCGAATCCCACGGAAGATTCCGCCGCAGTCGGCGGGATTATTAGCACCAATGCCGGCGGTGCGCGCAGTTTCCACTACGGTTCGGTCCGGCGCCATGTGCTGGCGCTGGAGGTTACTTTTATGGACGGACGCACCGAACGTTTTGAACGCGGCCAGAAAGTCGATTTCCCCGTTCGGCCGGTTCAGGCGCCAAGTACCACTAAGAATTCCGCCGGCTATTATCTGACGCCCGACCTTCAATGGGTCGATCTGCTGGCCGGAAGCGAAGGCACTCTTGGAATAGTGACTGAAGCCGAGTTGCAACTTATACCCGAACCGCCGGCCATTGTAAGTGGCATCGTGTTTTTCCCGAGCGATCAGCTAGCTTTGAATGCCGTCACCGTTTGGCGGACCGTCCCTGAACTCCGGCTGCTGGAGTTTATGGATCAGAATGCTCTCAATCTACTGCGCTTTCGTTATCCGGAAATCCCTTTTGAAGCACAAGCCGCCTTATTTATAGAGCAGAATCTATCGTCGGAAGACGATCCCGAAGTGGAAGCTTGCAGCCGCCGTCTCGAGACGCAAGGCGCGTTCGAGGAACAATCCTGGTTTGGATTCCGCCAAGCCGACCGCGATCGCTTTCGAGAGTTTCGCCACACTTTGCCGACTATTGTAGTTGACACGGTGCGGCGCCAGGGATTTCCCAAGTTTGGTACCGATTACGCCGTTCCCATCCAGCATGAAGCCGCCCTGTATGCCTATTACAAAACCCGTTGCGATGATGTTACGCCGGGCAAATATACAATTTTCGGGCACGTGGGCGATGCCAACAATCACGTGAACTTACTGCCTGCCACGCGCGAACAGGCGCAGCGCGGCGAGGCGCTGATTCATGAGTTTGCCGAGTTTGTAGTTGCTCACAAGGGTACTGTTGCGGCAGAACATGGGGTGGGGAAGACTAAGGTCGATCTGTTAAATCTTATGTATCCCGGTTCGGAGATAGAAGCCATGAGAGAAGTCAAAAAGATTCTCGATCCGAAGTGGCTGCTGGGTCAGGGCACTATCTTCGAGCGCAGAGCGGCTTAGCTTAATTCAAATCGGTTATGCGCGCTCTGGTGCAGCGAGTTTCCGAGGCTAAGGTAACGGTTGACGGTCAAGTTAGCGGCGAGATTGGCTTCGGACTATTGGTCTTTCTTGGCGTGAAATACAACGATACCGAAGAACACGCTAACCAGTTGGCGAGCAAGGTTGCTCAACTGCGTATATTCCCCGATGCCGGCGGGAAGATGAACCTCAGCGTGGTTGACATTGGCGGCGAGCTCTTGATTGTGTCTCAATTTACTTTATACGGAGAAACCCACAAGGGAAACCGCCCATCTTACTCCCAGGCGGCGCCTCCCGAGATAGCGGAACGGCTTTACAAATATTTTGTGAAGGTTTGCAGCGGCAAAGGTCTGCGCGTGGCCACCGGCATATTTCGGGCGCGTATGACTGTACAGTTGGTAAACGATGGTCCTGTTACGCTGATGTGCTGCGCGGAAGAACTAATTCCCAACGCAATTTAGTGAAAAAAATTTGGATATGTGTTACTAAGAAGGATATATGGCAAAATCTTTTGCAGCTCCAAGCCGGGAAATCTTAGAAGCTGCTTTGCACGGACTTGAGTCCCAAAAACAAAAACTAGATGATCAAATAGCCCAAGTGCGGTCTCTGCTAGGACGCCGCGCGGGAAGACCGCCTAAGTCTTTATCCGGCTCGATCAGTGGCGCAAACGGGGGTCAACCGGTTCATCGCAAACGAATTTTGAGCGACGAAGCGCGCAAGCGAATCGCCGCCGCCCAAAAGAAACGTTGGGCCGCTTTCCGTAAAGCGCAGCCCTAACTGCTCCTGTAACTCTCTTCTGAACTCTTAGCCACCCTTCAGGCCAAACAATGATTTTGGGTATTGGAACGGACTTGGCCGAGGTAGAGCGCATCGGCAGGAGTGTTGGGCAATTTGGCAATCGATTTTTGACCCGCATCTATACCGCGGGCGAGCGCGCTTACGTCTCGAAAAAGGCAAACGCCAATGAGCGTCTGGCCGCTCGTTTTGCCGCTAAAGAGGCCGGCATGAAAGCCATAGGCACTGGTTGGAGCCGGGGCGTAGGTTGGCAAAACTTCGAAGTTGTCAACGAACGCTCCGGGCGTCCTACTCTACGGCTAAGCGGCAACGCTCTTAAGATCGCCGACGCCATGGGCGTCAGGCGCGTCTCCATTTCGCTGACGCATACTGCCCAAATAGCGTTTGCAGTTGTGATTTTGGAAGATGGCAACTAACGCGGCGGCGCCGCTCTTCAGGAGGTTAGATCGGTGAATTTCAAATTGGGCGCGTACATTGGCGCGTTTCTCCTTTGCTCGTCGGTCTTTGCCGAGACGTTGGGTTTCTTCGAGCAAAAGATAAACTCCATCAACTTCGAGAAGGGCAAATGGACACGAACGGCCCAGCCGCCTTGTTACACGTACACCTCAAATGAAGATGGAGCCTTGGTGGAGGTAATGCGGATCGGCACGAGTAACTTAGTGCCGTTTAGGGCGTCCAAGGGGCTCAAAGTAATTGCCTGCGGATCGACGGTTGCATTCGAAGAAGGCTTTGTTGCGCGTGAAAAGCCGTAAACAGTCTAAATCTCACGTGTGGTCGAGGCGGTCACGTCGCGCGTCCGCAACTGGGCATCTTCCAATCTCTTTGCGTCTTGATAAGTAAAGATCATACGGTGAATGACCGTTAGATTGCCTAATACTGCAATCACCCACAGCACCGGAGCCATGCGGTCGAACAACGCTCCGATAATAATCAGGACCACGCGCTCCGGCCGTTCCAGGAATCCAACTTTGCAAGTAGGAATGATGTTTTCAGCCCGCGTGCGCGTATAGCTGATCATTACCGAAGCCGTCATTACGATCGCCGTCAGCACGACATAGAACGGCCGGTTGATGGTTCCGTAGTAAACCAGCAAGCCCATCAGCAATGCCAGGTCGGAGTAGCGATCAAGCACCGAATCGAAGAACCCCCCAAAGCGGGTGACCTGATTGGTCTCGCGCGCTACCCGGCCGTCGACCATGTCGAAGAGCCCGCCGAAAATAATAATGCCGCCCGCCAGCCGGAAATTACCGATCGCCAAAAAAGTGGCCGCCACGATATTGATAACCAGCCCAATGAACGTTAGAACGTTTGGGTTGATTTTCGACAGAGCCAAGCCCCGCACGATCAGCCGAATTATTTTATTAGAACCTAAGCCGATCGCCCGTGTGTACGTCATTGTTCGTGGTGTCCTCTAGGATGCTTTGGCCGAATCGTGTATCGTCGTCAGGCTCAAAATCTCCATTTCCCTGGTTCCACCCGGAATCTGGATTTTCACAGTCTCGCCCACTTTCTTGCCCAGCAGACCTCTTCCAATCGGCGAACTGGTTGAAATCTTCCCGTTAGGCGCGTCCGCCTCTTCGCTCGTTACCAAATCGTAGGTCAGCTTTTCGTCTTTGCCGACATCCAGCACAACCACGTGCGACCCCAAGCCCACCTTGTCACGCGGGATCTTGGTCATATCCACCATGGAGAACTCACGCAACCGCGCCTGGACCTGCCCTAATTTGGCATTCACATAGGCTTGACGCTCTTTGGCGGCATGATACTCGGCGTTTTCGCTGAGGTCGCCATGCGCCCTAGCCTTCAGGATCTCCTTGGGCAGCTCATTCCGTAATTCGTACTCGAGCGCCGTAATTTCGTCTTGGAGCTTTTTCTTAAGATCTTCCATTAGCAGCCTTTTCTATTATATGTGGAACACTCGACAGACGGTAAGTCAAGCTGTTACAATGACCTAGAAGAGGATTTGCCCGCCCAATGGCCACCAAGCAGCCGTTTGCCCAGGGAGCGCAGGTCGAGCACGGCAAGTTCGGGCTCGGTTCGGTGCTTTCATGTAGTGATGATTACATTGTCATTAAATTCGACGATCATGGTGAGAAAAAATTCGTCACCTCCATCGTTCTCCCCGCTCTGAAGAAGAGCGACCGTCAACCGCCGATCGAGAAACGGCGCGCCAGCCGGAAGAAGGCCGCGGCCGCCCCCGCCGTCAGTGGAGCTTGAGTTTTTGATCCGGAAATAGCGTACTTGTTCTTGCAGGCAGTTCGTTCAGCGGCTTAGAATACCTTAAAACGTGAAAGTCGGCATTGTAGTTTTCCCCGGCAGCAACTGCGATCACGATGCTTGGTACGCAGTGAATGAGAACCTGCATCAGCAAGCCGAATTTATCTGGCATGAATCGCCGTCGCTGGGACATTTGGACGCTGTTATTCTTCCAGGCGGCTTTTCCTATGGCGATTATTTGCGTTGCGGGGCCATTGCCAAGTTTTCACCCGTAATGGCCGCCGTGAAGGCATTCGCCCGCGACGGCGGCTTGGTTTTGGGAATTTGCAACGGTTTCCAGGTGCTGACCGAAGCGGGATTGCTGCCCGGCGCGCTGGTCCGCAACGCCAATCTGAAGTTTGCCTGCAAACCCGTCCGCCTGAAGGTCGAAACCACCGATTCGCCCTTCACCCATCAAGCTCGCCAGGGCCAAGTTCTGACGTTGCCGATCGCGCATGGCGAAGGCTGCTATGTCGCCGAGGAAAAGGTCCTCGATCAGCTTGAATCCGAGGCGCGTGTCGTTCTGCGTTACCTGGAAAATCCCAATGGATCGATGCGCAACATTGCCGGCATTCTGAACGAAACGCGCAACGTAATGGGCATGATGCCCCATCCGGAGCGCGCGGCCGATTCGCTGGTAGGCAGTACCGACGGTCTTGCCATTCTGCAGTCGCTAACTACCGCCGGAGTCGCAGTTTCCCAATCATGAGCACGAGCCGGGTCACCCTTGAAGTGATCGCCGCCCATCAGCTCACAACGCCGGAATACGAGAAGATTCTGAGTCTGCTTGGCCGCGAGCCGAGCATGACCGAGCTCGGCATCTTCAGCGTGATGTGGAGTGAGCATTGTTCGTACAAGAGTTCGCGGGTTCACCTGAAGAAATTACCCACTGAGAGCACGCGCGTCCTGCAGGGGCCGGGTGAGAATGCGGGCATTATCGATATCGGCGACGGTGTTGCGATCGCTTTCAAAATCGAATCGCACAATCACCCCAGCTTCATTGAACCTTTTCAAGGCGCAGCCACTGGAGTAGGCGGCATTCTCCGCGACATCTTTACCATGGGCGCGCGGCCCATCGCCGTTATGGATTCCATCCGCTTCGGCAGCCTCGACGACGAGCAAACCGGACCACGTAACCGGCGCATCCTGGAAGGCGTGGTGAGCGGCATTGCGCATTACGGCAATTGCTTCGGCGTTCCAACTGTGGGTGGCGAATGCGTCTTCGAAAAAAGCTACGATGGCAATCCGCTGGTAAATGTTTTCGCACTAGGTGTATTCCGGCACAACGAAATTTTTTACGGGAAGGCCACAGGGGTAGGGAATCCGGTGATTTACGTCGGCGCAAAAACCGGCCGCGACGGCATTCACGGCGCATCCATGGCTTCCGCTGAGTTCACCGAACAATCGAAACAGAAGCGGCCCAACGTGCAGGTAGGCGATCCCTTCATGGAAAAGCTGCTGCTCGAAGCCTGTCTCGAAGCCATGAAGACCGGAGCTATTGTCGGCATTCAGGATATGGGCGCCGCCGGTCTCACATCGTCCACTTGCGAAATGGGCAGCCGCGCCGGTACTGGCGTCGAAATCGACCTGCAATACGTGCCGCAACGCGAACCCGGCATGACGGCTTACGAAATGATGCTCTCCGAATCGCAGGAGCGCATGTTGCTGGTAGCCGAAAAGGGCCGCGAGCAAGAAGTTTTCGAGGTTTTCAAAAAGTGGGGTCTCGACGCCGTGCAAATCGGCGTAGTCACCAGCGACGGTTTGCTGCGCGTGAAGCACAACGGCGTGGTGACCGCCGAGATTCCGAATCGCGCCCTCGCCGACGAAGCGCCCAAGTACAATCGCCCTTACACCAACCCTCTGCGTACGGCGCCGCTCGAAGGCCCTCCGTTGCGCAGCAAAAATCTCACCGCCGATTTGAAAGCGCTGCTCGGCTCTGCTGACCTATGCTCGAAGCGCTGGATCTACGAACAGTACGATTATCAAGTTCGTACCAACACCTTGGCAGGGCCGGGCGCTGAGGCAGCCGTTGTCCGGATTAAGGAAACGAATACCTCAGTCGCCATGTCGCTCGACGGCAATGGCCGCTACTGCGCGCTCGATCCGCGCGAAGGAACCAAGCTGATTGTGGCGGAATGCTGCCGCAACCTGTCCACCGTGGGCGCTCTACCCATTGCCACCACTAACAATCTGAACTTTGGTAATCCCGAGCGGCCCGAGATCATGGCCCAGATTGTCGAATCCATCGAAGGCCTTGCCGAAGCGTGCGCCTTCTTTGAAGCGCCCGTTACCGGCGGTAACGTCAGCTTATATAACGAAACGCTCGGCACGCCAATTTTCCCCACGCCTGTCGTAGGTATTGTCGGTACTCTCAAAACCGCTCCGCCTATTCCACTCCAGTTTCAGCGCCCCGGCTTAAGCATCATCCTTCTTGGCGGCCTAGGGTCTCCCGCTTTGCCGGAGATGGGCGGTACCCAATACGTCAAGGTGATTCAAGACTCGCTGTGGGGCACGCCTCCGAGACTCGATATGGAGTACGAGAAGCGCGTCCAGTCCACCATTCGTGAGTTGGTACTGGATCGCTCGGTTGAATCTGCGCACGATATTGGCGAGGGCGGATTAGCTGTCGCGTTAGCCGAGTGTTCGTTCGGTCCAAACAATTTAAGCGCAAATGTTCAATTGGATTCCGATCTGCCGCCGGAATTGCTGCTGTTCCACGAAGGCCCTTCGCGCATCTTGGTCTCAACCAGTACTCCTGAGAAGGTTTTCGAGGCTGCTGGCAGAAATAACATCCAAAGCGTCGCAATCGGCGCTACACTTGAAGCGAGGATGACAATTCGTAATCGAAACGAAATCTTGATCGATACCCCCGTCGATCAGTTATCCGATATTTGGTCCAACGCGCTAGAACACCTCCTCCATAATCCCGTTTTGGTGTAAATAGGAATGATTGATTCCGAAGAAGATTTGCCTTTTGACAAGCTTCACGAAGAGTGCGGAGTTTTTGCCATTTATGGCCATCCCGAAGCCAGCAATCTGGTTTATTTAGGCTTGTATGCCTTACAGCATCGGGGACAGGAAAGCGCCGGCATCGCATCCAGCGACGGGCGCAAGATTCATAGCGTTCGCAAGATGGGTCACGTGGCTGAGATTTTCACTCCCGATGTACTCAATCAACTGCCGGGCAGCCTTGCCATTGGCCACACCCGTTATTCGACGGCTGGCGACACTTCGCTAAAAAATGCCCAGCCCTTATCGGTCGCTTGCAGCAAGGGCCAGGTGGCTGTCGCGCACAATGGCAATCTGACGAACGCCATTGAACTGCGCCGCGATCTTGAGGCTGATGGATCGATTTTCCAATCCACCAGCGATACCGAAGTTGTCCTGCACCTGGTGGCTCGGTCGCGCGAGCGTACGTTAGCGGGCGCATTGCGCGACGCGCTGCTGCAGATTGAAGGCGCATTCTCGCTGGTGTTTCTGGCCCAGGACCGCATCATTATTGCGCGTGATCCGCATGGCTTTCGCCCCTTGGCAATGGGCACTCTGGAACTGCCTGATGGAACCGTTTCCACTGTTTTTGCTTCTGAGACCTGCGCTTTTGATCTGATTAACGCCACTTATATATGCGATGTAGAACCCGGCGAAATGGTGATCATCGGGCCGGAAGGCATGACGCGCGAGTTTTACACCACGCCGCAAAAGGCCGCCCACTGCGTTTTCGAGCACGTCTATTTCTCCCGGCCGGATTCTATCGTCTTCGGAAAGCCAGTTGCTGAATCGCGTGAACGCATGGGGCGCCTTCTTGCCCGTGAACATCCAATTGATGCCGATGTCGTTGTGCCAGTCCCGGATTCGGGCGTTGCCGCGGCCATCGGCTACTCGTCTGAATCGGGCATCCCATACCGCCAGGCCCTCATCCGCAATCACTATGTTGGCCGCACGTTCATTGAGCCTTCGCAAGCCATTCGCGACTTCGGCGTGAAGTTAAAACTCAACCCGGTTCGCCATCTGCTTGAGGGCAAGCGCGTCATCCTGGTTGACGATTCTATTGTTCGGGGCACCACCAGCCGCAAAATCGTCCGCATGGTGCGCAGCGCCGGCGCGCGTGAAGTGCACGTGCGCATCTCCTGCCCTCCAACGGTTTCGCCCTGCTATTACGGCGTGGACACGCCTTCCCTGCGCGAACTCATCGCCGCCAATAACAGCATCAAACAGATTCAGGACTTCGTCGAAGCCGATTCATTGGCCTATCTTTCGCTGGAATCGCTGAACGATTCCGTAAAAGATTATAGGAATCATTTCTGCTACGCCTGCTACACGGGCCACTATCCGACGCTCGTGCAAATCGATGAAATAGTCATGGCCAAAACCGGCTGCTGCTGAGCGTGTTCTTTAACGCTTGTTAGTTCAAGCCTCGGTCCTGCGCCTGTGTTCGCTCCTCAGCGACTTTACCAACTTGCTTATTCCCTGGCTGCAATTCGGAAACAAGTCGACATAGTGCGTGGTATCCGCAATCAGCCGCGGCAGTTTACAATCATCCAGCCTTACCGGAACAAAAAACAATTGCTCTTGAGGCACTCGTGTCGACACGTCCAACGCATAAGCCAGCTCACTCTGAAAATGCCCGCGCTTACTCACCGACCGCCGCGAAAAACATCCAACGAAGAAATCCGTCAGCTCGATGGCGCGCTCAATCGCCCTGGGCCAGTTCTGCCCAGGCAAAAGCTCTTCTTTATCCATCCACGGATCGAAACCAGATTTCTGGAGCGCTGAATAAAGATTCTTTACTTCGGCGGCATCTTCTTGCGCGTACGCCAAGAACACCCGCTCCTTGCCCGTGGCTTTGAAAACGATCTGTTGTTGTTCGTCCAGTAAGAAACTGCCCATGCCGCCGATGTCAATCGACACGCCTTCGCGCAGGCACAGCTCAATCAATTGCAAAAGTGCCTTCTGGCCTGCTTCTTTCACCGCTTCTCCTTTCCAGGTGAAGAATCGGCTGCCGAAGAGCGCGGCGCGGGGTCTTGCGTAAACGAGCGTTTCAGCTCTCGAATCATGCGGTAGACGAGCGTGTCCACGTCGTCTGCCGCTTTGGCGCGCGAGCGATGCGAAATTCGAGCCAACAATCGCGCGAGTTGGTGTTTGTCCACGGCTTAAAATTAACGGGCCGGCCGGAACGCCCGAACAAATTTGCTTCGCCAATCGACCCTAAAACGCTTCTAAGCTTTGTAAGCGAAGGAACTTATGCGAATTGTGGATTTTGTTTGTTCACTTGTGACCGCTGCTCATTCGCCGCGCAAAACCTCAAGCGGCCGCTGGTCTAAAATCCGTGCGCTCGCCAGCCAGCCAGCCGCATTCGCCAGCAGCATGGTCCCCACTATTACCACCAGCAGGGCCATCCAGTCGAATTGAAAATTCGCCTCAATGAACTTGTCGGCAATAATCCGGGTAAACAAATTGGCCAGGATGCCGCCCACCAATCCACCCACCGCGCCTAGAATAGAGAACTCCACTGAGAAGATACTCGTAATTTTGTTCTTTGTCGCGCCCAAGGTTTTCAAAATCGCTACTTCTCGAATCCGCCGGTAGCGCGTGCCGGCCACGCTTGATGAAAGAATGATCACGCCAGCCGAAATCGCGAACAGGGCCAGAAACCGCACCACCAGCGCCACTTGGTCCACCGCTTCCTGAATGCGCGTCAGCACGTCCGCCAGGTTCATCACCGTCACCGTCGGGAACTTTTCGAATACTGCTTCTTCTACTTCCGGAATCTTCGCCGGGTCCACGCGCACCGCACCATAATAGACAACCGGAAACCCCTGCAAAGCGCCTTGCGGAAACACCAAATCGTACCGAACCGGCGCGCGCTGCTCTCGCCGGAAAATTGCAACTAGCGGCGCGTCAACCGTACGCCCGGCCAGTTGGAACTTCAATTTATCTCCAACCCGCAGTTTGTAATCGCGCTGCGCTTCTTCGGAAACAGCCAGTTGGGTGGTTTTGCTGTTTGTGTCCCACCAATGGCCCTGCCGCAACGTCACTCCGTCCGGAATGCCCTTCGCGGTAGTAATGCGAACCGTCTGCAACCGATCTTTTCCGCGCGGCGTGAGCGGCAACCGATCCGCGGGCACGCCATTCTTTTCCAGCATGCGTGAAACAATGTAGCCCACCAGCCGCACCTTATCTAGAACGCCGGCCTGCGATTCCACCAGTTTCGTCACGTCCGACGTGTTCCGAATATCCAACAGGAACAGATTTCCCTCGCGACCTGGACCTTCGCTCCGCACTTCGCGCAACACCGTATTCTGCAGCAGATAGGTGCTCAACGTGAACATCACGCCTACACCCAACGCCACCAGCACCGAGCGCGCCTGATTCCCAGGCCTATATAAATTCGCAAATCCATGCCTGACCGCCGGAGGCAGGCTCTTATTCGCAGCCTTAACTATCCGCTTCATCGCCCAGAGCAGCAGCGCTGCCACAGCGGCCAACAGCAAAATGCTCACCGTCAGCCCCGCGATGAAATAGAAGCCCATTCTCCAGGAACCGCTCAGCCAGATTGCTATGCCGCAGAAGCCCGCCACAATCAACAGCGCGCCCAACCAGCCGGGCAGCTTATCGCGCCAATGCTTCCTGCTTTCCGCCGAGGCATCGCTCATATCCCGCCTGAATACTAAACTCGGCCGCACATTGCGAATACTCAGCAGAGGCGGCAGCGTGAACAGCAGGGTTGCCAGAATACCCAGACTCAATCCCTGCAAGCTGAACGACCAATCCCACGGCACTTCCGGCAACAACGCGAAGACCCGCTGAATCAGCAAGGGAAAGGATTTCTGAACCAGCGCGCCGATGGCCACGCCAATCAGGCCGCCCGCAATGCCGAGCCATAGCGTTTGAATCAAATAGATTTGCATGATCTGATTCGACCGCGCGCCCACCGCTTTCATCACCGCGATCGTGTCCATTCGCTGTTGCAAGTGCGAATACATCGCCATCGCGACGCCCAGCGATCCAACAATCAACGCAATCAGGCTGATCAAGCTCAGGAAGGTGGTCGTGTTATCGATCGCTTTTCCCACCACTGGGCTGCCATCGCGGTAATCAGTGATAAAGACGCGGTGAAAGACGCTCTGTATATCCGCTTTAATCGCGTCCAGCTTCACGCCCGGCTTTAACTTGAACAGAAACCGCTGCGCGGCACGACTGCCGAATTGCATCAGCCCGCTGCGGTCAAGCGCACTGCGGTTCATCAGCACTCGCATCCCCGGACCGAATCCCGACGCCAGTCTGTCGGGCTCAGTCAGCAAGGTTCCTGCAATACGAAACTCCTGTCCGCCGATGCGAATCGTTCCGCCCTGTCCAACTTTCACCCGCATCAGCAATTCGGGCGTCACAAGTACCGAGGAATCGTCTTTTAATAGCGAGGTCAGCGGCGCCGCAGGGCTGGTTTTCAACGTGCCGTAAAACGGATAACAATTCGGATCAATCGCCTTCACCGAAACCATCTGGGGCACTCGTTGAGTGGACGACCCGGCCATGGAGACGGTCTCAATGGCCTCCGTAAGCAGGCCATATTTGGCGCCCAACGTGGCCATCTTTTCGGTCTC
>CAVQZK010000030.1:0-29265 GCA_963718465.1 Bryobacterales bacterium | reverse complement strand
TCGGCATCGGGCTCCGACTTTCGAATGGCGAAGCTGTCGAGTTACTCAGCGGCTCGAACCTCGCTGATTTCAAGACTTTCCTTTCGGACAACGATCTCTTCGTCGCTTTAATCAACGGCTTTCCATTCGCCGGGTTTCACGATTGCAGCCTGAAAGACCAAGTCTTCGCGCCCGATTGGCATGCGCCGGAACGTGTCGATTATACGCTCCGCTTACTGCAAATTCTAAGTGAGTTAGTGCCCGAAGAACTCGATGGCGGCGTCTCAACCTGTCCTCTTTCTTATAAGCGCTGGCAGCGCAGCCCGGATTGGCCGCTGCTCATTAAGAACGTCGTTCGTATAGCGCAAGAAGCCTTTGAAATCCGCCGCAACACTGGCCGGTTCATTCATCTCGATATCGAGCCGGAGCCCGATGGCTTGGTGGAAAACACCGCCGAATTCTTGACCTTCTTTGAAAACCTGCTTTCTCAAGGCGCGCCGCTGCTGGCGCACTCGGCCCAACTCAGCCGAATCGAAGCCGAGAGCGCTCTCCGCGATCATATTACCCTTTGCTACGATGTCTGCCACTTTGCTGTCGAGCACGAACAGCCGTCTTTCACTCTGAATGCAATTCGCTCCGCGGCATTCGCATTGGGCGAGCGCAAATCAGTTCCGCGGTGAAGGTGGCTGTTCCCGAAGCCCAAGCTGCCCGCGAACAGCTCCGTTCTAACCTGCTGCCGCTATCGGACGCCACCTACTTGCATCAAATCATTGGGCAGGCCGAACGCTTCGCCGACCTTCCCGATGGGCTGGCACAACTTACTCACGCAGTGAGTAAGGAGTGGCGTATCCACTATCACGTTCCATTGTTCGTGGAAGACTATGGCCAGCTAAGTTCCACGCAACCAGAGGTTCGCTCCGCGCTAGCCGAATTAACGCCTGCCGTGGTGCGGCACCTCGAAATCGAAACCTACACCTGGAGTGTTCTGCCGCCCGATCTGAAGCTCGACATCGTTGATTCCATCGAGCGCGAATACCGCTGGGTGCTTTCGCGGTTATGAAAAAAACGGCTGTTCTCATTGTGGTTGGCCTTACTCCCGAGATGCTAGGGCGTAACATGCCCGCGCTGAGCGCCTGGTCGAAAGCGCGGCGCGTCTCAACCATTACTCCCCCTTTACCCGCTGTCACCTGCTCGTCGCAAGCCACTTACTACACGGGAGTCTTGCCTACTCAGCACGGCATCGTTGCTAATGGCTGGTATTATCGCGACGATTGCGAAATCCATCTATGGCGGCAATCGAACAAGCTGGTGCAATCCCAAAAAATCTGGGACGCCGCCCGCAAACTTGATCCCTCATTTACTTGTGCCAATCTCTTCGGCTGGTACAACATGTACTCTTCGGTCGATTACTCCATTACGCCGCGCCCTATGTATCCAGCCGACGGCCGAAAAATTCCAGACGTTTATACATATCCCGGCGATCTTCGCGCAGCCGTTCAACAGAAACTCGGCACGTTCCCGCTCTTCGAGTTCTGGGTCCCCGCGCTTCTATCAACTCGACTAAGTGGATTGCCGAGTCGGCCAAGTTTGTGGACGAACGTCACGCGCCCACACTATCGTTCGTGTACCTTCCGCATCTTGACTACAACTTACAAAAGCTAGGCCCGGCCGACCCTGCCATGGCCGCCGACTTTAAGCTCGTAGACGAAATTTGCGGTGATCTGATCCGCTTTTATGAATCGCGCGGCACGCAAGTTGTTGTCCTTTCCGAATACGGCATCGTCCCGGTGAATCAGCCGGTTCACATCAACCGGGCCCTCCGGCAGCACGGTCTCGTTCAAGTTCGCGACGAAATGGGCCACGAAGTATTCGACCCTGGTGCGAGCGCTGCTTTCGCCATCGCAGATCATCAAATCGCACACGTCTACGTCAACGACGAGTCCAAGCTCAACACCGTACATTCCATTCTGGAAGCGACTCCCGGAATAGATATGGTCCTTGACGGGCCAGGGAAGCAGGTTCACGGTATTGATCACCCTCGATCCGGTGAACTGGTCGCCGTCGCCAAAGCGAACGCCTGGTTTACTTACTACTACTGGCTCGATGATTGCGTCGCGCCTGATTTCGCCCGCACCGTGGATATCCACCGCAAGCCCGGCTACGATCCGGTGGAACTGTTCATCGATCCCGCCATAAAATTGCCCATGCTCAAAGTGGGCTATAAGCTAATGAAGCGAAAAGCAGGTTTCCGCGACTTGTTGGACATTATCCCTCTTGACGCCAGCTTAGTAAAGGGCTCACATGGCCGTATCGATAATCTGCCCGCTCAAAGCCCACTTTTTATCGGCAACGCCCAATCCGATCATCTTGAAGCAACCGATGTCTATCAATCCGTCCTCGAACACCTGACCTCTTAACGGCTGACGTCATCGGTTCCTCTCCACCGATGAAAGGCGAAGAAACGGCACATTTTGCGAAACAGAATGCGGTACCGCCATCTTACTCTTGACTTTCTGTCAAGGATGGATTATCTATGTATAGAAAGCCGATGTGAAGCGAGGCGCTGATCTTATCTGCAAGCCGATTGTGAGGTGCCCCGCCCAGGAGAACGATGAAAGGCCGCAATGAACAGAAAGACCTGCTGCCCGGCACATTGGAAATGCTGATATTGCAAACGCTGCGGCGCGGCGCGCTGCATGGCTATGCCATCGCCCAGCACATTCAACAAACCTCTAAAGAGGTGCTGCAGGTGGAAGAGGGCTCGCTCTATCCGGCATTGCAGCGCCTGTTGCGCGAGGGCTGGGTGGCGGCCGCTTGGGGTATTTCAGCCCGCAACCGCAAAGTGCGCACTTATAATCTCACTCCGGCTGGACACAAACAGCTTGATCGCGAAATCGCTGGGTTTGAACGTCTATTGGCAGGCATCGGCCGGGTCATGAGGCCGGTGGAATCATGAACCCCGTATCCAAGTGGCTGCAAAAGCGGCGGGTCGAGCGTGAAATGGCCGATGAAATGGCGGAACACCTCGCCGAAAAAATCGACCAGCTCCGTGACCAAGGTTATAGCGAAGATGAAGCGCGCGCCCTTGCCCGCCGGCAGTTTGGTAATACCACGTTGCAGCAGGAAGACAGCCGCGCTGCATGGGGCTGGAACCCAGTCGAGCAATTCTGGCAGGACGTGCGCTTCGGTTGGCGCGTCCTGGCGAAGACACCGGCGTTCACCTTTACCGCTGTGATTGTACTCGCGCTCGGCATCGGAATGAACACGGCCATGTTCAGCGCGGTGAAGGCAGTTTTGCTGAGCGCTCTGCCGTATCCGGAACCGGAGCGGATGGTGGAACTCGGGCAGACCGCCAAAGACGGTCATGTGATGAGCGTCTCGGGGCTAGACTTCCGCGACTGGCGCGCGCAAAGCCGAACCGTGGAATACATGGCAACCTACGACAGCGGCGCTGGCACGCTGTCTGGAAATTTCTCCCCCCGCCGCACGCGCATGGCGGTAGTGGGCAGCGGATTCTTTGAGGTGGTGGCAACCCATGCGGCTATCGGGCGGACGTTCAGCGCGGGCGAGCAGAAACCAGGCGGAACGCCAGCGCTTGTTTTCGGATACGAATTAGCCCAGACTGTGTTCGGCGCTCCGGCCAATGCCATTCAAAAGACTGTGCGCCTGAACGGCATGCCGTTTACCGTGATCGGCGTGATGCCGCCCAAATTCAATTTTCCAGATAGCGCTCAATTGTGGTTGCCCAATGATCTCTTTCCCGATGACTCGGCAAGATCGGCCCACAACTATCGCGTTCTCGGCCGGCTGAAGCCACGTGTAACCTTCAGCCACGCCCAGGTGGATATGAATGTGGTCGCCGCGCGCTTGGCGAAAGAATACGTCGACGACAGAGACGAAGGTATCCGCGTAACGTCTCTTTTCAAGTCTCTGACCAGCGGCGTGCGGCCCGCGCTCTTGGTACTTTTGGGCGCCGTAACGCTGGTGTTGCTTATCGCCTGCGTAAACATCTCGAATCTGCAACTGGCGCGCGCGGCGGCTCGCCGCAAAGAGATGGGCATGCGCTGTGCATTGGGAGCGGCGCGCGGACGTTTGATTCGCCAATTGCTAACGGAAAGCGTCTTGCTTGCCGGCGCGGGTGGGTTGGCAGGCCTGGCCCTCGCGGAGTTGGCAGTGAGGATACTCCGCGTCGCCGCGCCGGCGAATATCCCGCGCCTGGAAAATCTCGGCATCGATACCGGCGTGCTGTGCTTCACGGCGGCATTGTCGTTGCTGGTGGGACTCCTGTTTGGCGTGTTGCCCTCGCTTGACACTTCAAACACTGATGTAAATGACGCGTTGAAGCAGGGCGCAGGGAAAGGAGAACCCGTACGCCAGAAACGCTGGGGACAGACGCTTGTCGTCGGCCAAATCGCACTGGCTATCGTCTTGCTCAGTGGTGCCGCATTGCTCATCAAGAGCTATTGGAAGCTGGCGCATATCGAAACAGGGCTTGCCTCCGGCGGCGTATACGTCACCGATCTCACTTGGCCCGCCGCTGCGGACGGTAATTCCGTCGACGGCACGTACGTGCGTCAAGCGGGGGCCCAAATGCTCGAACAGATTGAGCGGTTGCCAGGAGTGCAGGCGGCCGCGTTTATTCGCGGATTGCCGTTTCAAGGCGCCCCTGACGGAAACTTCGAAATCGAAGGCCGGCCGTTGCCCGCCGACCCGCACATGTATCCCGACGCCGACTACCGAATGATCACGCCCGATTACTTCAAAGCCTTCGGCATGCCCATTCTCAAAGGCCGCGGTTTTACGAAAGAAGATCAGCGTACCGCGCAGCAGGTGGCCATTGTGAATCAGTCCTTTCAAAAGGAATTCTTTCCGGCTGGCGACCCCCTGGGCCAACGCATCCGCTTCCTGGGCTTCGACCGCAAGCCCCAGTTCATGACGATCGTTGGCATTGTGCCCGACGTGCGCGCGTCCGGTCTAAAGCGGCCGGCCACTTCCGAAGTGTATGCCGATTGCTTCCAACATGCCGACACTGCAATGGATGTCGCGCTCGTCGTACGCGGCCCAGCAAGCCTGCAACCAAAAATAGAACGGATTGTCACCTCATTGAATCGCAGTACCGCCGTCAATTTCGAAAGGATGGACGGCTTGATCTCAGGCACCATCGCGCGCGAGCGTTTCCAGACCGCGCTGTTGGCCCTGTTCGCCGCTTGTGCGCTGCTGCTGGCCGTCGTCGGCGTATATGGGTTGCTGTCTTATACCGTGGCACGGCGAACCAGCGAAATGGGTGTTCGGATGGCGCTCGGCGCAAACAGCGGAAGCATTGCGCGATTAGTGCTGGGCCAGGGGGGCATACTGGTCTTAACAGGCGTGGCGCTCGGGCTAATTGGTTCACTGATTGCAACTCGCGCACTGCAAGCCATGCTCTATCAAGTAAAAACAAGTGATCCTTCAGCGCTGCTCGCGGTCATCGCGGCCTTTGTAACCGCGGCTCTCGTCGCCTGCTACCTGCCGGCACGCCGCGCATCGCAGATCGATCCATCGGAAGCCTTGCGCACGGAGTGAAACCAGACCCCATATGTCCGCCCGTTCAACTCCCGCTTTCCTGTAGAACGGGCAACTGCTTTGAATTCCGAATGCAATTCTCGATGGTTTCGAAGAGTTCTTTCGTCCGTATCGGCTTCGATATGTAATCGTCCATTCCGGCGTCAAGGCACACCTGCCGGTCTCCCGTCATGGCGTTAGCAGTCATGGCAATGATCGGAATTCGCCCTCCGCTGATTTGTTCGCGTTCGCGAATCGCGGCGGTTGCCTGCAATCCGTTCATCTCAGGCATTTGAACATCCATTAGGACCAGGTCGAACGATTGTCGTTCCATTGCTTCGAGCGCCTGCCTACCTGTTTCCGCCAGTACAACCGAATGTCCTCTCTTCTCCAACATTCGAGCTTGCACCCGCTGATTAACCCGATTGTCTTCGGCCATCAGAATTTTTAATTTTCCTTGACTCTCGCGCAGCGAATGAACAGTTACAAGAGACGGCTTTGCATCTCCTCCGTCCGGCATGCCGAGCGCCGTCTTAATCGCTTTGAGAAGATCGGCCCGTCCAATCGGTTTATGTATATAGGCCTTGATTCCCACGGCCCGGCACCTCGCTGCGTCTCCCCGCGAACCGGCCGATGTCAACATAATAATGGTGGGGTTCCGGTCAACCCCGTCCTCTAGGATTTTTTCCGCTACGTTGAACCCGTCCATTAGGGGCATATGGGCGTCGAGGAGGATAACGGCAAAGGGCGCGCCCTCCGATTTGGCCTGCTTGACCATTGCGAGTGCAGTCGTGCCGTTTTCGGCCAAGGCTGGCTTCATCTTCCAACCAGCGAGCGTTTCATCAAGGATCTGGCGATTGGTCGCGTTATCGTCGACAATCAGAACTCGCATGTTGCGAAGCATTTCCAAATCGATCTCGACCGGTGGTTGAGGGGCCGACTTCTGCAATTCAAAGCGCACTGTGAAGTGGAACGTGCTTCCCCGGCCAGGGTCGCTTTCCACCCAGATTCGCCCGCTCATCATCTCAGTCAATTTGGAAGAAATCGCCAGCCCCAAGCCGGTTCCGCCATATCTGCGGGTCGTCGAAGCGTCGGCTTGCGTGAAGGCCTCGAAAATGCTCGCTTGTTTGTCCAAGGGAATGCCGATTCCCGTGTCTCTCACCGAGAATTGCAAGACCACCCCGTTGTCGTTCTGTTCCAGCGTCTTGACCGAGATCACAACCTCGCCTGCCGACGTGAACTTGATGGCATTTCCCGCTAAATTCATCACAATCTGCCGCAGCTGGCCCGAATCGCCCACCAGCGCATCCGGCACATCGGGTAAAACGCGGCACGCAAGATCGAGTCCCTTCTGATAGGCGCGAAATCCTACTACCCGCATCAACTCGTCCAGCGAATTGCGCAAAGCAAAATCAATCGGATCGATATCCAGCTTCCCAGCCTCGATTTTTGAGAAATCCAGGATGTCGTTCAGCAGCGAGAGCAAAGAATCGGCCGAACTCTTCACAATCTCCACGTATTCGCGCTGCTCCCAGCGGAGTTCTGTATCCAGCACCAGCTCCGTCATGCCGATAATGCCGTTCATCGGGGTGCGAATTTCATGGCTCATGTTGGCAAGAAAATCGCTCTTGGCGCGGCTGGCCGATTCAGCGGCTTCCTCGGCGCGGATGCGCTCGGCGATCTCTCGGTGCAATGTTTGATTCGCTTGCGCCAGATCCGCGGTTCGGGTTTTGACGCGTTCCTCCAAATCGTCGTGCGCTCTCCGCAATTGCTCGTCGGCTTTCTTGCGCTGGCTGATCTCGCAAGCCAGGGTCTCATTCACTGTGAGAAGATGGTTCGCGCTTTCGGTCTCCCGTTTGAAGATTGAATACATACTGGCGAAGAGCCCCAGCATAACGGAAGCCTTGGAAAGAACTTTCGCCGCATGGAAAGCGACGAAGAGAGGATCGTGGAGGTGGATGTACAGGGCCGAACCGCCAAATTGTCCCGCTGTTGCCACGATGAGGGATACCACCAGCCAGTGTTCAAAACTGTCCGTTTTCCACAATCCTTTTCGTAGATATCCCACTGCTGCCGTTCCATAAATGAAAGCGATTGCCGCTTCCATGGGCCGATGAAGGATTAGGTTCGGGTAGAACGCGGGCGGCAGCTTTACAAACGCAAAGAACAAAAAGACGAATAGGGTGAAGCCTCCACAGGAAAGGTAAACGACGCTCTCGCGAAGCCTCTCCGTGAGCCGCCGCCTCTGTCTCTTCTCGACCCACAAGCTGGCGCAGATAACGACCGATTCGAAGAGTCGCGCCGTGGATCCGCTCCACGGCGTAAGAGCCGAAAGGGGTGATGGCCCGTGCGCCGCAAAAAATGATGAAGTGATTAGTGCATGGTAGCCATCCAGCACGCCCGCTCCCAGGAAGCCGCTCCCCAGAATCAGAAACGTGCTGCTTTTCTTTGCGTAGTAACGCACTAACGCCATTGCGCCGGCGGTCAACGCCATCTGCGAGCCGGCCATTTCCAGCAGGGTGTGCAACTCGGCGTTGCCCCGCCAGGCCGCGCCGCGAAGCAAAATGGCCGCACTGATCAGAACGATGGTGAGGCTGACGTAAGCAACACTTCGTGGTCGACTCGCGTCCGCCCTTGCGGACTTCATCAGATTGCATATCGACTACGACGAACTCGACCTTTATAGCTACCGGTGTGTGTAAAAGTCCAGTCATCTATGAGGACGCTGCCTCTGTCAACCACGAAATTCGATCTAAATCGGCGCCTCCCTTGTAAAGATCCTCTCCGCCACGTTCCACAAGTCGTTCACAAAACATCGAAAAGTTTTATCTGCTTTCTGATTCAGCAATATAGCGGCTTTCGAAAACATTGTTTGTTCGAACCTCAGCGTACCCTCGTGCGCGGGAGGCTTATGAGCAAAAAATACAAAACAGCGGCATGCGTGCTGCCGATTCTCTCATTGCTGATGATGGCGGGTGGATGCGGAGTCGAGACGCCTCATCCGAATCAGATTAATGCGTTCGACGGTGCTTCGTACGACACGATGACACTAGCGCACGGAGCGTTGACTTCGTTGCGTCCACAAATCGCAGTAAATTACCCGAAATATAACACGTTATTCAATCAGGCTACGGCGGCGTATAACGTGGCGCTTACCGGATACTCGGCATTCCGGGTGAATCCGGCGAGTCAGGCGGATGTGGCTGTCGAAGTGACTAACCTGACGGCAGCCATTATCGATCTCGAATCGGCGTTCCAGACAAACATGCAGGTGGCGCGCCGATGCCGTAAAAATCCGCAAAAAGGCGGAGCGAATTCGGCGCAGTGCGGCGAGCGACGCTATCAACGTCGCTGACATTCTGACGGAGTTGGAAATTGCGGCGGCGCTGGCAAGGGCGGTCCCGGCGGCCGCGCCCTACGCCGGTTTGGCGCAAATCGTCATAAGTTCGACGACTGCGGCGCTTAGCGCGGAGCAGGCTGCTTCCGGACAGCCGATCGATCTGAGTACCGTTCAGGCGATTCAAGTAATCCAGTAAGACAATAGTGGGTTCGGTGTACCACGGCGGGCGTACAGATCTGAGTGCAGCCGCCGTGGGATCAAAAATAAATAGGTTCAAATGGTTGAAGGTGAATGTTGAGCCAATTCAATCATTGGATGGATTTCGCGTCGGCTGGGGTAGATTTGATCCTTCTATTGCGAGTGCTGACCCTCAAGCTCCACAAAACATATCTGTTCATAACGCTTGCGTGCGTACTTGGGGTGTTTTTCGATGGGGTAACACTCTGGTTGCCCAGTGAATCGCAGGAGTCGTTGCGGGTTTTTGTTTATTCACGTTTTCTGTTTGCGTTCGTGTATCCGGTAGCGGCTTGGGATGTTTTTGAAGAGCTGAAAACGGCGTTGGCCGCTTTACGGCGCGTGGCGATCTCGCGAACCGTAACCAGCCTGCTTATGATGACTGTGTTTGGGCTGATACTCGCAGGCTTTGCCGATTCCGGCAGCGATCCAAACGGCCTGCGATTTCTATTCAGTCTCGCGGTGATTGTGTGGACGGGTTCAGTTACCGGAAGCCTGGGGTTTCTATGGGTGATGCACCGGGCGGTGCGTGCCGAGAAACTGGAAGCGCCCAGGAATACACAAGTCTGGATGGTCTATTTCGGGTTATTCTTAGCCGGCGAAATCGTGGAGTGCTTCTACTTTCTGATGCCGCCGTTTCTCAGCAAACCGGCAATAGAAATTTTTTCGCTGATCATTGGGCTCTACAGCATCGCCATCACAGCGTGGTGCATTGTGAAGCTGAGGGCAATCCCGTCGGATGTGCCCTCAACTCCGTTAAACGCAAATCCGTAAGATCAGGCGAGATCGCCCGGTTGGATTGGCAGGCGGCGAACACGTTTTTTCGTGGCGGCAAAGATGGCGTTTGCCAGCGCCGGAGCGGTGGGCGGCAAACCGGGTTCGCCAATTCCGGTAGGGGCATGAGTGCTAGGCACAATATGAACTTCAATCAGCGGAGTCTCTTTCATGGAAAGTGTCGTGAAGCTGTTGAAGTTGCTTTGCACAGCGCGGCCATTCTGCACCGTGATCTGGCTCTTCATCGCCGCCGTCAGGCCGTAAACGATGGCGCTTTCAACTTGTGCGCGGATGCCGTCCGGATTAACCGGCACGCCGATATCGACAGCGGAAACGATCCGGTTCACTTTGACCTTGCCTTTGTCGACGATCACTTCCGCCAAATTAGCGACGTAGCTGTGGAACGAATAGTGGCAGGCGATGCCGCGGCCTTGTCCGGCGGGAAGTGGTTTGCCCCAGTCGCCCTTTTCGGCGACAAGTTGGAGAACGCCTTTGAGCCGGTTGGCGTCAAGCTGGGTCTCTTTATCGTCGAGCGCGTCCTTCACCATCCGGCCGTCCCCTAATAGGCGGAGGCGGAATTCGTAAGGATCGACACCGGCAGCGTGAGCGAGTTCGTCGACATAGCTCTCCATCACGAACCCGACTACGGAGGCTTCCACCGATCGCCACCAAGCACGCGGGACCGACGAAGGAGCGGGGGTGTACTCGAGCTTGTAGTTCTTCGTTTGATATGGCAACTGAGTGCATAGCCCCAGTTCAGAAGATTCCGGAGCGGCCTTCGGGTCGAACCATTCAGAGATAGGAGTTGACGAGTAGCGATGACGCCAGGCGGCCAAGTTGCCATCGCCATCGACGGAGCCGCTCATGCGGTGATAGGAGGCAGGCCGGTAGAAATCGTGCATCATATCGTCTTCACGCGACCAGACAAGCTGCACCGGTCTGCCGACCTTTTTGGCTACCTGCGTGGCCTCGGTGGGAAAGTCGGCTTGATAGCGGCGGCCGAAGCCGCCACCCATAAAAGTAGTGTGAACTTGAATTTTGGAGGGAGGAATTCCTGAAACTTGGCTGATCACGCCTTGGACCTGGTCGGGAGCTTGGGTGGGCGCCCAAGCCTCCGCGTTGTCACCCTTGATATGCACCGTGCAATTCATCGGCTCCATTGTGGCGTGCGCCTGGAATGGCAATTCGTAATCGCATTCCACTTTCTTTTCAGGAGTCGCGTTGGAAATGAGTAATTCCGCGTTGCCCTGGTTGATGATGACCTTCATGGGTGAATCGACAATGCGCCGGAACTCTTTGCGAAGCGTTTCGCTGCTTTCCGATTCACCTGGGCCGTTGTCCCACTCGATTTTTAACTGTTTGCGCGCTTGAAAGGCAATGTAGGTGGTCTCTGCGATTACGGCCACACCGCCGCAGGAATGGGCCTCTTTTACGGCATCGATCGCAAATACGTCAATGACGCCTTTCATTGCCTTAGCCTGAGAGGCGTCAAACGATTTCAGCTTACCTCCGAATACGGGGCAACGGGCTATAACGGCATAAACCATACCCGGAACGCGAACGTCGAGACCGAAGATGGCGCTGCCGTCGGTCTTGGATGGAATGTCGGTGCGGGGAATGGATTTGCCGATGATGCTGAAGTCTTCAGGCTTTTTCAGTGGAACGCCGGCCAGAGCGGGGATGGGGAGCTTAGAGGCAGCTTCGACCAACTCGGCATACGCGAGTTTATCGGTACCATGCCAGACAGCCCCGCTCTTGGTTGTACAAGTCTCGGGGCTCACATTCCAGCGCTGAGCGGCGGCCGATATCAGCATCTGTCGCGCGGCGGCACCAGCTTGGCGAAGCGGCGTATATAAGGTGGTGACGCTGCCGCTGCCGCCCGTACCAAGAGGACCGAACGCCCGGTCTACCGATGAATGCTCCACCTGAATGTCTTTCCAATCAATGCCAAGTTCTTCGGCAAGGATCATGGGGAGCGCTGTGGAGATTCCCTGCCCCATTTCAGATTTCGAGTAAGTCAATGTGACGAGACCGTTCGAGTCGATTCTGATCCAGGAGGTCAATGGATTGGCGGGGACGGCCTTTTCCGATTGGGCGTGAGCAGCCTGCCGGACTTCGAAGCCGACGATCAACGCAGTTCCGGTAGCCATACCGGTTTTCAGCAGAGTGCGGCGGCTTAAAGCTTTCGGTGCGGTGCTCATATTGCACCTCCCACTGTGGACGTGGATTTACCGGAGCGGATTGCTTCAGCCGCTTTGAGGACAGCCGCACGCATACGCTGCTGTGTTCCGCATCGGCAAATATTGGCCGACATTGCGTCGTCCACCTCAGTTGCCGTGGGCGATGGATTCTTCTTCAAGAAAGCGGCAGCGGCCATGATCTGACCCGATTGGCAGTAGCCGCACTGCGGGACCTGCTCGGCAATCCAACTTTGCTGGACGGGATGGCTGTGATTCACGGCTAGCCCTTCAATTGTCGTGACTTTCTTTCCCGCCGCGGATGAAATCGGGTAAACACAGGCACGCGATGCCTCACCGTTAATATGAACCGTGCAAGCGCCACAAGCGGCAATGCCGCAACCGTATTTTGTTCCTGTCAGGTTCAGCGTGTCGCGAAGCACCCAAAGTAGAGGCGTTTGAGGGTCGACGTCGACAGATTTCTGTTGTCCGTTCAGTTCGAATGAAATCGCCATCCGGAGGTTCCTTCCTTAGAAAATGCGTATCATCCTATAAGATACAAAACTTCGCCGAGGCGCGGGGTGTGGAAATAGTTTTTATGTTTGGGCGACGGCGAGACCAGTAGTTGCGACGCGTTCTATCAATTCGAACAGCTTGTCGATTTGGATGGGTTTAGTGAGGTAAGCGTCCATTCCGGCCGCCAGACAACGTTCGCGATCGCGATCGAGAGCGTGGGCAGTCATGGCGACGATAGGCAAGTGGGCGCCGTGGTGACTCTCCCGCTCACGAATGGCGGCGGTGGTTTGATAACCGTCCATTTCCGGCATTTGAACGTCCATCAGAATGAGATCGACCATCCAATTGATGCGCTCGAGAATTTCCAGCGCCTCGCGGCCATTATTTGCCGTGATAACTGTGTGGCCCTGTTTTTCAAGAAGCCTCAGGGCCACTTTGCGATTTACCGCGTTGTCTTCAACCAACAAGATTTCCATGGGCGGGCATGATGAACGTATTGGCCGGGTCTTGCGTTCAGGTTCGATTGGACTGTCGACGTTGCTGAAGGATCGGAGTACGGCAGCCTTCAGTTCGTCTTGATAGACAGGCTTCGTCAGATGCGAATCGATGCCTAATGAACGGCAGCGCGAGGCATCCGCAAGATCGCCCGCGGAACTGAGCATGATTATCACGCGTCCAGCCAAACCGCCTTCCTGCCTCATCTTTTCAGCGAGCTCAAACCCGTTCATCCCGGGCATTTCAGCGTCTAAAAGCACCAGCGGGAATGGAGCGCCCGATGCCTTCGAGCGCTGCATAGTAAGAAAAGCCGTATGAGGGTCGCGAATTGGGATGGGTGAAGCGCCCCAGTTCTGAAGCAGATCTCCCAAAACCTGAAGGCTCGTTACGTTGTCGTCAACGACGAGTATAGGCATGCCGCGGAGGTCGATTTTCTCGCGATCTCTTTCAACTTGCTCGCGGAACCCGCACTTGGCGGTGAACCCAAAAGTGCTGCCCTCGCCCATTTTGCTCGTTACCCAAATTTCGCCGCCCATCATGTTGACGAGTTGCGAGGAGATAGAAAGGCCCAGTCCCGTACCGCCGTACTTGCGGGTGGAAGATCCGTCGGCCTGGGTAAAAGCTTCGAAGACGGCCTTTTGGCGGTCGTCGGGGATGCCGATTCCGCTGTCGGTCACCGTGAAGCGCAACATGACCTGTTCGGGCTCTTGCAGATCTTTCTTGACGTGAATTACAATCTCGCCTTTTTCAGTGAATTTGATGGCGTTACCAATGAGATTGACGATGATTTGGGTAAGCCGTACTGGGTCTCCGATGATCAGTTCGGGAACGTCGGGCTCCAATCGGCTGATGAGTTCAATGCCTTTCTGATCGGCCCGCACGGCGAGCGATTTGAAAGTTTGATCGAGAGTTTTACGAATGTCGAATTCAATCGACTCAAGGTGCAGCTTGAGAGCTTCGATCTTGGAGAAATCGAGAATATCGTTTATGATGCCGAGGAGCGAATCGGCCGATCCCTCGACAAGCTTCAAATACTGGCGCTGCTCTGGGCTTAATTCCGTATCGAGAGCCAGTTGCATCATGCCGATGATGCCGTTCAGCGGCGTACGAATTTCATGACTCATGTTGGCTAGAAACTCGCTCTTCGATTGGCTGGCTGCTTCGGCCTGTTCCTTGGCCATTTTAACTGTTGTTCGGCGCGGCGGCGTTCAACGTTTTCCGCTTTCAGTTCCAACACGCGCAGCTGCAGTTCATCGCGCGAACGCAGCACCATCTCTTCGCCCTGCTTGCGCTCGGTGATATCTTCGACAATTCCGACGATCCGGTCAAGTTGGCCGGAGCCGTCGAACACCGGAAATGAACGGTCCAGACCGCTTTCGGGGACGAAGTACGGCCCTGGACGCTTCAAGCATGACGTTTCAGAAATAGAGCCCAGTGAGTAGAACCGTCGGGACGAGCAATGCGATACTCGCAATCGGCCTGAGTGCCGCTAAGCTGGATTTTCTTGGCGTTCTCTACTATGCGCCGATCTTCGCGATGAACCGGCTCAAGCCAAGCATCCGGGTCGCTCAGTATGGCTTCCGGATCTTGCAGCCAAATCTCTTTGAAGGCAGGGCTTACATACAGGATTTTGCCGGTTCGCGGGTCAGCCATCCAAAAGATTTCGTGAATGTTCTCGGCCAACTGGCGGAATCGCTTTTCACTTTCAGTAAGCGCTCGCGCGTGGTGAGCCAAAGCGCGAGTTCGTTCGTCCACCAACAGAACCAGTTTGGTCTCGTTCGCCCGCAACTGACGCATACGCCACCTGAATACGGCAACAAAGAGGCCCGCACCCAGGATGGAGCAGATCAGTGCAAACGAATGGGTCTGATAGAAGTGCGGCAGAAGTATAACAACGGAAGCGGCGCCTTCGTTATTCCAGACGCCATTGTTGTTGCAGGCTATGACGCGGAACTTGTATTCGCCCGGCGGAATGTTTGTGTAGTAGGCGTTCCGGCGCGAACCGGCATCCACCCAGTCCTTGTCAAAACCCTCAAGCATGTACTTAAATCGGATTTTTTCCGCCGACGCCAAGCTCAATGCCGTGAATTGGAATTCTAATTGGCCTTTGCCAGGCGGCAGGCGTATGGGTATTTTGGCATCGAAGTTCTTGTGATCGATGGAGACGAGTTCGATGACCACCGGCGGCGGCAGGCGATTGTCTTCCAGATGTGCAGGGTCGACAACACTTACGCCCTTCATAGTTGGGAAATAGAGTTTGCCGTCTTTACCCCGCCATGCGGCAGGTTGGAATCCGCCATTACACTCCTTGCTCTTCATGCCGTCGGACAGGCCATAGGCCACGGAATTGATGGTCTTGCGACGACCCGTAGCGAATGACTCCAATTCGTCGACGGCGACGCGGAAAACACCGCGTTTGCAACTCATCCATAGATTGCCGCGGCGGTCGTCCAAAATAGCGAGGATGGCGTCGTCGAACAAGCCGTTCCGGGTAGTGAAGTTACTGAATTTTCCATCTTTGAAATGATTCAGGCCGCCATTGGTACCTAGCCATAAGGCGCCGTCGGAATCCGCTGTGATCGCCCAGACAACGTTGTTGGATAAACCGTCGCTCCGCGTGAAGGCCGTGAACCGCCCATTCTCGAATTTGTCGAACCCGCCTCCACCGGTCCCCACCCATAGCACGTGGCCCTTGTCTTCAGCGATGGTATCGACGTTGTCGTTTGACAAACCGTCTTTACTGTTGAAGGTGCTGAATTTGCCATCGCTGTAACGAGTAAGTCCGCCCCGAGTACCAATCCAAAGGTCGCCGTTATGATCGAGGTACGTACACTGTACAACTTCGTTTGGCAAGCCGTCGCGGGTGCCGAAAACCGTAGAAGAACCGCCTTTCAAACGAACGAGTCCCTTACGCGTACCCGTCCAGAGCGCGCCAGCCGCATCCTGGCTGATAGAAAATACGCTATCGGCAGGAAGGCCGTTTGCTGAGGAAAACATAGTGACCTTGGCGTCTTTAACGCGGTCAAGGCCGCCCCCGTGCGTGCCAATCCAAAGGGCGCCCTCGCGATCTTCAAATACTGTGTGAATGACGTCGCTCGAAAGTCCTTCTCTGGATGTAATGGTCGTAAATGCACCGGTCTTGAAACGGACCAGGCCACCATCTTTAGTCCCGACCCATAGATTTCCTTCCCGATCTTCAAAAGTTGTCCAAACCTGGTTTGACGGCAATCCTTGTTTAGTCGTATAAGCGCTGAAGACACCGTTTCGGAGAAGATCCAAGCCGCCGTCTTCGGTTCCGATCCAAAGCGCACCGGCACTGTCCTCGCTTATGCTCGAAATCAAATTGCTGGACAAATCGTTCTTTGTTGTGTAGGTCGTGAAATGCCCGTCGCTCAGCCGAGTTAAGCCGCCGCCATTCGTACCGATCCAAACGTCTCCGCGACGATCGGTATAAAGAGAGCGAACATCGCCACTAGCAAGGCCGTCACCGGCCCGGTAGATCGAAAAGCTTTCGCCCTTCATGCGTCCCAGGCCATCGTGAGTGCCGAACCAGATACTTCCATCCGGTCCAGCGCAAACGGCAAAGACCGCATCGTCCGGTAAACCGTCCTTAGTGCCGAATGCGGTAAAGTGCCCATCCTGGTAGCGATTAACGCCGCCTCCATCGGTGCCGATCCAGAGTGCGCCACCCGAGTCTTCGTAAAGAGAAAGGATAGAGTCGTTCGATAGGCCGTTTCGTGTGGTGAAGGTCTTGAATTTTCCGTCTTTGCAGCGAGTCAGCCCCCCACCGTTGGTACCGATCCATAGATTCTCCTGACGGTCTACGAGGAGCGCTCTAATGTCGTTGCCCTGCAACTCAGGGGTATTCTCTTTGTTCAGTACCGTGAAGCGCACGCCATCGAAGCGAACAAGACCTACCTCGCTAGCCAGCCAGAGGTATCCATCCGGTGTTTGAGCAATGGCAAGAACGGAGTTTTGGGGCAGCCCGGCCTCTGTACCCCAGACATCCTGCGTATATTGAGTGATGGCGCGTCGAGGGTCCAGCGCAGCTTGGGCAGTGACGGGTAATAGACCTGTACCCAAAGCGAAGCTCAGAGTTAGTAGTTTGATTCCGCTTGACAACCGTTCCGACCAGCCGAACCCCCGAGAGGGTTAACAGAATTGCGTTTTGGTGACCCGACATGTTGTCTATCGGCGTAATAAGGAAGGAAGTTGAGCGGGATTATAGGCCGTTTCAGTTTCAATACGGGCAGACAGTTTAGTTGCAAGCCTTATAGCCATCCGCGCGAACGGGCGATGCGAGCCGCCTCATTGCGATTGGCCGCTCCCAGTTTGCTGATTATCTCGGATAGATAATTTCGGACAGTACCCTCGGAAAGCCGCGATCTCGGTAGTGGACCCGGCGAACGGCGCTCGCCAGTTCCTTAGCCGGGCGGTCCTTTAAAACATGGCCTGATGCGCCGGTGGTGAGAGCGCGCCGCAAGTAACCGGCACGAGAGAAGGTAGTGAGGATGATTACGCGGGTAACCAGTTGCCGGGCCTGGATTTCAGCGGCGACATCAAGACCGGTCATCTCGGGGCATTTCAATGTCGGTGACGAGGACATCGGGTCGGTGAGTCAGGGACGGCGGACAGAGCTTCCCGTCCATTGCGAGCCTGGACAATCACCTGAATGTCGTCATCTATTTTCGAGAAGAGCGGCGAGCGCGGAACCTCTCCTGGGCTAATTGCAAGATCTACTGAACTGAGTGCGCACTGCGATGGGCCGAGATTTTTCGTCACTGCTTTAAGCTGGGCAACTTTTGTTGAAGGGGCTTGATGGCTACGTTCGGCAAGTGTTGCTGCGACAGTCATACTTAATCTCCTGTGTCCATGTTGCGGCGAAACTGAAAAGCAGGCCAGTGAAGGGAGTCAGCAAAGTTTCATGACATTTGTCATAGGAGATGCACGAGTGAATGTTCGTTCACCTCAATCCAGGCGGCTCAAAGCAGCCGTATCAGAAAGCGAGTTGCAAAGAAACTCGAAAAGGAAATGATGAAACGGACTTATTTACTTCTCGCAACGCTCTCTTTAGGTGTGTCAATGGTCTTCGCGGCGCAGAACCCGATGGTTGGCGGCGCGGCCATGTATTCCAGCAAAGACATTATCGATAACGCAGTGAACTCGGCCGACCACACTACCCTGGTGGCCGCAGTAAAGGCCGCTGGGTTGGTGGATACGTTGAAAGGACCTGGTCCCTTCACAGTGTTCGCTCCTACAAATGAAGCTTTTGCAAAGCTGCCCGCCGGTACGGTGGATACCCTTCTGAAGCCCGAAAACAAGGATATGCTGGCGAAGATTCTGACATATCACGTAGTAGCAGGGAAGCTGAGCGCGAGCCATCTGAAAAAAATGGTGAAAGAAGGGAACGGAACGGCCACTATTAAGACCGTGCAAGGCGATCCGCTTACCGTGACAATGGAAGGCGACGAACTGGCCGTTAAAGACGAGAAGGGCGGAACAGCGCACATCACAATTGCCAACGTCAATCAATTGAACGGCGTCATCCATGTGACCGATAGCGTGCTCATTCCTAACTAGCAAAAGCGTCTCGATTAGAATAGTGACCTTGGGGCAGATACTAAGTTTGCCCCTCTGAACGACAACTCAATTGGCCACCGTAGACGATCAAGAACTGGTGAGACGGCTGAAGCAGCGCGATGCGCAGGCGATGGGAACGCTGTACGACAAATACGACGCTCTGGTTTATACAGTGATCTACCGCGCGGTGAACAACCAGGCTACAGCGGAAGATCTGACGCAAGAGACGTTCCTGCGCATCTGGAACCGCATCCATACTTTCGATGAAGAGCGTGGACGCCTGGAAGGCTGGCTGATTACGGTGGCGCGGAACCGGGCGTTCGATTATTTACGCTCCATACGGAACGCCCCAGGCCAACCGAGTGCGAGTTTAGAGAACTTAGAGTCTGCCGGTTTGTTTGCCGCGCGTGAAAATCAAACCGAGCGCATCGCCAGGGAAAAGGCGGTTAACAGGGCGCTGAATAGCCTGAATCAGGATCAGCGTGAAGTACTTGAATTGACACATTTCGAAGGGATGACGCAAACCGAGATCGCCGACAAGCTCAAGAAGCCGCTGGGAACGGTAAAGAGTTTGGTGCGGGCTGCGCTGAAAAATCTTCGCTCCGCGGCAATGGAAGCAGGTGCTCGATGACGTGCGATCGGTTCAGCGAAGATTACGAACTATACGCACTCGGCGCGCTCGAAAAATCAGAGCAGGACGCGCTGGAAGAGCATCTGGCAAGCAGTTGTGCGGTCTGCAAGGCCGGAGTTGAGCGAGCCTTGGAACTGAACGAAGCGATCGCTCGCACCATTCAGCCCATTTCGCCGCTCCCTCAATCGAGGCAGCGATTGTTGGCCAGCCTCGGGCAAACCAAGCAGCCGGAGCGGAAGTCTTGGTTCTGGAACTGGGCGCTTGTTGCGGCGGCAGTGCTGATCATAGCTCTGGCCGTCGGCTTAGCCAATGAACGGCGCGAACGGCTGGCCGGGGAAGAGCAACTGCAGACAAGCAATGCAGAACTAGCTCGAGTAGCGAGTGTCCTACAGGTATTGCAGTCGCCCGAAACGAAACAGGTCACTTTCGGCCCGGCGCCGGCAACCGAGCCGCGCGGCAGCTTGTTCATTCATCAAAAGCTCGGCATTATTATGATTGCCAGCGGTTTACCCGCGGCACCGGCGGGCTTTAATTATGAGAGCTGGGTAGTGCCAAAGAATGGCGCGCCTAGGCCGATTGAGCCGTTCCATCTGGACAATGGCGGTAGAGCAGTGAGCGTGATTCCCGGCCCTATCAACCTCGCCGATTTGAAGGCGGTGGCGGTGAGTTTAGAGCCCAGCAATGTAACGCCGACCAAGCCGACCAAGGTCGTGTTCGCGGCTGTAGTGGGCAGTTAACTTAGCGCTCACTTACCATTGCCGCCAGAAGCGCCACCCGATCGGCAATCCGGTCAATCAAAATACTTTCCCTGGCTGCGTGCGCGCCTTCACCAACTGCGCCCAATCCGTCAAGCGTCGGAACACCGAGAGCGGCAGTAAAATTTCCATCTGAGCCGCCGCCGGTAGATGACTCTTCCACTTCAACACCCATGGCTGCTCCAATTTCGCGTGCCTTGTGGAAAAGTTCGGCAATCTTCTCTGTGCGTTCCATGGGTGGCCGGTTCAATCCGCCTTCGACGCGTACCATGCAGCGATCGTCAAATGGCCTCAAAGCATGAAATCTCCGATCCAGCTCGGCGGCATCGCTTAATCGTGCAATGCGAATGTTGACGTCGATGCGTGCGCTGGCCGCGATGACATTAGTGCGAGTGCCCCCGCTGATTACCCCGGGATTTACCGTGATACCGCGCGAGACATCGGTGAATTTAGCAATCTCCGAAATCTGGCGCGCCGCTTCCACGATGGCGCTGGCGCCCTTAGCGAAATCGACACCGGCGTGTGCCGCAATGCCATCAATCAGGATGCTGTAATCGCCTACACCTTTGCGGGCGGTTTTCAGCTTTCCGGCGAAGCCGGTCCCCGGTTCCAGCACAAATACACGCTTGCTATTCGTGGCTTCGGCTTCGGTGTAAGCCCGCGAAACGTCGCTGCCCACTTCTTCGTCGGGCACCACCAATAACACCACGCGATGAGGCACTTCCCGATCGAGGTCACGCAGAGCGCGCACCGCGTAGATGAAAAAGGCAATGCCCGCCTTCATATCCAGCACGCCCGGACCCCAGAGCCTGCCCTCTTCTTCGCGCCATGGCATCGTCTTCAAAGTGCCTTCGGGCCAAACAGTGTCGGAATGAGCCAGCGCCAAAATCTGATCTTGCTTGACTTTCGGCGAACCGGGCAATTCGAATTCGATGCGCAGAGTGCGCCCCGCGTGTTCGGAAGGAAACGTCTGCGCATGGCCGAACGAAGCAGTTGCGCTAATCAGCAGATCGACTAGCCGGTTGATCGCACCGGGAGACCCGCTGGGCGACTCGCAGGTAACTAACTCCCGAATAAACCTGATGATCTCGGGTTGTTTATCGCTGGCGTAGCGCAGAAAAGGAGTCACGAACGTTATAATACTGGTTCCTCATGCCATCGTTGGATGTACAGCAGATCTTAGAAGTCTTGCCTCACCGGTACCCCATGCTGATGGTCGACAAGATTGTCGAGATCACCGACCAATCGATCGTAGGGATCAAGAACGTCACCTTCAACGAGCCGCATTTCGCGGGGCATTTTCCCGGTTTTCCCGTGATGCCGGGAGTGCTCATCATTGAAGCCATGGCGCAGGTCTCCGGCATACTTGTTGGAAAGGTTGCGCCGCATACGCGCGGCAAAATCATGTTTCTGGCGTCGGTCGACGAAGCAAAATTCCGCAAACCGGTAGTGCCCGGCGACGAGTTGCGCATCGAGATGAAACTGCTCCGGCTGAAGCATACCGTGGCCAAGATACAAGGAACTGCCACGGTCGGCGGGCAAGTCGTGGCTGAAGCCACGCTGATGTGTAAATTGACGGATAAAGATTCCGGAGCACCGCCAGCGCCGGCCGTAGTGGAACCTGCCCCCGCCTAACGTTCGATGGCCATTCATCCAACCGCGATTATCGACCCCGATGCCGATATCTCGCGAGAAGCTGAGATCGGACCGTATTGCATCGTCGGCAGCGGCGTTACCATTGGCGCGCGCACGCGCCTCGTCGCGCATGTGTTCCTCGAAGGCAAACTGACCATAGGCAAAGACAACCTCTTCTATCCATATTGCTCTTGCGGAGTTGCGCCGCAGGATAAGAAATACAAAGGGGAACCCTCGGAAACGCGCATTGATAATCGCAACACGATTCGCGAATTCGTCACCATCCATCGCGGCACGGAGGGTGGCGGAATGGTGACATCAATCGGCGACGACAACCTGCTGATGGCCTACGTGCATATCGCTCATGACGTGCTTATTCACAACCATGCGATTATTGCCAACGGAGTAACATTCGCCGGCCATGTCATCGTCGAAGACCATGCCAATATCGGCGGCCTCAGCGCGATTCACCAGTTCGTGCGCATTGGACAACATTCCATAGTTGGCAGCCGCAGCGTGATTAAACAGAACGTGCTGCCTTATTCGCAGACGGCCACCGATCATGAATCGAAAGTATATGGAGCCAATCGAATTGGCTTGCAGCGCGCGGGTCACTCAACGGAAGAGATTGAGCCCTTGCAGAACGCCTTCCGGCTGCTGTCGAATGCCGGGTTGAATACTTCACAGGCGCTGGCTCGTATTGAGGAAGAAATTCCGCAGACGCCCGAAGTGAAGCAGCTCGTGGAATTTATCCGCAGCTCCGATCGCGGGTTTATAAAGTAAGAGCCGGCTGTGCCTGAAGAGAAGAAGCGTTACGGGATGATTGCGGGCAACGGACGGTTTCCGCTGCTGGCGCTCCAGACCGCACGCCGCGAAGGCCACGAAGTAGTGGTAGTGGCCATAGAGAAAGAAGCGTCCGCTGAGCTGGCGCCGCTGGCCTCCGCCATGCACTGGGTCAACATAGGTCAACTGGGCAAGCTCATCGAAATTTTGCAGCGCGAGAACATAAGCGAGGTGATGATGACGGGCCAAGTCAAACACGTCAGCTTGTTCTCGGGCCTGACTCCCGATTGGCGGTTAGTGAAGCTGCTGGCAGGGCTCAAGGAGCGGAACACTTCGGCATTGATCGGTGGTATTCAGGGAGCACTACGCGAAGAAGGAATTGAACTCGTGGATTCCACACGACTGCTGAAACCATTGCTTGCTGAAGAAGGTGTAGTCACGCGGCGCAAGCCCAACAAGGCGGAGGAAGGCGATATCCGTTACGGGCGCAGAATAGCATCGGTGCTGGCGACTGCCGATATTGGTCAGAGCGTGGCAATCAGCGAGAAAGCATGCGTAGCCGCTGAGGCGATGGAGGGAACAGATGCCATGCTCCGTCGCGCCGCATCGCTTGCGAACGGGCGCACTCTGTGTCTGGTCAAAGCATCCCGTGGCCGTGCGCACCTTCTGTTTGACGTTCCAGTAGCAGGGCTCACCACCATTGAAACGATGATTGAAACGAAGGCGACCGTACTGGCCGTGGATGCCGGATGCACTCTGCTGCTGGACAAAAAGCAAATGATTCAACGCGCGAATGAGGCAAGCATCAGCATTGTGGGCTATCCACCCTGGGAGGCTGCGTGAACGAACTGCGGATCGCATTGATTGGCGCTGGATCGTTCGGAAAAAACCACGCCCGGGTCTTGAACCAAATGCCGGACGTCGAACTCGCCGCAATTGTCGATTCAGATCTCGCCACGGCACAGCATCTGGCGCTGGAATTCGGTTCACACGCGTTCGAAAGTTTAGAGCAATTGCCCAAAATAGATGCGGCCGTTATAGCCACCCCAACAGCTACGCACGAACCGTTGGCAAGCCGTCTGCTTGAAACAGGAGTCGACGTCCTGGTTGAAAAACCCATTGCGCACACCGCTGCTTTAGGGGAACGGCTGGCGCAACTGGCGCACGACCGCGACCGTATTCTGCAAGTCGGCCATTTAGAGCGATTCAACCCGGCCGTCAGCGCTGCCGCGCGCGCTTTGACGGTGCCGTTGTTTTTCGAAGTACACCGGTTAAGCGTCTTCACGCCGCGCAGCCTGGATGTGGACGTCGTGCTCGATCTCATGATTCACGATCTCGATATCGTGCTGAGCTTCACCCAGGCAATGCCTCAAGAGATCAGAGCGGCGGGCATTTCGGTGCTCTCGCAAAAGGTGGATATTGCAAACGTCCGTCTCTCGTTCCCTACCGGCTGCATCGCCAACTTAACGGCCAGCCGCATTTCAGTCGAGCAAGTGCGCAAGTTGCGGCTTTTCCAGCCTGGCGAGTACATATCACTCGATTACCACCGGCAGGACGCAACTCGTTTCGCCGTGGAAAAGGGCGATCCCGGTCCGCTGCCGAAAATAGGCTTCGAGCAACTCGCGATTCAGAAAGCCGAGCCGCTGAAACTGGAACTCGAAGCATTTTGCCATGCTGTGCGAACCCGAACTCCCGCAAAAGTAGATGGCTGGCAAGGAGCAAAAGCGCTCCGCGTGGCGGAAGCAATTCTTGCTAAAATCAAGGAACACGGGGACTTAGTTGCCAAAACGCTTCGCTCGCGCCGTTGATTCGCCAACGGCCTGTACGAGCAACCTTCCGCTCTGTTAGAACGTCGTTACATCTTCCACGGGAATGGCACTAGCTCCTTTATCATTGAGTGATCTGGCCCTGCAGCGTAAACCTGCAAAGGACTTGCCTCCGTCCGATTACCCTCTTCATCTGGAATTGGCAACTGCTCCCCAGGGCCAAGGGAAACGCTGGGCGGCAACAGCGGCCGGTTCCGTATTGATCCATGCGCTGCTTTTTGCCATGGCCGTCCAGTTACCCAGCTTGGTGCAACAGGAAGAGCGTTCGCGCCGGGTCGTCGAACATCGCACGCCACTTTATCTGCCGCCCGACGTCATCACGCAGAAGGCTCGAAACCGTGATAAGGTGACGAAGCAGATTGATCTCGCATCCCTGACCGCCCAGCAAGCCGAGCGAACGGCGCAACACGCTTCGCCCAACCCCTCGGTGAAGCATTTTGAATTACCTAAACAAACTGCAGCGCCCCTGATCGCGAAAGACGCTCCCAAGATTTTGCCTGACGCCCCAAACGTAGCTCCCACGCAAACTCCAGCGCCATTGACGCAGGGGACGGCTAACGGTTTACCAGCAGCGCCCGCGCCGCCCACTGGCAACCCGAGTCCTTTCGAGACCGTCGGCACTGAAGCTCCGCCGCTGCCGCTGCATCCAAAAATCACGCCTCCAAAGGCGACCGTACAATCGGCGGTAAATCAGCTAACCCGCGGAACAGGCGATCAAACCTCCATTACCGACGACAATCAAACACAGCCGCATGCTCCTTCGCCCGGCACAATCGGGCAAACGAGTACCCAGCACTCCGCAATCGCGTTGAAGAGCGATCCGCAAGGCGCTGACTTCAAGCCGTATCTGACCCGGATTCTTGCCATTGTCCGCGCCAATTGGCGCCACGTTATTCCCGAGAGCGCCCGCTTGGGAACCATTCACGGCCGTACCGTAGTTGAGTTCATCATTAACCGCGATGGCAGCATCCCGAAAGTAGTAACTGCGGAATCCTCCGGTCTCGACCCGTTAGATCAGGCGGCCATTGCAGGCTTGAGCATGTCGAACCCGCTTCCGCCGCTGCCCGACGATTTCAAGGGCTACCAGGTACGCCTGGCATTCACGTTTGCCTACAATATGCCTTCGCAATGAGCAACCCGCCGAAGACGATAATCGGAGCCAAAACGGCATTCCTTTTATATGCCGTGCTGATTGGTTTTGCCATCGCGACCCTCAAAGGCACGGCGCTGGCAATTGCCGTAATCATCGTATTAGCCCTAGCCGTTAAATCGTGCATTGACTATCTTCGCCGACGCTTGGAGTAGTGGCTGGCCCAAAAGCACCACTCACGGTGCAACAAAGCCGTAACAAAGCGAGCGGAATCCTCTTAACTGTAAGAAGGCGCAAGATTTACCGAATGGCGCAACACTTGCCTATAGGTCTAGCGTCAAAAGTTATGAGGGTTCTCATGCCAGCTACAATTTTTCGTTATCTCTCGATAGCGACACTCGCAGTTTCCACTTTGGCCTTTGCCCAAAATCCGCCGGATAACGCGCAAATCCCACCACCGCCCAGCAACGCTCCCGATGTACAACCGCCCGCCCTTTCAAGCGGCGGCTGGAAGCGGGTTGGCGATGCAGGCGCTCAAGGCCAAGCAAATCCCGGCTATGCGGCAAATCAGGCGCAGAGCGGCCAGCCGAACGATCAGGGCCAGCAGCCACAGCCGCCACCTCCTATCCAGCAGCCGGGTCCGCCCAATCAGCAGCCTTATGGAAACCAGCAGGGCTATCCAAATCAGCCTGCTTACGGGAATCAACAAGGCTATCCGCAACAGCCCGTCTACCAGCAGCAGCCGCCAGTTCCGGCGAGCCTTAGTGTGCCTGCGGGAACTTATATCACTGTTCGCGTGAATCAGCTTTTGTCTTCAGATAAGAATCAGGTGGGCGATGCTTTCTCGGCGTCTTTGGTGCAGCCGTTGGTCGTAAACGGTGTTGTGATCGCGGAGCCTGGTCAAACGATTGGCGGACGCGTTACCGAAGCTGTGAAAGCCGGTCACGTAACGGGCGTGGCCAGGCTCGGAATTCAATTGACCGATTTGGCGCTTGTTGACGGACAACAAATACCGATTCGTTCCTCATTGATCAGCCGCAAAGGTCCAACCTCCGTAGGCCAGGATACCGGCACTATCGCAGGAACCACGGCACTCGGAGCAGCCGTGGGCGCAGCCGCCGACTGGGGCAGAGGAGCAGCCATCGGCGCAGGTGCAGGTGCCGCGGCCGGCATCATCGGAGTATTAGTAACGCGTGGTCATCCGAGCGTGATCTATCCAGAACAGATCCTAACGTTCCGGCTTGAAGCTCCCATCACCATGTCTACCGAGCATTCGCCACAGGCATTCCGTTATGTAGAACCCGGCGAATATGACCGGCCTGCTTACAATCAGCCTGCTGGTGGCGGAAATTACGGCTACGCACCGGGACCCTATGCTTCAGTGGCCCCTCCGCCCGCTTACTACGGCGCTTACCCGTATCCGTATTACGGTTACGGTTATGGATACGGCTATCCTTACTGGGGTCCATCATTCTCATTGTTCTTTGGACGCGGCTATTGGGGCGGCTACCGCGGTGGTTTCGGCTACAACCGGGGCGGACGCGGTTACTACGGCGGCGGATACGTTCATTCTTACGGCGGCGCCGTTCACGGCGGCTTCTCTGGCCACAGCAGCGGCGGCGGTGGACATCGTTAAGACTTTCATTTGTTGGGGACACTCGGGCGTGCTGATCCACAATGTGGATCGGTACGCCTTTTCTTTTAAAAGGTGCCTTCAGCGAAGATAGAGATATTTTCTAATGCCGGCGATGCTCTATTTATTTGACGAGTCCGACAGATTCAACACTTTGATAGCAGTGTTTTCAGCAGGACGAAACTAACCCTGACGACATTGGTCGTGCGGGCTTGCACAAAACTCACAAACGTCCTCGAATCACGCAGCGGAAGAGAGCTGCCAGAACCGCCGGGCCGTCCGTGATCCAATCAAAGCAAAATCGTTCAGCGGACGCGTCTCACTGCGGACATCTTCTTCAAGGGCCTCTTGTGCAAGACGCCGCAGCACGTCTCGCTTTCCTGCGAACCGCTTCTTCCAAGCCTCTTTGCCCGCTACCGATTCGGGCATTTGCGACGCGATGGAATCCTGTTCGTCCTCCGGAAGTACGCCGACCCGTTCAAGCGCTTTTCCAGAAGAGTCGTCATGTTGCCAAAGTATCAATGGCAAAGCACGGTTGCCTAAATCGCCGCAGTTACGCGTTCGTAGAGCGGCTGCTTCCTCCGAGTTCCTCTAGCGCCCGGCGCGTTTCCGCAATCCGCCCGTGTCCCAGCCGCTCCTGAATGTCAAGCGCGGCGGTCAGCCGTTGTCTGGCTAGCTCAGTTTCGCCCTGACGCAGATGCGCCAGCCCGCAGAAATGCAGACCATCGGCTTGGCCCCAAGCGTACTGACATTCCGGGTGTTCTGAGAGGTATAACGCTGCGCGGGCAGTTTGCAGTGTTTTCTTGGGGTCGCTGGCGGCGAGGTAGGCTTCTGCCAGTGAGTTTTCAGGCACTGTCGTTGCCGGCGTGGTGGACCGGCGCACGCAACCGCGCATCCCGCCTCGGTGGTTCTCAAATCCGTCGCAGCGCTGTTCTGGGCTCGCATGGGCAGCCTCAATGCTTTGGAACTGACTGCGCATTCCAGCTTCTTCCGCCAGTGGCTCTGACAGTCGCTGTGCAGCGTCAACAGCAGCGGGCGCATAAGCGCTCTGGTCGATGCCGGCGGTTTGTGACAGGGCATTCACCATATCTATGACCAGTTGAAGCGTAATAAAGCGTTGCCGGATCATCAGGGGGCCGCGATCGCTGTTCTGGACGGCCGTCGATACGAATTCGGTGATCGACTTGGAGCCGGTCGCGGTCGATTCGTGCACAACTATCAAGCTAGCCCCTTTGCCGCCGATTCGGGTCGAACAACCATACTCCACGCATTTTGGGCTTACTTATATGGGCATGGAACTCTTTGGATTCAATATGTCGGGCAAATCGGAAGTGTTTCTCGATAGTCTCCCCAAGCCGCAATATCACAGCATGCGTCCGCCGGAGCCTCAGGTTGCCGGTGAAAAGCCGGTATCGAACCCAACATCTAGCCGCACCCGCAGCGGTCTCCGCGTACGGATCGGCGACAATCAATAACTCGAGCGAGAGGGGCAAAATTCAGCCATCGCACCTTCTTTCAGATACTCATCCCCGTTTTTTGTCCGGGCCGCCAGAGGAAGAGCCGTCAGCACAATGACGGACAGGAGCAGGGCGCAAGGCCGATGGCAATGCGCCGCCTTCCTTAGCGGCCTGTGGGTCAGCGGGTCAGGTTGATCTCCCTCTGCGTCCGAAGCCGTTCTCCTAGACCTGCGTATACTTCTTTTTCTTCTTGCGCACCAGCGCCATCATGTAGTTCTGGTACGACTCGTCCAAAACTTCAATCACATGCACCGCCCGCTGTCCGCCTTTTCCGAACAGCCGCATTCCGCCTGCTAGTTGCAGCATGCAGCCCGGATTTGCCGTTGCTACCAGCGACGCACCCGTTCCCAGTACCGCCTCCATCTTGCGCTCCAGGATCTGCATTGCCATGTCGTTGTGCACCACGTTGTAAATCCCCGCGCTGCCGCAACACGAATCCGCTTGCGCCATCTCGCGATACTCAACGCCAGGGATCGACTTCAGCAATCTCCTTGGCGCGTCCCGAATCTGCTGTCCATGCGCCAAGTGGCAGGAATCCTGGTAAGTCACCACCGCTTCCAACCGGCCCATTTGCTGATTCAGATCCAAAGCCGCCAAGAATTCAGTCGCATCGCGCACCTTGCTTTTGAATCTTGCGGCAAGGTCGTTATATTCCGGATCGTCTTTCAGAAGATGGTCATACTCCTTCAGTGTCGAACCGCATCCCGCCGCGTTCGTAATGATCGCATCGAACTCCTCCGAAAGAACGGCGTTGATGTT
>CAVQZK010000029.1:0-132323 GCA_963718465.1 Bryobacterales bacterium | reverse complement strand
TGGCGTGCTTCTTCCGTTTGAAAAACGGAGTGAGCGCCTTCAGCAGTAGTGATTTTACTCCGGTGGCGGTATCTGAAATCTCGCCGTTTGTGATCAGCTTTCCGTGCATGTCCGATCGGTAGCTGTTCAAATTGAACGTACCATCCAGCGTCGCGTGCGCGCCAGGAACGCCGAAACTCAAGCCAGTGAGATGCGCCACACCTTGCGCCGCCGCGACTTGGCCCTTTATATCCGAAAGAACGGCCTGGGGATCTTCACGATCTTCTTCCTTATCGCCCTTAATGGCGCTCACACTGAGCTTCGCCAATTCCCGTTCCGTTTCCTTATCGCTGAAGAGGCCCTCGTCCACTCCGAAGCCTCCCGTCAACATGATCCTTTGAACGAAGGGCGCTCCACCCGGGATGAGATTCATACGGCCATGCAGCGTGACGTTGCCGGTCATCGCCGGATGATCTGCGGCAATGAACAAATTGAGAATATCTTCCAAACGCGCCCGCTCCGAGGTTACTGCCAACTCTACCGTCTTACCCGCCTGACCCTCTTTACCGGCTACGGATCCACTAAAAAGAAGAGCCGTTTTGTTGAAAGACGCCAGTATTCGATTTAGAAATACATCGCCCTTAGTTCCATCCACCACAGCTTGATAGTTGGCCATTAATCGGCGGCTATGGCTTGCGCCGCTGATGCGGAAGTTCGATACGCTCGCTTGGCCGCTTACATTGATTTGGTCGAGCCTGCCGTTGAAATTGCCGCGCGATTCCAGTGCTCCGCTCAGTCCCGGCAATGAGGAAAGTTTTACGTTTTGGTAGCTGTATTCTCCCTTCACCGGGGTGCTTTCAGGATGCGATGGATCCCATGGTCCCCACGTTCCGGTCGAGCTGATTTCGCCCGACGGTTCAGGATTGTAAAGCTCGGTGCGGTAAGAAAGCGGCGTTTGGCCGCCCACATCGTACAAAGAAAGCTTCTTGACATTCAGGCGGAGTGGCTGGGTTCCTGTTTGAGGCAGAAAATCCAGTACCGCGCCATCGGCGGTGATAATCGCGATTCTTAAAGGATTGCGGGAATCCGTGTATGTCAGGGGCATTACCGGGCTGGGCTCACCCGCCGGCTCCTTTGCGGGAACAACCAAATGCAATCCAACTACTGTTACCGTCGAAAGGCGGCGCTGCAACAGCAGTAATGCCGGATAATTATCTTCCATAACCAGCTTCTGAATGGTCAACAGCGCCGGTTTCTCGGGGTGCTTGATGCGTAGAAAGCGAATGCCTTCCGCAACACAACCGGGCGGAAAATAAGTGCGATGAAACTGCTCGATCGTTACTTTGCGGAGAGATCTTCCCTGTAGCGTCTGAATGAGCGCCGCTTCCGTGAAAGGCCAGTGTGTCGTCAGCAAAATGGCGTAGACAAGCGCTGCCACAGCAACTGCGCTTAGCAACAGAAACCGCCAGCGGAAGCGTTGTGGTTTCGCCGTTGGCGGCGGGAGTTTCTCTACAACCGCATTAGACATGGATTAGCATCACCTGAACTACATGATCGGCGCGCGTAAGGAAAGGTTTCGGATATGAAATTTCTTCAATCCAAACTACAGTTTTTGTTAAGAAACGGCCCTGGGCCGGGCGGATGAAAGATCAATTTCCGAATTTCCGAAATCGTCCTCTGCCGGAAGTGGAAAGTGAGTTAATTTTCGGCTCGACTCGGCCACAGCCCGTTCTTGCGAGGACTCTCGGAGGCGGTTGATTACGTCCGGCAGCGTTGTTATTACCTGATCGCGGCCCTTGAGTTTGAATCGGGCGGCCACCTTTTGGCTATCTCCTTCTGTTTGCCAAAAACACACGATGATATCGGTTTCCGCAAAGCGGTCGCGCAGTTTTCCGTAAAGCGCCCTGGCGTGTTCTATGGCAAACGGGGGAAGTGCCGATATGCACACCACAGCCGGTTTAAACTCCGCCACTTGGAGTAGTACCTCTGCTGCCGGAGAGACAGGCCAGCTTCGGGCGTCAAAGCCCTCCCGCTCTAATAACTGACACATCGCCATCCCGGTGACTTCGTCGGCCTCATCCCTCGCCGCTAAACATAAGACCCTGGCTCCCGTCGCCCGATTCATCGATTGATCTGTCCCGGAGTTCGTGGAACTTTCGCTTTCCTCGGAGTCTCCCAGTTCTTCAATCAACTCGCGCGTACTTTGGTAGATAAAGGCTTGAGAATCCTCGTCGAGTTCATTACGATGCCTATCTTGTTCGGCAAGACTCAGCGCCGACAGCAGTACGCGGCTATACGTTTCTTCCAGCGAGTGCTCTTTCCTGTATCTTTCCAAAACCTGTCGCGCCTCGTTTTGATCGGTTGCCAAAAGGCGCTGGTAGTACTGAGCGTGCGGCGCTAGCACCGGCTCATCCCCCAAGAGTATGTTGAGAAAGGCAAGGTTCGGCGAGTAACGGCCGATAACAACCAGGCAAACTGTTAATGGCGTAGATAGGAGCAGTCCCGGAAAGCCCCAGATGAGTGTCCAGAACACTGCCGAAACTAAGATCGCCAGCGGTGACAAGCCAACATGCGCTCCATACACTACGGGTTCGATTAAATTTGCCACCACCAGTTCCAGAATCAGATAGAGGCTGATGGTAGCTAGGGCATGCAGCCAACCGGGAAACACGGCTAGCGAGAGTAGAATCGGCATGAGCGCGGCCAGCGGCGGTCCAACATAAGGCAGGAAACGCAAAACTGTCGCCGTCATACCCCAAAGGGCGGCATTTGGAATACCCAGAAAATACAGTGCCAGCCCTATCACAAGGCCATAAATGGAGTTGACCACCAATTGCAGCAGCAGATATCGATTGATCCGCTGTGTCGTCTCGTCCATGGCGCGCGTCATGGTGTTCAATCGCCGTCCGCCCGCTAACTTAATGAAGCGATCCCGAAGATCCTCGCGGCCTACCAGTATGAAGATAGTGAAAACGGCAACCACAGCGACATTAGCGAGCGGGCCGAAGAGGAACTCGATCGATCCTAACGGATTTGCCGGCGGAACCACAGTAACCGACATCGGGCGCCCTGCCGACTACCCTAGACTCGGTAAAGCGGTCCTTTTCTTCTGCTCCGTCGACGATCCGGGAACGGTCGCGGCTAACTCATTCCCCAACTCTTTCACCGTGTTGCTAAGCTTGGTGAATCGTTGGCTCTGGACGCCGCGGCCAAAATGGATCTTCTGCTCCAGCCTTTGCTTGTAGAGAGGAAGTTGATCGGATAAGTCGACGAACTGTTGAGACGTCACCCAACCGATTGCTCCTGTTACGCCCACCAGCGTGACAACCACAATGAAGATCGCTGCCAGGCGTGGAAGCTTGATCTTCTCCAGGCCGCTCACGATGGGAGTTAAAATCAGCGAGAACAGCAGCGCCAGAGCGAACGGAATAAAAACGACACGCCCGAAGTACAGCGCCGCAACACTGACTACCCCCGTAATGATACCCAAAAGTTGAGAGTCTTGGCGGGACTTTGGTAGACGGCTCATTTTGATCACTCCGTCAACCAACCATGTGCCTGTCGGATGATTAGCATCGTCTTCCTAACAATGGGACGACAATTCGCACACATTTGGCACAGCTTCTTCGGGTTGTAGTACTCTGTCGCCAAAAGAGCATGCGGAGTGTTCAAGAGCACGAGAAACAAAACGGATGCGTAGGCGTCTAAACAAACGCTGATGTCGTTCGGTATCTACATTCTCGGCTTCCTTGTACTCCTGGGTGGCCTAATCTACGGAGCTTTGATACTGCATATTGCCCCGCACTGGATCGCGGTAGGTGTATTCGTACTCCTGGGCCTTGCAATCATGAAGGGCGTCCAGGCCACGCGCGGAAAAGACCCCTCCCAATAAGGGGTCGGCTACTGCCCGGAAACTCACTTCGACCCATTAATAAGCCCCGGAAACCAACGCACCGCGTTATCGTGAAACAGCTTGCGCAGGACCGGTCGAGGCAGCCCCAACCCCTGGTAGCTGTGGCCCATGTACTGCACACTCTGGTCAGTGGAGAAAAACTTCCAATCGCGCGCATAGGTGCTGCGAAACTCGGCGAGACTCTCCTCCGTTTTGGACCGGGGAAGCACCACCAGGTCCGTCGCGTAGAGCACGCGGTTTTGGTACTTAAGCAGGAATGCGCGCACCTTATTCCGCGGTTGCAGCATGAAATACGGAATGCGAGCCGCCATATCGACGGCGAAATTCGGGTAGCGCTCAAAGCGGCGCGCGATGTCATCCACGTTAGTCTCCATGCTGCCCAGATGTGCGCCTATGACCCGCAACTTGGGGTTTTGTTCCAGGAGGTGATCACGTACCGCCAGGATGGCGTCCTTCCGGGGCCAGTCGGGATGCGCATAGGCGTATTCGCCCGGGTGCTCCTTGTAATAAGAGGTATCGGGGCTGGCCGGATTGGGCGCCTCCCAGCAGGAGTTCGGTTCCGCTAGATGCGCTATCAGCGTGCGGTTATGCGCGGCAATGTCTCGATAGATAGGCTCAAACGCCGGATCGTCGGCCATGACCCACTTCCCGGCTTTGTTCTTCATCTCCATGCCCATCACTTTATAGATCTTGACCGCCACGGCGCCATGGGCGAAATCATCGTTGAGCTGCCGAATGGCGTGCGCGCTGAAGCCCGGCTGCTCGAACCCATAGGGATCGAACGTAGTGGCGAAAGCAGCACGGCCAAGAGTATTTTGCCGGACTTTGAGAACCTCGCTGCGTTGCGGCTCAAGGCCCTTGTAGTCGGGGTCGCGATCGTCTATTACGCAAATGTTCACCGTCCGCAGATTCAAGTGCTCGATTAGTGCGGAGAGTTCCGCATCATCCTTGTAAATGTGGGTGTGTGCGTCGATGGGTCCGATTTCCGAGAAAGATTTAAGTAGTGTGTTCTCGGCGCTTGCCGCAGGCTGCGATCCTTGAGCCACAAGCCGAAACGATGAGAGCTTCACGCCAACAGCGATGGTCGTTATAATCAAGACCGTCACAAAAATAGACTTAAAGGTTTTCAATGCCTCTCCTCAGCCTTCTCACTATACGAGACAGCCTCGAAGTCAGGCGCGCCTTACGAAAACGGCTACGGCCACCGCTCCGAGAAGAGCGACCCCGCCGGCCAGCAGGAACGCGCTCGTGAACGCCCCGGTTGCCTGAACAATGAAACCGGTTACTGCGGGTCCAACGATGCCGGCGCAATTTGCGATCAGATGCACAAAACCGCTGGCCGCACCTACGTGTTCAGCACTCACCACATCCTGGATAATCGCCCAATAGGTTGCGCCCGTCAGATAGACGCAGAAGATCGTCACCGCCATGAGTGCTACTGCCCACGAGAGACTCGACACCAGCCCTGTCAGGCTCACGCAAGTCGCGGCCAGCAGCAAGCAGACGACCAGCACGAACTTGCGGGCGGTCAAAAGATCAGGGCATATGAGAGCCAGAAGATCGCAAACCACTCCGCTGAGCAGCAGCCCAAATGTATCGAGAATCCAAGGAATCGTGTTCAACAGGCTCATGCGGCTTACGTCCAGGTGTCGCGACATCGTGAGATAACTCGGAAACCAGCTCAGAAAAAAGTAGAGCACATAGGCGTAGCTGAAGAATGAAATGCCGGTTGCGATCACCGTCGTCTGCCGAAGATAGAACGATAACGGCGGCTGGCTTTCGCGCTGCCCCGCCAAATGTTGCTGCTCCTTTTTTGGGGCCTTCCAGATCGCGCTGCTCTTGCTCCACGGCAGGCTTGTCGGTAACGGCCACGGCCCAACAAAGCGTCCAAAGAAGACCGATCGTCGCGAGTACGATAAAGGACGTGCGCCAGCCATAACGCACGGCGAGCCATCCTGCCACGGTGCCGGCAAGAGCGCCACCTATCGGCGTTCCGGCATTCGCGATGCCTATCGCGGTAGCCATCTGACGCGGCGGAAACCAGTTGCTAACCATCTTGTTTGCCGCAGCGCCAAAGGGACCTTCGCCGCAGCCGAATAGGACACGTACCACCAGCAAGGACGCGAACCCTACAGCGGCAGCCGTCAAACCACAGAAGACCGACCACATGCTCATCGAAAGTGCAAACACGCGCTTAGGACCGAACAAGTCGGAAGCATAGCCGCCGATAAGTGCGAATAAGGCGTACCCCGCGAAGAAACTGCTGAAGATGATTCCCAGCTGAGCCGCATCAAGCCGCAGATCTTTCATCACGAGCGGCGCCGCCACCGATAGCGCCGAGCGATCCATGTAATTGATCATTCCGCCGGCAAACAGGAACGAGATCGGGACCCACCGGCTGCGGCTCGCCACTGGTTACTTTGTGGCGGGCGCGTCGGCGGCGGCATCCCCGCCTCGCTTCGCCGGTGTTCCCCTGTAAAGGATTTGGTCGTTGGCCGCCAGCATTCTGGCGTGAAAAGCCAGCGCTTCTGGGTGAAAGTCCGACTGCGGGACCGGCTCCGGCAGAAAATGGCGATGGCGGTCGGAACCGCGCACCAAAGTAGCGCTATCGACCACCCCGGTGAGCTGCTTTACATGTGTTGGCAGATAGCGGATGGCAAAGCCCACGCGTCGCCAGTGGCTGTTATTGGGCTCCGAGCCGTGTACCAGCAGCACGTGGTGCAGCGACATCTGGCCCGGCTCAAGCACTATGTCCACCGCCCTCGAGTTGTCGACTTCGACGGCGATTTCCTGACCGCGGCTCAACAGATTGTCCGGTGCAAACGTATCTTTATGCGGAAGTTGCCGCAGCATGTGTGTCCCCGGCACGACGCGCATGCATCCGTTTGCGGTATTGCTCGGTGTGAACGCGACCCACGCTGTCGCAACGGCTGGCGACGACAGTCCCCAATAAGTCGAATCCTGATGCCAGGTGACACGCGCCTTGTCATGCGGGTTCTTGATGAAGAACCCAGATCCCCAACACAGAATATCGGGCCCCAGGATCTTTTCCACTGGATCGAGAATCCTCGGGTGGCGGATCAGTTCGTTCAGCCAGGTTACGAGCAGATGCGGCTTTCGGTTGATATGAGCAGGTAGCCTTCCGCCGTGCTGCGCCTCCAACTCTTCCAATTTCGTCCGTAGGGTGGCGGTTTCCGAATGGGAGAGCGCGGGTAGAGGAAACACAAAGCCCTGCTGCCGATAGGCCTCTAGAAGGTCTTCGCCAACTTCCGTGCTCACGCGTTCGTGCTCCTTTTCATCCCATAAAAGAGTTGGATCATTCTAAGGATGGCCGTGGCAAGCTTCGCTGAATTTCGGATTGCAGTGTGAATGGAAGATATGCGCGCCAATGAAGTAGCCGAGTGCTGAGCCCACGAATACATCCGAAGCCCAGTGGTCGCGGCCCAGAAAGCGTCCGCCCATGACAGCCGCCGATGCGCCATACGCTAGCGCCTGCACCCAGGGCTTAGGATATTCATGGGCCACCACGCTAGCCATTGTAATAGTAAACATTGGGTGGCCGGCAGGGAACGATGTGTCTATATTGTGGTGAGTCGCGAAATCCCCATAACCATTGCCCTCCCCTGGGCGCTGGCGTCCCGCGATGAATTGCATTGGCGTGTAAACCAGGAAAGTGTTCACCAGGGCTTCCACTCCGATTGTTCCCATTTCCTTCAGATGTTCATTATGAGTCTTTATCCCATAGCCCCAGGCAAGGGCGACAGTGGCAGCGGTGCCCCCCAGAGCGATATTCGAAAAGTTTCCATAAACATCTACGTTCCCGCCCGGAAGGTGTCTCTCAATGTGCCGATCTGTGGCTAGTAGCGCTCCCGTTCCTGCCAGCACCATCGCTTCCCATTTAAGATTAGAGCGCCGAAACGGGGCGCGGTAAAGCTCCCCCTGATCTCGCAAAGTTCGTGTCAAGCCTCGGCGCACCAGCCCTCGTGATTCTGATTGACTAGGATCCTGGGGATCGTCGGGGGCTGACGTAATGCCCGTACCATTGGCGGTAGTATAACTGAGCGCTTCGAGCGGGAGGGCTTGAACCGGGCCGTCCGAAGGAACGACCGGATCAAGTATGGATTCTGTTTGACTGAAGGCTGGATACGAGGTCATAACAAGAATCAGAGCTGGCGTCACCACAGAGACCAGCACTTGGCTCACGCGCTTGCCAAATGAGCTTTTGCGCACTGCTCGGATCGCCGGTATTCCTATGGATCCGCTACCCGGATTCCAGTTATTGACAGGGCTCATGCTCATCAGACCAGCGTCGCCGGAATTCCGTGTCGGCAAATTTTCGCTGGGTTAATAGCCTAGCCGCGGCGCCTTTTCTTCCTCGTCATCTGCGCTTCAACCAACCGTTCACTTTTAAACCGCCGATTTCAATTTACTGCCTTCTTATCCTTAGTGATCTTCAAATTGATCTTATAAAGCTCGCTGAAAATCGGTTTGGTTGCCCGTGTAATGGTTCTTGAGTTCTCAATGAGTTCTTTTTGGGTTCCGCTTGGCAACTTGGCTGCATAGCCGTTCCAAAGATCGATGTCGGTATCGAATTTCGTCAACAGAGCGTCGAATTCCACCTGGTACTTCGCCATCAGTTTGTCGTCAACCGCGCGTGTCTGGCACGAAATTGTTTGGATGGTATAGCTATCAACAGAATGAACATCTAGTGTTTGCGCAAGTGAGTTAACTGGATTTTTGGGAACGATCCACGCTGTTCAATTCATGCACGCGCGCCGCAATGACCTGGAGATCGCGAACAAACAACGCGTATTCTTCGTCGAGGCGATCTGCGGCGCGCAAGATGGCAGAGGGGTGAACTGTCGCCACGAGTTGTTTCACCCAAGGATGAGGAAAGAACTTCGCACGATCGACGGTGATCCGGAAATCGCGTCCCATAAGCGACTGGGCGGCCGTCGCTCCCAAACACACCAGTAGTTCCGGCTCAAGTGCGGCAAGTTCAGCTTCGAGCCATGGGCGGCACGCTGATATTTCGATCACCGTGGGTTTAGCGTGGATACGGCGCTTACCGCGTTCAATAAACTTGAAATGCTTCACCGCGTTGGTGACATAAATCCTTTCGCGGTCGAGGCCAGCTTCATGCATGGCCCTGTTGAGCAGCCTTCCCGCCTGCCCAACGAAGGGGTGACCCTTCAAATCCTCTTCATCGCCTGGCTGTTCGCCAACCATGACTATGTTGGCGTTCGGCGGACCTTCTCCAAACACTGTCTGCGTGGCATGCCGATACAACTCACAGCCGTGGCAGCTACGAGCCGCCTGCTGTAGCGACGCTATGTCTCGCGATTCAGGCAGCTATTCCGCTGCGGAGGTCTTTTGATTCTTTGGCATGGAAACGACCCTGCTATCCGCTTTTCCCACAAGTTGCGGTATCTTTAACCTTGACGCGAGCCGGTTGAAAATAGCACGATAGTAATCTCGCAATAGCTCTCCAAATCGTCAGCAAAAGGCTAGTTAGGGCACACACCTTTTCCCGCCGCCATGATTTTGGATTTCGGTTGCCACCTCGCTGAATCCGTTCTCCAAAGCCCCCACGTAAGGACTCTTGTGATTCCTGCCGCACAGGTTTGGATTGGCTCCCCGTTTCAGCAGCTGCTTTACGACCGCGAGCTTGCCAAAAGAGGCCGCTGCATAAAGAGCCGTAGTACCCGACCCGCTATTTAATTGGTCCACCTGAGCACCGTGATCGAGCAGCACCGTGACGATTGATTCAAACCCCTTGAGAGAAGCATCCTCCAAAGGAGTAGTGCCATTCCGACCGCTTACGTTTGGATCGGCGCCGCTATTCAAAAGGATGCGCACAACCTTGATTGCCGCTGCGGAAGCGCCCACGTCGAGAGGCGTGGAGCCCGATAGCAAGGCGCTGTTTGCAGAGACCCCGTGTCTAAGAAGAGCCTCTACCAGCGCTGACTCATCTTTTCTAACTGCAGCTTCCATCGCAGTCTCGAAGAACTGAGGCGGCTCATGATCTTTTTCTTCTGCTGCGAGCAATAACAGAGCGGAATCTTCTTTTCCCATTCGTATTGCATTTTCTAACGCTCTGCGGCCCTGTTTATCGCGAATTCCAAGATCCGGATTGAATTGAAGCATATATTGGACAAGCCTCGCGCGGCCTTTGTAGGCAGCTTCGTTGATTGGAGTCGCGCCCGTTTTCGGCTCAGTTTCATTAAGCCGAGCGCCGTGCGCCAGCAGAATAGCGACCGTATCAAGGGATCCAAACCAGGCGGCGTCGTCCAACGGGCTGGCACCCTCTTCATCACGCGCATTTACATCGGCGCCCTTATCGATTAACAGTTGAAGAAGGTCCAAGTGACCGTTCGCATAATGCAAAGCAGTCCGTCCTGTCGGCCCTTTTTCGTTGATGCGCGCTCCTGCTGCGATCAATAGTGAAGCAGTGCGTCGATTTCCCAACTCGGCTGCATATTGAAGTGGAGTTGCCGGCGATTGGGAGATGTCTTTATGGGTACCCACATGGGTGTTCGGATCTGCATGGCAGGCCAGCAATAGCTCAACTGCTTCGGTCTGGTTAAACGACGCTGCATAGTAGATAGGTGTATGCCCATACCGATCAGCTAAGTCTGGATTAATGCCCGACGAAAGAAGGCTTTGCAACGTCTTAAGATCGCCAATCCTCGATGCCTTCCCAAGCAACTCGGCTGCGGCGCTCCCGTCGGCTTGCAAAACTTTGGCAAAAAATAGCAAGAAGAAAAACGTCGATTTCACGTGCTGTTGACCTATTCTTCTCGAAGAGCGTTCATCGGGTCCATGCGCGAAGCTCTGCGCGCGGGCAGAAATCCCGCCGCCAGAGCGGCTGCAAAAGTGTATAGACACCGGCGTCAGGCTGTCCATTTCGTGCTTGTCAAGTTACCTGGCGATAGGTATCTCACGCGACACGGATCAGGTTAACAGCATAGGGCAGCGCTACGGCCGGAGCGATGAATCGAAATCAGGCGGATGAGGACGAGCTCCGTAGATCGGCCGGCACCTTGCGCAGGCAATCAAGGTCTTAGTTCGATAGCGTGATCTTACACTAGCACAAGTGCCACTGCGTGGCCTATCTTACATTCTTACACCATATTCTGCTCCGTTACTCGAGAACACAAGGCCTATTCATTCCGGAAGTCGTAAAAATTCAATTCTTTCTAACCTTTTGTAAGCATCTTCGGGTATAATTTTCCAGAATGCTAAGTCATACGGGAAAACTTCTAGCCACTGTCGGGCTAATCGCTATTCACATACTCGCCCACCCTCAACAGAACTCGCAATCCACCACTGCGACTACACATTGCGGCAGTAATGTCGTTGACACGGCCACAACAAGTTGCGATTGGTTGTATGAGCCGACTCCACATGCCTTGTCGGCAAAGATCCTGGGCGTCAACCGTACGGACGGTTCCATTACACCCGGAAACGCAGAACTATTTCTAGAGGGGCTAATAAACGGAGGCGGTAACAGTCCCGTTTTTAACGGACTCTTCTCAGGTTCCCCCGCCAACACGAAACTTAACAAACTATTTCTGAAGAAGAAGGCGACTTTTATAATTCACGTTGTCGTATGGAAACCCGTGTCGGGAACAGGAGACCAGTCGCCTGCGTCTCCAGATCAGCGTTGGTATATCTACTCTCGTGGCCATCTTCAAACCGCACCCCGAATTTACGGTGTTGGTAAGTTCTGGTTCGTCTACATTCATTTGAATCGAGGAACAGCCACCTACACCGTGAATTACGATTTTCAATCCGTTAAAGCAGTCCCCCAAAATCAACAGAATTTGGCGTCTCTCGCCTCAATTCTATTCTCACAGCAGCAAGCGACGCAGCAGAACAAAGACTCAAGTGACGAGAACAACAATAATGTTTGGGGAGGTAAGGAAATTAATTTCCCTTTTACTACTTCGGATATTACGATTACACCGACAATGCAGATTCAGGGGGGTGGTTCGGCAAAAATGAGCGATGCGAATAAAACGAAGGCTATAGTTATCTCCTCGTTAAGCCCTCAAGCGGTAATGGTGAATTCCGGAGCGTTCACGCTCACTGTGAATGGGACAGGATTTGTTTCGGGGGCGACTGTTAATTTGAATAAAATCCCGTTGCCAAGTACCTTACTTAGCGCTAATCAGGTAACTGCTTCGGTGACCGCCGACAAGATCGCCACAGCAGGCAGCGTGCCAGTTACGATCACCGGAAGCGGTTCTCCAGAGCCGAGTGCAATATTCACGATTACTACAACCGCTCCGCCCCAGCAAAAGTCAGCAAACGATGGCTCATTAGGTGCGCCGCAAGCTTTTCATAACGAGGCAGCGTCATGGTGGGATGTCAGCCTCGGATTTCCTGTGACCAACGTAAATCAACTGAGCTTTAGTCAATCCAGCACTGTAGGAGCGCTTACCCCCGCACAAACCGACAAGAAAAAGCTCGTGGGATTGTTGAACCTTTACTCATTACCTGTCCAACAACGCCAAATCTCGGCAAACGGATTCTCATGGATACCGTCTGTGGTCATTGGACTGCCACTTGCAAGTCAGCCCTTGCACAAGCCTCTGGCGGCTCTTGGTTGGGGGCCGCCACTGGTGCAATTCTATATTGGCGCAGTTGTAGTTGAGCAGCCTTCTAGGCCGACGGGAACCCCGGTCATTGGAAACGCCTGCTACGGATGGTGCCCACAATTCACATTCGGAATTAATTTTGGGGTCAAAGCGGCTTTGAATAAGATAACCAGCAGCAAGAGTACCTCAAAATAAGATTCAAAGACCGCATCTATTTCACAGGACCAATCAGCATGCTCAGATCCGTGACATCCGTTTTAAGGTTCTTTCCCAGGGCCACTGCGCCACTGTACCAAGCTCGTTCCTTTATTTCGATCAGTGCCTCCAGTTCATATGCCTGCTCCGAATCAATTAGAGACCGATCAACTTCCAGGGAGAAGGGGATAGGTACTTGATTGTGGTTCACAACGATTTTGCTTTCTCGGACTACTTCGCTGGTTTCGTTAGTGTCAACGTGATTCTTTTTAAGCTTAAGATGGAGAATCGTACCCTGCGGCAAGCCCATCCGTGGCTGATAAGCCACCGTTCCAGAAATGGTGAGATTTCCGCCGGCCGCCCTGGCGGACGTCAAGACAATTGCGATGGCCATGATCGGCCGAATTGTCCATACTATTGCTTTCGCAGCCAGTTCGCTTCGAAACTGTTTGAGATCTACGCTAAGGATCTGACGGCTAGCTTCTTGCAAAATGCGGCTGAAAGGCATTTAACTTCAATATACATCTTTAAGGATAACCAATGAAGACAACAAGCGGCCCGCTTCGCACAGGGCCATCCGGCCGCAGTCAGGCGCGCTCGTTTTTGGGACTGTTAGTCTGGTGCCTGTTTGGTTTGTCTTGTGTCAAGACGGAAAAACATTCGTCCCCGGACGACCTTCGGAAGTTGACGCGGCGACTTGAGAGCGTCACTCCTATTGATCGTACCGGCCACCGAAATGCGCAGATTCTAGAACTTCTGACTTCACAACAAAAGGCCGCAGCGGCGATAGCAAACTCTCAAACGCCTGAGGAGCGAGACGTTGCTATGAAGCTGTACGAAAGATTTTCCCGACAGATCCGATTACGCGAGGCGGTATTCCAACAGATGGCCTCTCCGGGGCCGCCTAAACAAGGGAAAATTACCAACGGTAAGGCAGCGGAGCAAGGGCAAATCCCCTATCAGGCAGCGCTTATCTCAACCGGCTATCCTGACCCCTATTATGGCCAATACTGTGGTGGCACAGTGATTGATCAAAACTGGGTGCTAACTGCGGGCCACTGCGTGGGCGGAGCTCAACCTGCCACTGCTAACAGTAATTGTCGTGACTCCGCACTCATACAGACTGGAGACGTTCAGGTGTTCGTCGGATCTCCGACACTCTCTAATTCAAGCAGCGGAACGCTTGTTGGCGTAAGTTCTATTTGCGTCAATCCGAACTACAACTTGGTTGGACTCCACCAAGACAGCGATGTTGCTCTGCTGAGGCTTGCGTCGCCAATTCAAGTGCAAACCTTCGCGAAGATTCCCGATCAGAGTACGCAAACGGCGATGTTTGCCTTTACGCACAACGCGGTGATCAGCGGCTGGGGACAAACAGGCCCCAATACAACTGGGACCCGCGACCTTCTTTTCGGTACTGTTCTGACTATTGACCCTAATGCCCGCTGTCAAGTGAATTACCCATCGGATCCAATCACCGACACCATGGTTTGTGCAACTAGCACCGTAGCCGATACTTGCTATGGGGATAGCGGAGGTCCACTTATAATGAGGACTCCAGATAAAATGGAATACGTAGAAGGCATTACGAGTTGGGCCGCTGGCCAGTGCGGTCAGGGCATACCAAGTGTATATTCACGTGTTTCAACTTTCAGCCAATGGATCAAAGACGTAACGGGGATAGCTGTTGGTAGCCGAAGTAGACAGTAGCTGCGATAAATGTTGCGGCACCCCTCGAAAGTACAGAGATCTGGATGTGGTTTGATGCAGGGTGGCCGGAGTCGATCTGGACACAGTATCGTCGATGTCACAGCGGCAATCGCCGTTGATGTCCTTGAGGCACCGCAACGATTTAAACGGAAAGAGGGCATAGCAAGTACCTCAAACGTGAAATCAATCGGTTTGCGGCGACCCCGTCGAAAGTGAATTCGTGCTCGTTTACGCTACAGATCCCATATTGGGATGTTCTCCCGGAAAAGCTTGACCGAGTGCCGTAACGAGATCGGCGATAAAGTCCGCTTTCGAGATATTGCCGCCAGGACAAAGATGAGTCGTCAGGGGATCTTCGCGGTGCAATCTAAGCGTCAACGGGTCTAGCCCAAGCGCACCATGGAGCGTCGCCAGTGCGGAGATCGCATTTGCCCGAAGTTGAGGAACCATTTCTTCAGTCGAGTAGTCACCGACCAGTTCCACACCCCACGACACATTGTTCCAAGAAGGCGAATGTACCCCTGGAACAATCAGCGGAGTGAAAACCCAGATAAGATCGTCTGCGATAAATAGATGTGGCCCACCCGACCAGTTCTGCGTGTCGCGATAGTAGCTTTGTAAGTTCTGCATTCGCTGGTCGCCTGGAACAGAATGCCATTGCGCAAATGTTGGGACAGCTGTATTGTGCAGCACTATGAACGACGGGCGCCAGGCGACAAAAGACAGACCTCCCACATATGTTGCGAATGCTTCCGCAGTGAATCCCCGACCCACTATTCCCTTCCAGGCTGGCATCTATCTGTCTCCTTTGACGATGAAGTGATTTTAGGACTGAAGCGATGCTGATTCCGACAATTGTACAGTCCTTCAGGTCATCGAATGGTGCTGCGGCTTCTTAAAGAGTTAGGGGCACCCGTCTAGCGCTCCCCTTAGAGGGGCCTTCTCCCGACGCCAAGCGTGGATACCTCTGGTGACCCACTGTGCGGAGCTGTTGCATTCACGCCTCTATAACGTGCTGCACGAACGGCAGATTCACCGCCCACGCAAGCACATAGACCAGGACTGAGTGCATAGTTTATTGACGGTCATGCCTGCGACTGCCTTACTGCGGAACCGAATCCTTGGTCTCGGGCGGCACGATCCGGTTCGCCTTCTTCTCCCACGGCTTTGGCTGGCGGCCGCTGTCCCGCGCGGTCACCCGGTCGTAGACATGCTTCCGGCTCGTAGTACCCAACGAGGTGTTATACAGATTCGTCAACCCGAGCGCTTCTTTCACATCGTCCTCAAACTGATGCAGCGCGCTCAACTGCTCAGCCATGGCAGGCAAGCGTTTCCCGGATGGCGTTTCCCAAAACATCTGATAACCGTGGTTCGCCAGCACCGCTATTTCCGAATCTACGGCAATACCGGCGCGCTCAATCCCTATCTGATTTTTCGATTCGTCGCCGATGAGCGCCACAACGCCGTTTTTGCCAATCCTCACTCGTCCATCCCATTGGTCCTCGATGTTGAATCCTGCCTTCTTCAATAACTCCACGCGTTCTGAAAAAGTGGCCACTTTGGGTCGTTCACGGCGGAAGAACATACATTAAGTATAGAGATGCCTACCTTCACTCCGAAAATTCCCATTGCCGCCATCACCGACGAGTTCTCGCCCATTCTCTCTATAGCCATTCCCGTAATGCAGGAAATCGGCATGACCGCCGCCGAACTCCGCGTAGTCGATGGCAAGAATATTCTCGATCTCTCGGCCGACGAGTTGAAGCGCACCAAAGAAGCGCTCGATCAAGCCGGCCTCTCGGTCGTTTCCATTGCCTCGCCTTTGTTGAAGTGCGTTCTTCCGAACGGGCCCGAAACCGATAGCCGCTTTCAGCACGATATCTTCGCCTCAAAGCATACGTTCGAAGACCAATCGCGCCTGACTGAACACGCCTTCGATGTGGCTCATTTCTTCAACGCGCCTATTCTCCGCGTCTTCTCCTACTGGCGCACGGTTAAACCAGGCCTTTGCCACGAAGCCATTGTTGAAGCTCTCAGCCAGCTCGCGCGATTAGGCGAAAAAGAGGGCATCGTCATCGGTCTCGAAAATGAGCACGCCTGCAACATCGGCACGGCCGCTGAAACTGCGCGCCTTCTCGACTTCATTCCGAATCCGCACCTTAAGGTAGTCTGGGACCCAGCGAACGCACTGGTTGCCGGTGAAGACGCCTTTCCAGGCGGCTACTCGCTACTGCCTAAGGACCGAATCGCGCACGTTCACGCCAAAGACTGCCATATTGAAGACGGCCAGCCAGTCTGGGGACCGCTGGGTATCCGCCATGTCCGTTGGAAAGAACAGATTCATGCCCTGCTCAACGATGGCTACAAAGGCGCAATAAGCCTGGAAACCCATTGGCCCGGACCCAATGGCGACAAACTCGAAGGTAGCCGTATTTGCGGCTGGAACCTACGCGGCCTCGTCACCTAAGTGCCTGCCAGGAACTAAATAGCGCTTCACGTAATCTGCCACCGCGGCGGTCAGCGGCGTACTTTCCTTGGTAAATCCAGCGGCTCGAAGTTTGCCGATATCGGCGCACGTGAAGTATTGATACTTAGGCCGCAAGTAATCGGGCATGTCGATAAACTTCACGCTCGGCGGTCTGTCCAGCGCGGCGAATATGGAATTTACCAGCGAGAGCCAGGTATTCGGCTCGCCCGATCCGATGTTGTAAAGTCCGCGGCCATTCACGTTTTCCGCCAGAAAGATGGTTGCATCCACCGCGTCTTTGACATACAGAAAATCGCGCTTTTGCCCGCCGTCGGCGTACTCGGCCTTATAGCTTTTGAACAACGAAACGGCGCCCGTTTCTTGAATCTGATGAAATGCCTTGTACACCACGCTGCGCATCTCGCCTTTGTGGTTCTCGTTCGGCCCGTAAACATTGAAGTATTTCAGCCCGGTTATCCGAGCCAGCATACCTGACTGTTCGGCATACCGGTCGAAAAGGTGCTTCGAGTATCCGTACATGTTCAGCGGCCGCAAACCTGGCAGGGGCAAGGTCTCCGATACAACCGCCTCAATACTGCCGTAAGTCGCGGCTGAGGATGCATAGACGAATCGCCGATTTCCTTCCAGCGCAAACTGCGCCAGTGTCTTGGTGAACTCAAAATTGTTACGAACCAGGTAAGCGGCGTCGGTTTCCGTAGTCGACGAACACGCCCCCAGATGGAACACCGCGCCAATGTCACCCAGTCTGTCGAGTTTTTCCAATAGCACGTCACCCTCGATGTAATCGGCAAAAGTCAGCGGCGCAAGGTTCTTCCACTTCTCGTCCTTGCCCAGCAAATCCGCCGCCAGGATGTTAGTAATCCCGCGCCGATTCAATTCCCAGATCAGCGCGCTGCCAATCAGACCAGCCCCGCCTGTTACCAATATTCTTGCTTTTGAAAGATCCGTCATTTACGATTTGTTGACAATCAACATCGGCACCTTCACGCGGTGGCGCACGGCGTTAATAGTGGTTCCGAAGACTAAATCCTTGATGCCGCTGTGTCCATGCGAGGCCATTACCACCAAGTCGGGAGCTAAATCATGTACCGCCGCCGCTATTTCGTGAGCCGGGCTGTTTCCATGGCGCACAACCACTTCCACCTGCACCTTTTGCTCACGCAGCGCTGAAACGATGCGGTTCAAGTAATCTTGTCCTTCCGTGATTTCAGCCGTCGATGCCAGTGAGCCGAACATCTGGCTGGTCACACCCTCTTCCACGTGCAGCAGAATAATGCGCGCGCCGTGCAGCCGCGCCAGCGCCAGCGCGTTATTAATTGCTTCGGTATCCGCTTCGCTATGATCCAGCGGCACTAAGATGCGCGAATAGACATTGCTCTTCAACACCGGCTCGGCATCTTTGTGCAGATTGACCGTGACCGGTTCCGCCTGGCTGACGGCGTGCCGGCGCGCCCGCAACCAAGGCCAACCCGCTACTGCTGTCAGCAGCGCCGCAAATCCGATCCCCACCACTAAACCCAACCCAATTACTAACGGCCGGTAGCTGCCGCTCTGAGCGGCCCAATCGTTGAATTGGTCCCAAACCAGCCAGCCATCAAGCACCAGGATAAACGCCGCAGAGAACCAAGCGGCGATTTGGACCCAGAGCTTGCTGGTGAACTCGCCCATTCGTTTCTTGTCGCTTGTGAAATAGACCAGTGGAATCACGGCAAATGGCAGTTGAAGGTTCAGCAATATCTGGCTGTTAATAATCAGGTTGTAAGTGGCGGCTTCTCCGGCCAGATAGATGGTCAGCACCGCAGGCACTATAGCCAGCGACCGCGTAATTGCCCTGCGCAGCCAAGGTTGCATGCGGAAGTGCAAGAAGCCTTCCATGACAATCTGGCCCGCCATCGTCCCGGTCAAGGTTGATGATTGGCCGGAGCAGAGCAGGGCCGCCCCAAACAGCAAGCTCGCCAACGTTGTACCCATCAGAGGTGTCAACAATTGATGCGCCTGCTGAATCTCAGTCACCACAATGTGGTGCTTAAAGAAGACCGCCGCCGACATGATCAAAATGGCTGCATTCACAAAAAGCGCGCCATTTAAAGCAATAGTTGAATCGAGCAGGTTAAACCGGCAAGCTTGGCGCTTTTCTGCAGGAGTCTCGCCAATACGCCTGGTCTGCACCAACGCCGAATGCAGATACAAGTTGTGCGGCATCACCGTTGCACCGAAAATCGCCACGGCAATGTAGATGCTGCTATTGTTCAACCGCGGAATCAGGCCAGGGAGTATTTCCGATATCTCCGGCCGGGCCAGGAAAATTTCGAACGCGAAGCAGCCCGCGATGGTTGCAATCAGCACCAGCACAAACGCTTCAATCACCCTGATTCCAAGCCGCGTAAACCAAAGCACCAGCAGGGTGTCAGCCGCTGTCACCAATACTCCGATCAGCAGCGGTATATGGAATAGCAAATTGAGGCCAATCGCCGCGCCCAACACTTCCGCCAGATCGCACGCCACAATGGCCAGCTCGCACAATATCCAAAGGATGTACGAGACAGCCCTGGGATATTCATCGCGGCACGCCTGCGCCAAATCCCGCCTGCTGACAATGCCTAAACGTGAGCTCAGGGTCTGCAGCAGCAGCGCCATGAGGTTCGAAACAACCAGCACCCAAAGCAGCCGGTAGCCGAACTTGGCGCCGCCTTCCAGGTCGGTCGCCCAATTGCCTGGGTCCATATACCCGACACTTACTAGGTAAGCTGGCCCGGCGAACGCCAACATCCGCTTCCAGAAGTTCGTGTGAGTCGTTCCGACGCTCTCATGAACCTCGGGAAGCGAATATCCGTGGCGGCTATCTAAAGGATGATCGCGCAGCATGGATGCTCATTGTTTAGTATGGCATCCATCTGGAAGTTACTCATCCCTTAGAGCTTGCGCCGGGTCGAGGCGTGTCAGCCGCAAGCTCGGAATCAAACTTACCGCCACAGTCACCGCAACCATCAAGGCGCTTACCGAAACGAACGTCAGCGGATCGGTAGGAGTATGCCCCCAAAGTTTCGCTCACCAGCCACTTAGCCACAAATAACACAACACGACAATCCAAACCTCACGCCAGCCGATTTGTGCGGGAAATATACTAGCGTTTGATCATGTCCTCCACCATCGACCAGTACCGCGAAGCAAAAAACACCTATCTGAAACTGAAGAACCAAGCCAAAAAAGATCTGATGGCGCGCTTCAACGAAGTCTCCGCCGAGCTTCTTCAAATCCAGCGCGAGCTCCTGGAAGACTTCGGCCAGAAGGTTGCCATCCCTTCAAAATCGAAAAAACCGAAATCCGGCGCCAAAGCAGCTCCAGCAACTCCCGCCGTTCAGCCATCGGCAAAAGAGCTGTCCATTCAGAAGCAATTGGAGAAAGCGCGCAAGAAACTTGCCGACACTCAAGCTGCCGGCAAGCCTGCCAAGTTAGCGGAAGACCGCATCTACGAACTCGAAGACGAGCTTCGCCTGGCCCGAGCGAATTAGAACTTATTTTTTGTATTTTCGCTGATGGTATTTCTAACAAAACGTCGTTAACATATTCGGAGGAGCTTACCTCCAGAGGTGAACCATAGTGAAACTGACAGCTCTACCCGCATTGTTCATTTGCGTCACGGCAGTTCAAGCCGGCACGTACACATTTCAAACCATTAACAACCCAACCGATACAACTTTCAACCAGTTGCTCGGCATAACAAACACTGGAACTATCGTTGGCTATTTCGGCGCCGCAACCAACAAAGGATATACCGTTGCGCCGCCTTATGGAAGTTTTACCAACGAGAACTTTCCTGCTTCCGACCAAACCCAAGTCATCGGCGTTAATAACCTTGCTGCGCCTGTAACAGTGGGCTTCTACATCACGGGTCCCACAACCAATGGCTTCGTCGATCAGGGCGGCACGTTCACCAGCGTGGCTAACCCGCTGACCGGCGCGGGCGGCCAGAATCAGCTTCTAGGTATTAATAACAGCGATGTCGCTGCCGGTTTCTACACGGATGCTGGCGGAAACAGCCAAGGTTATACCTACAACGTGGCTACAAAAGCGTTTACGCCAATTACTTTACCCGGCTCTTTCAACGCCGCAATGACTACCGCGGCAGGTATCAATAATGCCGGCGTCGTTGTTGGCTTCTATACGGACGGCGGCGGCAACGTTCACTCCTTTATCGACCAAGGCGGCAGTTTTGCCAGTCTCGACGCACCCGGCGGAACGAACACCATGTTCACCGGCGTGAACAACAACGGTGAGGCTGTCGGCAGTTTTGTCGACGGAGCAGGCAAGACCGATGGCGTTCTCTACAATTATGTAACAAAATCCTGGCTCCAAATTAACGACCCTAACGACTCGACTACCCCCGCATTCGATGTCATCGGAACCACCGTCAACGGCATCAATGACAAAGGCCAGTTAGTCGGCTTTTATTCCGACGGCACAAACGTCGATGGCTTCTTGGCAACCCCCGTGCCCGAACCTGCGACTATAGGTCTGTTCGGCCTCGCCGGGCTAGCTTTTGTTGTTCTAAAACGCCGCATCCAATAAACTCCACATAGGGGACGGATCTCGTTCCGTCCCTGTAGCTCACCGCCGCACCCGTTCGTCGCGATTATTGTTACTCAAAACGCATGAAAACACTCCTGCTGGCTCTCTTTCTATCGGCTTCGCCAATTCCCCTCCTTGCACAGGGCTCACCGCCCCAAGCCGCCGCCGATCAACCCTACGCAATGGAGTTTTACTACAAAACGCAATGGGGCCACCAACAGGAGTTCCTGCAACTCTTCCTCAAGAACCACTATCCGCTGCTCAGGAAACTTATCGAAACCGGCCGCATCGTCTCCGTCAAAATCGAAACTCCCGCCAACCACCTGCCCGAAGACGCCCGCTGGGATTACCGCGTCACCATTCGTTTCAAGAACTCCGCTGTCGCCACTACCGCGAACCCCTCTGAAGAATCTCTGATCAAGCAACTCTGGCCCGATCAGCAGACTTACAAACAGGAAGAGCAACGGCGCTTTGAGATTCTATTGGCGCACTGGGATATCCCCGTGACCGACATCACGCCGCCCAATAAATAGTGCTGAGCTCAAGTATGATGTTGGTTACTCTTGGATAATCAATGTCTCGATCCTCCCAGACCTTCTTTCTGTTGTCCGTAGCTTGTCTGGTCTCCTTCAACGCGGCCCACGCCCAGACAACCGAGACTCCCGATCTCACCAAGCAGCCTAGCCTGTACGTTGTCGGTTACGCGCACCTCGATACCGAGTGGCGCTGGGAATATCCGCAGGTCATCAATGAATACATTCGCAAGACCATGGAAGATAATTTCCGGCTCTTGGACAAGTATCCCCATTACGTTTTCAATTTCAGCGGTGCTAATCGCTACCGCTTCATGAAAGAATACTTCCCGGCCGATTACGCCAAGCTGAAGACTTACGTCGATTCCGGCCGCTGGTTCCCGGCAGGCTCCTCCATGGAAGAGGGCGATGTGAACGCTCCCAGCGCCGAGGCCATCTTCCGCCAAATCCTCTATGGAAACAATTGGTTCCGCAAGGAACTCGGCAAAGCGAGCGCCGAATATATGCTGCCCGATTGTTTCGGTTTTCCGGCATCGCTTCCGACCATCCTGGCGCACTCGGGTGTGAAGGGTTTCTCCACCCAGAAGCTGGTATGGGGCTCCTCCGCCGATGCCGGTGGACCCGAATCTCTCGAAAAAACTCCCGAAGGCACCCCGTTTAACGTAGGCGTGTGGGTTGGGCCCGACGGAGAAAGCGTGCTCGCGGGCATCAATCCCGGCAGCTACAGCGGCGGAATCGATACCGATATTAGTAAGCCCTTGCCGTCGGCGCCCGCCAATGAAGCTTTCGAAGACGTCCAGAAAAAAACTCAGGCCTTGCGGCACAAGTTCGAAGAACAGGATAAGAGCGGTCAAAAGATCGATCAAAAGGAGATCCAGGAGTTCTTTACGTTGATGGGCCAAGCCAAGGCGTTGCGTAAGCAACAGCAGGAACGGGAGCAAGACCGTTATCAGGATGACTGGGCCGCGCGCGTCGAAAATAACGGAAAAGTCAGCGGAGTCTTTACCGATTATCATTACTTCGGCACGGGCGACATCGGCGGCGCGCCAGATGAGGATTCAGTAAAGCGGCTGGAAGCCATTATCACAAAGGGTACCGCTGCCCTGCCGCCCGAAGGTTTCTTCCAAACTGGTCAAGCTCATCCCGAGTGGCCCGCAGTGCAAGTAGGCGATGGCCCAATCCATGTTATCTCCGCGAATGCCGAGCAGATGTTCACAAACATAACGCCCTTGGAAGCCGCCGGCCTCCCCCGTTACACCGGCGAAATGGAACTCACCAATCATTCCGCTGGTTCACTCACTTCTCAGGCCTATCAAAAGCGCTGGCTCCGTAAGGAGGAGCTGTTAGCCGACGCAGCGGAGAAGGCCTCGGTAGCCGCTGAATGGCTGGGTGCGCGCCCGTATCCCCTCACGCGCCTGAACGACGCTTGGACACTCGTGATGGGCGGTCATTTTCACGACATAGCCGCGGGTACTGCTACACCCAAATCCTATGAATTCGCCTGGAACGACGACGTCATCGCTATGAACCAGTTCGCCGGTATACTGACCGATGGGTCAGAGGCTGTTTCCGCCGGACTCGCTACCGATACCAAAGGCGCCGCAGTTGTAGTGTTCAATCCGCTCAACATCTCGCGGGAAGATCTCGTCGAAGCCGGCTTGAACTTCCCTGGGGGCGTGCCAAACTCGGTGCGAGTTACCGCTCCTGACGGAACCGAGGTTCCCTCCCAAGTCTCCGCGGGAAAAGTGATATTTCTCGCCAAAGTGCCCTCCGTGGGCTATGCCGTTTATGGCGTGGAGCCATCTTCGTCCTCTGCGAAAGGAGATCTCCAAATAACCGGGAATTCTCTTGAAAACCGCTACTACCGTGTGAAACTCAACGCGGCCGGCGACGTCGCCAGCATTTTCGATAAATTCATTGGCAGGGAACTGCTGTCCTCTCCAACGCGGCTAGCCATTTCGTACGATAATCCGTCGCAATGGCCCGCCTGGAACATGGACTGGGACCAGGAGCAGGCCCCTCCCAAAGCCTACGTCGGCGGTCCCGCTCAGGTTCGCGTTGTCGACAACGGCCCGGCACGCGTGTCTCTGGAAGTGTCTCGCGAAACCTCCGGTTCCAAATTTGTCCAGACCATCAGCCTCTCCGCCGGCGACGCCGGTAAGCGAGTTGAATTTAAGAACGTGATCGATTGGAACACTCGCGAATCGAATCTGAAGGCAGTCTTCCCGTTAATTGCTTCAAATCGTGTGGCGACCTACAACTGGGACATCGGCACCATCGAACGTCCCACCGCCGAACCGAAGAAATTTGAAGTACCCTCCCATCAGTGGATCGATTTGACCGACACGAGCGCCACCTTCGGCACAACCATCCTGACCGATTGCAAGAACGGGTCCGATAAACCGCGCGACAACACCATTCGCTTGACGTTGATCCGCACTCCTGGCACCCGCGGCGGCTACCATGATCAAGCTACGCAGGACATTGGTCACCATGAGTTCACCTATGGTCTCGCGGGCCATTCTTTGGGTTGGCGCGAGGCGCAAACAGACTGGCAAGCACAACGCCTGAACGCTCCGTTCATCGCCTTTGAATCGTCTAAGCACGCGGGCGCTCTGGGCCGTGAGTTTTCTCTCCTCAAAGTCAACGATCCGAGAATTCGGGTGCTGGCGCTGAAAAAGGCCGAACAGGGAGACGAATTCGTGATCCGACTGGTCGAACTCGATGGCCAACCCCATTCCGAGGTCCGAGTCTCTTCTGTTGCACCCATCATTGAAGCTCGCGAACTGAATGGGCAAGAACAGCCGGTCGGGCCGGCCGCCGTGACTGACGGCACTCTGGTTACCGCGTTCTCGGCGTTTCAACCGCGTACGTTCGCAATCAAATTGGCTGCGGCGCAAGCCACGCTTCACCGCATCCATTCAGCTCCGGTTCCTTTGCATTACGATATTGCCGCCGCCAGCAACGACGGTATTCCGCGAGGCCCCGGATTCGACGGCCAAGGCAATTCACTCCCGGCAGAGATGCTCCCCTCCGAGATTAGTTTTGACGATGTGAAGTTTCATCTTGCGCCCGCGAAAACCGGTGCTCCGAACGCAGTAACAGCAAAAGGGCAAGCCGTCAATCTTCCGGCCGGCCACTATAACCGCGTCTACGTTTTGGCAGCTTCGGCTGACGGAGACCAAAAAGGCACATTCGAAGTAGCGGGCAAGGATAGCGAGCTGAATGTCCAGGATTGGGGCGGGTTTATCGGACAGTGGGACGACCGCATGTGGATCGCCAAAGATATCACCCGGCCCGCGCGTCCCGGACGTCCCGCCGGTACAAATCACGACGACTACGCTGAGATGATCGGGATTCGTCCCGGCTACATCAAGCGTGCCAACTTGGCGTGGTATTGCTCTCATCACCATAATGCCAAGGGAGACAATGTGCCGTACGCCTATTCTTATTTGTTTGCCTACGCTATCGACCTGCCCTCTGGAGCCAGAGCCGTAACACTTCCCCACAACGATAAAATTCGCATCCTCGCCATGTCGGTAGCCGATGGGAATCCCGAGGTCAAACCCGCGCAGCCTCTTTATGACACCCTAAACCGGTCTGAGCCCACTTCAGAAACAAGGTAAGAAACAGTTCAATTGGCGAGCATCTGCGCCCGCACGACAAACCGCTTCGGCGCGCTGCCGAAATAATTGAATGGGTAACAGGTAATGAGCGTGAGTTCGGATTTATCCTGACCTTGAAGCACCGAGAGATCTTCAGGTGAAACAATGCGGGTCTGGCTCACAATGTAGCGGTAAGTTTTGCCCGAGTCCACGCGCAACTCGTCGCCAAGTCGAATATCGCGCAGCGCGCGAAAGGCTGTGTCGCGATGCCCGGCAATGACTGCATTGCCGCGCTCTCCAACCTGGGGCGTTCCTTTTATGTGACCGGCGGCCAGCGCCAAACTATGTTCGTCGTCTCCCTCCACGATGAGCACTGACATACCAAGACGTGGAATGGACAATTTCTCAGTCTGGGCGGCGCTCACTCCCGGCAAAATCATCAGCCAGTCTAGTCCCTTTTGGAAAGCCTCAAAACGAACTATTCGGGTGCCCGCCATTGTGAGTAAGGTGAGCCCGGCCAGAACCAGCCCGAACTCGACCACCGCGATTTGACTCCGTCGCGTCGTCATTGGCGGACTTCATTTTGGCGGAGCATGCGCAGTATTACGGCGGAGACCAGCAGCACCAGTCCCCATAACGCCAATAAAGCCGTGTTCGTAGCGGTTTTCGGCAGTTGTTTGAGTTTCACCGCCGGTTTCGGGGTGGCAGCCTGAGTAACGGCATGAAGGAACAGTACCGATTTGATGTCAATGCCGCGATGAGCCCGGGCAACATATCTAGTGGAAATTGTCCAAACAGCGGCAGATTCCAGCGACCCAGGATCTGCTGCCAGCGACGGTTGCGCGGTATCAACAGTAATTTTTACTGCTTCGGCCTTTGGGTACACAAACTCGAGGCCTTGCGTACAAATGGGGCAGAGCCAACCCCGCAGAATCTGGACCTGTTTGTTGTCCGAAGTATTAAAGAGGATGATTCCCTTGCTGGAGTCCGCTCCTGACGTCAGTTCCTGGCTCGGAACGGCCAGCAGAATGTGATATTTGCTCGTGTTTCCGCTTGAAAGGCGAACGAGCAGGCGATCAGCCAGACGCTTTTCGATGGTTAAAACATAGGTGCCAGGATCAATTTGGCCACCAGGGATTTGCAACTTGCTATCGATAGCGATGTTTTGTGAATTCTCCATAGCGGTTGCCGGTAGACCAATCGCCATGGATATAAAAATTTGAACAGCAATAAGCCGAAACTTCATATAAAAACGCTCCTGCGTTTCCAAATAATCCCAGAATGCGCTCAGCGTTGCTAGTGGTCTTTTGTTGCGGTAAAGGAGTATCACGGACCAGGGTTCGGTCGTAAGGATTCTGGCACTTAGCCGCCTGTTCGATTTGTTTTGGTCCGATCGTAACAGTACCGCTTATTCCCTACCATCTGGTCTGAAATAGAGCGTCAATTCGCTGCGGAATTTCAGCTCGGGACGGGCGTCTCTGGGCTTTTTAACTTAGGCTTCTTAGGTAGGCTGTAAGCATGTCTCTTACTTTATGGCTGGGAGTTGCGCTCGCATTGCCAGGCTGCGCGGCTGAGTTGAAAGTCGATCACATAACCATTGCAGGCCGCGATCTTAAAGCGCTTCGCGAAAAGTTTGCCGCCGCCGGAATTCCCACGGAATATGGCGGGAAGCATACGAATGGCTTGACGGAGATGGCACTGGCCAGCTTCCCCGACGGTTCGTATCTTGAATTAATTGCGGCGCAGAATCCGCAACAGGGCGCACCCAGTCACTACTGGGGCAAGTTCATCGACGGCGATGCCGGACCTTGCGCCTGGGCCATTGCTGTGAAGAACGTTGACGCCGAAGCCAAGCGGCTCGGCGGCACCGTAAATGCCAGCGGCCGCAAGCGCCCGGATGGTGTTGAGCTGAAGTGGAAGACCGATGGAATCGGCCCGGCCCCGCAAGGGTCGTTTTTTCCATTCTTGATTCAGGACGAGACGCCGAGAGAACTGCGCGTCTTCCCTCATGGGATCCCTACCTTGCCGGCTTATCAGGGAGTGGCTGCGGTCTATATTGCCGTGCGGAATTTGGACGCAGCTATTGAACAATACCAGAGTGCATTCAAGTTAGCTGCACCGGAACGGACGACTGACAAGGAATTGGAAGCCAAGCTGGCGGTTTTCGATGGTACGCCCGTTGTCTTAGCCTCCGCCGATGGCCCGTGGCTTCAGCAGCGTCTTGAGAAATTCGGTGAAGCTCCCTTTGCGTTCGTTCTGGGCGGCAAAGGGCAGGGAAGCATTCATTGGCTGCCGATTCAAAACATGCGTATCGGCGTCAGGAAATGATATTCTTCTTCCCGCTCTTTCGATTCGAATGTCGAGACTCGACATCGCAGGTGCCTGACATTCACGTAGGTACGCCCAAGCGCGGCAGCACCCATTTCATGATCACGCCGTAAGCTGCCAGGAAAAGAACGACCGCCAACCATTCAGGCATGTGATTTTCTAATCTAGCAAATCAGGCTGTTCGCGCACTATGATGTCCCACAAAGGTTGGAACTGAAACCAACCGACTTCGGGCGATCCTACCTGCCGCCGGGCTACGCTTGCGGCTTGATGGCCGATGGGAATAGGTTTACCGACCGATTCGGCAAGCAACTGCGATTGGCAGCAGCGCTCCATAGTGATGAACCACCAGGCTGCTTCGTCCACTGTACGCCCCACTGTCAATAACCCATGGTTTTGAAGGATTGCCGACTTGCGCGCGCCCAATGTTTCGGCGATGCGATCACCCTCTGAGGTGTCATAGACGATGCCGGTGTAATCGGCAAACAACCCCTGGTCTTCGTAGAACGCGCAGGCGTCTTGCGAAATCGGGTCGAGCAACCGGCCCAAAGTCGACCATGTCTTGCCGTAAAGCGAGTGCGCGTGCGCTGCGGCAATCACGTCCGGGCGCGCTGCGTGAACACGCGAGTGGATGGCGAAAGCTGCGTCGTTGATCACGTGTCCGCCATTTAAAACCTTGCCGGAATGATCGACCAGCACCAAGTCCGAAGCATGGATGAGCGAAAAGTGCATCCCGAACGGGTTTACCCAGAACTGTTCCAGGTGTTCCGGGTCACGCGCCGTAATATGGCCGGCAACGCCTTCTGAAAATCCGAATTTCCCAAATAGCCGGAAGGCAGCGGCCAGCCGCTCCTTGCGATGTTGACGCTCCTCTTCAAATGTGGCGAAAGTAGGCGGCGCAACAGGAGCGCGCTGGACTTTGACCGGAACGGGCGTGGAGGTCATGCCGGGATTTTATCACTTCGGCGCGCGCCTGAAGTCATAGAAGGTGTCTTCCTCCGCATCGGTCTTGTTATAGACGAAAAGGACCTTGGCATGCGAGTGGGTGGCGAAGTGCGTAATTTGCCAGATGCCATCGTCCACCGGCGATTTCTCGATTTCGAACATCGTCCCCGGCTGCACTTGGGCCAAGAAGCCTTCAATAGAAACCGGACGGATCACTTGAGCCGTCACCTTCACCCACTGATATGTTCTCTGATCGATATACAGTTCGCCCTCCATTCCCGGGAGAACCTGGCATTCCATATTGGGAGGTTTATAACCTGGGCGAGGGGTCGCTTTCAACTCCCAAACGTTGAAGGCGCGGATGCGCTTCTTGCCAAGCAATCTAAAGTTGAAGGCTTCTGAAAGTTGCGCCATCATCAGGTGGTCGCGAGCGCGGTCGCGGTCATATTTTGCGATCCGCTGTCTTCGCTTATCCGGCGATTCGGCTTTACGTTCGGCTGCGGCCTGCTCCTGCTTTCTCAGTTCCTCGGCGTTTGCCTCGGCAGAGAGCGGCCTTCCGTTTACTGCGATGACACGTTGATACGGCGAGCCATCGATCATAGTTGTTACATACGTCTTGGCGCCTCCGGCGGTTTTATCGTGCTCTTTGTAGTTGTAAGCCGGAGCGGCTTTAAAGTCTCTGTTGTTCGCTTCTACCGACCGCTGAACGATCGTTTTAACGTCAGGCTGTTGCGCCAATGTGACGGCTTGACATGCAAGCCACGCAGATACGAACAGGGGACGACTCACGTTTGTAGATGCAATCGCAAACTATTTGTGAGCAAGCAAATAGTGAACGGCAGGCGTGACAATCAACGAAAGTACCATTGATGCCAAGATGCCGCCGATAACGGCGATTGCTAGCGGCTGGAGCATCTGCGATCCTGCGCCTACGGCCAGCGAAAGCGGAATCATGCCGGCGATTGTGGCCAGTGCAGTCATCAAAATGGGGCGCAGCCGGCGCTCGCCCGCTTCGATCATCGCATCGCGCGGACTCGATCCCTCGGAACGAAACTTTTGGTCGGCATCCAGCAAAAGAATGCCATTCTTAGCCACAATGCCGATCACCATTATCAGGCCCATGAACGACGACAGATTGAAAGTAGTCTTGGTGACCCATAAAGCGACGAACACGCCCGAGGTCGACAGCAGAGCGGAGGAAAGGATGGCGACGGGAGCGGCAAAATCGCCGAACTCTACAAGCAGCACGATGAACACCAACACCACGGCGGCTACCAGAACAATAGATAAATCGTGAAAGGAGTTCTGCTGTTCCTGATAAAGGCCGCCATAAACAACGCGAATCGCCGAGGGGATATTCAGCGCCGAAACTTTCTGCTTTACCAAAACAATGCCTTCGCCCAGACTCAGGCCTTCAAGCCGTCCGCTGACGGCCACTAACCGCTGTAGATTCTCGCGGCGGATTTCAAGTTGGCCAGGGTCGTTTTGAATTTTTGCCAGGGTGCCCAAAGTAGCAACACGGCCGGTTCCGCTAATCAACAGCGTGTTCTGTATGGCATCCAGCGATGCGCGGTTTGCTTCCGGAAAACGGACACGCAACGTATACGGCCGGCCGTTGTTGATTACCGGAACGGTGGATGGTTCACCCGCGATAATCGCGCTGGCGTCCAGTTCAACCTCCTGGGCGGTAAACCCGGCGCGGGCCGTCACGCTCTGATCGATATTAAATGTGGTAGCGGGGCCGCTGATGGTGTCTTCAATGCCGTTCTTTACATCCTTCACGGCGGCAATGGTCTTAATCGCATCGGCCACCTTAGGCGCCCATTGCGTCAGCAGATCGATGTTCTCAGAGAAGAGCTTGATTTGAATCGGGTCCGGCGAGCTTGTCAGATCGCCTATTTGATCTTGAAGAAGCTGAATGAAATCGGTATCTAATTGCGGAAACCGAGTGTTCACTTTGTCGCGGACATCCGCAATCACTTCATCCACGGTTCGGTGCCGGGCCGATTTGAGCTTTACCGAGATATCTCCGTTGTTCGCTTCCGTAACCGTGGCCAGACCCAACTGCAGACCTGTGCGCCGCGAAGTACTCTCCACTTCCGGAATGGTGTGGATGATCTTCTCAACTTCCACCAGAACTTGATTAGTGTCGGCGAGCGACGATCCGGCAGGCATCAGATAATCGAAGACGAACCCTCCTTCATCCATGGCCGGTAGCAGGTCGCTGCCCAGTGAGCGAAAGCACACGAAAGACGCGCCGATCAGAACCAGGCACAGCATGGCAAGAACAATCGGCCGCGCCAAAGCGAGTTTGATTGTTCGCTCATAAAGGCGGGTCACGCGGCCCATAATTCCGGTCGTCGCTACCTCTGAATGCTGCGCTGTTTCCCCGGGCTTAGTCACTTTTGATCGAAGCAACAGGTGGCTTAGCGCCGGAGTCCACGATAGCGCTAAAGCCAGCGAGGTGAGTAGAGCTACGCCGACTGTTAAGGCCAGCGCCCGGAAAAAGGTGCCCGAGACGCCGGTGATACTTATCAGCGGGAGGAAAACAACAATCGGCGTTATGGTGGACCCTAGCAGAGGTTTGCGAATCTCCTGTAAAGCGCTGCGAATCGCTTCCGAGCGGCTTTGCCCGTTGTCGCGGTGCATGACGATGTTCTCCACCACCACAATGGCGTCGTCGATCACTAATCCAACGGCGGCCGCCAGTCCGCCTAGCGTCATCAAATTAAAACTTTCACCCATTAAGCGGATCGCGATGAAAGTTACGGCGATTGTGGCCGGTATCACCAGTCCAGCCACGATGGATGTGCCCCAATCGCGCAGGAATAAAACCAAAATCACACCCGCCAGAAGCAGTCCAATGAGAATCGCATCGCGGACGCTCTTAATGGATTCGCCGACCAACTCCGACTGGTCATAGAACGACTCCACTTTGGTATCCGCCGGCAAAGATTTCCTCAATTGTTCAATTGCGCCATGAACAGCGTCGGCCACGGAAACTGTATTACTGTCCGGCTGACGAAAAATGTTCAGCAGAACAGCCTGTTTTCCATTCGCCGTCACGACCGTATAAACCGGCTTCACTGACCGCTGCACGGAAGCTACGTCTTGAATCCTGATGGGCGTCCCCCCCAGCGACGCCTTTGCCACAATGCCGCCAATCTCCGCTGAATCGCGCGCCTGTCCGTTTACCAGCGCAAGAACCAGCTGATGATTCCGTTCTATCAAGCCGGGCGAATCGATCAAGTTGCTCTTCGAGATGGCGTCGAGCAAATTCGGTACGGTTACTTGGGCTTCCACAAGCTTTTCGGGATCGGGCGTGATTTGAAATTCAGGTTCCTGGCCGCCCTGCACTATCACGCTTGAAACACCGGGTAGGCGATTTAACTGCGGTTTGATGCTATAGGTAGCCAGTTCCCAAAGGCGGGTTTGCGGAACCGAGTCGGAAGTGATGCTGTAACCCATGATAGGGAACGCGGCAAAAGTCAGCCGATTAGTAGTCACTACTGCGGTAGTCGGCAGTGTCTGCTGAACCCGCGCGATGGCTGCATTGACATACTGCAGCGTCTGGAACATATCCACGCTCCAGTTGAAAAATAGGTCGATCTCCGCGGAGCCGCGGCTGGTAATTGCCTGCACGTGATCGAGCCCAGGGACCGTGTTGAATGCTTCTTCCAGCGGACGCGTTACCGTCACCTGCATCTGATCAATCGGCATCACACCGTTATCCACGCCGACCACAATGCGCGGAAAGTTCGTGGAAGGGAAAACGGCTATTGGGATACTGAATGCAAGGTAAACGCCGAAACAAGCTACGGCGACAATGATGAAGAGAATTGATTTTAAGTGCCTTGCCGTCCAGTGCTCATACTCGACTTCGGGCGCGGTCACTTCTTCTCATCCTCGTCTTTTTTGTCGCCTTCCTCGCCTGCTTTTGCAATTTCGATCTTGGCTTTATCGTCTAATCCGAGGCCGCCGGAGGTAATTACCTGGTCGCCGGGCTTCACTCCGCTGAGAATCTGCACCTCATCTCCGTCGCGGACGCCGATTTCCACTTTCTGCTCGTGGGCTTTCGAGTCGCTGCCGGCAATCATCACCTTTTCGCCACCGTCATCGGAGGCGAGAAGTGCTGCGATGGGGACGGCTACGGCATCGGGCACATCGCCCGAATCTATGGCAACTTGAACAGTTACACCCGGTTTAAAAGCTTCCCCAGGGTTGGCAGCTTCCACCCAAACTTGAACCGTAGTAGTGTTGGCATCTACTGCCGGACTTACTACGCTCACTTTCCCTTTCAGTTCGCCGCCGGGGCCTTTGATCGTCGCTGGCCGGCCAACTCGGATGGCAGCCGCGTCGCCCACCGGAATGTTTGAGCGCGCTACTACTCGCGAAATGTCGACTATGGAAAATAGCGCTGAGCTGCTGCTGGCCATCTCGCCTAAATTGATGGGACGATCCGACACCAATCCGTTGACGGGGCTGCGTACCTCTGCGTAAGATGATTGCGCGGCGGCGCTTTCATAATGCGCCTTTGCGGCGTCTACCTGCGCTTGTGAGCCTCTTATTTGAGCTGGCCGGCCAACTGTCTCCAGCGAAGTGAGGTGTTGCTGCGCCGTATCGTAAGTGCTCTGTGCTTGAACTAGCGCCACTTTGGCGTCATCAACAAGCTTCTGCGCTAAGGCGCCCTCCTTTAAGAGAGCCACCCGGTTGTCATAGAGCCTTTGCGCGCTATCGAGCGCTTGCTTCGCCGCCGCCGTATCGCTCCTCGCCTTGATCAGGTCGTCGGGCATGGCGGCCGACCGGGTGTTTTCGAAGGTTGCTTCCGCTTGGTGGTAAAGATCGCGGCTTTCTGAAGTGGCAGCCGTCAAATCACGGTTTTCTAAAACCGCAAGCAGCTGGCCCTTGTGTACATGATCTCCGCGCTGAACAAGAAAACTTTGTACCGGAGCGCTGATCTTCGGTACAAGGTTTGCCTGATTTATGGGAAACAATACCCCTTCAGCGGAGACAATGCGGTGGAGTCTAGTCTTCTGAGCGACCGCTACTTGTATTGGAGTGGCAGGTTTAGCGTCTTCGTCGGCAGCCGCTTCCGGCTTCTTAGCTGCACAGCCAGCGAGCATCAGAGAGCAGACCAGCGCCAGCTGCGCTTCAATCTTAAGCATCGGTTAGAAATTCCCCGTCAAGTTTTGCAAATTCGAATATGCCACGCGATAGCGCAAAAGTCCGTCGTCATAGGCATTTCGCGCTTGGGTTACTGTACTCTGCGCATCTACGACCTCTAAAGCCGTTGCTTCACCCGCCTTGTAGCGCAGCAGCGTAAGGCGCAAGCTTTCAGCCGAAAGATCTGAAGACGACCGTAACGATTCCACCTCTTCAAGGGCAATCTGCGCTTCTTCATATGACGAGGCCAGCGACGCCTGCACCTGTTTTTGGGTGAGTGAAAAATCGAGCTTCGCTTGCTCCTGCCGCAGCGAAGCCTGCTTTACCTTGCTATGAATTGAGCCCCAATTCCAGATGGGAATATTGAGGGTTGCCTGTGCCGAGTAACCTAAATTCTGCCGGTTAGGCACAAGGTAGTTAGGCAGGGTGCTTCGCCCAGTGCCAAGTGTGGGATGGTCTGTTTGCGCGGCGAATTGGTTGGCATCGATGCCATAGAACAGATCGAGTCCTAGCGACGGCAGATAGGCATTCCGCGCTACACTCACCCCCAGGCGCGCCTGCGTTACCGATTCTTGTGCCGCCCTAAGATCGGCGCTGTTGGTGGTTCCTTGTGCGCTCACTTCAGCCAATGGCGGCAACACCGGCAGCTGTGCCATATCGTCCACAATCTCGTAATTCTGCTGTAACGTGGGAAAAATCAGAACAGCCAGTGCAACCTTTGCTTTATCAACCGCCAGCCGCGCATCCAGCAGATCGCGTTGCCGCTGCTGAAGCTGGAGTTGTGCTTTTATTACGTCCGCATGGGCGGCCTCGCCGCGCTGTTCCTGCTTTTGCGTTACGTCGAAGAACTGCTGGGCTTCATTGAGGCTTTGTTGGGCGTTACGCAGCTTTTCTTCCGACGCGGCTATCGCGTAGTAGTTCTGAATGACCGTTACATTCAATCCGCGTGCGGCAACATCGGCCTTCGCTTTGGCCACAGCCTCAGCGGCTTTCGCTGCGCGAATCTCACTGCGCCGAACAAACGACAGCAGTTCCTCGTGGGCCTGCAATTGCTCGTTATAGATATGCACGCCATCGTTGGCCACAAACACACCCGATGGGGTCCCATTGCCTTCCGTGTAAATGAACTGGTTGAAGCCGTTCACCGAGGGCAGGGAAGCGGCCACGGCTTGTTTACTATCTTCCCGGGCTAATTGGGAGGCAATGTTTGCGCTCTGAAGCTGGCTGCTGTACTGGCGCGCTCTTTGTAATGCTTCTTTGAGATCGATAGTCAGCGGCTGCTCTGCGAACAGTACATGAGCCGCGGCAAATAGTAGAATTGGCCCGAGCACCTTGATACGTAGCGAATGAGCGATTTCACGAATCCTGGTGGCCATCCAAAAAGCTAAAGGAAACAAATGATCAAATTCCTCGCGGGTATCATATTCACGCTATTACTCATTCCAGTGTTAATCTATTGCTACTTCAATTTCGGCTATGTACCGGTAGCCACTGCGGCGACTCCCATGATTTTCGAGCGAAAGCTTGCTCATATGGGCCTGAATGCAAAAATCGACAGGGAAGCCCCAAAGAATGCGCCTTTCCAGGCTACTACGGATGACCTGCAGGCCGGCGCGCATTTGTATCGCGAGCAGTGCGCCATGTGTCACGGCATTCCCGACCAACCCAAGACTGCAATCGCCAACGGCATGTACCCAGTTCCGCCGCAATTGTTCCATGGAAAAGGTGTCACTGACGACCCGGCTGGGGAAACATACTGGAAAATTGACAACGGCATTCGTTTAACCGGTATGCCGGCCTATGGAAACTCGCTCTCTTCAAAACAGAGGTGGCAAATAAGCCTGCTGCTGGCGGGCGCCGATAAGCTTCCCGACGCAGTTAAGGATACACTGAAAAAACAGCTTCCCGTTGAAGCTCCTTGATATCCTGGCATCGCTTTTCCCCGCTATTTTGAACTACTTCGATTGGTGATAGCGTCAATAGAGCGATGCCCAAAAATAACGGTTTTTCCGCGGATAGTTGGCCGGTGGTCCGGCAGTTTAAGAGCGGTGACATTTTCGGCCTCGGAGAAACCGCGGCATCTCAACGGACCAATTCTCTTCAGGCGCGAACTAAAACTGCGGATAAGGTTGTCGGATCTGTTTGTCCTTACTGCGCCGTAGGCTGCGGCCAATTGGTCTATGTCAAAGATGAGAGGATCATAGACATTGAGGGTGATCCGGCCTCGCCCCTCTCTGGGGGCTGTCTCTGTCCCAAGGGCGCGGCCACCTTCCAGTTAGTGACCGGCTCCCACCGTATCAGCGACGTCCTCTACCGCCGGCCCTACGGCACCGAGTGGGAGAAAATTCCCCTCGCGCACGCCATGGAAATGGTGGCTCAACGCGTGAAGAAAGCGCGCGATGAAAATTGGGAAGACCGCGACGACAATGGTAATCCACTCCGGCGCACCATGTCGATGGCGCATCTCGGAGGCGCCACGCTCGACAACGAAGAAAACTACCTCATCAAGAAGCTCTTTACCGCGCTGGGAATCGTTCAGATAGAAAATCAGGCCCGTATTTGACACTCGGCAACGGTTCCCAGTTTGGGAACCACATACGGCAGAGGCGGTGCGACGTCATTCCCAGGCGACCTGGTGAATTCCGACGTCATCGTCATTGAAGGTTCGAATATGGCCGAATGCCATCCGGTGGCGTTCCGTTTTGTGATGCAGGCTCGCGAACGCGGTGCCACTATTATTCACGTTGACCCTCGCTTCACTCGCACCAGTGCTGTAGCCAATCTTCACGTGCCAATTCGTGCCGGTACCGACATTGCCTTCCTGGGCGCGATAATCCGCTACATCATCGGCAATGAGCGCTATTTCAAGGAGTACGTTGTCAATTACACCAACGCGCCGGCAATTGTCAACGACGGCTTCCGCGACACCGAAGATTTAGAAGGGCTCTTCAGCGGTTGGCAGGAGAACACCGGGCAGTACGATCCGCAAAGTTGGATGTACAAAGATGTCGAACCAGAGGCCGCTGCCGGCGGCCGTAACGGCAATGGCCAACAGCCGCGGCGGAATCCGATCAACGCTGAACATACCGATCCTACGCTGATCCATCCGCGTTGCGTGTTTCAGATTCTCAAAAGGCATTTCGCTCGCTACACGCCCGAAATGGTCGAAGAGGTGTGCGGCATTCCGCAAAAGCTTTTCCTGCGGGTAGCTGAGGCGTTGTGCAGGAACTCTGGGCGCGACAAAACCGGCGCTTTCTGTTACGCAGTTGGTTGGACCCAGCATTCAATAGGCGTGCAATATATCCGAAGTGCTGCCATTATTCAGCTGTTGTTAGGCAACATGGGGCGGCCGGGCGGCGGGATCCTGGCCCTTCGGGGACATGCCTCCATACAAGGTTCCACCGACATCCCAACGCTCTATAATCTGTTGCCCGGCTACCTGCCTATGCCGAAAGCCGACTCGGATCAGGATTTCCATAAGTACATCCGGCAGAACGAATCGCCTTCCGGTTGGTGGGGGGAATTTTCGAAGTACTTCGTCTCAATGATGAAAGCGTGGTACGGAATTTCAGCAACGAAGGAAAATAACTGGCGCTACGATTACCTGCCCATGCTCACGGGCGATCACTCGCACATGAACACCGTGGTGGATATGGCCGACAAGAAGCTAAAAGGCTACTTTGTGATGGGTGAGAATCCCACCGTTGGCTCCATGCATGGTTCATTGCAGCGCAAAGGGCTGCGTGGCTTGGATTGGTTAGTGGTCCGCGATTTTCAGGTGACCGAGACAGCCGACTTTTGGCGGGATGCGCCCGAGATCGCCAATGGCGCCATCAAACCGGAAGAGATCGCGACTGAAGTGTTCTTCTTCCCAGCTGCTACTCACGTGGAAAAAGATGGAACATTCACTAATACGCAGCGCCTTCTTCAGTGGCATCACAAAGCAGTGGAGCCGCAAGGCGACACCCGCAGCGAACTCGATTTTATCTACAAACTCGGATTGCGTTTAAAGGAACTCTACGCAAATGAATACGCCGACCCGAAGAACTGGCCCCTGCGCGATGTGACTTGGGACTATCCAACTCATGGCCCCGCCCAGGAACCGAGCGCCGAAGCCGTTCTAAAGGAAATCAACGGATACACGCTTCCCGATAGAAAACTCGTTGATGGATTCGCCGATCTGAAAGCCGATGGTTCCACGGCATGCGGCTGCTGGATCTATTCGGGTTGCTTCAAGGACGGAGTGAATCAGACGGCCCGGCGCAAGCCGCACTGGGAACAAAATTACGTAGCCCTCGAATGGGCCTGGGCTTGGCCGATGAACCGCCGTGTGCTCTATAACCGCGCGTCTGCCGATCTCGATGGCAGACCTTGGTCCGACAAGAAAAAGCTCGTTTGGTGGGATGAAAACCAAAAAAAATGGGTGGGCGACGACGTTCCCGATTTTGTTCTTGGGTTGCCTCCTTCGCATCGTGCTTCAAAAGAGGCGCGTGGCAAGGAAACTATCGGCGGCGATGATCCATTCATTATGCAGGCCGACGGCAAAGGGTGGTTGTATGTTCCGACAGGTCTCAAAGATGGACCGCTGCCCGCGCATTATGAGCCGGAGGAGTCGGTGATGGAGAATCCCCTGTACCGGCAGCAATGCAATCCGTCGCGGATGGAATGGCGGCGCGATGACAATCCTTATCATCGTCCATACGACGATCCCCGGTTCCCTTACGTGATCACAACTTACCGCCTGACTGAGCACCACACTGCGGGCGGAATGAGCCGCTGGTTGTCGTGGCTTTCGGAACTGCAGCCGGAGATGTTCTGCGAAGTGTCGCCGGAACTGGCTGCCGAATGCAAGTTGAAGAACGGCGGCTGGGCCACCATTCGCACTATGCGAGCGGAGATTGAAGCCCGGGTTCTGGTGACGCAACGGATTCCGTCGTTGCGTTTTAAAGGTCGCGTGATTCATCAGATCGGGTTGCCCTATCACTGGTCCAGCAAGGGGCTCGTACGCGGCGACGCGGCGAATGACCTGATTGGATTCGTCGGCGACCCTAACGTGTCCATCCAGGAATCGAAGGCTTTCACCGGAATGATTGAACCGGGGCGGCGCAGCAGAGGAAAACGGCACATCACCAGCGGACCCGTTGTGGAACAGATTCCAGTGATGCAGCAGGAGCGCGATTTACCTGTTGCCCAGCATCACCCTGATGCCACCCACCACGAAGCAAAGCTGCACGAAGGCAAAGAAGGGGGCAACGTATAGTGGCCACGGCTAAAGGCTTTTTCACGGATACCACGCTCTGTATCGGCTGTAAAGCGTGCGAAGTGGCTTGCAAACAGTGGAACCAGCTGCCGGACGATGGCTTCCTGTTCACCGGCATGTCGTATGACAACACCATCCATTTGGGGGCTTCCACTTGGCGGCATGTTGCTTTTATTGAACGCCCTGTGCCGCTGCGCGAGGATGACGAAGGCGCTTTTTCATGGCTGTTTTCGTCCGATGTCTGCAAGCATTGTGCGCGCGCGGGCTGTCTGGAAAGTTGTCCAACCGGCGCAATCATGCGTACGGAATTCGATTCCGTCTATGTGCAGCCCGATATTTGCAATGGCTGCGGTTATTGCATCGTCAATTGTCCGTTCGGCGTCATTGATCGGCGCGAAGAGGATGGCCGCGCCTGGAAATGCACTCTTTGTTACGACCGGTTGCGCGAAGATATGACCCCAGCCTGTGCCAAGGCTTGCCCCACTGAATCCATCCAGTTCGGTGAGTTGACTCAGCTTCGCGAGCATGCCCAGGAACGTGTCGAGCAGCTTCATGGGCAAGGTTTGAAAGATGCGTATTTATATGGGGCCAGCGCCGAGGATCAGCCTGGCACGGAAGGGCTGAACGCATTTTTTCTGTTGGTAGATAAACCGGAAGTATACAATCTTCCGCCTGATCCGGTAGTCCCAACTAAGAAGGCGAAAGACGCCTGGCTGTCAATGGGCGCGGCAGTGGCGGGCATGGCTTTAGCGGCGCTCGGTTCAGCCCTGGTTGCCGGGAGGCGGCAGTGAGAGATTTAGACGCTCCAACGCACGTTACTCGCTACCGGGACTCTGTCAATCCGGTTGAGACTGATGGCCGCGATATTGATAGCTCCGTCGGGTCGCTGGTTGGCGAAGGCTCCGGCCAATTCGCTTCCGGTGCTTCTGACAAGCACATGCAGAGCTTCGCGCCCGTGTGGCGAAAGCAACCCGCGGAGCTGCCCGGCGATGCGACTTACTACGAACGTCCCCTTCTGCAGGAGCCTGTTTGGGAATGGATGATTTCCGCTTATTACTATGTGGGTGGTCTAACCGGAGCATCGTTGGCAATGAGCGCCGCTGCGCAATTCAGTGGCTCTGAAGCGCGCCATTCGCTTATCAAGCGTTGCCGTTGGATCGCGTTTGTGGGAAGCGGCATCAGCTCGGTTCTTCTGGTTGCCGATCTTGGCCGCCCTGAGCGTTTCCTGAACATGCTGCGCGTGTTTCGTCCAACGTCGCCCATGAACATGGGCGCATGGATACTCTCAGGAGTGGGTGCAACCGGCACGGCGGCATTGCTGCTCGGCCAGCGTCGCGGCTTGTTCGGCGCGCTCGGCAAAGCCAGTGGCATTTTTGCGGGCATTTTCGGCGCGGGTCTCGCTACCTACACGGGCGTTTTGGTGGGCAACAGCGCTGTGCCCATCTGGCAGCAATCGCGGCGCTACGTCCCGATATTGTTTGGCGCCTCGGCGATGGCTAGTGTTGGCTCCGCTTTCAATGCTCTAGTTGCCAGCAATGCTGAGAGGCGCTTTACCACTCCGTTTGGGCTCGTCGGTCAAGCGGTAGAACTGGGCGCAGGCGTCGCCATGCAGCGGCAAGTCTCGCGAGTGGAGCGCGTTGGGCGGCCCTTTCATCAGGGAGCGGGCGGAGCCATGTGGCGCACGGCTGCCGTTCTTACAGCAGCCAGCCTATTGCTTGGCCTCCTTCCAGGAAAATCGAAAAGGAAACGCGTGGCGGCGGGTGTTCTCGGAACCCTAGGTGGCGCGCTGATGCGGTTCTCCATCGAGCAAATGGGCAAAGCCTCCGCACGTGATGCTCGCGCATCGTTCCATCAGCAACGGGCAGGCCAAGGTGGCGAAGAGGTTACCGGGAAGAGCGCTCGCGTGAGTGCAGCCGGCTAACTGGCGGCAGCCACCGCCGATACCTCATCGGTCACCACCGTGAACTGCGTCAAATAGGCGCTTCCGAACGACGTTGTCAGCGCCACGTCGGCCGCATCGCGCCCTACCGCCATCAACACTCGACCTATTCGGGGAACATTGTGGCGTGCATCGAAGGTCCACCAGCGGTCTCCCAGGTAAGCTTCAAACCAGGCGCTGAAGTCCATAGGCGTGGGGGCAACGGGAACTCCAATATCTCCCAAATAGCCAGTCGCATAGCGCGCGGGAATATTCAAACACCGGCAAAACGCGATGGCCAGATGCTGGAAATCGCGGCACACGCCCTGGCGCTCATTCAGAACGTCCACTGCAGTTTTGGTCGGCCTGGCAAAGTTGTACCCGAACGTCACGTGCTTATGGACAAAATCGCAGATGGCATGCACGCGCGAGCCGCCCCGCTGTAGATTGCCAAACAGTTCCGTCGCTTTATCCGCCAGCAGTTCGGTTTCGCAATAGCGGCTGGCCAGCAGGTAACGCAGCGAGTTTGTGGGCAATTCGCCCACTGGTACTTCCCGCGCTTCGTAACTCACCTCGTCCGGCAATCCCGAATCTTCAATCAGGCTGCTGCCGTGCAATCTCAGATTGCCCACGGGAGCGACGAACCGCGAACAGATATTTCCAAAGCTATCGGTGTATTCATCCACCGGTAAGTTGGGTTCAAGCGAAAGCTGGTCGGGCTCGCGAAGATCGTGCCTGCGTGATGGATGCACGTTTAGCATGGCGATAACCGGTACTTGTACGGGAATCTGAAAACGGATGTCGTAACCCAGCCGGATCAGCATGAATCTCCTCCAAAAAGAAAGCGTATGGGCCGATCTGCGCACTGAGCAGAGGAACGATCCAGGTTCTTCGCGCCACTGGAAAATAGTTTAATCCTTTTGCAGCGTTAGCCTCGTATTAGAGGCTATTTCCGGCGGTGTTGTAACAGTTGGGATCGCTGCGCACGGCCTCTTGCTACATTGGATTGCGGAGAGGATAATTGGAGTGAGACTCAGCGCTATTTCGATTGCGGTCGCCCTTTCGAGCGTTCAAGCCGCGGTTCCCACCTATAGCCGCGACGTGGCGCCAATCCTCCAGAGCCGCTGCCAGGTTTGCCACCGCCCTGGTGAAGCTGCGCCATTCTCGATGTTGACATATGAACAGACCCGGCCCTGGGCAGCAGCGATCAAACAGGCCATTAAAACAAACAAGATGCCGCCCTGGTTTGCAGACCCGCGGTATGGGCATTTTTCAAACGCGAACGTCCTGAAGCCCGAAGAGCTGCAGACGCTGACCGAATGGGTGGATGCCGGCGCGCCGAAAGGCGACCCCAAAGATATGCCGAAGCCCGTTGACTTCTTGGAAGGCTGGCAGATCGGCAAGCCCGATCTGGTTTTCGAATTGCCTAAACCCTTCGAAGTGCCTATCTCCGGAGTTGTCGATTATCAGCACATCATTGTCCCTACCGGTTTCACACACGACACGTGGATTCAAGCGGCGGAGGTCCGGCCTACTGAACGCGCCGTCGTCCATCATATTATTGCGTTCATTCGCGCGCCCGAATCGCATTGGTTCCAGGGGCAGAAGGCAGGTGAATTCTTCGTCGCGCCGCAGGTAAAAACGGATGCCGAGCCTGACACCAGCGCCCTGCCGAGCGACTTCCTGGTGGGTTATGCGCCTGGTCAGCCCGCTGAGATCCTCCGGCCCGGGCAAGCCAAACTCATTAAAGCCGGTTCGGATATTGTCTTTCAGGTGCACTACACGCCTAACGGAAAGCCGATCACGGATCGTACCAGGCTTGGTTTAGTGTTGGCGAAGGAACCTCCGCGCGAACGCGTTCTAACCCTTTCTGCCACCAACGGAACTTTTCGCATTCCTCCCGGCGACCCGAATTACCGTGTCGATGCAAGCTTCGATATAAGAACTCCGGTGAAGCTGTCGGGGCTTCATCCGCATATGCATGGACGCGGAAAAGATTTTGAATACCGCGTTGTCTATCCGTCTGGCGAGAAGCAGACCTTGCTCGATGTTCCTCATTTCAATTGGCACTGGCAGAACTGGTACACGCTGGCTGAGCCGGTCTCCCTTCCCGCGGGCGCCAGGATTGAATGCACCGCGCATTTCGATAACTCCGCTAACAATCCGGACAATGCCGACCCGAATAAAGAAGTTCTATGGGGCGAACAAAGCTGGGATGAAATGATGGTCGGCTTCTTCAACTTGGTCTTCGATGCGAATATGCCCGTGGAACGGCTCTTTCCCGAAAAGAAGAACAAAGCCGATATCGCTACGCGCTGAGATGGCGCTGGTAATAGCGTTGTGACTTTGTGCGGTTACCACAAATTTTCATGTCGCACCAGCGGCGTGAATGATTCTTGCTCTTGTCCAGAAACAGCCAGCGGCAGGTACCGTTCTGGCATTCCCGTACCAGCTTGCGGTCGGGCGAAACCAGCAATTCAGCGGCTGCATGCGATACGGGCCACAACGGGCCTGAAGCGTTCTCCGCTAAATCTTCCCACGCCCAACTAAATTGCTTACGCTGAGATGTAAGTCTGCGATGGCTAAGCGATTGCCGCAAGAAGCGATTCAAGATGTCAAGATCGGCGGCTTGCGGAGTTGCGCCGCGAGACACGGAAGTAAAAATCCTGCATAGCAATTCGCGCAATTCGCGCGCCGCTTTCAGCGCTTCATCTTTCTCATTTGCAGGCAATCGCCGCAGAGCACGCGTTTCGGAAGCTGAAATGATGATGGTCTGTTCGGCAAAGGCAAGAAGATCGTCGTAGGATACGAGTAACTCCGAAGATCCATCAGGGCTATAGCGGTTATCCAGAGTATTGATGAGATCAAGCGCTACATGCCCGGCCAGCAATTGGAACACGACTTCATTATAACCACCTATTCATACTTAACTGGTTTGATAAGACGCGATATCATCTAACCAGCTATGGACGTTTTAGAGGTGAGAGAGTCCGTCAAGGTTGAGCGCGGCCTGCGGGTCAAACTGGTGCTCGCGTTTCTGGCTATCTATTTTCTTTGGGGCTCTACTTTCCTGTCGATTCGTATCGCGGTCGAAACTGTGCCGCCGCTCTTCGCTGCCGGCGTACGGTTTTCCCTTGCCGGATCGGTTCTGTATCTCTGGTCCCGCTTGCGGGGCGAGGTTCAGCCTACTCGCATTGAATGGCGGAATCTGGCCATTATGGGTGCCCTCATGTTCCTATTTGCGTACAGCGGATTGTTCTGGGCCGAGAAGACCATTCCATCGGGTATCGCCTCGGTACTTGTGGCCACTATTCCCGTTTGGACGGTGCTGCTGCAAATCTTCATCGTCCGCAAAGAGCAGTTTCGTTGGGCGCTGATCGTCTCCATTGCTCTTGGTCTCGGGGGTGTTTGCGTTCTAGCGCTGAAAGCGGGTGGTGGAACCGCGCTGAATATACCCGCATGCCTCGCCATTCTCGGCGCCGAGATTTCGTGGTCCGTCGGAACGGTGTTGTCCAAAATACTCCCGCTGCCGCACTCAAAAGCCGTTAGTGCAGGCGCTCAGATGCTTCTGGGCGGCGTCATGCTGTTGCTCTGTTCAGCGCTGCTCGGAGAGATGCATCCATTTCCTCACGTCTCTCTTAGGGCGGGCCTCGCCATTGGATATCTAATCGTTGCCGGCTCTCTGGTCGCTTTCACCGCCTACGTCTGGCTGCTGGGACGAATGCAGGCAACGGTCGTGACAAGTTACGCCTACGTCAATCCGGTGGTGGCCTTGATGGTTGGACACTGGCTCGGAAACGAAGAATTAGGATTGCGAACTGCCGTCGGCGCGGCGTTGGTCTTAGTGAGCGTGCTGGTTCTTACGCTAAAGAGCCCTTCGAAAAGTTAGGTTGACCCGGTACTCTCCGGTGAGCGGATGCGTTCCCGCAGCCAGTGGCGCCACGCCATGATACGCCAGGCGTGCAGAGCCTCCCCAAACAGCGACGTCACCGCTTTCAACGCGAATGCGCCGCGGCCGTTCTTTGCGGGTTAGCCCTCCAAACAGGAAGGTCGCGGGCAGACCGAGTGAAACCGATACAATGGGATGCTCGAAATCAGCCTCATCCTTGTCTTGATGCAAAGTGAGCCGGGCCCCGTGTTCGTAGCGGTTTATCAGGCAAGCGTCGGTCTGGAAATTTTGGAAGCCAGCCTCAGCAGCAGCGCGGCGAGCGAGTTTAACGAACGCTTCCGGCAACCCGGGCCACGGAAGATTAGTGATCGGATCGACCGGGTCATACCGGTAACCAGTCCGATCCGATATCCAGCCCACTTTCCCGCAATTAGTGATTGCGATCGACATGCGGAACCCGCCGGGCGTAGTCATATTACGAAACGGAGAAACGCTGGCGATCTCCGTCACATGCCGGTTGAGCTCCTCGGCTGTATCGTTTGCGAAACCACGCAGCAGAACTGCGCCCGTGGCAAGCGCTTCCTTGCTCGGGCGCTTGTCCGCTTGGAACAGGCTATTTTGCGTCATCGAAGATGATGCCCAATGTAAAGCAATGTCCCGAATTAATCCGGCTCACGCCATGCCGCATGGCCACGCGATAGATTCCGCGGGCACCCTTTACTGGCCGTTGATTGACTGCGAAGATCACCCCTTCACCTTGGCACAGTGAAACCACTTCCACGCGTGACTGCATGCGCGGACGCTGTTCCGTTAAGGCAAACTCGCCACCTGTGAAATCATCGCCCGGCTTGCTGAGAAGAAACGCCGCTTGCAGCGGAAAAGCAAGCTTTCCATAAAGATCCTGATGCAGGCAATTGTAATCGCCTTCCTGATATTTCAACAGCAGTGGAGTGGGCCGCGTCTGGCCAGCGATATGGCAGCGGCCCAGATATTCGCTGTGTTCAATCAGCCGCCTTTCTTCCATCACGGCCTATTTACCACACTGCGCGAATCCGTGCTGGTGCACCACGGCGAGGCCGAATCCAGCCGCGCCGCGTTCCTCCGTTCCAGTGCATACGAACGCGATTTGCCGATTGAATTCCTCAATACGCTGAAGGTGCTGCCTCCGGGGACACGAACCCTAATCGTCGACGAGAAGTTCCGCAAGAAGAAATGGCCGACTTACCGGCAGTGAATAGGCTGTCGCTAGTTCCTGGGCCGACAATCCTTCCTGATTGGCATCGTGATGATAGGTCAACGATAACAATTATTCGCCATCTTCCTCGAAATCAGGTACTGAACTAGCCGAACGTCGTCACACCGCTCCCTTTGGTCACGGCTCGGTCAAACGTATTCGCCAATTCATGTAAGCGGTCTGATGACGAAGCCGAACTAACGGCGGCTGACAAAGGCTCCGAACATTAGTGGGACCTTTAAAGCTTTGGCGCGCTTCTCGGGCATATTGAGCGCATATTGTGTCACTTCTTTTTCAATCTGGAGCCCGCAAGACCGAAACAAGACCCGGATCTCTTCCGCGTCGTTGAACAGGTAGATGTGATCGATCATGGGCGCATTCACCGGCGTAGTAATGTAGGCGTGTCCGTCATCGGCCAGCAAATCGCGCACGCGTTTCAACAGCGCCGCGGGATCTTCCAAATGCTCTAGCACCTCGCCCATGGTGATGAAATCGTAGCGCTGCTCCGGATGAAAATCCATGATGTTGTGCAAATGGTAGGCAACCGGCAATCCGGCCGCGATGCCCCGGGCCAGTTCGATGGAACTCCGCGAAATGTCAAGCAAATCGAAGCGCGCCTGCGGCAGTTGCTTCACCGCTTCCACAAGGTAGAGCGCATGGCCGCCGCCCACCTCCAGGTAAGTGCGCGCTGCTCCTGCGAACTCGTTCAGATGATCGGCGAAGAAGGTATAGCGCCGGTATTGCTCCGGCCAAAGGAACTGCGCGAACACCAGCCCATGCATATGCTGCTGCATCACTTCCGGCGTACCGTAGACGCGCTGCTCCACTTCCGCGAAGGAACTGCTGGTGTATTTGCCCGTGCGCTTAAATTCCAGCCATTCGGCCGCCATATCGGTGCGGAGCCGCATAAAGGAGTTGATGCCGAACTCCAGCGACTTGCCTTGCGCCTCAATGAAGCGCCGGTACCGTCCTAGAAATTCAGCGGCACTTTGGCGGTATCGATCGTCCGATGCCGCGATCAGCTTTGCGATCTGCGCGCCGTAACCGGCATCGGCCGTGGAAATGAGGTCTGCGACTTCGGTAAGCAACGACTCCGTCGCGAGTCCGGCAGTGGTCATCGGCAAATTAATTGTACGAAAGCCAAGCGGCTTGGATGATGGCGACGGCCGCTACGCCTGCCGTTTCCGCCCGAAGAATGGTGGGGCCAAGGGAACAATCTCTCCATCCCGCGGTGAGCGCCGCGCTGCGTTCGTCGCCAGTGAAACCGCCCTCGGCCCCAGCAAGAGCGCGACCCGGTTACCTGCGTGGCCCTTAGCAGGTAATATCTTTAGAACGGGTTCCGCTCCGGCGCTTTCATCGAGCAGGAGTCTCAGGTCTGCCTCGACCGCGAGCGCGTGGGTGAACCGGCAAGCTTCCGAAATTTCGGGCAGCTCCACGCGCCGCGCCTGCTGGCCGGCCTTGAGCGCGATGCGCTGCCAACGCGCCCGCCGTTTCACCGCCGCCTGCAGTAAGCCTCTCTCGGTACGAACGGCTTCGAACGGCCGGATCTCGGCAACACCTAATTCCGTCGCCTTTTCCACCAGCCACTCAAATCGATCAAATTTGAATAACGCCGCCACCAGCACCACATGTACCAGCGGCGTGGGAACCGGGAGCTCTTCCAGGATTTTGAACGCGACCAATGATTTCCGCGCTACTTCAATCTGGGCGAGATAAGCTCGGTGATTGTCCGAGATTTCGTAAACCTGGCCGGGCTCGGCACGCAGCACTCGGACCAGATGCTCGGCGTCGTCTCCGGTAAGTTCCGCGGTGCCGCGCCGGATTTCAGGAACAAAAAATCGCCTCCGCGCCATTGGGCATGTTAGCACCTATTTCTCCGCCTCTTCCAGAAACGAAGTGACGATTGAGATTACTAGCCCTGGCTTACAGTCCAACACTGGTCTGGTCGTATATCCCCAACGGACCGCCTATCGCGATCAGCTTGTTGAACCGTTCCGAATGTCCAGCCACCAGAAGGTCCGTGACCGCGCCTCGCTGAAGCCGAGCACATCCACTTTTTCACCGTGCTGGAAGATATTGTCGATGACGGCCGCTGAATCCCGAGCGAATTGGCGATGCGAAAGCGGCACCGTGCCTCGCTCCGAACGGCCGTACCCGCGAGTTGCAATGGCGATCACCGTGCGCCGTTTACTCATTTCGCGAATCGGATCGCCGAACTCGTCGATATAGCCATCTCGCCGCCGTGCAGCAAGACAAGCGGCCGGCCACCTTCACCGTAGCGCTCATAATAAATTTTCGCGGCGGGAGTTTGCGGTCAGTGTCCGGCCGCCGCATTCGATCCATGAGCCGGTTGGCTCTGGTCTTTGGTCGAAATCGCAAGATTCCGGAAGTAACCTTCAGTCCCGGGTCCGATCCACAATGCAACGCCGCCCTCAACGTCTCCGAGTTTCAAATCGTGAACGATGAGACTCGGTTCTGAAGAATGGCCAACGTAAAGAGAGGCCTTCGTTCCAGCCACCGCAACTCGCACATGAATCCACTGACCGGGCGCGATATCCGCATATGATTCGTAAACTCCAGGAGTTTCTTTGCGCAACCGTTCCCAGGGCCAGTCTGGAGCGGACACATATTGCGTTGTATGATTACGCCGGAGTTGGTCGTCGGCGCGGCCGTTGGTAGGGCGCAGATAGAAATTCTCGAAATGCGAGCCGTCGCCTTGAATGTGAAACGCGATTCCGATGAACCCCCGGGCAAACTCGCCCGCCGATTTCAACGGAGCGCCGGACATCTCAAGCTCGATTGTGCCGTGGTGGAATGATGCGCCTTTGACAATTGCTAGAGCTTCACCAGTTTCCCCTTCCTTTTCAGTGAGCTTGAGTGCGGGCATCCCGAGATGAATCGTAGTCTCGGCTTGCGCGTTTCTCAGTTCAAGGCCGCGGACATTGAGGATCGGAATCTCCGCCCCTTGAGTTAATAGACAGGAATACAGCGTGAGGAACAACAAATAGAGCAGAACGCGCAATGGTTTGGCCATCCTTGAGAGAAATTTCTAAAGCCAACTGCAAGCAGTCAACCATAAGAAATCGTCAACACAGGCCGGAACGCAAAACCAGCGCTACGCGCGCGTTCGGACGCGGGATTAATAGTTCCGAAAGCGGACAGCGCACGCCTGGGCAATCAGATAGACTTCGGGTGATGAATTTGGAAGAGGGGCATGGGATCAAGAGAACTTCTGATAGTGTTTCGGCAACATCTTGGGTATAGCTTGTTGCTGGGCGTTGCGATGATGCATGCGGCTCCGATACAGGAGTTCATTTACACATCGGCGCCGTTTCCGTCGGCGCATGCTTCGACGATTGTGGAGTTGCGCAATGGCGATCTGCTGGCGGCGTGGTTTGGGGGAACGGCTGAAGGGAAGCCGGACGTGGCGATTTGGACGGCGCGCAGGACGGGCGACCGGTGGAGCGAGCCGGTTGAACTTGTCCGCGAGCCGAATATCGCTTGCTACAACCCAGTGCTGTTTTATAGCGGCGATGGGCGATTGTGGTTCTATTACAAATTTGGTCCGGACCCGCGCAGCTGGTCGGCAGGGAGGCGATGGAGCGGCGACGATGGGAAGACGTGGTCTGCGGTGGAACATTTGCCCGCGGGTCTTTATGGACCGATTCGGGCTAAGCCGCTGGTGATGGCGGATGGGACGATTGTGAGCGGTACGTCGGTGGAAAGTTACCGCACCTGGGCGGCGTGGATTGAACGCAGCGCTAATAACGGTGAGACCTGGCAGCGGATTGGACCGATCACGGTTCCGCAACAGACGGAGCCGGCAGCCGCCACGTATGGAATCATTCAGCCCTCGGTGGTTTCGCTTGGGGGGAAGCATTTGCGTTTTTATGCCCGATCGACGTCTCAGATTGGGCGCATTTGCGTTGCGGACTCGCTGGATGCGGGTTTGAGCTGGTCGCAGGGCAGGCCGCTAGATCTGCCGAATCCGAATTCTGGCATTGACGCGGCAGCGCTGCGGGATGGGCGCATCGTACTGATATTCAATAACACAACGGTTGGGCGGACGCCGCTGAATCTGGCGGTCAGCAACGATGGCGAGCATTTTAAAATTTTTCAGACCTTGGAAGAGGGGCCGGGCGAGTTCTCGTATCCGGCAATGATTCAGGGCCGCGATGGCGACCTTCACATTACCTATACTTGGAACCGGAAGCGGATCAGGTACGCGCGCATTCCGCTCAGGGACGTACCTGCGGAAGAGCATTGAAAAAGACTTACAGCTACAGCCGTTCGAACGTAGATGCGGCTTGGAACGCAAACACGTTCGCCATTGCTGGACTGCGCATCGCCATTGGGATTTTTTTCGTCATTCTCGGCCAATACAAGGTGTTCGGTACGGAGTTTACGCGGGGCGGCGGTTTCGAAGACTCGATCAAAGGCTTTCTGAAGAGCGGCGCGTATCCATTTATGGTGCCGGTTTTAAAAGGATTTGTCCTGCCGTATGCCAAGCTTTTGGCGTTTCTGGCGGCCTATGGCGAACTGGCGATCGGGCTCTCGCTAGTACTTGGCATCTATGTGCGGCTGGCGAGTTTCTTCGGGTTTCTTTACATGAGTGGGCTCTTATTTTCGGCTGGCTACCCCGGACCTAACCAGGCATTTTGGGTTTATTGGGCGGCATCGCTCAGTTGGTCGATCCTGGCACTCTGTTTCGCGGCGTTTGTTGTGGGACCGGGCGAAGAAATCTGGTCGATCAAGAAATGGCTGCCGGAAAAACCGGAGCGAATTCGGCGACAATATTAGGAGCCGTGACTAAACAGGTTAGATCAGTTTGCGCGTTAGATTGCCCGGACGCCTGCGCCGTTCTTGTGTCGATTGACGAATCGGGCCGAGCCACGAAGCTGAGCGGCGACCCGGAACATCCGATTACCCGCGGGTTCCTTTGCGGCAAGGTAACGAAGTACCTGGAACGGCAGTATAATCCCAATCGCCTGAAATATCCGCTTCGGCGGACAGGCGCGAAAGGCGATGGACAGTTTGCCCGGATCAGTTGGGAGGACGCGCTTGAGGAAATCGCTGAACGGCTGAGCGGCATCGCAGCCGAATATGGTTCAGAGGCGATTTTGCCTTATAGTTACGCCGGAACGATGGGATTGCTGAATGGCTCAGGCATGGACCGGCGATTTTTCCACCGTCTGGGGGCGTCGCGGCTGGACCGGACCATCTGCTCTTCGCCGGGCGGGACGGCTATGACTCTGTCGCAAGGAATCCCGTTGGGGACGGAGCCCGAACAATTCGCGCAATCGAAGCTGATTATTGCCTGGGGAGCGAACATACTGGGCACAAACTCGCACCTATGGCCTTTTATTGTGGAAGCGCGGCGCAAGGGGGCGAAGTTCTACGTTATCGATCCGATTAAGAACCGGACCGGGAAAGCGGCTGATAAGCACTTCGCAATCAATCCCGGTTCCGATCTAGCGTTAGCGCTGGGGATGGCGCATGTAATCCTGCGGGAGGGATGGCAGGATTCGGAATACGTGGCCGCCTATGCAAATGGGTTCGAGGAGTATGCGTGCCTAGCCGAACAGTATCCTCCGGCACGGGTAGCGCAACTCACGGGAATTCCAGCAGACGAGATTGAGATGCTGGCGCGCGAGTATGCCACGGTGCGGCCAGCGGCTTTACGTGTCAATTACGGAGTTCAGCGAAATGACCGTGGAGGCAGCGCGGTGCGGGCCATTTTGGCCTTGCCGGTACTGACGGGGGCTTGGCGCGAAGCGGGCGGCGGCTTTCAGCTCAGCACTTCGGGCGCGTTTGAATTCAATAAAGCTTCCCTTGAGCGGCCCGATTTGCAGATGCAATCGCCTTTGAAACGCGAGGCCCGGCTGGTGAACATGTCTCAATTGGGCCAGGCACTGGTTGAATTGGACCAGCCGCGAGTGCATGCGGTGGTGGTATACAACTCCAACCCGGCGGCAGTTGCGCCGAATCAGAACAAAGTTGTGCGCGGATTGAAACGGGACGATCTGTTCACGGTCGTTTTGGAACAGTTCCAGACCGATACCGCCGATTACGCAGACATCGTGCTGCCGGTTACAACTTTCTTGGAGCATACGGATCTTTACAGAGCGTATGGGCATTATTATCTTCAGTTGGCGCGGCCGGCGCTAGTTGCGCCGGGTGAAGCGAAGAGCAACGTCGAGATTTTCCGGCTGTTGGCGAAGCGCATGGGCTTTGCCGAGCCGTGCTTCGACGAATCGGAAGATCAGATGATCAAGGGGCTGCTGGATACGAAATCGAAGTATTTCGAAGGGATCACTTTCGAGCGATTGGAGCGCGAGCATTCCATTCGGCTCAACCTTTCGCCATTGAACGAACCATTCCTGCCGTTTGCCGAAGGAGGATTCCGAACGGCTTCGGGAAGATTCGAGTTCGGGGCGGATTCGCTCGATTACACAGCGCCGGTGGAATCGCGCTACGGCGATGCTGAATTAGTGCGCAAATATCCGCTGGAGTTCATCTCAGCGAAGAACGACGACAGCATGAACTCTACTTTTGGAGAGCGAAGCGCAGTACACGAGCAGACCTCGCTGCTTTCCATTCACCCTCAGGACGCGGAACGCCGCGGAATCGTTGACGGAATGACTGTAAAGGCGATCAACGACCGCGGGGAATGCTTTTTTCAAGCCAAAGTGAACGGCGAAGTGCAGCCAGGAGTGGTTAGGGCGCGCAGTGTGCGGTGGAGTAAGTGTTCGCCAAATAAGTTGGGAATGAATCACCTCACATCAGAGCGCCTCACGGATATCGGTGGAGGCCCCACCTTTTATAGTTGCCTGGTGGACGTGGTCGGTTCTATACGAATTACCAAGAGTCTTTTTGAGTCTTTGTAAGTCAAAGAATCTACGTAAGTTATTGATTCTTGGTAGAGGAGTCTGCGTGGTAGAAAGGTTCTAAAGGAGTCTGGTCTTGAAGATTGTACGCATATGTACACAAGGATTTCGAGGCTTTCAACAATCATAGTCGTGCGCGGGATGTCGGCGGCCACCAGCGCGCACTCACTCCAGCGTTGCTGCTTTCGCATTGGTCCAATAAAACTAGCTCGCATAGCTTGGGCGGTACTGGCCAGAGGCGACGTGCGCCCTGCCTGTGAAATTTAGTCAACCGGCTCTGAATCGGGAGGTAGTGGCTCAATTTGAGCATGGCGAAGAAATAAAGAGGTCGGTCCGATGTCTAGTGTCTCTTCCAATACTCGCCATCGCGTGTTTTGTTGCCCTCCCTGCACCCAGTGAAACTTTTGGTCTTAGGCACGTAATAGAAGCAAAACAGCGTTTGATGATGAATACCAACAATCGGATCATCATAGTCGATACAGCCAATCGCATAGAGCCAGAGTTTGCACAAGGCAATTTTCCGAAGTGCGTCTTGGGCTACCGCGCCGGATGCGGCTTCCTCATACGCTTGCTGCGGAAAAAGAAGAGCCTCCAAAGGTCTCGGCTGGATTGCTTTACCTTTTTCGAAATAAGTTCCTTCTCTTTCGGCAGGGTTAATTTCGCAATTGCCGAGGGAGATTGGATGGCCAATTGGGTCAATGGGATTGGCAGCAGAGGCGTCTATCGTTCCGGCGAACACCACGTTATTTGCTGGAGATTTACCAAAGTTGGAATATAGAAGTCTCGCCGTCATCATCGAATATGGCGACGAGTCAGAGAATGGAGATTCTTCAGCGTTGCCAGGGGTTCTCAATATTCCGAGCCGCGGACGTTCTTGCGTTTCCAGAGTGAGCCGGGCGGCATCAGCAGAACGTTTAGTTTGGACAGCGAGCGCCTGGGTCGCCTTGATGAGATTGTCCGTTTTTGTAAGAGATTCTGTCATTTTGACAGTTTGAGCCTGGGCTTGCTCAGCCAACGCTTTCGCGGCATCGGCCTGTTTACCAGCGGCTATTGCTTGATTACTAGCAGCGACGGCAAGGTCGTGGGTATCGACACCGCCTGTGTGCATTTCATACCATTGAAAGCAGATAGCACCCGCGCTTACCAAGGTTCCCAAGGCAATAACGATAGTAGCCGCAATCATTATGCGGTCGGACTTGGTTATTTTGTCGGAGGTATCGGTCTCTCCGGCGGCTGCATCTTGCTCCTGGGGTGGATGTGGATCAATGGGCGATTGGGCGGTTGGGTGTGTATCGCCGGGTGCCTTCTCCTGTTTGGTTGCTACTTGCTCGTTATCATCCATGCCGTACCGCTTCTTATGGATAATACATACTTTCAAAGCGGCGGCGAATGGGTAGGCCGAAAACCTATTGCGATTTCCGGCCCCCCGGCCTTTTTGTAGTGCCTGAAAGGTGCGTTTGGGTGTTTCCGGTGCAGCGTTCTGAATCCAGTACAAGCGTAGTATTGTTTACTTAGCAACCCGCTCACCCGAATGTGAGCGGGATGGATACCTGAATATCGCAGCGGGCGGCGTGATTGGCGGCGTGATTGAATGAGCCGAATCAAATTTTACGTACTGCGTTCCATTTTCAGTTGCAGCCAACACAGAATTACCGATAACGAACACCCCCCTAATCGTCACGTCCGAACTGCCATATATCAACTGCAATATTGGTACTCCAGTCTGGTTGACGAACTCCAAAGCCGAATCATCAAAATTCCTATCCCACCCTGGAGGTGGCTGAGAGAATTCATTATGTTTAATTTCAATTGGCGGCAGTTTTCCAGGCGGATAACTCGGCATTGTTACATCTAGATAGATCGTCCCGCTTTCCATGTAGAGCGCGAACGGACGCAAGGTTCCAAATTGGAAAGCATCGCTTCGCGGATGAGCGAGTTCCTTCACAGAGTAATCCATATCAATAAATGCTCCAAGCCGTAGTGTTACTCTGTCGATCTTCTCTCTGAACCTTGGATTTCTGACGACCGTGGAAGTGATTGTAACTGGCGAATTATTTCCCGTAACGATGTTCGGACTATTTGGTCCGCTGGATTGTTGATGGACTATTTTATCGGTTGTGGCTTGACTCTTCGTGATTGTTTTATTTTGTACTTGGACTGGCGGATTAGATGGTGGAGGTGGCCCCTGAAATGGCATAGTCAATTGTTAATCGCGGGAGGTTAATCTTGAGGCGGCTGTATTGCCATCACTTGTTTATCTCGACGTTGCTCTTATCGCCAGTCACCACATTCGGACTATTTGCGCCTTGACTGTATTGCTGAATACCCCCCGGCGAGTTGCGTGTCCGAGTTCGGTGGATGATCTGCTTTGATTCATGCTCTGTCGTCGTTTCTCCCCAATCGGTTGGCGGTTTTGGCAAAGCCGGAGAAGTAACCACGAGAACTTGCTCTGGGTTCTCGCGGTCATATTGACTCACCACCCCCCAGCAAGAGAGCGCCGCCAGCGAACAAACCAAGACTGCCAAGACTCCATAGCGAAAGGACACCTTCCATTTTGAGGGCTCGCTCCATCTAAAATAGGCCCAAATAAAAGCTCCCAAAATCGCTAGATAGACGAAGAGTGAAGGGAGCCATTTGATCGTGACAACGCCATTGGATTGCAACAGGAAGACTAACGGCACGGCAAGAAGCCCCACAATTGTAAGAAATAGTCCCGTGTCGTGTTGCTTGGTATTTCCCATCCGGCCTGTTGGATGCGGCTGATGATATACCCCATATGGCCGCGTTTAACGCTGTCCAAATGGGTTCCAGCCATTTTGGACAGTGGCAGTCTTGCTGGGGTTGTCTAATTGCCCCCTTGACTATAGGCTAGCAGTTTTCTGAGCGGCTTCAACTTTTTGTTGCGCGTGCCCGGTCTTGTTTCGCGTAGGGCAGCGCTTTCATGCTTGAACAGACCTGGATCACGTCAACAGTTCCGCAATCATCCAAATATGATCGGTCAATCCCGCTTGCATCGCCGGTCGCGCGACGCGATTTGTGAACGCGGCAAAAGTTGTAGTAGGCGAAGTGCAAGCAGAGGGCGGCCCAGTGGTTTTCAAACTTCTTCGAGAAGCCATTCGTTAGGCGTGTCATGCGACGAACCTGCATACGAACGGTAAGGTTCTGGCGCTCGACGATAGAAGTGCAAATGCGTGCGGGATTCGGATTGCAAGACTGGGACCACCTCCGTATCGACAACTTCGCCGGTGAGTACCGCTGATCGCCGTCACGCGGGACCGGAAGGCACCTTGCCGACGAGCGAATCGAACACCGCTTCAATGCTTCGTCTCCTTCAACCAGATCTTTTCGCAAGAGTTCTTTTAGGCTGTTATCATGTCACGAAAAATGAATCTCTGGATCGTAGCAGTTTTTGGGCTACCCCTGCTATACGCTCAGTTACACCAGGTACCCCCAGGTCCAAGAAAAGCCTCCCAAGGCAACCAAGGCGAGGCTAAAACCAAAAAGTCCGAAGCACGCGACAACCAGGAAAGTGCCGGTCCTCTTGCGACCGCGATCAATAAGCTTACTGCCGAAATAGCAGCCCGTGAAAAGGAGGCCAATGGTAGTCCAAAGGAAAGCGCATCGTCGGCCGAAGGGTGGTTGAAGTGGAGTACTATTGTTTCCGCTGGAGCTACCTTTTTTATTTCCGTATTGAGCTATCGTCAGTGGCGCGCGATGGACAGCCAACGCATCGCAATGGAAACGCAGTCTACGTACATGAGCAGGGCATTGATAGAAACGACGAAGGCCGCCAATGCGGCTCGTGACTCCGCAGTCACTGCTTCCGATACATCTGTCCGCCAGTTGCGAGCTTACATTGAAGTACGTCACGTCGGGTGCCAAGGACTCAATGACAGCAGGACGTTCGGCGTTAAATTCGCCTTTGTAAATAACGGGCAAACCCCAGCGTCCGAATTTAACATTCAAGGTGTCGTTGACGTGCTTCCGTACCCGTTGCCAGCCGATTATGTTTTGCTTGAGCCCCCACCTAAAGATACGCAAGACGGCATCATTTACCCCAAACAGGTCAACCCTATGATTGTATGGGTTTGGGAGCGAGAGTCCCAACGACTCAGCGTTGAAGCCAAGATTGGGATTCTGTCTAAAACAACCACCAAGGAGTTTTATGCTCACGGCACAGCAGCTTACTCGGACATCTTCGGCATCACAAGAATTACTCAGTTCTGTTTTGTACTCGATCCCAACTCTATCGGTCGAGATCAACTCGGGAATATCGTGCGTGATAACGATGGGAATATTACATTCCGATGGGCTCCAGTAGCGAACCGGAACAATATTACCTAGATAATTTCCCGCAGAAAACAGGGTGCTGAACACCATTAGCGCCAGCCTTTTGCGCCGAAACAACCGTAGCGGTACAGTACATTTAGACCTTTTCAATCATGATTTCCTTCTTTTGTACACGTGTGTACGTGTGATTATTGATACCACCTGTAAGTAGCTTAGGTCAAAGCACTTTACAGTACGTATAGCGGTCCTATACGTACTGCTTAAAGAAAAGCAATGAAGCGGCAAGGCGCTTCACTTCACTACAGTCTAGACTTTACATCCGGTGTTACTTTCTTTCCGTATCAAGTGAGAGGAAATACAGCGTGGCCATATCTAAATCGGGAGGCGATAGCTGGGCATTTCCACTCGAATGTATTCAGAGGGCCAGACAATGTACGTGCCCGAGGTTACGGCGCGCGGCGGCCGGAGAGAAGCCGTGGGACGAAAATGGGAAAAAATGTTGGCCGATGTCATTCAGTTATAAGGTGATGATGAACTTCGGTCGATAGGAGACACATGAGACGGCGGACAGCAGTGCGGAAGGCGTCGAGCGGCTACGAAAGGAGCTCCGCAAGCCGTGTCCGCAGCCAGCGAGTTATTGGCTGTTAAATTGCTTGACGGGTGTGGTATGATTCGGAGATCCGAAAAGCGTAGGCTTGTTGTGAGAGAAGCACCGGGCGGCCGGTACTTGGGTCTTAGTATATACGAACGTTACTTTCGTATTCATTGTCCGTCTCACAATACCGGGACTTTCCTCAACGGTTTCGATTCCAACACTTGTTTTTCTGTTGCGAGAAACGTGATAACGTTGGTGAACCCGTTTTGAAAACCCTGCGTCTAAACAGGAAGACTTGGCTCTCTTCGAATTGATTTTATGAGTGAGCAAAGCTAGTCAGGGTGTGGCAAGGAGAAGAAGAAATGACAAAGACTGAATTAAATAAATTCAAGAAGATACTTGAGGCCAGGCAAACAGAGCTTGAGCATGTGGTACGCAACCGCGATGCGATAACCATTGAAAAGAGCGCGGATGCTTTGGATGAAGTCCAGCATGCGGCTGAACGCGAGCTGGCCATCCGCAATCTCGACAGAGAGTCGAATTTATTGCGGAGCGTGCGTTTGGCTCTGCGCCGCATCAACGATGGTACGTTCGGCACGTGCATGCACTGCGAAGAAGAAATCAGCCCGAAGCGGTTGGCCGCGGTGCCATGGGCGGCGTATTGCATTCAGTGCCAAGAACAGGCTGACCGGAACCAGAGCGAAAACAACGACGCGTTCGACGACGTGTTGGTGAACGCAGCTTAATGCCCCTTGTCATGGCTCAAATCGATTGGGCACGATGGTTGAACTTTTTGCCGACGGCGCCCCGCAATCGATTTGAGCACACCCCATGCCTACCACCCTTCGTATACTCCTCCCGCACCTCTTCAACTAAATATTTCAGTTAGTCTGCTGCAAGGAGTTTGACGTGCTCGGTGAGTAACTAACGGCCGCAGCAGTGCGCCTTAATCAGTAGCTTCTATGTCCAGAATCTTTGCAGGCGGCGTCTGTTGCCTACTCTTCCTAATGGCAGGCGTTACGCTTCCAGGTCAAGATACTGCGCCAAAGCAGCCACTGGTGTCCGTAATCGGTGCGGTAACGGCTTTGGATGCGGACGCCCACACGGTAACGGTAAAGCAGGATAAGACCGCTGCCGATTACGTCATCCAACTAGCAGACACAAAGACCCTCTTAAAGGTGGAGCCGGGCGCTAAGGATCTAAAGAACGCAGTACGGATCACCGCAGCCGACCTGGAAGTGGGTGACCGGGTGGAAGTACGGGCGATTCCGCCGGCTGACGGGGTAAAACGGTCGCGGCCAAAAGTGTGATTCTCATGTCGGCTCGAAGCCTGCAAGCGGCTCACCAAGCGCAGGCGGCAGCTTGGCAGAAGGCGACGGCCGGCGTAGTAAGCGAGACCGATCCGGCGGCAGGAAAAATCACTCTAGCGACGCGAACGCCCGAAGGGCCGAGGCCGGTTGTCGTTGAAACAGCCAAAGAGACGGAATTCACCAGATACTCGCCCGATAATCCCAAACAGCCTGCGCCGTCGCAGCTAGCTGACATACGGACCGGCGACCAGGTTCGGGTGATTGGAGCCAAGAGCGACGACGGTTCGACGATTAAAGCCGAGCGCGTTTACTCGGGCGCATTTCGTACGATTTCGGCAACCATCTCCGCGATAGCGCCGGATGGGAAATCGGTAACCGTGAAAGACCTTGCCACAAAGAAGCCGGTGGAGATTTCAGTGGGAGATGAATCGGCGGTTCGCCGCTTGCCGCCGATGATGGCCAACATGCTGGCGCGGCGATTCAACCCGAGTTTTAAACCTGCGAACGGAGCAGGGCCGGGAGCGGCCGGAGCTAGCGGCGGCAATCCGCCAACTCGCCCCGCCGATGGAGGACAACCAGAAGGACCGCCAACCGGACAACCGCAAACAGGACAATCAGCAGCCGGACAAGCAGCAGGACAGGCAGGAGCAAGCGGCTGGCAACGGGGACAAGGGGGATCGGGAGGCGGTATGCGGACGGGAGATTTCTCGCAGGTTCTGGAACGCGTCCCGAAAATCAGCTTGTCTGAGTTGAAACCGGGCGATGCCGTAATCGTCTCGGGAGTGGCTACGGGCAGCGATAATTCGAAGCTGCTTGCCTCGAACGTGATTGCAGGCGTTGAGCCGATTCTGCAATCCGCACCGCAGCGCGGACAATCGGGGGGCGGCGATTGGGGATTAGGCGAGATGTCGGTGCCGCAGTAAGCAGCATCGGCGCGTGCCCGCCAAGCGCCGTTCTGGTTGCCGGAAAAATTTAATTTGAGGATGCATGAACTATAGAACTATCCGCGTATTGATTTTGAGCACACTTGCCATGGCCGCGGTTTTCGCGCAGAGCCCGGCGGCCCGTTCGCCACGAAACGGCGGGACGGTTCAAGGCTCGCTGAAAGATGCAACCGGCGGCGTGATCCCGGGCGCTCAAATCACACTGCTGGATCAGAACGGAGGCCTTCAGACCACGACGTCGGGCGGGGATGGAACTTATTCGTTCAAAGGAGTAGCGCCCGGCTCATATACGATCATCGCGACGTATACGGGTCTTAAGCAGCTAAAGCCAGTCGCGGTCAGCGTAGCAGCCGGCCAGACAGCGACCGCGAACATCACGCTGACGATTCCGACGCAGAAACAGGAAGTGACCGTGAACGATACGGCCGACAACACGGTGAGCACTGAGCCGGCCAACAATGCGACGGCGCTGGTGCTTAAGAAGGAAGACCTGGATGCGCTGCCGGACGATCCCGACGATCTTCAAGCCGACTTGCAGGCGCTGGCCGGACCATCGGCCGGTCCCGGCGGAAATCAGATTTTCGTAGACGGTTTTACCGGAGGGCGTTTACCGCCGAAGGAATCTATCCGTGAGATTCGGATCAACTCGAACCCATTTTCAGCGGAGTTCGACAAGCTGGGCTATGGACGCATCCAGATTTTCACCAAGCCCGGATCGGACAAGTTTCACGGACAGGGTTATTACAACATCAGCGACGATATCTGGAATTCGCGAAATCCATTTCTGTCGGTGAATCCGCCTTTCCGCACGCAATTGTTCGGCGGAAACGTGAGCGGGCCAATCGGCAAGAAAGCCAGCTTCTTTATCGACGTGGAACGGCGGAACATTGACGATAACGGGATCATTACGGCGACGATACCCACACCCAACTTCGCCGGTTTTCTATCGAACCAGAATTACTTTCCGACGCCGCAACGGCGGACGACGGTAAGCCCGCGCCTGGATTATCAGTTGAATGCGAATAACACCTTAAGCTTTCGCTATACGTACCTGGATAGCGAGCGCCTGGTGACGGGGATTGGCGCTTTCAATTTGCCGCAAACCGCAGTGGGCAATCTTACTTTGCCCAGCAATGGCTACCGCACGTCGACGGGAGAGCAGAGTTTTCAAATGGTGGAAACATCGGTCATCAGCCCGAAGGCGGTGAACGAAACTCACTTTGAGTTTGAAAGAGACACCAGCAGCATGGCGAGCCAGAGCGTCGCTCCCACGATCAGCGTGTCGCAATCGTTTACGGCGGGCGGGGCAGGCTATACGGCGACGGGATACCCAAGCAACTACGATTACGAAAACAATGTGGAGCTTCAAAACTACACGTCGCTGACCTGGGGCGGCCACACGACAAAGTTCGGGATCAGAGTTAGAACCGACGCTTTGGACAATTCCAGTCCGAAAAACTTCAATGGAAGTTATCAATTCCTGGGCGGCACATTTCCATATCTCGGATCCGCGCTGCAGCCCGGGCTGACGCCCAGCGGCAACGGGACAGTCAGCCTGGAATCGATTCAGCAGTTCAACTATACGGAGCAGCTTTTGAACGCGGGCATGAGCAGCGCGCAGGTGAGTTCGTTGGGTTATGGGCCGTCGAAGTACAGCATCAGCACGGGCAATCCGAACATCAGCTTTTACCAGATGGATTTCGGGCCGTTCGTTCAAGACGATTGGCGGGTGAGGCCGAATCTGACCGTGAGTATGGGTCTGCGGTGGGAATCGCAGACCAACATTTCCGATCATAGCGACTGGGCTCCGCGAGTGGGCTTCGCGTGGTCGCCGGGCGTAAAGGCCAACAGCACAGGCCGGCCAAAGATGGTGGTGCGCGGCGGTTGGGGGATTTTCTACGACAGGTTTGCCATCGCGAATGTTGAGAACGCATTCCGGTACACCAGCGGTGCGAGTGCGTTGCAGACCTATACGCTGGATAACCCAACGTTTTACAACGCTTCCTTCTCAACCTTGGTCCCGGCCAGCGATCTGACGAACGCCGCCTCCAATGCGGCGCAGAAGTTTCAGATTGACAGCAATCTTCAAGCACCCCGGCTGATGCAAACCGCTATCGGATAGAAAGGCAAATATTTTCGAAGACCACGCTTTCGGTAAACTTCATGAACTCACGCGGCAGTCATGAAATGAGAACGGTGGACATCAATGCGCCCATTCCTACGGTGGGGCGCCACCGCCGGGCGCCCTCGCAAACTCAAACAATGTAGGTGTGCGGCCGTATGCCTTCGGGGGCGACATTTACAACTACGAATCGTCCGGAACGTTCAAGCAAACTCAGGTGCTGGTAAATGTTAATTCGCAGGTGGGAAGATGGCTCACGCTGTTTGGCCGCTATTCGTACGCAAATGCGCATAGCGATACCGATGGACTGGGAACTGTACCCTCCGACCCTTACAACTTCGCCGCCGATTGGGGCCGCTCGTCGCTCGACATCGCACATACGTTGTTCCTGGGCGGCTCAATCGCCTGGAAGTGGGGCTTGCGCTTCTCGCCCTTCATCGTGGCGCACACGGGAACACCCTACAACATCACCACGGGTACCGATCTTTATCTGCAAGGCCAGGGAGCATCCACGGCGCGGCCCAGCATTTCATCGACGCCAACGCAGTACGACAGTCCATTTGGATATTTAGATCCCGTGCCGCTGGTGGGCACGCCGCTCATCGAGCGGAACGCTGCCACCGGTCCGGGGTTTATCGGCTTGAATTTGCGAGTCAGCAAGACTTGGGGATTCGGCACCACCAAATTTGCGGGACCTTCGGGCGGCGCTCGCGCGCGCGGAGGGGGTGGCCGCGGCGGTGGTTTTGGCCGAGGCATGGGTGAATCGACCGAGCATCGATATAATTTGACGCTTGGCGTAAGCGCCCGCAACATCATCAATCACGAGAATCTCAATACGCCGAACGGCGCGATAACCTCTCCGTATTTTCTGGACTCAACCGGGATTACGGGAGGATTTGGAGCCGAGGCTACGGCCAGTAACCAGCGGCGCATCGATTTGCAATTGCGGTTCGCGTTCTGATGGGGACGCCTGTGGCTTTGGGCGAGTGCCGGGAGTAGGCCTGGAAAGATTTCACCATGGAGGCACTAACCGGAGACTTGGCTGAAGCGCAAAGCGGCGCAGAATCGCGCTAAGGTTCGCGCAAGGCGGCGGCAGCGGGGGAGGGCTTAGCGAGGATATCGTCGGGATTCACGATTTCAAGGAAAAAATATCCGTGCCAGTTTCCGCCATCCAGAGGATAGTGTTTCAAGGCATCTTTATTTACTGTGAATGGCAGTTTCGTCTCCGAAAGGCCGGACTTCTTGAATACGATCTTCACGGCATCGACATGCGTGGTTGTGTCCAGCTTGTTCGCGTCAGTAAGCAGTTTTAAGTCGACATCCGGCGGTGTGTCAAAAGTCAGAAGAGCGTTCAGGTCCATGCCGTCTTTGCCTGGACGGTAGTAATAAAATTTTATGGTAAATGTATCGCCCGTGGCGAAAGTTCCAGTCCTCTTGGCAACGCCCAAAGCGCCCTTTTGTGAGGGAAACAATCCCACGTCGGGATGGTCTTTATTTGCCACCGTGATCTTGGTTGCACCCATGAAGAAATTCACCGTGAAATCAGGGGGCGTGTGGACCAAAATCATTCCGTCTGGGTAATTAGATTCCTGATACCATCGCACCTCCCCATTCTGGTCCGGCGCTTCGATTTGCCCGGCCAGCCATTTTGCCATCGTGTCGTTCTGAGCGCTCGATGTGTGCAAAACAGCAGCCCATGAGGACTTGCTTTGTTTATCGGCGGCGTTCGCATCCCGCCAAACCTTCAAAATGGTGTTCGACGCTCCGCTGTCGGCCTTGAGATTGTTTGTGAACTTTTTGAATATGCCCGCCCCGTTTTCATCTCCGATATATGCGCCCTGATAGCCGAGGAAGCCGTGAATGGGACGATTGCGACGCAGAGGCCCCAGCCAGAATTCTGAATTGACAGCGTTGACATTCGAACAAGAGGCGATAATCACGTACTTCAGGCGGTCCGAAGCCGGCGGCAGCGGGTAGAGCACCGCGTTGACTAATTGAGCCTGTTCGCCGCCACCCCAGATATTACCCCCGCTTCCATGACCACTGATGGTGACCATATCGACGAAGTCGGTGGTGTCCGCATCGACAGTCAAATGGCTTTCGCTGTCGGATATTTTCTTGATACCGGGGCTAAACACCCAATTCGCGATGAACGCATTTTGCTTGCGGATTTCTTCCTTAAAACTGTCCTCGTCATTGGCTTTCTTAAAATCCTCAAAAATGGGGTCCTTCAGCGGCGGGTTGGGTCTGCCGTCGTAGCTATGGTCGTCCTTTCTCTCGTTAGGACAAATCATCAGTGCACTGCCTCTCCAACGCAAGGGCAGCAACGGATGTGATGCATCGACAGCCCGGATTCCAAATGCATCCCTCTTAACCGGAAACCCGCTTATCGCATTTTTCCAGCCCATGTTGTAGAGTCCGTCGGTAAACGCCGCGCCATCGCGAGGATCGCCGTACTCGATCCACGCGTAGGTCAGGTGTCTGGTAACCACCTTACCCATCGCCTATCCTCCTACCGGCCTCATGCCACGGCATCTTTTGGAAGCGATGCCGATTCGCTCGCCAGAGCATCCGGTAAATCGGTCCTTTGCTCGTCTTTCCATGCCACAGTCACATCGTGGTTGGCCTTGATTGCCTGCGTCGTTGGATCGTCTACCGAACCTGTTGGATCAATACCATGAGCGGCCTGAAACTCCGCGACCGCCGAGGCTAGAGCATCCTCGTTGGGAGGCTCGGAAGGTGGACGCGGATCACGAATGTAGCCAAGATTGACGAGACGCTGCCATGCTCCCGCCGGCGTTGAACTGCCCGCGAGCACAATGAAAACACGGAGCGAGTGAGTTCTCAACGAGGTCTTGAATTCCAAATCCGCAAAGCTGCCTTGATCGACAAGCACTCCCATGGCAGCGTTGTCATCGGTCACCACCGTCTCAGCGGTTCCGCCGGCGTAAGTCACCTTCACCGAAATGCCGCACAGAAAACCCAGGAACGGATCATCCAAAAGGATACGAATTCGACCGCTGCTGGATTCGCAGGGAGAACGACCGGAGATCCGCTGATAGAAACGGCAGGCGAAGGTATCGTTTGAATTCTCGAACTTGCGGTTATCCCGCGCCTGGCGGGTACTTCGACGCATTTCTCCGTCCGAAAAGAATCTGCGCTTGCACCCCGCGACGCCTTCCGTGACTCGCGGGCACGGCCATTTTGCCGGATCTATTTTGCTGCCGGGCCGAAACAGCAAGATCATCACCCGCCGGTTTGGGGCATTCTCGCTATTACGCCGTTCTAGGGTAGATTGATCCGGTTTTCGCTTCGCATCTTCGAACTCTTGCTGCTTCGTCTGTGAAAATATCAATACCGGATTAAATTCACCGCACCCTTGAATATCTCCTTTACCTCCAGCATCGGCGCCTTGGCCTAGGAAATCTTTCTTCGTAAGTCTAAAATCGGTGCCGCAGAGCAAGTCCATGTACGCCTTGAAGAGAACAGTGCGCGATGTGCCGCCCGGAAGGCCGGTTGCATTCCGCATGGTTTGCAAAGAACTGTCCCCCCAGTTGTCGCCCGCGATAGGTTTAGGCCCGCTGAATAGGCTTTCCCAAATCTCCGTATCGCGAGTCAGCATGCCGAATATCGCTTTGGCGCGTCGCCCGCTTAGCACTTTATTGTAGTCGTCGCTTCCTGTGGGTCGGCATGCCCGAAGATCGAAAGCGGAGATCCGGGATTCGCCTTTACGAGGCTCGCGAGTTCTCCCATTTCCGCCCGGATATCGTTCGGACCGGTTGTCTTTTTGGCGGAAGAGCCGTCAAACGGGATGAAGGAAGAATCGAACCTGAACCGGATATCATCCACGCGAAAACAGGCGATGGGAATCAAGCGGAGTCGAGCGACGTTTAACTCGTTCGAGGTGGAAGTACCCACGAGAAACTTGAACGGGTTCACAGGCGCCGGCTGCGCGCCCGAGACACCGCCTCCTGTTGCGTGGTGAATTGCTCCCGCGTCCGCGTCGTTCATAGCGTAGTACGTGGGATTTCCACTTTTAGCTCTCGCAGCGCTGTTCAGTATACACCAGCCGCCGGCGATCAGCGGCGCATTGATTTGCAACTGCGGTGCGCGTTCTGATTTCCACAGGATTAAAGCGGCAAGTCCGGTGGAGGACAGAGTAACTGCCGTCCACCGGAGAAGTTCAGGCAGCCGCGGCTTCCGCTTTGACGAACTGCAGATCGAACTCTAACTTCACGTCATCACCGATTACGAAACCGCCAGTCTCCAGGGGCGCATTCCACGTGAGACCGAAATCGCTCCGCTTGATTTTTGTACGGGCTGACGCACCGATCCTGGTCTTGCCCCAAGGATCTTTCGCTTCGTTCGACACTTCTTCCACGGTCAGCGTTTCTTCTTTGGTAATTCCGTGAATGGTGAGGTCGCCGACCACCTTGAATGTGTTGTTGCCCGTCTTCTCAAGGCGCTTGCTCTTGAACGCGATGGTGGGGTATTGGGCGGCGTCGAAGAAATCGGGGCTCTTCAGATGTCCATCGCGCTTCTCATCATTGGTGCTGACGCTGTTTACGTCTATGGCCGCTTCGAAGGTGGTGGCCGCGGGATTGCTTGGATCGTAGTTAACGGTTGCGCTAACCCCGCTGAACGTGCCGCGCACATTGCTAAGCATCAAATGGCGAACGGTGAACTGCACGTTCGAATGGGCTGGATCGAGTTGATAAATGCTCATAGTTTCCTTTTTATCAGTTGGTAGAAGCTTCGCGAACCTGGTCCATCAGGTCGAGCAGCTGGTTAAGCTTGCGTTCGCCAAACCCGAGAAACTGGCGGCGATGATGTTCAGAGATGAGAGGATCAAGCTGCTTCAAAACACTCATTCCTTCGGCAGTGATCCTGGCTTTCACGACACGGCGATCCTGTTTGCCGCGCGCACGGCTGATTAATCCGCGCGCCTCCATCCGATCCAAAAGGCGGGTCATATCCGGATCGCGACTTACCATTCTTTCGGCAATTTGACTACAGGAGAGATCTTCACGCGCCCCCCGCAAGATTCTCAGAACGTTGTATTGGGGCCCGGAGATTTCGAAAGGCTTGAGAACCGCGAGAGTGCATTGCTGGATGAGATCCGCCGTGCGGATAATGCTGAGACTGGCCTCTTCTTCGGGCAGCGCGAACGGCCTTGTCATTTTGATTTCGTCAGCCAGCTTCGCCATAAATTAATAATATCCGTTCTAACGACAATCGTCAAGAGGAGTTATGTGCCTTCACTCACCTTGATCTGAACAAGTGCGAATAGACCACCCTCTTCAGCTCTTCCAACTCCTTTCTGTATCCGATTGGAGCGCCGGGAGATGCGAACGCTGGCGCGGCGTCGTCAACGCAGCGCTTCGCCAAAGCATAGTCTCCCCTTCGAGCGGCAACCTCGCCTTGAGCCAACTCGATACTCGCTCCGACCGTAGAATCGCTGCTCAGTTCGGTAACCGCCCTTACATCGATGTTCCTTAAAAGTTCTGATGCTTCTTCCAATTTGTTGGCGCCAATCAGACAAACGGCGAGCGAATAAGAACATCCCCCGGTGATTCCGGCTCTTGCCCCATATGCCTTTTTCGATTCCTCAAAAGCCTTTCGTGCATTCGGTTCGCCATCTGCATATCGCCCGGCGCGGCATTGCGATAGAGCGGCATCGGTGAGCATTCCGATCGAAAAAAACGATACTGGCCCCTGCTTTCGAACGGCAAGATGGTAAATAGCGAGGTCGTCACGGATCGCTTCGTTCAACCGGTCGAGATATCCTTCAGATGCCGCTCGCGTACCAAGGACGGTCATAGTGCCTCATGATCCTCTCCCAACTTCTGAACCAATAGAGGATAAAGCAGGTTCGCCTCTTGGATTGCCTCAGCGTATTTGCGTTGAACCATTAATGCCTGCGACAAGTTAACTCGGGCTTTCAAGACGGCCGGGCTATCGGGGCCGTCCGCCCTGGTAAAAACAGCGATCACCTCCCGCAGAAGTGGTTCCGCCTTTGCGCCATCACCCAGGCGAATGTAAGAAAAGGCCAACGTCTGCTTCATGCGTGCCCGAGCGGCATCGTTAAAGTGTGAATTCATTTGAGCCCGGCTTAAGGCGCCTGCGAAGCTTTCTTCCGCGGCGCGGGCGTCGTTTTCGACGATCGCGACTGAGCCGCGAGCCGACAGAAGCGAAACCAAAAGATCGTCACTGGGCTTGGCAATCCTGGAAATCGACGCATCCGCGTCTCGAACAAGCGATTTGGCGAACGCGAGTGAGCCAGGTTCATAGCTCCTGGCCTCCATAGCGGCTCGCTGTAAATTGACCACGATGGCATCCTGCGATAGCGGTCCTTCGCCCCGCTTGAAAAGATCGTTCGCCCGGCCATATTCCCGGCGCGCTTGCGGAAACTCTGACCGGTTGTCGAAAGCCGCCGATTCCGCACCACAAATTTTCTTAACCGGTAGCTTAATTTGTCCGGCTGGGCCTTCAACGGCTCGCGATTGAGGTAATGGTCAAGATCCTGGGTTAGCTCTAAGACGGTCTGATAGCGGCCTTTAATCTCCTTCTTCATGGCTGTAAGGCAAAGAACATCCAGGTCGTTCCAATCGGACTTACCAACTTGCAACGCGGCAACGTTTGCGCCTTTCGCAGCCACGGACGGTTTATCGGGCTCGCGCTCGCCGGTAACAATCAGCTCGGCTTCCCCAGGCGTACAGTCATCCAAATCGTAGGGCAGCCGGCCGGAAAGCAGTTGGTAGAGAATGACCCCCAGCACGTACACGTCGGTATAAACGCCAACAGGCGCGGCGGAATTGCTCGGGCGCGGCGAAGGCCCTCGTGAATCCTACCTCGGTCTGTTTTTGATAGGCCGGCGCATTCGCGGCTTCGAGTTTCGCGGCAATGCCGAAATCGAGCAGCTTCGGAGTGCCATCCTCCTTCACTAAAATATTGGAGGGCTTCAGGTCGCGATGAACCACTAACAGCCCGTGCGCATATTGCACGGCTTGGCAAACCGCGCGAAAGAGTTTTATCCGTTCCCTCAATGGAAGACTCTTTTCCGAGCAATACCGGTCAAGAGGCTTGCCATCCACGAACTCCATGGCGAAATATGGCGTACCATCGGGACTTACGCCGTGATCATAGAGGCGCGCAATAAGTGGATGCTCAAGCTTTGCTTGGTTAGTAACTTCGGCGGCGAAACGCCTGCGAAGGCTCGGATCGGAGAGATAGCGAGGAATCTTAATCGCGACCTCGCGGCAGGCAATATAGTCCCAGGCGCGCCATACTTCACCCATTCCACCTTTATCTATGCGGCCCCGAATCCGATAGGGTCCGAAATCCGAAAGAGCTTCGGGTTCGGGATAGGAATCGAGAATGCGATCAGCGAGGTCGAACGCGTCGTAATCGAGAATCGACCGGCTCAGCCCAGTGTCTGCTCCACTTTCCATATATTCTTACCTCTGCGCTGGATGAATTTTCCGGATGAGAAGCTCTCTAGTGTCGCGTGAATCGCGCTCCACTGTGGTTCGGGATTGCTTCAGTGCGGCGGCGGTTTCGTCCACCGTCAACCCAACACAAACCGGCATTCGGCAATCCTCGCCAGGCGCGGATTCTCGCGCTCCAATTCGTCTAATGCGTCGTTTAGGCCGATAGCGTCCTCGATTGGGAGTTTTGCGTCTTCAGGCTGGCTCATAGGCAGGCGATTGAGGGCGTCTTTCCGCCGGGCCGCGTCAATCAGAATCTGCCGCATAGCGCGAGAAAAAATGCGAATGATTCCGTCATAATCCTTTGCCGACAGGTCGGGCGGGTTTTCGCGCAGCTTCACATAGGCCTCATGGACCAGCGCAGTAGGATTCAGGGTTGGATTTGCGCCATTCCACCTGACCCGAACGGCAAGGCGCTTTATCTTCTCGTAGCGCTGGCCGAAGAGTTCGTCTAAATTGCGGCTTTCTTCCTGTATTACGTTCAATTAAGCCACCTCCGCAAAAACTCCTTCCGCAAAGTGAAGGGTTCTCCTTGCACTTTCCGCAAATAGTAAGTGAAGGCCAGTTACGACGCTGGCTTACGTCTAAATCTAAATTGAGCTTGTCTCGAATCGTAGCAAAGGAGTTTTCATGTTTCAACTTAACCGGGCCGTCTTAGCGGCGGCTCTCTGTAGTCTGACTTACACAACAGCCATGAAAGCGCAGGAACCAGATTTGGAGCGCCTGACGCAAAATGCGGCGGCGACCGCACCGTATTCGCTCTTTCAATTTTCAAGTTTGATCGGCTCTGGAAATTCCATCACGGCGACGCTTGTGCCGGTGGTGACATCCACGGGAGCGATTGTGTACAAGAACGTTACCTTGCAGTTCAATGTGGATGCCAGCGGCAATCTTACATTGGCCTCCACTCAGATAGCGCCGTCGGTCACGCCCATCACATCTTCCTTTCGGCCGGGCCGCTATGTGGGGCCAAGCACGATTTACAGCGGCATGGTCGTTAACGTGAGCGGTCCAGGCATTGCCAGCGGCGGCGCAACGGAGTGGACTCTGGCAGCTGCAAGCGGTACCAACTGCAGCACCTACCCAGGTACGGCCACTTGGTATGTCGGCCCATTGGCAAGCAATCCCTGGCAGCGCGCCTCACTAAGGCGGGCATCACATCAACAGCCTGGTCCTACGGTGTCGCTAGCCCGGGGAATTGCCTGAACTCGTACAACTGGTACACAGACACTCTGATTGGAGTTAGCCAAGTTGGAAATGCGATCACAATCGTGAGTTTTACGTACGACAACACAGACTACAGCACGCCCCGAGATCAGATTACGTACACTCTTGCACCGTAAATTTCGACGCCTGACTGGCCAGAAACCGGTACAACGACTTTGAACACATCTGAATTGGTGGCCGCATAAGTCGTTCTGTGAAACGAACGGGTCAATCGGCACGGAGGGCTTCGATTGGATTTAAGGATGCGGCTTTTCGCGCTGGTACGTAACTGGCCGCTAACGCGGCCGCCAGGATGACCACACCTGAAAAGCCATAAGTTAGGGGATCAAATGGCTTCACACCAAAAAGTAACGTAGTCATCCAGAGAGACAGTCCTCCCGCTGAAGCCAATCCAATCGCGCCGCCGATGCACATCACGATCACACCCTCTCGCAAAAAGAGTGCTTTGATCGTCCAGGGTTCGGCACCTACCGCCACACGGATGCTTATCTCTCTGCGACGCTGTTCAACCGCGTAGGCAAGAATGCCGTAGACTCCGATGATCGAAAGGGTCACGGCCATTGCAGCGGCGATTCCAAGCAGAGCGAGAGCGAAGGACCTGCGTGCCATCGTAAGTCTATAAAGGTCGCGTAGAGTTCGAACTTGCCCCAGTGGCAAGCTGGCGTCCACCGCGTGAACCTTCGCTGTGATTTCTCTCCGGAGGCCTTCTGTGCCGGCGCGACTGCTTCGGATCGCGAAGGTGACGCTGCGACGAACACCGGGAAAGTAGACTATCGCCGGGGGTCGTTTATCGACACCATCGTCATAGACATTTTCCGCAACGCCAATTATGACGCTCCACGGGCTGTCTGCGCCGATTCGGATGCGTTTCCCCAGCGCATTCGGTGGGTCACCCCAGTTTTCGCGAGCCATGTTCTCCGAGACTATCGCCACGCCGCGCTTGCTAAGCCGATCGTCCCAGGTGAAGTCCCGCCCAGCTATCAGCCGCGCACCGAGCGCGGCAAAAAGCCCCGGCGAAATACTCTTGATGGTTCGGTTCGGGGCGCCGCCAACTGGCGCCTTACCCTCAACGGAAACCGGATTGCCGTTTTTGTACTCCAGTTCGAGCGGCAAAGCAGTGGCGAACCCCACTGCGGTAACACCGGGGATAGCGGCAACGTTGTGAAGAAGATCAGCCTGCATTTGGGCCACCCGCTCGCGCCCTCCTAGCTGAGCTTCGGGAATAAACAGCCGGATCGTTTGAATCTGCTCGGGGTGAGTAAAGCCGGGTCTCACGGCGTTCAACGCGAGGAAGCTGCGCACCAGTAACCCCGCCCCTATTAACAGCACCAAAGCGATCGCCACTTGTGCGATCACCAGTGCATTTTGCGCGCGCAACTGCTCCGCACTCTGGCTGGCAACGCGCGCGTTTTGGACTCTGGCCTTTAGACCCGATTTCATGAACGCTGTCAGTCCAAACAAGATGCCCGATAGCAAGGAACAGGCCAGCGCAAACAAGACGCTGGTTGAATCAATCGATATTTCCCCTACTCTAGGCAGAGCTGCCGGTCCGTGGGTGACTAAGAGCCGAAGTCCCACATACGCGAAAGCCAGGCCCATGGCACCGCCGAGAGCAGCTAAAGCGAGGCTCTCTATGATTACTTGACGCGCGATTTGCCCCCAACCAGCGCCAAGCGCAGCCCGAATCGCAAACTCGTCACGCCGAGCTTGCGCCCTCACCAGCACCAGGTTTGCTACGTTCGTGCAGACCAGCAACAAAACCATTGCCAACGCCCCCATCAGAATTTTGAGAACGGCGCCAACGTCCCCAACAACGTCCTGCTTCAACGGATGGACGTTGGGCTTGACTCGAAGGCCCTGAAGAACTTTCCCGCGTCGGCTGTCCCCGGCTCCCCAGATGCTCAATACACGCGCCATGTCTTGATTGGCTTGTGCAAGAGTGACACCGGGCTTGAGCTTGGCGAGACCGGACTGATCGGCGTCTTGTGATCCCGGGGCGCCGCTGACAACGCTTTGAGCGAGGAAGACGTCAGGATCGAGATTGAGGAATTCAAAGCCGCGAGGCATTATTCCGATCACTTGATAAGGAACAAAATCGATGAGGACCGACCGGCCCAGCACGCGTTCGTCGCCGCCAAACCTTCGCCGCCAATATTTATAAGAGAGGATGACAGTTTTCTGCGAGCCCTGCATCTCATCTGAGCTTGAGAACCACCGGCCCAAATAGGGCCCCACACCGAGCGCACGAAGGACGCCGTGCGTCATGGTAACAGTCGCAACCTGTTCGGGATCGGCGACGCCGGTAACGGTTGCAACGCCAAGAGTCCAAACGCCAAACTCCTCAAAACTCCGCGCGTTCTCCTTGTAAGCGGGGTACATTTCGAGCGTGAGCGGCCAATCATTGATGAACAGGCTTGCAAACGCTGCGGAGTTGAAAACGCCTACCAGCTTCTCCGGCTCGGGATAAGGTAATGGGCGAATTAATATGGCATTAACGACGCTGAAGATCGCAATATTGGCGCCGATCCCCAAGGCTAGCGAAACCAGCGCAGGCACACTGAAGCCCGGTTTGGTCCGAATCATTCGCAGCGCATACTGCACATCGCGAACGAAGTTCTCGATCAGGTTTACACGTCTCATGTCGCGGCACTTCTCCTTCGTGCTCTCCACAGGCCCAAACTCACGGCGCGCCGCGATGCGGGCTTCGGATTCGCTCATACCGCAAGCCATCGCCTCCTTGACGAGTTGTTCGAAGTGGAGGTCGATCTCGCGTTGCAGATCGGCATTTGCGTGAGATCCCCGGAATAATGAACGAAGACGATGTATGATCACCCGCCGCAATCGCATAAGCGCTCCTTCTACGCTGTTTGGATTAAGAGCTGGACGGCAGACGAGAGTCGGCTCCAGCTATTCAACTCGCGTTCAAGTTGCTTCCTACCTGCGCGTGTCAACGAGTAAACCTTAGCGAGACGTCCAAGATCCGAGTCCTTCCACTCAGCTTCGATCCAGCCCTGTTGTTCGAGTCGATGCAGTGCTGGGTATAACGACCCTTGGCCAACCGAGAGAACCTCACCGGAAAGCACCTGAATGCGTTTAGCGATGCCCCAGCCGTGAAGCGGCTGAAGCGCGATTGTCTTAAGAATCAGGAGATCTAATGTTCCCTGAAGGAGATCCGAAGGTTTAGGCATGAGGAGACCACGACTATCGACAATATACCTCGATCATCGACAATCCGCAAGGAGTTGTTTGACTGTCGATCAACCGCACCCAGATGAGATCGTATCGCTCCTGAACGAAAAAGATCTGGAGGCGTAAACGAGGCGAGATGGCACCGCCGGGGTGCGCGGGATACACGTGCAGCGCCCAGTTCGGTCGTACCTGAGGCCGTGGTACTTGCAGATAATTTCGTCTGCCTCCACGTGGCCGAGACTCAGGGGTACTCCGCGATGCTGGCAGATATCGCGAGCGGCGGCCAAGCAGCCGTCGGATAGTCGATAAAGAACCACACGCTCGTCGAGCAGCGTTACGGCGTATGGCTGTTTTTTGACGTCGTGTGAAAAAGCAACTGGATGCCAAAAGGGCGCGAGAACCCGCCAATCCGAATCCGTAAAGGTACAGCGCCCAGCCCCAGCCATCTCCCAACAGCGGGTTATTCGGATATCGGTCCTTCGCGTCTTTGATGAGGACAAACCATACCTTGATGTTTCGAAGCCCAAATTGCATTGCCGTTGCTTACCTGGGCATGTTCCGTACCGAAGACCTCCTTGACGAGAAGCGTGCCGTCTGCAAACTTCTTGTTGCGGCGGTACGAATCAATGGCTCCCGGCGAGGTGTAACTGTAGTGGAATTCATTGCCTTTGGGATCAATCACCGCGTACGCGCTCATCATCTGGAAGACATCGCGGTAGTCCGCGGGCTTGCTGATATTCCGTTCTTGTCAACCAGCTTGAATCCGTCGAATGCGGCTTTACTTTGCGCATCGATTCGCGGTTGAAACCCCAGAGCTACAAGAACAATCGCGCCTGCCATCCAAAAATACATCCGATTCTCCTCTCAATTCGCGCAAACGCGTGGGGTACCGTATCGAATAAAAGCGGCTTCAAATGATAGCCTTGTTTATGATGGGACGGAGCGTGCCTCCCGTGAGAAGTTAACCCGAAGGGGGTTTCATAGGTCACGTGAATGTTCGTATCAAGAGAGTCTACGAGCCAGGAAACGAGCAGGACGGGAAGCGAGTACTTGTAGATCGGCTTTGGCCGCGCGGACTGACCAAAGAGAAAGCCGCGGTTGACCTCTGGCTCAAAAATATCGCGCCGAGCAGTGAACTCCGGAAATGGTTCGGTCATGATCCGGCTCGGTGGAAGGAATTTCAGAAGCGATACCGTGACGAGTTGAAAAACAACCCCGGTTCAGTTTCAATTTTAAAGCTGGAAGCCGAGAGCGGCCCAGTTACGCTTCTCTTTGGAGCGAAGGACGAACAGCACAATGAGGCCGTTGTTCTCCAATCGGTCCTCAATCACTTAATCGGACGCCCGCCTTCCGTACGCGAATCGGATTGACCAAGCTTCAGAACTGCTCCTGACCCGCATTGCAATCCGCTCCGCACACGACCAATGAATTTGAAAGCAAGGAACGGAGTGTTGCGATTTCCAAATCCCGGTAGAGTGAACTCGAGGGCAACAGAAAGGATTGACAATGACTGCGGCGGCAACTGAAAGACTCGCAAAGACGACAACCGATGATCCGCGGTGGCTGTCCATCGTGAACCGGGACCTAGCTGTGGAAAGACAATTTTACTACTCTGTCAAGACTACCGGAGTGTACTGCAGGCCCACATGCGCGGCGCGGCTTCCGCAGCCGGAGAGAACGTGCAGTTTTACTTGACCCGCGAGGATGCCGAGAACGCGGGCTTCCGGCCGTGCAAGCGCTGCAAGCCGAACGGGCCGCGCTCGCAGAACGAAATGCGAAGAAAATCGCAACAGCCTGCCGTCTGATCGAGCGCTCGGACGAGGCTCCATCCCTGGAACGACTGGCCGGTTTCGCAGGTATGAGTGTTTATCATTTTCACCGGACTTTCAAAGCCGTGACGGGCCTCACCCCCAAAGATTTTGCTGAGGCACATCGCAGCAACCGTGTGCGCACTTCGCTTGAAAGGAGCAATACCGTGACCGACGCAATTTATGACGCAGGCTTTAATTCAAATAGTCGTTTCTACGAAAGTTCCAACAAAGTTCTGGGCATGCCGCCCTCCAGATTTCATGGTGGCGGGACCGACACCGATATCTATTTCGCCATCGACCAGTGTTCACTGGGCTCGATCCTCGCCGCGCAGAGCAACAAAGGGGGTTGTTCGATCTTGATCGGCGACGATCCCGATGTATTGATGCACGACTGGAAAAGCAGTTTCCGAAGACCAATCTGATCGGAAACGAATCCGGCTACGAGGCACTTGTCGCCAATATCGTCGCTCTCATCGAGCAGCCTGGACTGAGCCTCGATCTGCCTCTCGATATCCGTGGCACGGCATTCCAGCAACGCGTCTGGAAGGCGTTGCGGCAGATTCCGCCTGGGTCGACGGCGAGCTATACCGATATCGCGACGAAGACATGCCAAAGGCTGTTCGGGCTGTGGCGCAGGCGTGCGGCGCAAACGAGCTCGCCGTCGCGATCCCGTGTCATCGAGTCGTCCGGAACGACGGCTCGTTATCCGGCTATCGCTGGGGCGTCGAACGGAAGCGCGCGCTCCTCGAAAGGGAGGCACACGCATGATCTCCGTCACCATTGACGAGGTGACCCATTCAGACCGCCTGCCCGCGGCAGCGAATCCTGTTGCCAGCGTTGAGGCTATGGATTGGTCGGACATAGAGAAAGCTCTTAACGACTACGGAAACGCGGTGCTCCACGGCGTCCTTACGGCACAGGAATGCGATGGACTGGCTGGTTTGTATGCAAATGAAGAGGGATTTCGGAGCCGTGTAGTGATGGGCCGCCACGGCTTTGGCCGTGGCGAGTACAAATACTTCAGTTATCCGTTGCCGGACCTTATCTGTAGCCTGCGTGCAAGCCTCTATCGCAAGCTCGCACCCATCGCGAACGCATGGAACGAATCCGTGAAAGTCGATATCCGCTACCCGTCGGAGCACGTCGAATTCATCGAGAGATGCCATGGAGCGGGGCAAACCCGTCCGACGCCGCTGCTTCTTCAATACGAGGCGGGAGATTTCAACTGCCTCCATCAGGATCTTTACGGAGAACACGTATTTCCGATTCAGGTGGCGTTTCTGCTTTCGGAGCCGGGCCGAGATTTCACCGGCGGTGAATTTGTGCTGACCGAACAGCGTCCCCGAATGCAGTCTCGTCCCGAAGTCGTGCCGCTGCTCCAGGGTGATGCCGTAGCGTTCGCGGTATACAACAGGCCGGTTCAGGGAACGCGCGGCGTGTATCGCGTGAATATGCGGTATGGCGTTAGCCGGCTGCATTCCGGCAAGCGTTACACAATGGGGATCATCTTCCACGACGCCAGTTAGGCCGCGCGCCTCCCGACAAAAGGCACGCTCATTGAGATTCAGGACCGAACACAGCGGTTCGAAAACTGGTTGGATCGACAGAGTACATCTTGCGGAATGCGCGTGAAAAGTTGCTGCGGCCCAAAAAACCAACTTCGTGGGCAATCTGGGCGACGGGAGTGTCCGTGGTTACGAGCAACTCGCGGGCACGCCGTAGACGGGCGACCCGAAGCAGGCTCATCGGAGTCTGTCCGAATGCCTGGGTGAAACGTGCAGCAAATGAGGAACGGCTCATGCCGGCAATGGCAGCGAGCGATTCAACTGTGAAGGGTTCCGAGGAGCGTTCGAAAATCGCCCGGAGGGCTCGTGCCAAACGGTGATCGGTTACGGCGACCATCCACCGTAGGGGCGCTGTGCCCCGTTGGATCATCCGGCGCAAAAGAAGAATCAGGCATTGTTTCAGAAGTGCTTCCGTGAGTGCTCGAGTCCCTATCGTGGGCCGTGCCGATTCCGCCAGCAAAACGATGAATTGATCGCGCAAGCCTTCCGGCTCGTCAAAATGTTCGATGATGGGGGCGGCGAGATCGCCGAACAGATCGACTGTTGGCCGAGTTGCGACCGATACCTCGCCGCACGCCGTCACGACTCCCGTCTTGCCTTTCCCTGCCTTGATCGTTGGTACGCTCTCGGCAAATAGGGGAGCTCGAAACCGACGGCGCTGGGAGGTGCCTTTCTGTTGTTTTCCAACCGATCCTATGCTGTAAACAATCCCTGGCGGCAGCAGCAAAAAAGTGTGCTTGCGCAATTTGAAGGAACTCCCGTTGATAACCATCAGTTCTCCATTGCCGTCCATGCAATAGTGCACGGTTGCAGCGGAGGATGCGTCGAACGTGAGGTCGTATCCGCGCCGCACATCACAGGAAGTGAACGCCCCCACGCCCACTTCCATGGTGGCCAGCAATTGTTCCATCAATTCCAAATCGCACCGCCTTTCGGGATCAGTTCACATTTGGACGCAAGGGCACCTAGTAGAGACCAATAGGCACGACGCCTTCCCTATCATAGGTCTCAGACGATCGTTTGAAAAGGAAATAACGGTCACGACAACAGCGGCGTGCGGTGCTGCGCCGCCCCATATGTCTGGATGAAAGTGCACGAAAGAAGATGCACAATGGCAATGGCCTCGTTCCCTCCGGGGAGGTTTTACAAATTTCAACAAGGAGAACCACCAATGTACACACGCATTGGAGCTGCGATGCTCTTGATTCTGGCGCTCGGAAACCAACCCGCCAGGTCTCAATCCCGGAATTCATTCGATGGCTTCCGACTCGTCGACAAGACCGGCAACATTCAGAAGCCGGCGGACTACCGCGACCTTTATCAAACCCTCGGCACTTACATGGTGCTCGACTCAAAGGGCGGGAATCAGATGCACCTGACCTATGCATCGCCCGGCGCTGCCGCCTATTATCGGCGCAACAAGAAATTCGCCGATGGCACCGTTCTGGTGAAGGAAGTGTTTGGGGCCGACCGTGCGCAAATGACAACGGGCGATGCTCATTGGGCGAAGGGCACCAAGGTCTGGTTCGTACTCATCAAGGACTCGAAAGGCCATTATCCGAATAATCCTCTGTGGGGCGACGGCTGGGGCTGGGCGCTGTTCAAATCTGACGCGCCTGACAAACAAGTGGCGACCGACTACAAGAAGGACTGTCTTGGCTGCCACGTGCCCGCAAAGGCCGACGACTGGATTTATGTGAAGGGCTATCCAGTGCTGAGCAGCAAGTAGGGCTGAGTCGGTAGAGCCAGGAGGAATCAAACATGAGCCTCGGACGAATTTGTCAAAGGTATGTTTACTGTGGAATGGCGTTTGCAGCGGTCGGGATCGCGGCCGCCTTGGTGGTCGGATTTTCTGATAAGCCCGTTCTGGCGCAGTCACAACAGTCCAGTGCGGTGTTTTTGCCCGACGGCAAGCTGAAGCTTCCCACAGGTTTTCGCAATTGGGTCTTTGTGGGGAGCCCGCTGACCCCCAACGGATTGAATGGTGGGAAGGCAGGCTTTCCTGAATTCCACAACGTCTACGTGGAAGGGCGTAATCTCGACGCATACAAGAAGACCGGGAAGTTTCCAGAAGGCACTCTTATCGTGAAAGAGCTGACGCCGACTTTTCCCGACGGCTCCAGAACCGAACCCTCTGGGAGGGGCTTCTTCAACGGGGCGTTCAACGGCATCGATGCCACGGTGAAGGACAGCAAGCGTTTTGCGAAGACCAACGGATGGGGCTTTTTTACGTTTGGTCACCATGCATTGCCCTATGCGGCGTCAGCCGCGGAAGCACCCGTAGCGAGTGCGCAGGCTGCCATATGGCGAACGTCGCCAAGACGGATATGACCTGGGTGCAAATTCTATCCGGTGCTTCGCGACAAATGAGAACGCGATCGCGCAGTTAGTCAAGGTCGCGCAATACCTAGTGCGTCAGGAAGACCTCATCCGCCACCCCCGGATCCGTTCCAGGTGGCTTGGAGACCATGGGCCCGCGTCGATGCTCTCCCTCATACCCGGTCTGGACGGCTCGCTGCTGAAAAACTTAAGACTCACTGAGAGGGTGAAGATGCAGCTCCGCTTTGAAGCGCTCAACCTGGACAACCATCCGAATTTCGATGGCATCGACACCAATCTGAACTTCGCCGTCAGAGGTGTAGTTCGCTATTCGCCGGGATCTTTGAAATTCGCCGCCAGAAAGGCGTCCATGCTCCTGAAAACGGCATCCGGAACCATGTTGTGCGTAACCCGCTGGACCAGGAATGAACAGGTGACTAACAGCAAAATCGAACGGCTCTCGGCATCTATACTCTTCTCGAAGCGCATCGAGCCAGCCTGTTTAGCCTGGTTTTCGACCGCCGCCGCGTTCCCAGACACGTCGAGAATACCCACGAACGATGGGCCGCTCCAACGGTAGAGCGCGGCGCCTGTAAGCTTGCGGGCAAGATGCTGCGCGCCCATCAACAGGATCTCGTCGCCCACCAAACGCCCGAACTTCCCGTTAATTGAAGCCAAGCGGTCCATCACGAAAAGAGCCGTCACAAACTCCCGGCCCGAAGAAATCTTGTTGGCGATTGCATCCTCGGCTGCCGCGCGCGCAGGCAAGCCGCTCACCGCGTCGTTTGAAGCGTCGTTTGAACCCGCTTTTATGCGGTTTGAGAGCCGCTCCACGTCAGCCTTGAGGGCGTTGACTTTTGCATTGGATTCCGCCTGTACCCGCAGGCTTTCGTTACGCACCAGAACCAGGCAGCCGTTCATCTGAAGACGCAACTGGCGTGTGTCCTCAAGCGTAGCCGCGCGCTGTAATTTCGTCTCGATAAGACCCAGTTGCTTCACGCTAGTCTCGCTCGAAGAACTCAAAAACTTGACCGTTTCGGTCATGGTTCCCAGCATAGTTCGCAATTCAGAGGTATGGACTTTCACTACTTCGGCCGCCTTCTGGTTGTATTCTTCAAAAGCCCGGAGCGCCCGGTGGATACCAACCAAAAGATCCTCGCCCGAACTGTCGGGTTTAAAAGACTGGGCAATGGCGGCTAGCGCAGCTTTGAGGCGCGTGAGATCGTCAGGATCTCCCGGAAATGCGTGGACGCCGATTCCACGCAGTAACATACGGACATATTCCAGGACGTCAAACGGCACTGGTTCAGGGCAACCAGTCTCCTCCTTCAAATACCTGCTCCAGGAAACAAAATCCATTGTGCCGGCAGCACCGCAAAGATTAAGAGTGCCGGCAATTGGGCTAGGCTCTCAGGCAAATCAGACCCATTCGCCGCAGCGCATCAAGGCCTCCGAACTTCCACCCGCGAGAATGCCGTCTACATCGAGTTCACCCGAACCAATCATCCAGTCCACGTGAATCAGGCTTTCGTTAGCGCCTTTGGCGGCCAGTTGTTCCGTGTCCAGCGCATCGCCGCCGCGAATACAGGTGCTGTAAGCCTGCCCTAATGCAATATGGCTGGCGGCGTTTTCGTCGAAAAGCGTATTCCAAAATAGCAACCCGCTTTGCGCAATGGGCGACGAGTGCGGCACCAAAGCCACCTCGCCCAGGCAACGGGCGCCCTCGTCGGTTTCAATCATGCCCCGCAGAACCGCTTCGCCCTGGCGGGCTGTGGCATCCACTACCCGCCCGCCTTCGAAGCGCACTTTAATACCTTCAATCAGAGTTCCTTGGTAAGACAGCGGCTTCGTGCTGGTCACTGTGCCATCGGCCCGCTGTTTGTGCGGCGTGGTGAACACCTCTTCCGTTGGCATGTTAGGAAAACCTGCAATGCCGTTCTTAGCGGTCGAGCCGCCGCCGCACCACAAGTGATCGTCCGCCAATCCTATGCGCAGATCGGTGCCCGGTCCCCTATACCGTAATGCGGCGTACCGTTTTGCGTTTAGATACTGCACACGCTTTTGAAGTTCTGCGCCGTGTGTTCGCCAGTTCTCAACCGGGTCGGGCACGTCAATGCGAGTGGTCTTGAAAATCGCATCCCAGAGTTTGGCTACCGCCGCTGCTTCGGTCTCGTCCGGAAACACCAGCTTCGCCCATGCCGGAGTGGCCGCCGCCACTATCGTCCAATTAATCTCATGACGGGTAATCAATTCCAACGCCGGTCTGCTGGCTTTGGAGAATGCCACATTCGCCCGCGACACTTTCTTTGGATCCTGGCCGCTCAACAGCGCTGGATTCGCCCCCGTTATTCCAAGCCTTGCCGAGCCCGCCTTGTATGCCGCCGCCAGTCCATTCTGCAGCCAGGCGGCTGCGCTGTCAAAACTCTCGTCGGGCGCAAAGCGAAAACGCGCCAGCGACGTTTCATCGTCGGCAAACAAAGTGGTGACAAGAGCGGCGCCCGCGCGATAAGCATGCTCTGTAATCCGCCGCACTAACGGTACCGCATCCAGCGGAGCGGTAATCACCAACTCCTGACCGTGAGCCAAACCTAAGCCCACGCGCACCGTCACTTCAGCGAGGCGGTCTAATTTCTCCTCAAATCCTTTCAGACGGTTCGAGCGTTCGGCGAGCGCGGCCGCTCCCTCTTCTTGCGTGCGGATAGCCATGTACACTTCCTTACTGCTCTCATTGTAGGAGCTTGGAACTACGGGTGTTTATTCTCCTATTTTGCTTCAACATCGGCACTCAGCAAGTGCAGCATAATTCGCAGAGACATGCCTGCCAGCTCAGGCTTGTCCTGAATATCGGCCCGCATATCAAGCAGCGCCCTCTCAAGTAAATACGTATCCAACAGTGTTTGCTGATCGTCCATGGTCTTCGGGATATGTGCCGCTGGCTGCGCTACTTTCCAATAGCCGCGAATGAAAGCGGCACTCACGTGCGAATACCAGAATCGCCCCAAAGGCCGCAAACTCTCCCGTCCCGCCCTTTCGTTTTCTTCAGCCATGGCGATTTGGAGAAGCGCCGACTGGGCCGCATAACCGAACGACATCAACATGCTGGCTACGTCGCGCAGCGGGCAGCGCTTGATACGGCGTTCGCTCAAATGCTGCGCCGGATCGCCTTCAAAATCGAAAATCGTGACATCGTCGCCGGTAATCAGCAGATGCCCTAAATGCAATCTCCCGTGGAATCGCGTGCGCATGGAATGAATTCTCTTCTCGAAAACGGCGCGCAACTTCGCCAGGATCGCCTGCTCTTGTTCAAGCACTTTAGCGGCCTGCAGCCGGACCTCGGTGGCCATGTCGGCGTAGCGCTGTCTCAAGAATTCCAGCCGCCGGCCGGTTAAGGCAATGTAGCCGTGGTACAAGCTTTGGCGATAGAAATCGTTGAACGGTTCCGGCGCGAAAGCTGGATCGGAAACCTCTCGCGCCAGCAGCGCGTGCATTTCCGCAATACGTTTGCCCATGCGTTCCGCCAGGTCGAGATAAGATCCAATCCACTCCTTCGCCAGCGGCGGCGGTTCCTTTAGCGCAAAATCCAGTGCGTAGACCTGGGCGGGCGCGGATTGCTTCATCTCCCCGCTCAAATGGTCTGCCGCCAATGCACGCTCAAGAAACTCGTGTGCCTGTTTGCGAGTGTTGGTCCATGCATTGCCGTCGTTGGGCACGTAGCCGTGGAGCACGGCGATCGTAGTTTTCTCGCCGCCCGAGTTCGGCTGATACTCAAACGATCCGGCGAAAGGCGCGGCATTTGGAAAAGGAACCACTTGATGTTCCGTCAACACTTCGCCCAGTTCCACTCCGGGATGAATGCCCGGCTCCAAATTCCGCAGCAGCTTCATCACAAAGTGGTCGCCGAACTTGATGGAAGAGTTTACTTCCGCCGAAGCCAGCACGGTGGGGGTAAGATCCGGGTGCGTAGGGCCCCAAAGGCGCCGGAACTGCCGGTTGCGTTGTGCCATCAGCGATCCGCGTTCACCGTTAAATCGCTTGCGCTTGGCAAAAGCCTCGATCAATGCCGTGCCAAATGACGGACTTCGAGTGGCGCTGTATAACAGCCCCTTCTGGTCGCCAGGCCCTTGCACCGCCGCCATCAGTGAATGGGGGTACTCCTCGCGAATCTTTTGCACTTCGCCGCCCTTGGCAAAGCCCACCGGAATCAGATACGTCTCCGGGTCGCCCGTTGTGTATTCGATTCGGACGAATAAAATCTGAAAGGTCTGCTGCTGAATTGGAAATACTTCCGTAATTTCAAGCGACCGGAAACGCCTGTCCTTCGACCGAAACCAGCGCCGCGTCTGCAAAAACTTCGGCAGAACCGACGCAATACTCGCTCTGATATTTTCATCCCAGATGTCGTCCAGCGAAGGAACGAACACCGTGGAAAGCTTCAGTTGGCTCGCTTCCAGTGCCGGAGTAGCCACCGTCACCGCCACTTCCCGCTGCTCAAGTGAGAACCAGAAAAAGGAGTTCGGTCCAAGCGTCAGCGGATAGTAACTCTCTCCGACTGCTGGAAAATCCGTGCGGCCGAACATTTCCACCGGCGTGAAGCTTTGATACTTATGCAGATCGAGCTGCACGGCCTGAGCAAACCGGGAAAGATTCGCCACAACTAAAATGGTCTCCTGCTGATAGCGGCGCAGGTAGGCGATCACACGCTGGTTCGATGGCGCCAGGAATTCCAGCGTTCCTCGCCCGAACGCCTTGTACTGCTTGCGCAGAGCAATCAGCCGCTTGGTCCAGTTCAGCAGCGAATTCGGATTATCCTGCTGCGATTCAACATTCACCGTTTCGTAGTGGCAGGCCGGATCGATGTTCACGGGCAAATACAGCCGTTGCGGATTTGTGGCCGAGAACCCCGCATTGCGGTCGGGACTCCACTGCATCGGCGTTCGCACTCCATTACGGTCGCCCAGGTAAACGTTATCGCCCATGCCGATCTCATCGCCGTAATAAACAACCGGCGTACCGGGCATCGAAAATAGCAGCGCATTCATCACTTCAATGCGCGGCCGATCGTAATCGAGCAGCGGAGCAAGCGGCGCCGGATACCTAAATTGATGCGCGCCCGCTGATCTCCGGCGTAGGCGCGGTACATGTAATCGCGCTCTTCATCCGTCACCATCTCCAGCGTCAGTTCATCGTGGTTCCGGAGGAACATGGCCCATTGGCACGTCTCCGGAATGGCCGGTGTGCGCTTCAGAATTTCCACAATCGGCAGACGGTCTTCCAGCCGCAGCGCCATGAACAGCCGCGGCATCAACGGAAAATGGAATGAGACATGGCATTCGTCGCCATCGCCAAAATATGGCACTGCATCTTCCGGCCACATATTAGCTTCCGCCAGCAACATGCGATTCGGATAGCCTGAATCCAGATGCTGCCGAAGTTCTTTCAGGAAAGCGTGGGTCTCAGGCAGATTTTCACAGCTCGTCCCCTCACGCTCATACAAGTAGGGAATAGCGTCCAGCCGGAATCCATCCACTCCCATCTCCGCCCAGTAATCGAGCGTATGCATTACGGCACGCCGCACGAGTGGACTATCGAAATTCAGATCGGGTTGATGGGAATAAAAGCGGTGCCAGTAATAAGCCTTGGCCACCGGGTCCCAACTCCAGTTCGAAGGCTCGAAATCTTTGAAGATAATACGGGTGCCGTCGTACTTATCCGGCGAATCGCTCCAAACATAAAAATCGCGCCAGCGTGAGCCAGCCTCCGCCCGCCGCGATTTCTGGAACCACTCATGCTGGTCGGACGTATGGTTCACAACCAATTCCGTAATTACGCGCAAGCCCCGCTTATGCGCCTCTTTTAAGAAGTGCTGAAAATCCCGCAAAGTCCCGTAAGACGGATGCACGCTCCGGAAATCGGAAATGTCATAGCCGTCGTCTTTCCAAGGCGAAGGGAAGAACGGCAGCAGCCAGATTGCGGTAACACCCAGATCCTCCAGATAGTCGAGTTTCTCCGCCAATCCCCGAAAATCGCCCATCCCATCGGCATTGCTGTCATAAAAAGCCCGGACGTGAGCTTCGTAAATAATGGCGTCCTTATACCAAAGCGGATCTTCAACGTGGTTACCCGAAATTTGAGACCGGTGCATTAGCTGAAATTACCCCTGGTTGCAGCTTATCCTGCAAGTTCATCGGTACTGTCATCGAATCATCTTCGTCTTAATCGTTTCTGCAACTTCTGAGTTTACCGTCACTTTGCGTTGTCCCTTCCGCGTCGGGCCGTGGCATGATGCAATTCATTTTGCCTATGAAGCCTTCGCCGAGACAACTGTTATTAGAGTGAAAAAGGAGATAAATATGGTCAATCATACGCGGCTCATTCCCGGTCGCAGCGCATTCCGCCAAACAGTTGATCGCGCAAACGGATGGCGTCTTCTCGCTTTACCGGCCTGGATGATTTGGGATTTTGGTGGTTATTGGCTCAGAGCGAAAACGAACCAGATTAACAAGTCCTGAGAATCTTGGTGCGGATGGGGAGACTTGAACTCCCACGCCCTTGCGAGCGCTGGAACCTAAATCCAGTGCGTCTGCCAATTCCGCCACATCCGCATGCGAGAAAAACAATTTTAGGTTAGCATTCTTGACTTCTTTTGAAGGAAGCTCAGGAATTCCTGCGGGTTGCGGGTGAGTTGAGGGAAAGTGGCGATTACCTTTTGGTCGGGGTCGAGGATAGCGTAGAAGGGGATGGAGGCGGTACCGAATTTGGTGTCTTCCAGCTTTTGGTTTTTCTCGGAATCGGGGTCGGTGCCATCGGTATAGAGATCGACAATGACGAGGTCTTTCAAAGCCGCGGCTATTTCGGGGCGGGTGAACATGTTCGCCTTCATCCAATGGCAGTTGGTGCAAGCGTAGCCTGTGAAGTTCACTAAGACGAGCTTATTTTGTTCGCGGGCGGATGCTAAGGCGGCGTCCAGTTGGTTTTTGTAAGTTGTAGTGGCCGTCGTTGAACTTTGGGCTTCGGGGACGAAGGCGTCGAGATCTCCGAGGCGCGCGCCGAAGAGGCCCGGCACAAGGCTGACGGAAAAGATCAGGAAAACGGCGGCGATCAGGGCTCGCGTTACGCCAACCCGCTCCTCGCGCTTGATGCCTTCCATGAAAAGCAAGCCCAATAAGTAGAGACCAGGGAGGGCGAAAAGGATGATCCAGGCGGCGAGAAAACGTTCGCGCGTCAGCCAGTGCGTCTGGAGCACTTGATCGACATTGCTCACGTACTTCAACATAACGGCAAGGACAATGAAGCCGAGGACGATTTTCACGCGGGCCATCCAACCGCCGCTGCGAGGCAGTTTCTGTAAGTAAGACGGGAATAGGGCCAACAAGAAAAATGGGGCGGCGAGTCCGGTAGCGAATGCCATCATTTGCAAAACCGGCTGCGCACCTTTGTTTTGCACGGAGGCGATCAACAGGGGACCGACAATAGGTCCGATGCAAGCGAAGGAGGTAAGCGAAAATGTTAGGCCCATGAGCAGTGTGCCGACGTAGCCGCCACCTTGGGATGCGCTGTTCAGCTTTGTAAGAAGACCCGAAGGCAAGGTCAACTCGAAAGCACCGAGAAGACTCAAACCAAATACGAAGAACACGATGGCGATGAAGCTGTTCACCCAAGGGCTGGAGCCTAACTGCACGACGCCGAATGGGCCGGCGATAGCGGTGACCAGAAAGCCGAGACCAGTGAAGAGTACGATGATGCCGGCGCAGAACACCAGCGCTTGCGCCCAGCCACTCCCGTTGCGCTGGTTCAAGAAGAACGAGACCGTAATGGGAATCATTGGGAATACGCACGGTGTGAATAGCGCTGCCAGCCCGAAGCCGAATGAGGTGAGGAGAGAGACAAGGAGATCCTGCGAGGTATTCACGACAGGCGCGGAGGATTGAATTGAGGCTGGCGCTGCTGCAGCAGCGACCGATGGCACTAATGCGTAGCCAGCGGGAATCTTGAAATCGGCGGCAGCAGTACCGGGTACCGTCGATAACGTGCCGACTACAGATTTCTTGACCGGGGGCAGGCATTTTACGTCATTACAGGCTTGATAACGAACGTTAACCGTGACGTTGGAATCGCCAGCGGCAGAACCCGCAGTCACTTCAACGAGAAATGTTGCGGCATCGGCATACGTTTCGGTATCGATATTGAAGTTGGGGTCGAGCTTCCTAATGGGCTGCGGTCGAAAGATTTGAGAGGCGGCTAGCGCGGGACTGTCTTCTACTTTGATTTTTGTGATAATTGGGCCACCCGGGGGGGTTGTCGGCGAGTATAAGTGCCAACCTTGTTCGATGCTTGCCTTGAGCTCGAAGTACGTTTTGCCGCCCGGTGCTACTTGCGCTTTACCGGCGACGGGAGTGAGGCTCCATTGAACGGGATCTTCTTTTGCGGCCAATATACAAGGGAGCAGCAGTGCTGCTCCAGCTAACCAAAGCAAAGACCGCTTAGGGTTTCGCATATGATTATTAACCTGCTTGCGCTGATGATCGCCCGTCGAGTTCTGTTGCAATCCGCTCATTGATTTTGCCTTCGGCGAACTCTTTTCCTACTCGAATGGCGTTGCGAATCGCTTTAGCAGTAGAGCGGCCGTGGCAAATGATGCAGAGGCCGTTTACGCCGAGCAGGGGAGCGCCCCCATATTCAGCGTAGTCGACACGTTTTTTGAAATCGGCAAAAGCCCCACGCGCCAGATACGCGCCTACTTTGCGGGTTAGAGTCTCTTTCAACGATTCCTTCAGCATCTGGCGAAACAATACTTCCACCAAGCCTTCGCTGACTTTCAGCGCCACGTTGCCAACGAAGCCATCGCAAACAATGACGTCGACGATTCCTGAATAGACGTCGCGGCCTTCGACATTGCCGTGAAAGTTCAACTGCTTGAGTTCTTTCAAAAGGGGAAAGGCTTCTTTAGTAAGCGCGTTGCCTTTATGTTCTTCCTCGCCGACGGAAAGCAGCCCAATCTTGGGGTTGCTTTTGCGATAGATTACGCGCGCATACGCGTCGCCCATGACGGCGAATTGCGCAAGCATTTTTGCCGAGGAGTCGACATTAGCGCCCACATCAAGCATGACGGCGCTGCCTTTTAGGGTAGGGAAGGCGGATGCGAGGGCAGGCCGATCGACACCGGGCAACATGCCCAGCACGAGTTTGGCAGTGGTCATGACAGCACCAGTGTTGCCGGCGGAGACAACACAATGAGCCGACTTATCTCGGACAAGGCGCGAGGCTACACGGATGGAACTATCTTTCTTGGCGCGGAAGGCTTTTCCGGCCGCATCGTCCATCGTGATCTGCTCAGAGGCGTGGCAGACGCCGATCGGCAGATTCTGCCAGCCGGGATGGCGATCAAGCTCGCGGCGGACCACATCTTCGCGGCCTACCAGTATGACTTTGACTCCAAAAACCTTAGCGGCCTGGACCGCGCCTTCGACTTCGGCCTTTGGATAATTGTCGCCGCCCATTGCGTCGAGGGCTATAGTCACCATGTTTTTAGAACTGCACTCTTAGATGCGATCAGTGGGTTCGAATCGGAAAATTGCGATCAGGCTTCGACTACTTCGATGACTTCGCGCCCCTTGTACATCCCGCACTTGGGGCAGGCGCGATGGGCGCGGATCTTCTCGTGGCAGTTGGGGCATTCAGTGAGTTGCGGAATGGTCAGCGCATCGTGAGCGCGGCGGGTAGAAGTGCGGCGTTTAGAATGGCGTCGCTTTGGATTCGGCATGGCTTTCCTACTTTCTCAATTTTCAATCAGTTACGCTGGCCTATCACAGCCCGCAGGTCTTTCAACTTACTCCAGCGATCGTCGGTCGCCACTTGCTGGCAACCGCACTCGCGCTGATTTCGATTCTGCCCGCAAACCGGGCAAATTCCCTTACAAGATTCGCTGCACACCAGCTGCATGGGCAAAGCCAGCAAAACAACTTCGTGCAGGACGTCGTTCAGCGGCAAGCCATTACCTTCGTAATAGCCGACCTCGACGCCCGCTTCGTCAATCTCATCCTCACCACCTTGCGCGGCAGCGCTCGATGGCATATACACCAGGTCGAAATGATTCCGAATCGGAAGCGAAACAGCCTCCAGACAACGATCACAAGGCGCTTCTATCGATACTTCCAAGTCACCCTGGATTCGTACCTCGCCCAGCGAATGATTGAGCAGTTCAGATACGCCTTCAGCGTGAAGGACCGAAGACTGCGTTATCTTGCTGTCGAAATCGATTTCGCCCGCTGGGATGTCAACCTTAAAACGGACACTACGGAGTTCTAGCTCCTGGAGGCTTATAAACACACTGACTCCTCCGGCCGATATCCCGGCAGACACACAAAATTCGATTATAACAGGATGGGCGGTTTACCGTGCCGCGAGCAACGCACGCAGATGCCGCGCGCGCTCGGGTGAACGCAATTGCCGGAGTGCTTTCGCTTCTATTTGCCGGATGCGCTCGCGCGTCACGTCAAATTCCTGGCCGATTTCTTCAAGCGTATGTTCGCGCTCGCAGCCAATGCCAAAGCGCAGCCGGATCACTTTCTCCTCTTTAGGCGAAAGGGTTTTCAGAATGTTAGCGGTCTCGTCGCGGACGTTCGAATCGATCACCGCGTCGACGGGCGAACCCACCCAGCGGTCTTCAATCAAATCGCCCAGCGCCGATTCGCCATCGCGCCCTACCGGAGTTTCCAGCGAAACAGGATCCCTGGAGATGGTCTTCAGCTTCTGAACTTTCTCCACTGGAATGTCCATGCGCCGGCTGATTTCATCGTTTGTCGGCACACGCCCAAGTTCCTTCTCGAGCTCACGCGTGGCTCGCAGAAACTTGTTCATGCTCTCGTTCATGTGCACCGGAATGCGAATGGTGCGCGATTGATCGGCAATCGCCCGCGTAATCGCCTGCCTGATCCACCACGTTGCGTATGTTGAGAACTTATAGCCGCGCCGGTATTCAAATTTATCGGCTGCGCGCATCAACCCGATGTTTCCTTCCTGGATCAAGTCCAGCAAGTGCAACCCGCGATTGACATACTTCTTGGCAACTGAAACCACCAAGCGAAGATTGGCTTCCACCAAGTCCTTCTTGGCGCGTTCGGCCTCAATTTCACCGTGCCGGATGACTGAAAGGCTGTGCCGGAGGTCGGGCAATGAGGCACCCGCTTCGCTCTCCTTCCTCTTCAGGTCTCGTTTCAGTTCTTTCACGCGCGCCTGCGCGGTCAGAGAATTGCGCAGTTCCAGCTTTTTCACTTCCGCATCGAGCAGCAGCATTTCGTCGGCATTCCGCTCGATTACACGCACGAATTCCTTCCACCGCGCCAGATTAAATGGAATCCCGCGCAGTGACTTTGAAATCTCAACCTTCGAGCGTAGTACTTTGCCGAACCACTTCCGCCGCAGCTTCTTGTTGGTCGCCGGAACGGACGCATGTTTATCGGTGTTCTGTTGAAAGCGTTTGACCGCGCCCTGGAAAGCGAAGAACAATTCGGCGATTTCCGCCCGGCGCTTCAAATCGGCAGCACTGCCCTCTTCGATATCCGACGGTCCAAAATCCACATAGCTGTCGACATCTTCCGCACCCTTGCGGACGAGCTCCGCAAAATCGCCCACTAATGTCTGTATAAGCGGAGAGCGGCTGATGGCCTTCTGCATCCGGAGCTTCCCACGCTCCATTTTGCGGGCCAACGTCACCTCGCCCTCGCGAGTCAGCAACGGCACCGAACCCATTTCGCGAAGATATACGCGAACCGGGTCGTCAGTATAGATTGATTCCTCTACCTGCTGCGCACCGTGGAATTCCTCATCCTGAACTTCTTCGGGATGAAAGAAATTGGCATCCTCGTCGAACGGGATGACCCCCAACGGTTCGGGCCCATCGGCTAAAAACTGATCCTCGAATTGATCCACCTTAACTAATCACCTCTGTTTGCCGACGCAAAACTTCTGACAACATAACAACTTAAGTCACAGGCACACCGCCCCGCGCCACAAGACTCGGATTGTTGTCCTTACCTCTCTCTTCGGAAATCTGTAGCTAACAATTCAGGACCGAATGTGGCCTAATGGACGGGGAAGACCTTATCCCAGGAACGTCTGGGGGCTTACGTCAAAGCCTGTAATTATTGCGCGCACTTATTATAACCGTTTTCGTCCGAAAGTTAACACCTAATTAGGGAGATGAATGCCAAAGTGATTGGTTTCACAAATGATAAGTGCCTTCAGGCAGCCAATCCGCGCTCTCAAATTGTGCAGAAAACTTTACCCGTTTTCTGTACCTTCTGAGGATTAGACTTTCCTTGCGAGTGAAACGTCTTTAAGTTCGCTCAGGAACTCTTCCACATCCTGGAAGTCTCTGTAAACAGAAGCGAAACGTACGTAGGCGATCTTATCTGCCGCCTTAAGCCGATCCATCAGCCGTTCCCCAATTAACGTGGTGGCCATTTCCCGCTCCGGGCTCTCCAGAAGCAGCGATTCTATCTCATTCACCAGTTCGGCGAGCTTTCCCATGCTAACCGGTCGCTTTTCACACGCGCGAAGCAGCCCGTTCAGCACCTTTTGACGGTCAAATTTCTCTCGCCTTCCGTCTTTTTTGATGACCATATAGGGTACTTCGTCGCAATGTTCATATGTCGTAAAGCGACGTTCACAGGAAAGGCACTGTCTCCGACGCCGGATGGAGTCACCTTCCTTACTCTCCCTGGAATCGATTACCTTATCTTCCCGATAGCCGCAAAACGGGCAGGTCATAGCCGTGCTCCATTCTACATCCCCGTAACGTGATTGCTTGACATCATCAATATCATCAAGGTATGATGTAATTGATGCGAACTACTATCAGTTTAAAACCCGTCGTGCTTGAAAACGCTAAGGCAGCAGCAGTTGGCCGGGGAGTCACCTTAGGGGAACTGGTGGAAGACGCCGTTCGGGCCTATCTTTCGCCGACGGATACAGGCGCGCCACCACCCTTTCACCTGCACACCGTCCGCGGCACTCTGGTTCAACCCGATCTCGATCTTGACCGCACCTCCGCCCTGCTGCTGGCCGACGATGGGGAGGCGTACTCAAATCTCACATGATGATGCCGGATGTGAACGTTCTGGTGTACGCGCACCGCGAGGAAGTAGAGAATCACGCGCGTTACGCCGAATGGGTCGCACAACTCGCTACCGGACCCGAACCGTTTGCGTTGTCCGAACCAGTACTGCAGGGCTTCATTCGCGTCGTGACCAACCCGAAAATCTTCAAGCCGCCCTCGACCCTAGCGCAAGCGTTAACCTTTATCGACGCCCTGCTCGCCCGCCCTCACTGCGTCATGCTCCGTCCGCTGGGCCGCCATTGGCGCATCTTTCGAGAGCTTTGCGAGACACGTTCCATTCGCAGTAAACTCACAGCCGACGCCGCGCATGCCGCTCTAGCCATTGAAACTGGTTGCGAATGGATCAGCGCCGACTCCGATTTCGCCCGTTTCTCACCGCCCCTGCGCTGGCAGCACCTCTAAGCGATTTACCCGCGCCCGCGCAACCTATCGATTTCCCGCCGGTCCCGTTTCGACGGTTTACCTTCGCGCAGTGCTTCAAAGTGGGGCATCGTCTTGCGTTCTTCGACGGCTTGCTGCCGCAACTCCCGGCTCGCCTCCGTTTCACGATAAAGGGTCTGCGCTACCGCCGCCGGACCTCGCATATCGCTTAGTCCCAGCACCTCAACCTGAAAATTTCCGTCTTCATTCCGCACTTGGAGCAGATCCCCGATTCGCACGTCGCGCGCCGCCTTCGCCGTTTGTCCGTTCGAGGTAATCCGGCCCAGTTCACAAGCCTTCGCTGCCAGCGCCCGCGTCTTGAAGAAGCGTGCCGCCCACAGCCACTTGTCCATCCTCACGCCTGTCATTAATCCATTTCTAGGTTTTGCCCCCGCGGACAAGAGATTAGGCGCCGTGCTGGCGGACAACATCCGGCATGGGCAAGCGCAGGAAAAAGGCGGCACCGCAGCCTGGTTCCGACACAGCCCACACTTGGCCCTCGTGCCGCTCAATCACTTTCTTAACGATTGCTAAGCCCATTCCCGTGCCTGGAATTTCACGCCCGTGCAGCCGCTTGAATGCGCTGAAAATCTGCTCGGCATGCGCCTGTTTAAAACCCATGCCGTTATCGCGCACGGAAAAAATCCAATTTTTGCCGTCTTGTTCAGCACCGATTTCGATTCTTGGAGCTTCGTCCGGTTTACGGTATTTGATAGCGTTGGCAATCAAATTCTGTAAGACCATCGTAAATTGCGCGGCATCTACCGCGATCGCCGGAAGTTCCCCGAACAAGATAACAGCTCCGCTGTCCTCAACGGCATTTTTCAGATTCTCTATCGCTGCCCGCACCATGTCCGCTGCCGGAAATAAGCGGTCGGCGTGGAGTTCGTTGCCCCGTGCCTCGGAAAAAGTCAACAGATCCTCAATCAGCCGCAGCATTCGGGCGGCCCCCGCCTGAATTACTCTTAGATATTCATTCGCCTTGGCGTCTAACTGAGCACCATGCTGCTTTGCCAGCAACTGGGTGTAAATGGCGATTGTGCGCAGCGGTTCCTGCAAATCGTGGCTGGCTGCATGGGCAAATTGCGCCAGATCTTCGTTTGAGCGTTTCAATGCCAGGTTGCTCTTCTGGAGCGCCAATTCAATATTTTTGCGGTCTGTCACGTCCGTGGTTATGGTCAGCAAAGATTCCAACTGGCCATCTTTACTAAACTCCGGAACCAGTCGCGCGTGAAAGTGGCGCGCGACTTCGTCCTCCGGATGGTAGATGAATTCAAAGTGGGAAGGCTCGCCGGTGTCGAACACTTTCCGGCACTCTTCTTCCCAGAGGCCGCACGCCGCGGGCGGCCAGCCCAGTTCGCGATTGGTTTTCCCAATGTACTGTTCCGGCCTAAGTAAAGATATCCGCGCAACTGCAGAATTAATATAGGTATGGCGCAGATGGCGGTCGAGGCGGGCGATGATGTCGGGCGAATGCTCCGCCAGCCCAACAAACTCCTGATGCCGCAACTTAATTTCTTCTTCGAGCAATTTGCGCTCGTGAACGTCTGTTGCGCTCCCCACCCATTGCATAATTTGGCCGCCGCTGCTTCTGACTGCCCTGGCGCGCGCGAGGTTCCAGCGGTACGAGCCGTCCTTACTCTGAAAACGATATTCAGTTTCGAATGGCTCTCCGGTAGCCATGGAGCGGCGCCATACGGCGACGATCCTTTCCCGGTCTGAGGGGTGCAACAATTCATGCCAGCCCTCGCCCAAAGCTTCTTCCGTGCGAACGTTCGTATATGTTGAAAACTGCTCGCTGAGATAGTTCCAATGGCCTCCGGCTGCCGCGGTGAATATCACATGCGGAACCGCTTCAACCAACGATTGGTATTTGGCCGCCAAATCGCGCGTCTCCACCAGGCTTTGGGCCAGTTGCATTTCTGCTTCCCATAGCCGCAGCATTGAGCGTACCGTCGCCAAAAGCAGTTCAGGGTCGACCGGTTCCACCAAATAACCGTCGGCACCGCCGTCCAGGCCGCCAACGCGATCGCGTACGCTCGTATGTACCGCGGAAATATGCAGCACAATCACGCTGCGCGCATCCAAATTAGACTTGATCTGCTGACATACCTGTGCGCCATCGATGTCGGGCAAATTCATGTCGAGCAAAACCAACTCCGGACGTTCGGCGGCGACGCGCTCCAAAGCCTCTTTGCCGCTCGCGGCCTCAACCACTTCGTAGCCGGCCGCCTGGAGCGTTTGGCTGCGGATGTAGCGATTTACCGCATGATCGTCTACGTTTAGAATCTTTGCCGTTCTCATCGCAACACCCTTAAGTCATCCTCGCGAACCACCCGCAAAGCGCGGCGAGACCGACAACGGCGGTCCAAAATCGACCGCCAGGGCCTCCGCTCCCGCCAACATATCCTTCGGCAGGATGGCGGCCGTTTGCAGCGCCAGCCGCTCTCGAACGCCAGCGTCCAACTTTTGTCCCGTTACCACCACAATTGGAATATCACGCGTTTCGTCCGCCGCTTTCAGCCGTTCCAGAACTTCAAACCCGTTCATCAACGGCATATTCAGATCCAATAGAATCATGTCCGGCCGGAGCCTCCGCGCCTGCCCGATGCCCTCCGCGCCGGTCGCCGCCTCGACAACATCGAACGATCCGCCCAGCAGTTGGCGGAGCAGATACCGCGGCACATCCTCATCGTCAATCAGCATCACCGTTCGACGCCGTTCAGTCCGTTGGCTTGACGCCAGCGCCGGACACACGCGCGGAATCACGACTGTGAACTTAGAGCCCGCACTTATTTCGCTCTCCACGCCCACCGAACCGCCCAGCAGCTCCGCCAACTTCTTGCAAAGCGCCAATCCGAGGCCGGTGCCTTTGGCCATTTTCTGTAGCGGATGGTCTATTTGGGTGAACTCCTCGAAGATGCGCCCCTGGTTCTCGCGAGCGATTCCAATTCCGGTGTCTTCCACGGAAAAAGATATCGCGTCCTGCTTCCCCAGATAATGCGCGCTGACTCTTATCGTCCCGCGCTCAGTGAACTTTAAAGCGTTCGAAACCAGGTTGCGCAGAATCTGTGAAATCTTGTTTTCATCGCTTTCAATCGGCGGTATGGATATCGGGTCGTCAAATATCAATTCCACTGCTCTATTTACCGCAAGCGGCCGCAGCATGGCGCGCAGCGTGCCAAACAGAGCAGATGCCTCGAACTCGGCCGCTTCGACGGTCAGCTTGCCCGACTCGGCCTTCGAGAGATCCAATAAATCGTCTACCATCTCCGTCATTGACAGGGTGGTCTTCTGAATGAAATTGATTTCCCGCGCCACGTCCGCGTTATGCGCCACCGCCTCGCGCTTCAACAGCAGGCGTGTCAACCCCACAATGGCATTCAGCGGTGTCCGGAATTCGTGGCTCATGTGCGACAGGAAGCGCGACTTCATGCGGTCGGCCTGCCTTAACTGCTCAGCGCGCTGGTCCAGCTCCGCATACAGCGCCACTACTCCGCGGTTCGTATCTTCAAGCTCGCGGTTAATCCGGCTCAGGTCGTCCTCCCGCCGGTGCAAATCCTCAAGCGTGTTCAGCAACTCCTGATTTTGATGGCGAATCTCGTCGTAGATGTCCTGAGGTTCCTGCGCCAGCTGACCCGCTAACGCCGCCAGGCCCGGCGTTGTTATTTTTGGGGCCGCGGGCGGCAGGTACTTGCGCAGAGTGACTTTCGTGCCCTTTCCCGGGGTGGAGGTTATTTGGAAATCGTCCATCAGGCGGCGCGCCCCAATAATCCCCAGCCCCATGCCGGTGGACGACCGATAGGCGCCCGACAAAATACCTTCCAGGTTGGTTATGCCGGGGCCATTGTCGCTAACCTCAATGGCCAGCGCTTGCGGATCGGTTTTGTCTACCAGAAACTCGACCTTGCCGCCGCGCCCGTAGGAGTACGCGTTGCGCGCAATCTCCGATACCGCTGTTCCAATGCGAGTCCCGTCCTGATCGTGGAACTTCAATAAACGAGCGATTTGCCGCGCCCGCCGCCGCGCCGTTACAACGTCCTGTTCGTGAGCGATGGCGACCGTGATAATCGACGACAGCATCCTACTGTTCCGCCGCTTGCCGCGCCACGATCACCGTTGAATCATCGCGTTCGCGCACACTGTCGCGCCACAGAACGCCGGCAATCAACGCGCACGGCTTGTGCCTCAATCCGGGATAGTGGCCGAGATCCCAACGCGTTCCCACTCCGTCGGAATGCAGCACCATCAAGGAATTCGCTTCCCAGGGATAATCGAATTCACGAAAGGTGCGCACCTCGTGTCCGATGATCCCGCTCATCGAAACCATGTGCTTAATTCCGCTTGGGCCGATCAGAGCGCCCGAGATATTGCCGACGCCTGAGAAACGTACGCATTTACCGTCGATTCCTATGCTGGCAATGGCAACAGCGGCACCCCTGGTGTTTCTAGTTGCATTGTGAACGGCGCTCAGCAGTTCGATCGGCTGCAGTGCCTCGTTTGCCTCGAAGGCCGTCACCGCCTCGCGCGCCGCCGTCGCCGCTAAATGCCCATGACCCAGGCCGTCGGCGACAAATATTGAAGTGCCGCCGGCCGAGTGATAGTAACTCCAGGCATCTCCGCACAGCTGCTCGCCTTCCACCGCGACGGAGATTCCGCCGATCTCGAAGGCCGGTTCCGCAGCCCGCTTCTTGGGCCAGAACTGCGCAAAAACCGCCGTACCCTTGCCTACTTGCGAATAAACGTCGAACCGGGCCGCCAAGCGTGACATCGCGCCCATCCCGGTTCCCGCGCTGCCTGCCGTCGAGTAGCCGTCCCGGAGCGATTCGCCGACGTTTTTTATACCCGGCCCTTTGTCCAAAACCAGCATTTCCAGCCCGCCAGCCCCGCCGCTGTCGGTTAGGATTTGGAACAGAATTTCACCTCGCCCGGCGTGCTTCAAAAGGTTTGTAGCCGCCTCCGTGGCGGCCAGCGCTACCTGGGCAGCCTTCGTCTGGTCGAATCCAATTCGCCCCGCTAAGGTATGCGCAACCCGCCGCGCTTCGGCCGTTTGACTTGCTTCGGAAACAACTGCCCGTGCCGCGGCACTGTTCAAGGCTTCCACCTTGCGATCGTGACCCGAGTTCCCTCGCCGGGACGGCTGTCAATCGCAAACTCGTTGCTCAACCGCTTGGCTCCGCCCAGTCCCAATCCCAATCCTCCGCCGCTCGTATAACCGTCTTTCAACGCTAAGTTCAAGTCCGCGATTCCCGGCCCGTGATCTTCGAATGTGAGACGAATCCCCCACCGATTCGCGTCATGAAGAATTTCAAGCTTTACCGTTCCGCCGCCCCCGTAAATTCGCGTATTCCGCCCCAACTCGCTCGCCGCCGTGACGATTTTGGTCTGATCCACCAAGCTCAACCCTGTCTCAATCGCCCAAGCGCGCACCGCGTGCCGCATGCGGACGATATCCTCGTCCGACTTCAACGGCAATTGCTCAGTCTTCGTCACTGGCATGATCTGTACTGGAATGTCTAGTACTGACAGCGTCCAAGTCGTAACCCGTCGCAGTCCGCAGCAGCCGCATTCCCTTGTCGACGTTCAGGGCGGTCTTAACTCCTTTCAGAGACAATCCGAGCTCCACCAAGGTAATCGCCACTGAAGGCTGCATGCCTACAACGACAGTTTGCGCATCCAGCACGCGCGACATTCCGGCAATGAGGCCGAGCATACGGCCAATGAAGGAGTTGACGATTTCAAGGGATGAGATGTCGATCAAAACGCCTTTCGCCCCCGTGCTGACGATCTTTTCCGTCAGATCGTCCTGCAGGTTGATGGCTAGCTGATCGTGCATGTCCACCTGGATAGTGACCAGCAGGAAGCCGCCCATCTTCAGAATAGGAATGCGCTCCATAATCTATTCGCCGGCGCTGGATTCCGCGCCCACGGTCTTTTTCTTTCTGCGGCTCACCGACATGCCCAGCTTCTTCAAGGCGAACATGAACGCATCGGCCATTGTGGCTTTCGTTGTGACATTCTGCAGATCCACTCCCAGATGCACGATCGTCTGCGCAATCTGCGGCCGGATGCCGCTGATAATGCAATCGGCCCCCATTAACCTGGCCGCCGCCACCGCTTTTAATAGATGTTGAGCCACCAAGGTGTCCACAGTGGGCACGCCGGTGATGTCGATAATGGCCAGTTCAGCGCTCGTCTCAACAATCCGCTGCAATAGATTTTCCATCACCACCTGGGTTCGCGCGCTGTCCAGCGTTCCAATCAACGGCACGGCCACTATACCCTCAAAGAGGCGGACTACGGGAGTCGACAGCTCCAGCATTTCCTGCTGTTGCCGGTTGATGATGGATTCCCGCGTCTTCTGGAATTCTTCAAACGTAAATAGACCAAGTTTGTCGAGCAGTACCGATGCGTTCCGCAGGTTCGCGGCGGTTTCATCGCTCGCGGCAAGGCCGCCCTCGCGTTGCAGCAGGTCCGCCAGCGGTGTCCGCAACGAAAAAATGAAGGTCGAGGTCTCCGTAGGACTGAACCCCAGCGATGCCCGGCTCTTTGAGATGTCCGACAGGAAATTACGAACGTCCGACCACTCGGGCCTTGACGGATCGATGAAATTGCCCGTCTGCCATGCCCTGCGCAGCAGAGCCAAAAACTGCCGCGATTGTTCGCGCAGCTCCGTCTCTTTCATCAAGTCTTTGCGCAGGGTAGTGGACGCGAGTTGCTCGTTTACCCAGTTCTTTAATAGTTCCGATTCGTGCTTATCCAGGATTTCAGATAGGCCGGTCGGGCGAGTTTCACTCACCGCGGAAGTCTTCAAGGCATTCTCCTTTGCTGTAACGCGTGCCTTTCAATTCAATGTTTCGGTTGGAACAATGCGCTATTTGATAGCCGCTTTCGCAAAACGTGTCGTCTAAAGTGCGCTTCGGCCCCGCTTCACCATACCAAGAAGCCTCCTGCTTCCGAACTTTGGGGCGCGTAGAATACGGTGCGAAGTTCAAGCCGGCTGGGATACGCCGGACGGAAGTATATTCAGTTATGTGGAACCTGCCGTCTGTAATTGGCTCTCTCATTCGTATTCGTACCTTCAAAGTTGCTGAACACACAAAAGTGCAATACCTCCAACCTTGACAGGCTTTCATTGTGTTCCGTAGCATGAGAACTTCACTGCTATGCCAAGCGCAATAGCTGTACAAGGAGAATAAGTGCTTCGTTCATCGTCGCAAAGCAGAACCTTTCAGCTATTGTTTTCGCTATCAGCTTTCGTAGTTGCCGGCCATCCTGCGAATGGCGCTTCGTTTACATTTACTCAGGATTTTGCAGGAACCATTCGCCAATTCGGAACTCACGACGGAAACGGGTTAGGAGCACCCTTCGACGGCAGTCAAACCGGGCAGAGCTTTCAGGGGAGTCTCAGCTTTACCAACTTGCAATTGTCTGGACCAGGCACTCAAATTGGACCGTTCACAACTTATGTTGCGACTGGGCCATCAGTGTTATCGATTCAGTTCCCTACTACTTCATTTGTAATTAGCGGTGTGTCGTCCGACGTCTTTATTTTTGGCCTTCCGAATGTCCCTGGCGGCTCTTATTCACTCACCGTTGACGCAGGCATTAAGCCCAGCGGTTCTCTTGGGTCCGAAGACTTTTTTGCGCTTACAGCCTTGGCTAACCAACAGTTCTTCAGTTCAGGCGACATAGGTTCGCTCCCTACCACGTTAGACACGAGTCTCGCCACCACGGCTATTACCGGAAGCTTTTCAATTACTGGTGCTGCGGGCCGTTCAAGCGGAACCAATCTGCTCTTTTCAAACCTCTCGGCCGCCCCGGAGCCCTCCACGAGCGCAATGTGCGGATTGCCGGTAGTAGCTTTGCTATTGGCCTCCTGGTTCGCGCGAAGGAGACTAGTGAAACAGCGGCCAATATCCTAGGCCGTTCGCTTGCGACTCCAGCGTAAGCTATTACGATGACCCTCTCGAAACGCTTTCTGTTCGGACTCGGCGTGCTGGTCTTTTCGCTGCCGCTGCTGCTCCCGGCCGAATCGACGAAGCCGAAAATCCGAGCCATCACCGGATTCGTCACAATTGACGCAAAGTCATATCCAGCGCAGATTGAAGAGGCCGTGCAGTTCCTAAGCCAGGTGCGGACCGCCATTCAGGCTGCGGGTTACGAAGTATCGGGCATACGAATTTCAACTCAGCCGTTTCCGGAGTACACGCGAGGGCTTAGCCGCGCCGACGCGCTGAGCATATTGCAGGGAATCGATGGTCTGGCGGCGAAGCTGAAATTCGCTCCTAACATCGGTCCGGCGATGTTGGGAGATGACGACGATGCCGGCTCAGTCGATCTGCTGAGCGAAGTTTTGTCGAGACCAGGAAACCGCCTCAGCGCGAACATCGTGACGGCAGGTGAAGACGGAATCCATTGGAACGCGGTACGTCAGGCCGCGCGCATCATCCGCGCCGTGGGCCAACGCAGTCCGCATGGTCAAGGGAACTTTAACTTCGCGGCTATTGCCATGCTGAAACCCTATGGACCTTTTTATCCTGGCGCCTGGCATCCGGGAGGCGGCCCTCGAAGCTTTGCCATCGGACTTGAATCGGCCAATGTCGTGATGGACGTATTCGCGCGCGAGCACGATCCACGCACAGCAGGCAATGCACTCACCGACGCCCTTGCTCTGCATGCGAGTGCTGTGGAAGCAGCAGCTGCGAAAGTGGCGCTGGGCAGCGGATGGACTTACGCCGGCATTGACCCCACACCTGCCCCAAGCGGTCAAATTTCTATCGGCACAGCCATAGAGTCATTCACGGGCGAGCCGTTTGGCGCTCCCGGTACCGAGACCGCAGCCGGCATCATCACGCGCGCCGTCAAAGCCGTGCCCGTGAAGCAGACCGGTTATTCCGGGATTATGATTCCGGTGCTCGAAGACGCGCAACTGACGCGCCGCTGGACGCAGCAGACCTATGGGCTCGACTCAATTCTGGCGTATTCGGCAGTCTGCGCCGGCGGTGTGGATACAGTACCGCTTCCGGGTGACACAAGCGAAGATTCTATTGCACGCATCGTAGGCGACGTTGCCACTCTCGCCTTCAAGTGGAATAAACCGCTCGCAACCCGCCTGCTTCCAGCGCCCGGAAAGAAAGCCGGTGAGATGACTGAGTTCAGCGGCGCTCTGGCGAACGCCATCATTCAGCCGATGGCCGGCTCTCCACGTAGATAGCTCCCAAGAGTTTTCGCTGCGTCTATTTCTTCACCGGAAACGCCCGCGCATATTGGTCCGCTATATGAACTGGAACACCGAACTCATTTGCCGCCTTAATAGGCCAGTAGGGTTCCCGCAGCATCTCGCGAGCCAACAGCACAATATCCGCTTCACCTCCACGAACGATCGCATCCGCTTGTGCCGGCTCGGTAATCATCCCGACCGCCCCGGTGAGTATCTCCGCTTCACGCCGGATCTTCGCCGCAAACTCCACTTGATAACCGGGCCTAACCGGAATCTGAGCATGTGCGGCGTTTCCACCCGACGAGCAATCGATCAGGTCGACGCCACGCCGCTGAGCTTCGCGCGCCAGCACCACGGAATCGTCGGCAGTCCAGCCGCCTTCCACCCAGTCGGTGGCGGAAATTCGCAAGAATAGCGGCAAGCGTTGCGGCCAAACGCCACGCACCGCTTCGATCACTTCCAAAGGGAAGCGCATCCGATTCTCGCGAGAGCCGCCGTATTGATCTGTCCGGTGATTCGAAAGCGGCGAAAGAAATTCGTTGGTCAAATAGCCGTGCGCGCCATGGATTTCCACCACTTCGAATCCGGCATCCAGCGCCCGCTTCGTCGCTGAGGCAAAAGCTTCAATGGTCGAATGAATCTCGGCGACGGTCAATTCACGCGGCGTGGCGTAGCCGTCGGCAAAGGGAATCGGACTGGGTGCTACCGGTGGCCATCCATCTTCATCCAGGCCAAGCGGTTTGCCGCCGCGCCACGGAACGTCGGTACTGGCCTTGCGGCCCGCGTGCGCGAGTTGAATACCCGGCACGCCGCCTTGCTGTTTGACGAAACGCGCAATCCGGCCCAGGGGTTCGATATGCTGTCGCTTCCAGATCCCCATGTCCGCGGGCGAGATTCGGCCGATTGCCTCAACAGCGCTGGCTTCCACCATCACCAGGGCGGCACCGCCCACGGCACGGCTTCCTAAGTGGACCAAGTGCCAATCGTTAGCGAAGCCGTCTTCGCAAGAATACTGGCACATAGGCGATACTGCAATGCGGTTGCGGAACTGTATGTCGCGAATTTGAAGCGGGCTAAATAGGCTCGCGGCCTGTTGAATGCTGTTTGACGGAATAGAAGGAGCTTCGAGTGTACTCATGACTTCCTTCATTTGATCTTTCAGGCGGGCACAAAGGTTCAGAGAACCTGGCGTGGGGACTCGGTGTTCACCGGCCCACTGAACTACTTGTTTTGTGGAGTCTCTTTGAGCGCGAGATTTTCCACTAATCGGCTCAACCCAGAAATCAAGTCGATAGGCACGGGGAAGATTACCGTCGTGTTCTTTTCGGTGCCGATTTCAACCAGAGTTTGCAGATAACGCAGCTGAATGGCGACCGGCTCTGTTTGAATCTGACGGGCGGCCATGCTGAGCTTCTCGGCGGCCATGTATTCGCCTTCGGCGTGGATCACCTTCGCGCGCCTCTCCCGTTCGGCTTCCGCTTGGCGGCTGATAGCACGAATCATTTGCTCTGGCAGGTCCACTTGTTTCACTTCCACCATGCCCACCTTAACGCCCCACGGGCCGGTATGTTCATCGAGCACCGATTGCAATCGAATATTGATCTTCTCGCGCTGACTGAGCAGTTCGTCGAGTTCTACTTCGCCCAGTACGCTGCGCAGCGTTGTCTGCGCCAACTGGCTGGTGGCGTAGACGTAATTGGCCACCTCTATTACTGCTTTGATGGGTGCGACCACACGGAAGTAGATCACTGCATTCACCTTAACGGTGACGTTGTCGCGCGTTACAAGATCTTGCGGCGGCACTTCCATGGCCTCGGTGCGGAGTGAGATGCGCACAATGCGGTCGAGTGGAGCGAAGACGAGAATAATGCCCGGACCTTTCGGTTCGCTGAGAACCCGGCCTAAGCGGAAAATAACGCCACGCTCATACTCAGCTAAAATCTTTACCGACGAGATGAGATAGAAAAGCAAAATGATAATCAGAATCAGAAAACCGCCGGAAAATAGGGAAGCCACTAAATCTCCTTAACGTGAAGCACTAAGTCTTTCACACTCTCGACCGACACGCGCTTGCCGGCGGAAATGCTTTGCTCGGCGACGGCCTTCCAATACTCGCCTCGGACGAAGACCGTGCCCTGCGGAGCAAGGTCGGTGCGGGAGACGCCCGTCTCGCCAATGAGGGTTTGCGAACCGGTGAGGGGGACAGAGCGCCGGGCGCGCATGCCGAGAGAACCGAGGAAGATAGTGATTAGACCCAGTGCCAGTGAAGTAGAAATGGCGAGCGCCGGGGTGACACGCTGCGGCCCTTGCAACAGAACGATAGCTCCGATGGCCAGCAGAATAGTGCCCGCCAGGCCCGAAATCATATTCGTGTAGTATTTGAGCTCAATCACCAGCAGCACTGCGGCTAGCGCGAGCATCGCGAAGCCATACCACGTGGGATGATCCTCATAAAGGCCCAGTATGCCCGTAGCCACTAAAAGCAATCCAAGCAGACCAGGGAAGATCATCCCGGGCGCATGCAACTCCCAATAAAGGCCGAGCGCGCCAAGAATGACCAGGGCGAACGCCAGATTCGGATCGGTGAAGGCAACCGGCAACATGACACCTCTAGTCTGTCAGGTTTTACATCTGAATGAAGTTTAACGGGGCGAGCGTAAGACTAACGGGCGCGCGAGGCGTCCTTTAGAGTGGAGACCCAACATGAAAAACAGATTGAGTGTTTTTGCTTTATCCGCCGTAATGACTTCGGGAGTGATTCTGGCTATGCCAGTTCAGCAGCAGGATCAGCCTGCGCCGCCGCCTCCGCCGCAAGCCGGCGAGCACCACGCCGACCCGAATCGCCAATTGAAGAATCTGACGCGGCGGCTGACGCTCTCGGCCGATCAGCAGAGCCAAATTCTGCCGATATTGACCGATAGGGACCAGCAGGCCGAGGCAGTGAGAAACGACGCCTCGCTTTCAAAACAGGATAGACGCAGTAAGCTCAAGGACATCCGGTCCAGCAGCGACACGAAGTTAAGGGCCGTGTTGACCGACGCTCAGCGGGACGAATACGACAAGATGATGGCGGAGAACCAGGAACGCGCCCGGCTGCGCCGCGAAACGACTACTAAGTAGAAGAAGCCTCGAGCGCCCGAGCGCTGCAGCTCTTCCGCTGCTGCCTCGTACAATACGTGTTGAGCTGCCATTGGCGCTCATAACGACTGAGGTTAAACATTCTGGCAAAACTAACAACCGCGAGTGCATGTCTAGCGGCTGTGCTGCTCTTTTCGGCGCGGAGTATGGCACAGACGGTTCCGTCGGCACCGGCACCGGCCAAGCCGGGCGCGCAAACTCCGGGCACGCAAAACGTCCAGCCGCCCAATGAACCCGCGCGCAGAGGCGGATTTGTTCCAGGACAGAAGCGCCCGCCGGGCGATCCGGTACAGATTGCGCGTGGCAAAACGCTGTTTGACATCAACTGCCGCGGTTGCCACGGAGCGGATCTGCGCGGAGGAGATCTGGGAGGGCCCAATCTCTTGCGCTCGCAGGTCGCCCTTAGCGATCAAAATGGTGAGTTGATTGTTCCTATCATTCACGGGAGCCGCCAGAACATGGGTATGCCGGCGATCGAATTAAACGACGCGGATGCCAATGCGGTAGCGGCTTATGTGCGTAGCGTGATAGAAACCATTCAAGGACAGGGCGCCCTCCGTCCGCCGGGAGAGAACCGCCCAGCATTCTTATCGGTAATGCCAGCGAAGGGAAAGCCTACTTTGCGACAAAGTGCAGCGGCTGCCATTCCGTTACAAACGACCTCAACAACATTGCCGGCAGAATCCCCGATCCCAAGCGGCTGCAAGACGCTTGGCTGGCTGGCGGCACGCGCGAAGACGAGCCGGAAGGAGCTGCATCCACTCCTCGCACCGTGACGGCCACTCTCTCACTGCCTTCCGGAGGAACCGTGGAAGGCAAATTGGTCCGGGTTGACGACTTCTTGATCACCCTCGCCCTCGCTGACGGATCGAAAAAAACGTTTCGCAGAACAGGAGATACACCAAACGTGGTGATCCACGATCCCTTGAAGGCGCATCGCGATCTGCTGCCCGAATACAGCGACAAAGATATTCACGATGTAACCGCATACCTGGTGACCTTGAAATGAAACTCAATCAAATTTTTTTAGCCGCCGCCTCACTATTCGTTGTCCCCCTTCTGGTTCACGCGCAAGGTAACGGCTTGAATCCGGCAGATATTCTCAAGCCGCTCTCCGATTCCTGGCCTACGTACAGCGGTGACTATTCCGGTAAGCGCTACAGCGCGCTCAAGCAGGTGAACCGTTCCAACGTCCAGCACCTGACGCTTGCCTGGATGATGCAGGTCACTCCTGGAAATGGCGAGGGTAACGAACGCCGCGGGAGGCGTTATCAGCGGGGCACGCCGGTGATTGTCGGAGGCGAGGGCCCCGGCGATATAAATATCCGGGGCGGCACAATCAAAGCGTCCGTGCTCGAAGTAGATGGCACGCTTTACTTCACCATGCCCGACAACGCCTGGGCAGTGGACGCGCGCGATGGCCGCGAGCTGTGGCATTACTTCTGGAAGACCAAAGGCGGCACGCACATTGGCAATCGCGGCGTTGGTATGTGGAACAACTATCTGTTCATGGAGACCCCGGACGATTACCTGGTATCGCTCGACGCCAAGACAGGCCAGGAACGCTGGCATAAGCTGATCGCCGACGTGGACGACGGCTACTTTTCGACGCCTGCGCCGGTAATTGTGGGCAATCATGTTCTGGTCGGAACGGGCGACGATATCGATGCGCCCGGCTTTCTCGATTCATTCGATCCCGAGACGGGCGAGTTGCAATGGAAGCATTACACGGTGCCGATGCAGAAGGGCGATCCAGGTCTCGATACCTGGGCCAGTCTGGATGCCGCAAGACACGGCGGCGCCCAAACGTGGGTTCCGGGCGCATACGATCCGGAAACGAAGCTCTACATCTTTGGCACGGGCAATCCCACTCCAGCCTTTACGAACGGCACGCGTGGTACCGGCGATAACCTCTATACTTGTTCGCTGATTGCTTTAAACGTGGATACCGGCAAGATGGCTTGGCATTTCCAAACGTCACCCCACGACATGCACGATTACGACTCGGCGCAAACTCCGGTGTTGGTCGATGCAATGTTCGGCGGCAAAATGAGAAAACTTGCGGTAACGGCGACCCGCAACGGTTATTACTTCACCATTGATCGCACGACCGGGGAACATCTTGTAACCAGCAAGTGGGGCAAATTCACCAACTGGGCGACGGGCCTGAACCAGTTTGGGGGACCGAAACTAAACCCCGAAAAGGATGCTACCGTGGGCGGTTCACTGGTTTCCCCGAGTTCAGACGGCACCATCAATTGGGAGCCGCCTGCCTACTCTCCGGAGACGGGCCTCCTTTATGTCTCCGAGCACAACACCTTCTCGGAGTTTTACCTCACCGACCTCGATCCGCGCGGTTCCATGGGTCTGGGCGGTAAGGAAGAAGCCGAGATTGGGTCAGGCGGAACCTATCTGACCGCCATCGATTACAGAACGGGAAAGATCGCTTGGAGGCATCCGTATCACAGTGAGGGCGGCGGGGGCGGTGGTCTGTTAGCAACGGCCGGTGGATTGATTTTTGCCGGCGACGGCGCTGGAAGTTTGGCGGCCCACGACGCGGCCACGGGCAAGCCTCTGTGGAACACGCGTATTGGCTACGTCAGCAATCCGCCGCAGACTTATATGCTCGATGGCCATCAGTATGTGATCGCAGCCACCGGCGATACGCTCTGGGCCTTTATGATGTATTAGCGCGCAAATCGCTGCTGTTATTGGTTTCGACCGGTCACACTGGATGCCGAGGATAACTGAAGTTTCTGTCCGCGAAATCGCCGTCGCCGACGCGGAGATTGCAGCCGCACTGTGCGGGGAGTTGGGTTATCCGGCCGACCCATCCGAGATTGAGCGGCGCATTCGGAAAATTCATGAGATGCCTGATCACACCGTCATTGTGGCGTGTGTTGAAGAGCAGGTTGCCGGTTGGATCGACGTTGGAATTATTCAGCATTTTCAGTCGGAACGTTATGGTGAAATTGGCGGCTTTGTTGTTGCCCGGGGCCATCGCAGCTCGGGTATTGGCCGCGAACTTATCCGTCGCGCCGAGGAATGGGTTGCCGCCCGAGGGGTAAAGAAAATTTTAGTTCGTTCGCAACTCGTTCGCGAAGCCGCGCATCGTTTCTATCTGCGCGAGGGCTACTCCCATACCAAAACATCAGCAGTTTTTACGAAACCGCTCGCTTGAGTTGCCAAAGCTCCGAGACTAGTAACCCGCCCAAGGCATTCTGCCGCCCGCACTGTTCGAATCCTGCGCGCTGAAGCACGCAGGGATAATCGGAGAGGTGTTTCACCTGCAATCCCGTGAGCCAGCGGAACACGCGGTATAAAAAGCCCACCAGCAGAGTGCCTGCAAGATGACCGAGCCCCGTTGCCGGTATTCGGAACTCTGAAATAACCCAGCGGGCCTCAGGCGCTAACGTTAAGAGGCGCTTTACTAATTCCTCCACTTGCGATGTCGTAAAGCAATCAAGGAAAAAATGACTGACGATTAAATCGTATGGGCCAAACAAGGGAACGCTCACCGCATCTCCTTGCAAGAAGCGCATTGTCGCGCGGGTAGGAACGGCGTGGACCCGCTCCCTGGCCAGCCGAATCATTTCAGTGCTCAATTCCACGAAATCCACCACGCAAGCTCGGCTTGTTTTCAAGAACTCCGCAATGAAGCGCCCGTCGCCGTCACCCAGAATCAACACGCGCCGGGCATCCGCGACGTCATTAATGAACTGCCGTCGTCGCCGTTCGAGCGCAGGTCCGAGAGTACAGTACTCCATGATCCGATACCAGCGCGCAATGCGATCGCAGTTCATTTGAGCCACAGAAAAGCCAGAACGACCAGTGGAGAGCAGAGCGCCAAATCGGCAGCCGCGCTGACAAAGCGAGTGGAAATGGCCTCTCGATAAACACCCAGAATCAAAAGGGCTGCACCGCTCAGTAGTCCCGCAATGGCAAGTGGACCCGGCTGCAGTAAGGTCACTCCGAACACGCCGGCGATGAGGGCAATTCCTATTCCCACTTCACTCAAATGTTCCGCCGCCCAACGCGCAACCGGGTTGGGTGCGGCGGATTCCGGCTTGCCGCTCGCCTGCCACTCCGCAGTTTCAATAATTGAACAATTCGCCCAGCACAGCAGCGTAAAGATGACTGCCGGAGCAACAAGCGTGGTTATGTTCCCTCCATTGCCCAGCCACACAGCCCCGAAAGTTCCTGAAGTAAATAGAACCGCTACGGCAACTTCCCTTGGCCAGAGCGTCCTCCAGCGTGAGGGCGTCAAATGAAGCAGGCTGAAATAGGCGGCGACGGCTACCGACAACTCAAGTCCAACCCGCAACGTTGCAGCCCACAATAGCCGGATCACGCACGCCAGCAATACCGAACCAACTGCAATCCCAAGTGCTAAGGCAGTGTTCCAATGCCTGCGGTAAAAAAGCTTCCTGTGTGGTTCCCATTCGCCGGCGGCCGGGCGTAGCGTGTCAATCAAATGGTCGGCAATGTAGATCACCCACACCGCCAAGCCCAGCACTAACGGTTCGGAGGGATTGAGCCGCACCCCCATGCTGTGCGCGATCAACAGTTGCCAAATCACCGCCACGAGAGGTGCATCGAGGCTCAGCACATTGGGCCATAGCCAGAATTCGACACGTGCCTCGTTAGACCGTAGTTCCGGCGACAGCATAACGCCTGCTAAGCGTTTGGATCTCCCGAATCGTGAAATCAAGCTCCTCGTCTTTCGTATAGAAATGAGGAGCTATGCGGACGCCCGCCTGGGGGCGGTAATCTACCAGGATCTCGCGTCGCCCCAGCTCTTGCGCCACTTCTTTGCCATTCGGAACATCCACCGTCACTACGCCCCCGCGGCTCCTCGCCTCGCGGCATGAACGTACAGGCAGCTCCGCCTCATCCGCCAAATCCATCAAACGCTGCGTCTGGCGCAACGACTTCTCTCGAATAGCCGCCACGCCGATCTCATTCACAATCTCGTAGCCTGGCGTCGCCGCGTATAGGGCGGGAACATTCGGCGTCCCATTCAGAAATCGAAATGCATCCGGCGCGAAATCGATTTCACCCGCTTCAAAGCTGAACGGCTCGCGATGCGCCATCCAGCCGGTTGCCAGCGGTTCCAGCTTCGGCCACAAATCGCGCCGCACGTATAAATAACCCGCTCCCGGCCCTCCGCAAAGCCATTTCACCGAGCCTCCGGTTGCGAAATCCACAGCCAATTCCCGCACGTTTACCGGCACTACTCCCGCCGATTGGTACAAGTCGGCAATCACCATTGCTCCCACTGCATGGGCTTTTTTAGTAATCGCGGCCAAATCCTGCACATATGAACTGCGAAATGCGACATGCGAAACCGAGACCAGTTGCGTCTCTTCGTCAATCGCGTTCAGTATGATTTCCGCCGGCAGCGTCAGGCCGTCCGGCGATGGCACGGCAACCACGCGTGCGCCTTGCTTCTGCAGTCCGTAGTAAATGTAATTGTTCGAAGGAAAGTTCAGACCGTCGGTCACGAGCTTGTTGCGCTTTCCGCGCCAATCGAAGCACGACGTCACAACCCACTGGCACACCGAAACGTTCTGGTGCATTACCACTTCGCATGGCGCGGCGCCGATAATGGAACCGATCAGGTCGCCGGCAGTAACCGGCATGTCCCACCAGCCCTCTTCCCACGCCCGGATGCCGCGCGTAGCCCATGTCTCGGCAAAATCTTGCAACGCATCGCTCGTCGCACGGGGCATAGCGCCCAGCGAGTGGCTGATCATGTAAGTTGTTTTGTTTAGGATCGGAAATTCTTTTCGCCAGGCGAGCAGCTCATCCACGTTCCGATGGTAGCGCCCGCCGATAGGACCAACGTGCGACAAGTCCCAGAAGAATCAGACAAACGCCCGCGAGCGCTTCCAGCGAATTTGATCTCATAAGTGCCAGCATCAGGAACACCGTGCCGGCCATGCTGATGAGGGGCGTTACCGGGTACCAGGGAACCCGAAACGGGCGAGTCCATTCGGGATGGCTCCTTCGCAGCACAATCAAACTCACCGCGACCAAAACCTGCAAGAACAGATATCCGAACATCACGTACGAGAGCAGTACATCGAATAAGGGCCGGGTCTGCAAAGCTCTCCAGGCATCCGCCAGCCATCCTTCGATCCCGCGGGGCGGGGCGGCGGTCATTGCCGCCACGCTCACCACGATCAGCAAAATGGACCATGCGCCCGTAGCAATTACTGCATTCGAAGGCGTCAAATAGCGCGGGTGTATTTTCGCCAGCCAATGAGGTGCATCGCCGTCGCGTGCCAGTGCGAAAGCGGTCCGCGGTCCCGCCATCACCGCGCCATTTGCCGTGATCATGGCCGACAGCATAATCACAATTGAGATCAAGCTGCCGCCAGCCGGTCCCAGGAGCGCACGAAACAAATCCGCTCCTACCGCTTGGCTCTTCGCTACCGCCGCGAAAGGCAATACGTAATGGATACCAATCGCCACGGCCAGATATAGCGCGCCGATCGATAACAAACCGGCAGCGAAAACTCGCGGGAGATTTTTCGTAGGTTCCTGAATCTCCTCCGTCAAATGGGCTAGTTGCTCCCAACCTCCGTAGGTCCACATCACGGGAATCAGTGCCGCCACCAATCCGCCACTCGCTGTCATACCACCGACGGGAAGGAATGGCGCGGACAGCAGGCCATTCGGTCCGCGCCATAGGACCAATGCCAGGATCAGCGCCGACCCCAGTGCTAGGCTCTTCAACGCCGTTCCCGCCACTTGCACATCTGCCCCGGCCTTTGCGCCACGGTAGTTGAGCGCGCCCAGCAGTACCAGCAAAAGAGCTGCCGCACAACCTTCCCAAAGCTGAACCGGCACGCCTTTCGGGGGCGGCACTAACTGTGCAAAGTAAATCGCAAACGTGAAGCCAACAGTGGCCGCCGCTCCAGCGCGAATTAATAGTGCATCGGTCCAGGCGAATAGAAAGCCGAACAGCGGTCCTAACGCCGCTCGGATATAAACGTAGCCGCCTCCTGCATCGGGCAGCATCGCGCCCATTTCTGAAATCGTCAGCGCGCCTGCCAGGTTCATCAACGCGCCTGCCAGCCAGATGCCGAGCGCCCCGGCAACAAACGGCACGCGTTGCGCCACCACCGAAGGAACCAGAAATATCGACGCGCCTATTGTTCCGCCAACCACCACGCCCAGAGCTTGCAGGGGTGTCAATACCGCCGGCAGGCGTTCAGCTTTCGCCACTGCCGGCAAAGGAGGCATAGTCGAGTCTACATCTCTGGCTCAATTTTGTGAACGATGCTGTTCGTAATGTGGCCGCTGACCTAAGATAGAAAAAGGAATAACCATGGCTGCCGTTTTGCACACACTGACCGTGGCGGAGTTCGAGGCGCAATATGGTCAAGAGAAACCTTATTACGAATTCTGGTACGGGGAAGCGGTCCAAAAATCGATGCCTACATGGATTCACGGTCTCCTGCAACGAATCGTAATGGAGTTGCTCCGCGACGCCGGGTATAAAGCGGCGTCAGAAGTTAAGCTCAAAATTGATCCCGACTTCCATCCGGTACCGGACGTAATCGCTACAAAAGGTTACATTGAGCAGCCCTATCCTACCAACGTTCTTGAAGTTGTAGTTGAAATTCTTTCCGACGATGACCCAATGTCGCGGCTGCTGACCAAGTGTCGAACCTATCAACGATGGGGTTTTCAGGATATTTATGTTGTGGACCCCAATGCGCGCGTTGTCTTCCGCTGGTCTGAACATCGGCTCGAAGAAGTTGATGTCCTAGTGGGTCAACCTGTCTCGCGCATCTGGACCGCGCTCGACAAAGAAATCGAATAGTGCCGGGCCACGCAGAATTCTTGCCCTTAGCTTTTTCCCGCGCTGATTGTACCCACCAACGGGCTGCTTGCGACGGCGTATTCGCGGCGGGGCATACGGCCGGCGAGGAAGGCGAGGCGGCCGGACTCGACAGCTAACCTCATCGCCACGGCCATGCGTTCGGAGTCTTCGGCCTCCGCAATAGCGGTGTTCAGCAGCACGCCGTCGTAGCCGAGCTCCATCGCGATGGCGGCGTCGGATGCGGTGCCGACACCGGCGTCGACGATGAGAGGAACTTCGGTGATGGCTTCGCGCAAGATTTTCAGATTCGTGACGTTCTGAATGCCAAGACCGGAGCCGATGGGTGCGGCGAGCGGCATCACCGCGGAAGCGCCGGCGTCAATGAGCCTGCGGGCGTTCACTAAATCGTCGCTAGTGTATGGCAGCACAATGAAGCCTTCCTTTACCAAGACGCGCGTGGCTTCGAGTAGGCCGGCGTTGTCCGGGAACAGGGTCTTCTGGTCGCCAATGACCTCGAGCTTGATCCAATTTGACAGCCCGGCCTCCTGGGCCAGACGCGCCGTCCGGATGGCTTCTTCGGCCGTGTAACAGGCGGCAGTATTGGGAAGGATGTGAATTTTAGAACGGTCTATAAAATCGAGTTCGGATTCCTTGGAGCGGTCGGTGAGATTGACGCGGCGAACGGCCAGGGTCACCATTTCGGTGGCAGCGGCGGCGTGGCAGCGCGCCATCAATTGCTTGCTGCGATACTTGCCGGTTCCCACGAACAGGCGCGAGCGGAACGTCCGCCCGGCGATGGTCAACGTATCTTCCATAACCCTATTATCAATCGACAAAAGCGAGCGTGAGCGTGTATTCCGCGGTAAGGTGTTGAGCTAAGCTTCTTTTGAAAGTGCTGACGTAAAAATATCCGTTGCATGGGAATGCCTTGGCAAAGACTACAATTTCCGTTTTACGGCGGCACGCGATTGCGTCGTCGTTATTCCGCCCAACTTCGCTGAAGCGTGCTATTCAGGCGCTGGGCTTCGTGCAGGCGGACCCGATTCGATCTCCGGCGCGGGCGCAAGATCTGATATTGCGGCATCGCGTCAAGAATTACCACGCTGGGGCGTTAGAGACGGAATACCCCAAACTCGATATCGAAGAAGACGTTCTTTACGCCTACGGCTTCATGCCGAGGTCGACTTGGCGCTTGCTGCATCCGCGATTGGAACGCGGCCTTACGGCGGCCGAGCGGCGGGTTTTCGATTTGGTGAAAGAGCACGAGCGCATGCATCCGCGAACGCTTGAAGCGCATCTGGGACGGAAGCGGCAGGTGAATGCGTGGGGCGGTTATTCGGCGGCGACGACCAGGATTTTGCAGGCGTTGCACTATCGCGGGCTGCTGCGGGTAGCGAGCCGCGAGAACGGAATTAGAGTGTACGAATTGGCACGTACGCAAGAGGAGAATGTCGAACCCGGCGAACGGTTGGACAGACTGGTGCTGCTGATTGCGGCCATTCTTGCGCCGCTGCCGGAACAAAGCCTACGGGCGGCCTTGCAGCATTTGGCCCACGCAGCTCCAGCCTTGCGGGGAAGGCATTCGGCTGTTTCACGATTGCTCAAAACGGGCGAACTGACCGGCGCAGAGGTGGATAGTATTCGATTCGTTTGGCCAGGCGGCCGACTTGTAAACCGGGCGGCGGAGCCAGAGGTGCGATTCCTTGCGCCGTTCGATCCGCTGGTTTGGGACCGGAGGCGGTTCGAGCATTTTTGGGGATGGGCTTTCCGGTTTGAAGCGTATACGCCGGCGGCGAAGAGGAAGATGGGCTACTACGCGATGCCGCTGTTGTGGGGCGATGCAATCATTGGTTGGGCAAACGTGTCCGCGCGAGGCCCGAATATCGAGACAGAGTGCGGATTCGTGGAGCGAAAGCCGGCGGAGGCGGACTTCAAAAATGCTTTCGAAAAAGAGGTGAGCCGAATGGAAACTTTCCTGCGCCCAGGCGTCAAACGCTGACCAGGTCAGGGTCCGGTTCATGCGCCGGCTTGCGGAGTTGCTCGGCCCGGCGGCTCAGTTCGCAATAGCAACGCTCTAGGCCTCTTTGAAGTTCCTTTACGTTGATAGGCTTGGTGAGAAAATCGTCGACGCCGGCTGCCAGGCATTCATCGCGATTCTCTTTCATGGCTCCGGCGGTTAATGCGCAAATCCAGGGTTGCTCCTCACGTGTCCATTGGGAGCGTATTTGACGCGTGGCTTCCAAGCCGTTCATCTCAGGCATTTGCACATCCATCAAAATAACGTCGTAAGGGCGGCGCGCCAACGCTTGGAGCACTTCAAGGCCATCGCTCACTGCGTCGGGCCAATAGCCCAGGCGCTCTAATAAACGAACGGCTACTCTTTGATTTACCGGATTGTCTTCCGCCAGCAGAATACGCAGCGGAACCTCGGCAGCAAAGCCGCTATCAATCGTCCTGCCATTGCCGGGAGTGCGAGTCGATGCCGAGCCAGCGGCAAATCCGTTATCCGCTACCGCTGGTATTTGCTGGGCCGGAACCGGCTGATACGGTAGTACGAATTGAAAAACTGAGCCTTCGCCCAATACACTTGTTACCCAAATTTGGCCGCCCATCAGATTAACGAGACGCTTCGAGATAGCCAAGCCAAGGCCAGTGCCGCCGAAACGGCGAGCGGTGGACGCGTCAACTTGAGTAAACGATTGGAAGAGCGCATCTAATCTGCCGGGAGGGATGCCGATGCCAGTGTCGCGGACGGCAACATGCAAATCTTGCACGCCGCCAAGGCCCTCTTTCAGCCCCACTGTGACGGTCACCTCGCCCTTTTCAGTGAACTTCAGAGCATTACCGACCAGGTTCAGGAGGATCTGACGAATGCGTCCTGAATCGCCAAAGACCCAATCGCAAACGCGTTCCTCTGGATCGGCCACTAGCGCGACGTTTTTCTCGTTGGCTCTTGGCGATAGGAGTTCCAACACCTCTGTTATGCACTCACGAAAGCGGAATGGCTCGCGTTCGAGATCGAGTTTGCCCGATTCGATTTTTGAAAAATCGAGAATGTCGTTGATAATCGTTAGAAGCGCATCGGAGGATGAGCGGATTGTGTTTACGTAGGAAAGTGTTTCCGCGGGCAGATCCTGATCGAGAATCAAGCTCGTCATACCCATAACGGCATTCATCGGCGTGCGAATTTCATGACTCATATTGGCGAGAAATTCGCTGCGCGCTTTTGCGGCCAGTTCCGCTTTGGCGCGGGTTTCTTCGGCTGAAATGCGGGCACTCTCGGCAACCCACCGGGCTTGGTCAATCTCGCGCATACGGAGGACTTCAAGGTGCCGGCTAACACTCTGCTCCCAAAATTCTGCATACAAGCGCTTACCCTGCGACAAGGAAAGAGCTAGAAGAGCGAGTTGCCCGAACGCGGATTGCAGTGCATGCTCACTGTGCTGGTAGAGAGCCACCGACAACCCGGGCACGAACATGCCCGACATATGCAAGCATAGAAGCTTATAATTCGGCGCGAAGGTCACGATGGAGCTCACTGTCAGCGCCGAGCTCAGGATAATGAGTAGAGTGAAGTTCCAATTGGAATATCCGTACTTCACAGCGGCGTGAGCTAAGAGCAGACCAAACGGCGCTGAGGTCAGAAACACCGAAGCTGCAATTGCGCGAAGCCATGGTTCCGTGGATTTACGCCGCATTGCCTCGTGACGTTTTACCAAGATCAGTCTGAGGGCCAATCCGACGATCAAGGCAATAGAAACATAATCTAAGACAGTAAGATGTTCCCGCGGGTAGCTGGTACCCGTCCAAAGGATCAAGATCAGAACCGGAAAGACAAACAATCCGGTGTTGATGCGAGTTGCCAACTGGGCACAGCTATCCTTTTCTGCTCCTGCCCGCAGATCGGACGGCAGTTGTTCCAGCGTGATGGATTGTTCGCGGAGTTGCAAGATGAAGCCCTAAACTCTTATCGGAAGCTTGCGCCGTTCATTCAATATGAATCTCGTTCGGCTATGCGTTCAGACAGCGAGTAACGCCCGATCAGCGATGTGATTATAAGATGAACCCAATATGGTTACCGCACCTTCCCGCCGATCGTTCCTGGCCGCCACATTAGTTGCCGGCGTTACGCCGTTAGCCGCTGTCCCTTCGCATGGCATACGCCTTGGCGGACCAGTGTTTCTAAAATCTGAAGATCCAGGCGAACTTGCTCGCGAACATCGCCGTTTGGGTTATAGCGCTGCTTATTGCCCGCAGGCTACGTTGGCCGAGACCGAGCGCATTCGCGCTATTGAACAGGCCTTCGCCAAAGAAAATGTCGTGATCGCCGAAGTGGGCGCATGGAAGAACATGCTTGATCCCGATCCCGCCAAACGCCGCGAGAATCTCTCTTATGTCACCGAGCGCTGTGCATTAGCCGAAGCAGTTGGCGCGCGCTGCTGCGTTGATATTGCCGGTTCCTACAACCCTACGGTCTGGTATGGCCCAGACCCAAAGAATCTCTCGCAGGAATTTTTCGATGCGACGGTGGAGAATTGCCGCCACATTCTTGATTCAGTGAAGCCGAAAAGGACCCGCTTCACTATCGAGATGATGGGCTGGAACCTGCCGGATGGACCCGATTCGTATTTGAAACTAATCAGGGCGATGGACCGGCCAGGCGTTTGGCGTTCACCTGGATGTCTGCAACGGAGTGAATTGCCCGGCGCGCTTCTATAAGAACAAGGAGTATATAGAGGAGTGTTTCAGCAAACTAGGGCCATGGATCATTTCTTGCCATGCGAAGGATTTGCAGTGGATTGTTGAGCTGAACGTTCACTTCCTGGAGGTAATTCCAGGGCGCGGACAGATTGATTACGCGGCTTACTTGACGGAGTTGGCAAAACTGCCGGTGGATGCGCCGTTGATGCTGGAGCATCTGAAGACCGCGGAAGAATATGACGAAGGGCGGAATTATATTCTTAAAATGGGTGGGCAGGCGGGGGTGAAGTTTGCTTGAGTTTGCCTGCTGGCTGACACTGGGATAACGTGAAATCATGACACTGGAAGCAATCAAAGAGGCGATAGCGGAGCTTCCCGCGCCGGAAAAGGTCACGCTCATTAACTGGCTTGCTGCTCAGGAATCTGGGGACTGGAGCAGGCAGATCGAAGCTGATTTTCCCAACGGTGGTGCGGGAATGGCTTTGCTTGACGAGTGGGACGCCGAGATCAAGTCAGGAACGGCGACAACGCTAGAGAATTCCTGACCCAACACGCCGACACGCAGCACCCGATTGAGTAACATATGTTCGTTTGTCACGCCGACTTTAAAATGTTGCAGCGCCTTAAGTAAAACGTCAACATCCTTGAACGTCATCTCGCCGCAATCAACTTATCCGGCGTAATCGGTAAATCGCGCACTCTTGTTCCGGTTGCATGATACACCGCGTTCGCAATCGCTGCGGCCACTCCGGTAATACCAATCTCACCCACTCCACGGCATCCCATGGAGTTGAAATTGTAGTCGGGTTCGTCGATCCAGCTAATATCTATGTCGGGCACGTCGGCGTTCACCGGTACTAAGTAGCCCGCCAGGTCGGCGTTTACAGGTTGTCCGTGAACGCGATCGTAAGCCAGATCTTCAAACAAGGCATGGCCAATACCGAAAACGATCCCGCCCATAAATTGGCTGCGCGCCATCTTCGCGCTAATTATCCGGCCGCAATCAAAGACACTGACGATGCGCGAAACACGCACGCGCCCGATCTCTTCGTTAACGCGAACTTCCACAAAATGCGCGCCGAACGATTGGAATGCGTAATCGTTGTTTTGGCCGAAAATGGGGGTGGTGCCGGCTTGCGCTTCAATCGAGTCATGGCCGCCGAGCGCCAGCAGATCGCCGTACCCAATCGCATTTGAGGGATCTGAGCGATGCGCCACGCGGCCATTGCGGAATACAAACTCATCCGCCTTCGCCAGCGCGCCGGTAAATCCGTCGGCGGTTTTCGCAGCGATTTCCAAGAGTTTTTGCTTTATTTTTAAGCACGCGTCGTTGGCTGCCGGAGCGGTACTGGCGGTCAGGTTTGAGCCGCCCGCGAGCGCACATGCCACCAGCGTCGAATCGCCTAGCTCCACTGTCACTTGGTCAAGCGGAAGACCCAGCGAATCGGCAGCGGTAATCGCCAACATAGTGTACATGCCCGTTCCGGAATCGCTGCCGGCGGTGGAGACCACAGCCCGAACGCCGGCGCCATCCGGCTCCAGCCTCACCTTCACTGTCGCGCCCATCAGATAGCCTGGATAAGTGGCCGTGGCCATGCCCCAGCCGATCAGTGCATTTCCGTCGCGAGTTGCGCGTGCCACGGGATTGCGTCCGCTCCAGCCGAAGCGCTCGGCCCCCTTGTCGTAACATTCCAGAAGATGCTTGCTCGAAAACGGCTTGTTGATATTCAGATTGACTTTGGCATCGTTTCTGCGCCGCAGTTCTACTGGATCCATCCCAAGTTCGTAAGCCAGTTCGTCGAGCGCACTTTCCAGTGCGAACTGCCCGGGAGCCTCGCCAGGAGCCCGCATCCAGGCTGGTTTCATCACGTTGAGCTTCACTAGATCGTGAGAAGTTTCGTAGTTCGGCACGGCGTACAACATGCGTGAGGCAACGCTGGCAAACTCCACAAATTCGTCATTCAGACCGGTGTGGGTGGTTATTGCGTGGCGCATAGCTGTTAGAGTGCCGTCGTGCTTTGCACCAAGTTCAAGGCGCTGCACCGTTTCGGAGCGATGCCCAACGTCGGTTAGAACCTGTGGCCTGCTTAAAATGATTTTCACCGGCCGTTTGAGCCGCATCGATGCCAGCGCCGCCAGAATTACGTGCGCGCCGGTGGCCGCTTTCGAACCAAACATGCCGCCTACGAATGGACAGATAATTCGAACCGAAGCGGGCGGCAGATTGAACGCTCCGGCCAGGACGACTTGGTCGCCCGTAACCCATTGCGTCGAATTATGAACTGTCAGCGTTGAACCATCCCAACTCGCCAGGGTTGCGTGCGGTTCCATGGCGCAGGGATGTTCGTTAGGCGTAATGTAAGTTTCATCGAGCCGTATATCGGCTTGGGCCAGCCCGGTCGCCACGTCACCGCGCGAAACCTGCAACGGCTCGCCCATGGAATCTTTCGGCTTGTAGGACGTGGATTGCGCATCTGCCATGGCAACGGCGAAACGGTCCCGCGAATAGACAATCTTGACGAGCGATGCCGCATAACGAGCCTGCTCAGCGGTCTCCGCCACAACCATCGCGACATACTGCCCGTTGTGCAGAATCCGATCATCCGCAAGCGGCGGCCGGTCTTCGGCGGTGACGCCGCCAGCCATGAAATTGTTCGGCATTTTGCCTAGTTCGCCGCGATTTTTATGCGTCAAAACAAGCAGAACGCCCGGCGCATTCTCGGTCGCTGATTTATCGATGCTTTGAATCCGGCCGCCAGCATGAGAGCTACCCACCAGCACCGCGTGCGCTGCTGCGGAGACTGGCGTCTCGGCTACGTACTGCGCGGTTCCTGTCACTTTCTTGCGCCCGTCTATGCGGTTGACAGCCGTTCCTATCAGAGTTGTCGCCATGAGTTCGTTATGCCCTATCTCTTAATGCTTCCAGCGCGAACACGATGGTGCGTTTCGTAAGCTCTACTTTGAAGCGATTGTGTTCATACGGCTTCGCATCGGCCAGCGCTGCTTCTGCCGCGGTACGGAAGGCGCTGCGGCTAGCCGTTTTTCCCTGCAAGAATTCTTCGGCCGGTCGGGCGCGCCACGGCTTCGTCGCAATTCCTCCCAGCGCCACTCGCGCCTGCAGAATGCGGTCGCCTTCAAACTCCAAGCCGACCGCCGCGGATGCTAATGCGAATTCATAACTTGCTCGGTCGCGCACCTTCAGGTAATGAGAGCGGCGTGCAATAGGCCAATCGGTCAGCCGTACGCTGGTGATCAATTCGCCGTGCTCCAGCACCGTTTCGCGCTCCGGCGCGTCGCCTGGAATCAGATGAAAATCGTCCATGGGAATGACCCGGGCCGATCCATCCTGGCGCAACGTCTCGATTTTGGCGTCAAGCATCAACAACGCGACGCACATGTCTGAAGGATGCGTGGCAATGCACTTTTCGCTTGTGCCCAAAATGGCATGACTCCGGTTGAAGCCGGTAATGGCATCGCACCCGGAGCCGGGTTGCCGCTTATTGCAATTACTATTAATATCGCGAAAGTAGGTGCAACGTGTACGTTGCATCAGGTTTCCGCCGGTGGTGGCCATGTTGCGCAATTGCGCCGAAGCGCCTGCCAGCAAAGCCTCTGACAGGGCAGGGAAGCGCTCGCGAATGGCCGGGTGATGCGCCAGTTCGCTATTGCGCACATTAGCGCCGATTACAATTTCGTCATCGCTCACTTTAATGTCTGAAAACGGCAGATGATTTATGCTCACCAGTTCAGACGGGCTGAGTACATCCAGTTTCATCAAATCGATGAGCGTTGTGCCGCCTGCGAAAAACACCGCGTCCGGATTCGCGGTAACCGCCTGCGTGGCAGCGCCTGCATTGGCGCTTTCTACATAGGTAAATGGATGCACGTTACCTGCCTCCCCGGGCAATGCTTTGCACGTGGCGAACGGCTTCCACAATATTTGGGTACGCGCCGCAACGGCAGATATTACCGCTCAGGCGTTCGCGAATCTCTTCGGCATTGAGTTCCGCCGCTCCGGGCGCGTGGGCGACATCCGCAGTTGCGTGACTTGGGACCTCGCCCTCCGCTTCCTGCAACATGGCCACTGCCGACATAATCTGCCCCGGCGTGCAATAGCCGCACTGAAATGCATCGCACTCTAAGAACGCCTCCTGCATGGGATGCAGGTCGCCGTTGTCGCTCAACCCTTCAATCGTCCTGATTTCATCTTGCTGATGAGCAACTGCCAGGGCGAGACAGGCCAGCGCCCGCTGTCCATTAATATGAACGGTACATGCTCCGCATTGACCCTGGTCGCAGCCTTTCTTGCTGCCATACAGCCCCAAATGATCGCGCAAGGCGTCTAGCAGGGTGGTACGTGTGTCCAGGTTAAGAGCCCGCAGCTCTCCGTTTACCTTGAGCCGAACCGGAATATTCGGCTTTACTGAAGTTGGCGGTTGTGGAGTGGAAATTTCTGTGACGCTCATGGCTGAAGTATAGATTGCTTTCGTCGGCGCACCCGAATTGGCGCGCTTGTCAGTAGATCTGCTTCAGCGCGTAATCATTTCGCGGAGTATCTTGCCGCCGCTCAAGGAGATGGCGGCCCGCCAGGTCCAAAGCCCTGAACCGGCCCTGGCGTCGCCTCGGGATCTACCGCCAGCGCGACATTTGCTACAAACCCTTGGCTATCGGAACCCATGGCGATCCGCTCAAGGCTCAGCATGGAAGCTCCGCCATTCTGAGAGCCGAAAATATGGTCTTCGTCCTGAGTGGTGCGATGCACGTCCAACCGGCTCGCGTATGGGGCGATCTTTGCAATACGTTCGGTGATCTCTTCAGGGAAAAATAGCTGCCCGGTGTGGCAGACATGCCCTCCGGCGTATTTTTCATTCGCGATATCCCCGCCCAAATGAACTTTTAAATGGATATGAATCGCGCGTCCGGAATACCACCCTGGATACAAAGTAGCGAACTCCGCGATGCCGCGTTTATCCGTCACTTGCACTCCCCGCAGGAAACGTTTGTCATCGGTAGCCTTCATTCCGGGCGGTCGTCCAAAGCCTCGGTCTCCGGCCGGTGGAGGGCCGAAGGGTCTGCCGCGACGCCCTCCCGATCCGCCTCCATCCGGGCTGTTGGCCGTGTAACCGGAGTAAACGCCCAAGGCATCGCAATGCCAGATATCTAACGCGGCATTTGCCAGAGGCGCGCAGCGCTTGGCGTCGATCAGTGCAACGCGCAAGCGAAGCGGCACCCCCGGCTTTCCTTCTGTTAAATCCTGCCGCACTTTTTCGTAGTCGATGTAATAAGGGCCGACTTCCTGCTCGCTGATTAAGGTGCACGCCGGCGCGGAAGGAACTATCCAAGCGCTACTAACGATGGCCGCCCCGCCCACCAAGAGTTCTCGACGGCTGAGACTTAGGCGGTGTTCGAATTCGGAAAACATGCCCTGATCATAGCCGTGAATAGCGCGATGTGATGGAAAAGATTTGTAATTGAGCAGTGAAAGCGCTTCCAAGAAAAATTACCTGGTTTGTCTCCCGTTCTCCCTTGACAGGTACATGATTCACCTTATAAAATCGACCCAATACCTTGTCAGCATCAAGTAACCTGCTGGACTTTGTTTCTGGGGAGTAGCTATGACCTTCGCTCGCCTCTCGACCTGCATGGTCGGGACTTTGTTGTCCTGCTGCCTTTTGATTCCTACAGCACCAGCGCAAACTACGCGCGCACAGATTCGCGGATTCGTTACCGACGCATCTTCTGCCGCGTTACCTGCTGCCAACATAACGCTCCGAAACGTGAATACTGGTCTTTCGGCCACGAAGAGCACCGATTCGGGCGGTCTTTATGTCTTTGACTTCGTCGATCCCGGAACATACACGTTGACCGTGGAAGCCACCGGTTTCGGCAAGTTTGTCCAGGAAAACGTAGTTGTACAAGCAGGCGGCGATGTTACCGTGAACGCCACTCTCAATCCGGGCACTTTGCAGCAAAGCGTCACCGTGGCCGATACACCACCTGCTATCGAGTTCAATTCAGCCAATCAAGATCTCACCATCGACACCAAGATGGCCAACGATACTCCGCGTCTCGACCGGAATCCCTTCAAGCTTACTTTGCTGGAGCCCGCGGCCATCAATACGCGCGGTGAGATGCAGCCCTATGATTCCTGGGCTCCGAACAGTGTCGATCTGGGCGGCGCCACTAACTTGAAAAACGATCTGCTGGTGGACGGCAACCCCATTGGCATTGGCCACAAAGCCGGGTATCCGCCCAATCAGGATGCGGTGCAAGAGGCCGTGGTCTCCCAAAACAGCGTTGAGGCTGAATCGGGACACAGCGCCGGCGGCATCATCAACTTAACGACGAAGAGCGGCACTAACGACTGGCATGGAAACGCTTTTTATCTCGGCCGCTATCCCTGGCTGAGTGCGGAAGCTGACCGCACCCGTTTCACTCAGAACGCACAACGGCAGAACATGTACGGCGGTACGCTGGGCAACCCTATCCTTAAGAACAAACTGTTTAACTTCTATTCGATGGAGTATTGGAAAGTGGGCGCTCCGGCGAGTTACAGCGTTACTGTGCCGACGGCCTTGGAACGGCAAGGGGATTTTTCGCAGACGCTGGCGGCGGATGGTTCGCTGCGCAAGATCTACGATCCGTATACGACGGTGGTGAACGGCAACAACGTCACAAGAACCCCGTTCCCCGGCAACAAAATTCCGGCGACGCGTTTCGATCCGCTTTCGGCCAGCCTGCTTTCGTCGTTCTTCGACGGCAATGTTCCCGGTGTTGGTTATAACCACGCCAATAACTACGAGCACGGTTATATTGATAGTTATACCTACTACAACCTGTCCGATAAAGTTGATTACAACCTCGGCGACAAATGGCGTTTTTCGGGCAGTTACGGCCGCTATCATTCAGCCGACATCGCTGGGAGTCCCATTCCCAATAATTCGGTGCTTTACGAACCGCGCGGCAGCCTGCGCGCGGCCAACCAAGTCGCCGGCAATGCCATTTGGTCTATCAGCCCCAGCACGACCATCGATTTCCATGGCGACTGGTTTAACTTGACAGATGCTTATGTCTCGAAGGATTTGGGCAAGAATGGATGGGCCAGTATCTGGCCTAACAACAACTGGTATTCGAACTACGCGGCTGCTTCGGCAAACGTTCCCGTTTACTATCCCACCCTCAACATCGGTGGTTCCGGTTTCGGCGGACCCGGCTTCTTCTGGGATCAGCGCCCGGCTGCTGAATCGTTCAGTGTCGGCGCGTCACACCAAAAAGGTTCGCACTACTTAAAGGCAGGTTTCGAATACAGACGGAGTGCAGGACCCACCTATGTAAGCAACACCGACAATTTCTACTTCAATCAGTCGGTTACCGCGAATACCTACAACAATCCCGATCTGACCAAATCCGGCGACCCCTTTGCGACATTTCTGCTAGGTGCGCTCGATGGCTCTTCTCAGGTCATCGGTGGTCCGGCGCCAATCACTGTCTCCGATTTCTTCGGTTTCTATATTGCCGATGATTGGAAAGTAAGCCGTAAGTTCACTATAAACATGGGTCTGCGCGATGAGTATGAAACGCCCTGGCATGATCCGCAACATACTCTTTCGCAAGGCCTCGATCTTACAAAGGAAGACCCTACCATAGCGGCGAATCCTCCGCAGCTGCCTCCCCAGGCGCTTGCCATTGTGGGTAATAACTATTCCAGTTTCAACGGGCTTTGGAATTTCACCAGCAGCAGCCATCCGGGAATGTGGAATGCACAGCGGTTTGCTTTACAGCCGCGTTTTGGCGTCGCATATAAGATCGACGACAAAACCGCCGTGAGGTTCGGATACGCTCTCTACACCATACCTACTGAATATAATTTCACAGCTGCACCTATTTCAGGTTTTGAGGATGTGAATTTTCTGGAACCGCCCTTCTTCGGAATGACCGGTTACCAGAATACTGCCCCGCTGCTGAACGGCATTCCTCAAGCAACCATCTCGAATCCATTTCCGGCCAGTAATCCACTTGTTCCAATTTTAGGCAAAGCTTCCGGCACGAATGTCGGCCGCGGGGGATCTCCATTGCTCTGGTATCCGCAGGATTTCAAGAAAGCCTATAACAACCGGTTGAACATAACCGTTGAACATCAATTCCCCGGTCAGCTAGTTACTTCGTTGACTTACTTCACAAACTTTGGAAACCAGCACTACACAGAAGCGTTCAATAACGTCAATCCACAGATAGAACAGCAATATCAAAATTTGCTTAGTACGTCGGTTTCGAATCCGTTTTACCACTATCTGAACACGACATTGAATCCCGGTCCGCTCTACAACCAAGTGAGTGTTCCTTTAGGTTCGCTCTTGACGAAATATCCGATGTACGGGCCTCTATATGAGATTGGTGTTCTGGGTGCTCACGAACGCTACAACGACCTTGAACTCAAAGTGCAGAAGCGATTCAGCAAGGGTTACAATTTCCTGCTTGGCTATATCTATATTCGAGAAAGGCAGCAGATAAATAGTTTCAACGACCAAACCGTGTTTTCGAACACTCTGCAGTGGCAGGATAGCGATCAACCGCATCATCGGCTCACCGCTGCCGGCACTTACGAGTTGCCTTTTGGCAAGGGCAAAATGTTCCTCGGCGGGACGTCCCGAATAACCGACGCACTAATCGGCGGGTGGCAAGTAACAGCGGTTCTGACCGTCAATTCGGGCGACTATCCCCGTTTTGGGAATTACATCGTCAACAGTAATCCTTGTCAGAATGTACCCTCGGGCTATTACTTTAATCCTGCGGCATTTAGTCCAACTCCGGCGAACACTTACGTGCTGCGCACGAATCCGCTGCAATACTCGTGCATAACGGGACCGATGTTCGCCGACCTGGACGCCACGCTGCTGAAAAACTTCCATGTCACCGAACGAATTTCAGGGCAGTTAAAGATAAATGCTTACAACGCCACGAACCGGCTCAACAAAGGAGACCCCGATCTGAGTTATTCCGATGCCAATTTTGGCCAAGCGCTTTATCAGGGCAGCCCCGGCGGTACGTTTGGATCACAGGGCGCGGTTTATGGCAATCAGGCAGGCCGCCAAGTGGAGCTTGGGGTTAAACTCATTTTTTGAGGCACTTGCGTAATCTGACGCGCCGGGAGATCATGAGTCTCCTGGCGCTTCCTGGTGTCCGCACGTTCGCGCAGGAAGGCAATGCGGGAATAAAAGGGATGGCTTCTCGCGGAGTGAAAGCCGCGCCCCGCGGAAAACCTTCCGGTCTACCGTTTCACGCGCGATTTACCGACATTGCCTACCAAGCCGGGCTCCGCGAAGTAACTGTCTGCGGCCACGAGAAACGCGCCGACTATGTCATCGAAGCCATGGGCTGCGGGGCGGCGTTCATCGATTACGATAACGACGGCTGGCTGGACATCCTTGTTCTTACCGGCTCCCGCTTTGGCGACCCCCCGCCGAACGCATCGAACCGCCTCTACAAAAACAATCGCGACGGAACCTTTACCGATGTCACACAGAAAGCCGGAATGTTCCGCACCGGCTATTCCTTCGGCGTCACGGTGGGCGACTTCAATAACGACGGGTTCGAAGACATCTTCATCACCGGTTGGGAGCAGAACGCTCTCTATCGCAACAATGGTAATGGTACTTTCACCGATATTACCCGCGAAGCCGGCTTGTTGAACCGCGAGCCTCGTTTTGGCTCGGGCTGCACCTTCGTCGATTACGACCGCGACGGCAAGCTCGACCTATTCGTCTCTAACTACGTGGCCTTCGATCCGAAGAACGTTCCACGCGCTGGCGAAAACACAAACTGCAATTATGAAGGCGTATTCTGCGGACCCCGCGGCTTACCCTATGGTCGCCACTCTCTCTATCGCAACAACGGCAACGGCACATTCACCGACGTAAGTGTGGCAGCCGGCATCGCCAAGCCCGACCAGGGTTACGGTCTGACTACTGTGGCTGCCGATTTCGACAATGATGGTTGGCCCGACATCTACCTGGCCTGCGATTCTACTCCAAGCCTGCTTTTTCGCAACAACCACGACGGAACTTTCTCCGAAGAAGCCCTTGATCGCGGCGTTGCGCTAAGCGAGGACGGCATGGAACAGGCCGGTATGGGCATCGGTATTGGCGACTTTGCCCTCACCGGCAGTCTCGACATTGTCAAAACGCACTTCGCCGCCGATACGCCAGCCGTCTATAAGAACAATGGCAAGGGCCAATTTCGCGACGATACCCTTCGTTCGGGTCTCGGCATTGAGACGCGTTTTATCAGTTGGGGGATTGGCATAGAAGACTTCGATAACGATGGCTCCCCTGACATATTCTGGGTCACGGGAGGCATTTATCCCGAGTTGCAAAATAAACCAGACCAGCCCTACAAAACACCGCGCGTGCTTTTTCGTAATTTGGGCAAAGGCCGTTTTGAAGAGCTGATTTCCGAAGCCGGCCCTGGCGTTGAAGCGAACCACTGCAGCCGTGGATGCGCCTTTGGCGACTTCGATAACGACGGCGATATCGATATTCTCATTGTCAATCAGAATGAGCCGCCATCGCTCTTGAGGAACGATGTGAGCGGTAACGCTCATTGGCTCAAGATTAAGCTCACCGGAGTAAAGTCGAACCGTAGTGCTATCGGTGCCCGCGTCACCCTTCGTTATGGCGGCAACGTGCAAACCCGTGAAGTATTAAGCCAATCGTCCTATCTATCGGTGAATGACAGCCGCCTCCATTTCGGGCTTGGTCCTGAAATCAAGGCTGAGGCGGAGGTTCGCTGGCCGGGCGGCCAGATTGAGAAACTCGGTGAAGTGGCTGCGGATCGGTTAGTGTACGTAACCGAGGGTTCCGGCATCACCCATTTGCAGAAATTCGGCTGAGACCGCATGCCCTTCCGCATCCTTGCTGCTTTGGCCTTCTTTGCAGCGCAAAAGTCGCAGTTAGACGAAGCCTGGAAACTCGCCGCGAACGGCCAAACTGCGCAAGCCATTCAGGTTGCGCAACGGGCGGTGGCGGCAAATCCCCGTAATGTGGATGCGCGCTTGCTGCTGGGCAGCTTGCTCATGGAAAAAGGCGATCGCGATGGGTCAATGCATCAATTGAATGAAGCTGTGCGGCTCCGGCCCAACTCAGCCGAGGCGCAGAATGCCCTGGGTGAGGCGTACCACAATTTCGGAGATTCGAAATCGGCCCGCGCGCCTTTCGAAAAGTCGGTGGCGCTGAATCCTGGTTTCGCGCAGGGGCACGTTAATCTCGGACTGGTTTTGCTTGAAAGTGGCGAATTGCCGAATGCCAGCGTTCATCTCAATCGAGCTATTGCGCTTCTAGGCCGCAAGCCCGACGCCGCTTATGCCCACTATTTATTAGCAAAGGTATACCTTGCGCAGAGTAACGCGCAGAACGCGGCGGCGCAGCTTGAGAGTGCGGTTTCTATTCGCCCCGATATGGCGGAGGCATGGTCGGAACTCGGTCAAGCACGCAAGCTGCTGCTGGATGAAACGGGCGCTACGGCCGCCTTCGAACGCGCTGTAAAGCGTGATCCCTCCGATGCCATTGCTCAATATCGGCTCGGTGCTGAATATCTGGAGCAGGAGAAAATTGATCCAGCCGTAGAGCACTTGCAGGCCGCGTATAAGCTTAAGCCAGACGACCAATCTACCTTGAACTCCTTACAGATGGCTTTGCGGGAGCAAGGTAAGCCGGAAGAAGCGGCCAAAATCAAACAGGAACTGGCAGCGCTTATAAGGCGTAAAGATAAATCCAGCCAAAATGCCGTGAAGGCAGTGGCATTAAACAATGAGGGCGCGCGCCTCGAAAAAGCGGGCGACCTCCACGCCGCCGCAGAACAATATCGGCAAGCGCTGGCGCTGAATCCGGAACATAATGGCATTCGCGTGAACTATGCTGTTGCCCTGTTGCGGCTGGGTCAGTGGACCAACGGTCTGAACCAAATGCACGAAGCCCTACAGCGCGATCCTACGAACCAAACCATCCAAACGGCTTTAAACGATGCAATCTCTCAGGCGCCGCCCGGTTCCATACCGAAGTGGAACAATTAAGTTATAACCGCGCCAATGGTAAGGTAGCTACTGTCCTGCCATGGGGAGCCCTCAACAGCCGCAGTTTCACAACCTGGCAGACGCCGTAAACGAGATTCTTCGGCGTCAGGCATTGATAGAAGAACGTCTCGGACGCTTGGAGCGGATACTTCAGCCTGCTGCCAAACCTCATCGCGAACCTGAGCCGATAGCAGTTGAGCAGAAACCTCCCGATGCGCCTCCTGTGACGAGGACCGAACCTCCGAAGCTTCCTCCCGTCGAGCGCGGGCTTGAGAGTAAGGTTGGGTTGACCCTCGTTAATCGGGTGGGCGTGGTTACTCTGATCCTCGGCGTGGCGTTCTTCTTTAAATGGGCTGTCGACAATAATTGGATCGGCGAAACAGGCCGAGTTATTCTTGGCTTGCTGACTGGCCTCGCCGCACTCGCATTAGCGGATTACCTCTGGCGAAAAAGTCAGCAGATCTTTGCACAAGGCATCACCGGCGCGGGCATCGCCATTCTCTATCTTTCTGTTTACGCAGCTTTCAATTACTACCATCTCGTTTTGCAGCCTCTAGCGATGGCTCTGATGATTGCCGTCACAACGCTGGCTACGGTGCTGGCCCTGCGGTATGATTCCGTTGCCATTGCTGCCTTAGGCATGGTCGGTGGTTATCTCGCTCCCCTCCTTTTGAGCACCGGCGAAGACCATCCCTGGTTCCTGTTCGGCTATTTGTTGTTACTCAACTTCGCCTCCACCGAACTCGCATCCAGACGCAAATGGGCTCTCCTTGAAGTGCTCGGCTTTGTTGCTACGGCGCTGATCTATGCAGGATGGCTGTTCGAGAAGGGTGGAACGGCGGATAACCGCTTGATAGCTACCTTGGCTCCAATCGCGTTTTGCGCGCAGCGTTGGCGGACCACGCTGCCTGGTTTGTTCGCCACTGCGCAGTTCTTAACGGTCATCGCCATCGGCATTATTTGGACACATAGCGGTGCCGCTTCGTTCTTTGCGCTAGCTCTGTTTCTCGCTGCGGCTGGAATGGCATTTGGGGTGTTGCGCCAATACCCGGTCACCCTGCCGGTCGCCTTCTCGGGATTCTGGCTTTCCTACTTGGCGTGGCAGAACAGCCCTCACAGCGCCCTTCCTGCTTTTGCTGGTATAACTCTCGCTGCCTTGCTTTTTTACGGATTCAGTTTCTGGCGGACGCTTGATCGCATGATCCCTCCGACACTCCCGAGCATGACTGTTCTGGCCCTTGACGCTGTTGTTTACTTTGCCGCAGCCTACACACTCCTCAATGCTAAATACTACGGTCTAGGTGGGTTGGCGGTTGTTATTGCGGCCGCTTATCTTGTGTTTGGAGTTTGTTTGTATAGGACGAGCGTGGCTGAACCTCTGAGACAGCTGCCGGCTCTGCTGGCGTTCGGTGTTTCGCTTTGCTTCTTGACGCTGGCCATTCCCATCCAGTTCACTGGGTTCACGGTAACCATCGCCTGGGCCATTCAAGCGGCGGCTGTAAGCTGGATTGGCGCCCGCTTAAATAGCGAACGAGCGATTCTCGCCGCAGCAGGAGTTTTCGCCTTTGCCATCGTTCGCCTCGCTGTATTCGATAGCTGGACGTTTCCCGATCCCCACTCATACAATACGTTAGCCAACCTCCGCTTTTTCACATTCGGCATTTCGGCCGTTGCTCTCTTCTTCGCTGCCCGTTCTGCCGCCCCTAAGCTGCGCCAACTTGCTTTGGCCGAATATTTGGCTGGGC
>CAVQZK010000028.1:0-26692 GCA_963718465.1 Bryobacterales bacterium | reverse complement strand
ACCATCAAACAGGCGGCAAATTCGATATGCAAATTTATCAAGGATTCTTATCGCAGCAGGGATTCACGCCCGCCGCGTTCGAGCAGGAACAGCGTGAATCCATCCTGGTGTCCCGGCTTGAAAACCTGGAGAAGCAGTCGCTGGTTATCTCCGATGATGACGCGCGTGCCGAATACCGGCGCAAGAATGTGAAGGTGGGCCTGCAGTACATCGCCTTCGACCCTAAAGCGTTCGTCTCAAAGGTCAACGCCAACCCCGCTGCCGTAAAGGCTTATTTCGATAAGAACAGATCTCTATTCCGCATTCCGGAAAAGCGCAGTTTCGACCTGATTGCCGGGTCCACCGCCGATTATATGCTCTCCGCTCAGGTTTCCGATGCGCAACTGCAAAAGGACTATCAAGACAGCATCGATAGCTTCCGCACCCCCGAGCGTGTCCGGGTCCGCCACATCTTGATCAAGACGCAAGGCAAGCCCAAGGAAGAAGCTCCCAAACTCAAGGCAAAAGCGGAAGATCTGCTGAAGCAGATTAAGGCGGGTGCCGATTTTGCCGAACTCGCTAAGAAAAACTCTGACGATCCTGGTTCGGCGGAAAAGGGGGGCGAGTATGGCTGGATGACGCGCGGCCAGACGGTGCCTAACTTTGAAAAGGCGGCTTTCTCTTTGAAGCCCGGCGAAATCAGCGGAGTGATCGACACCGAGTACGGCTATCACATTATCCAGGTGGAGGAGCATCAGGACGCGCATACCCAAACATTCGATGAAGCCAAACCGCAGTTATTGCTCGAAGCAAAGAAGCAGATTGCAGCCGAAACCCTGCGCCGCAATATGGATGCCGCGCACAACGAAATTTTGCGCAATCCTAGCCAGGCTGAAATCATCGCGAAGAAATACGGTCTGAAGTACTTTAAGATCGATAATGCCGCGAACAGCGCTCCGCTGTCCGAGCTGAACACCGCGCCTGAACTTTCGAGCGCCATCTTCTCGTCCGCCAAAGGCACAATTACCGATGTCGTGAATCTCGATCAGCAAGGCAAGGCCGGATTCGCCGTAGTGACCAGCGTGAGCCCAGCGCGCAACGCAGAATTTAACGAAGTGCAGGCTGACGTAATGCAGCACTTCGCAACGACCGAAGAAGAACGCATGGCTCAAGAAGCTGCCAAAACAGCGGCCGCGCGGGCTCAAAAAGGCGAAAGCCTGGAAGCGCTGGCCAAGGAATACGGTTTGACGGTGAAAACGGCTGCGCCCTTCACGGCAGATGGAGCCGCTGAAGGAATCGGATCGGGTACGCAACTCGCGGCCGCATTCAAAGCCAACGTTGGCGGCATAATAGGACCTGTAGGCACTTCCACCGGTCAGTTCGTCTGCAAAGTAACGGAGAAAATTCCAGCCGATATGAACCAATATGCCGCCGCCAAAGCGGGCATCGTCCAGGGCTTGGAACAGCAAAAACAAACGCTGCAGGATCCCTTATTTCGCGACAGTATTGTGACCGAGTTGAAGAAGCGCGGCAAAATCAAATTGAACGATGCCGCCATCAGCCGCATTATCGGTTCATACGAAGGCTGACGATTGTTAATACAATTTCTGCACTTTCTAAGAGGATTAACCGATCCTGACCAGCTGATCCAGTTGTTGTCGACCGTTCTGTCCGGATGGATTGGCTACCTCGCCCTGTTCGCCATCGTTTTTGCCGAAAGCGGTTGCCTGGTCGGGTTCTTCCTGCCTGGCGATTCGTTGCTCTTCACGGTAGGCGTGGTGGCCGGGGCCGGCAAGTTACCCGTGGTTACCATGATTGCGATGCTCGCGGCCGCGTCCATCCTGGGCGACGGCTCGGGCTTTTTCCTTGGTACTACACTCGGCTATTCGCTTTTCAAGAAGACCAACTCGCGCATCTTCCGCCGCGAATATCTGGACAGAACTCACGAATTCTACGAACGCCATGGCGGCAAAACCATCATCTACGCCAAATTCGTGCCTATCATCCGGACTTTTGCCGCTTTTATCGCCGGAGTCGGCAAGATGAGTTATCCCCGGTTTTTGATGTTTAACGTCGTCGGGGCTGCCGGATGGGTAATCTCAATGATCAGTCTGGGCTATCTGCTCGGAGGCATTCCGGTCGTAAAGCATAACTTCGAAAAACTCGTTTTACTGATCATCGCGGTGTCCTTAGTCCCCGCCATCATTCAAGTCCTGAAGAGCAGTAAGAAGCCCGCTCCCGCAGAACCGCGCGCGTAAAGCAAGCCGTCTTGTTAGAAGTGTATTCCGCCGCCACAAACAAGCACCTCGCCCGTCACATAATCGGATAGCGGCGAGCAGAAGAAGAACACTGCGTTCGCCGCATCTTCCGGCGTGCCCATCCTGCCTAACGGAATCATCTTTTCTGTTTGTTCCCGCACCTGCGCCTGTATCCCGACCCGCACATTCCGCTCCCCGATCGCGATATTGGTGTCCCCATCGTCCATCGCTTTTGTCAATCGAGTATCTATCAGCCCAAAGCCCACGGCATTCACCGTGACGTTGTAGCGGCCCCACTCCTTCGCCATCGTCTTGGTTAATCCAACGATGGCCGCCTTTCCGGACGAATACCCGGCCTGTCCAGCGTTTCCACCTAGCCCCGATATGGAAGTTATATTCACAACTTTTCGTATCACCGGCTGGCCCGTCTCTCTTTCCTTCTTCGCTGCTTCGCGCAGCCATGGGACCGCAGCCCGTAATACGCGAAAGGGCGCAACGACGTGGATATCGAGCATTGCCTGGAATTGCTCGTCCGTTGTTTTCTGAATGACGTTGTCCCATGTGTACCCTGCGTTATTGACAATAATGTCAATCGAGCCAAACTCCGCAATCAGCTTTGCAATCGCCACCTCAGGGAAACCGGCGCTCGTCAAATCGCCCGCGATGGCCGCTAACCTCGGCTTTCCGGGACTAGCCTCCTCGATGCCGCGCTTGGCTTCCAGTAGTGCGCTTTCGTCGATATCGGCCAGCAACACAGCAGCGCCGGAGCTGGCAAGCGATTGCGCAATAGCCCTTCCAATTCCACGACCAGCACCAGTCACCAGTGCCGCCTTGCCTGCCAGAGAGATATTCATGAGCGCTCTTGCCCTCACCATATCACCCGTACTTTCCTGTGGTGGAAGGATTGCGTAGATTGCCGCTGGATCAGATAGGCTATCGGTTATGGGAACTGCCACAAGCCCGAATTCAACTGCCATCCCCACTGCATCCATCGAAGTGCTCGAACGCCGGATTGAAGATATTGCCGCTAAGGTTCACGAAGCTTGGATGGAGACCAAGAAGGCGCAGGGCGTCACCAGCCGTCCGAGTGAATGGGGCGAAGAACAGATGGTCCCCTACCATGAGCTCTCGGATCGTGCCAAAGACCTTGATCGCGGCACCGTCCGCGCTGTTCTGGCCGCCATCAAAACGCTCTAGAGAGGATTGCGGCTTCGCCCGGCAAATTGTTTTAGAACAGGAACATCTGAGAATTGGGCAGCGCCGGCGGGGCCACGGATACCCGCTCGAACGATCCCCGCGCTTCGAACCCAACCTGCCGCCGAACCTCTTCCACCATGTTCCTTCATCCGTTCCGGATACTTGCCTTGGAGGTACGCGCCATCGCCGAAGCTCCTTTGGTATCGTCCTAAATGCTCCGGAAATTCCTCGGCTAGAAATGGAAAGAAAACCTTCTGTGCCGAAGGCTGCAAGAACACCACATTGGCCCAGAACTGCGATGCGCCCGCCGATTTCGCCGCCTTGGCAACGGACATCAAATTGATTTTGGAATCTGTCATCAAGGGCAGGATAGGGCTCGCCGCCACGCTCACCGCAACACCGGCGCCGACCAACGCGGCGACAGCCTTCATTCTTAATTCAGGGTTTGGGGCATACGGTTCCGTCAAACGGGCAAGTTTCCGGTCCATTGTTGTGACGGTTACCGTAACTTTCATTTGATTCCTTTTAGCAATCCGTAGAAAAAGATCAGTGTCACGGCTTACGAGGTTCGATTTGGTTGTCAAGAACAGTGACGCGCCTTCCAGTGTCGAAAGAGCCTCTAGGACTTGGCGCGTTAATCCAAACTTCCGTTCCGCCGGCTGATAGGGGTCGGTGGCCGTCCCGAGACCAATGACTTGGCCGGGTTTTACCAGCTTCAGTTCTTCCTTGAATTCAGCCGCGTTCCAATCCTTGGCGTATATTTCCGTCTCGAACGCCGCCGGATCGCGACGCTCCAGAAAATCGTGAGTGAAGCGCGCATAGCAATACTTGCAACCAAATTCACAGCCGCGATACGGATTAATCGTCCAATGAAACGGTACGCGCTCAGACTGGCAGCGGTTCAGCCACTTCCGAGTGGGCAGGTTCCGGTACTCGACGCGGCGCTTCTCCGCAAGCAGATTACCCTCGGCCGCCAGCCGGGCTATGCCCACCAAGCGCACAAGTTCACTTGGCTGGCCGACAGGATAAAAGGCGGCATTCTGAGGCATAGGAATAATCCTCCTAGCCGCATATTCGCCTTTTATTCGCTTTCTGTCAAGCGGCTTCGCGGCGGCCAGCCAGTCTACGAAGCCAACAGGGAGATCACGCCTTTTTGGCGTAAGCCATTCAGGGCTAAGCCATGCCGGCCGCGTACGCCGGTTTTCTCGAATATATGCTTCAAATGAATCTTCACAGTACCGGGGCGAATCCCGAGTTCCTGGGCGATCTCACGGTTTTTGAAGCCTTGTTCCACGAGTTCCATTACTTGGTGCTCGCGCGGGGTTAGATCGGTGCGCACCTGCGCATCGACATTCGACGACTCGCGGAAGACGGAATCCTGCATCCAACTGCGGCCTTGCGAAACGGCCCGCAGACAGGCCAAAACCGTGGCTGTGTCAGCTGACTTCCGGATGATTCCTTTCGCCCCAGACTGTAGGAACCGCAGCGCTTCCGCTTCGGTCACCGACATTCCCCAGACCACCACTGCCGGCACGGTAGAGCGATTCTGCCCGTGCTCCGCCGGCAAATGAGTCAAGGCATCGAGCACTGTTTTGGCACCCAAACCCTTGTCGATCACCAGCACATCAGTTTTGTCTGCACCCAAGCTGAGCATCCACTCAGCGGGGGAAGCGTGTGCGGACCCAAACGCCAGGTCATCGGTGGACTCCAGCAAATGCTGTAAGCCATGCACCGTGAGCGGTTGCGTCTCACATATTGATACGGTCTTCTTATTCTTGCTTAGATCCAGATCCATACTCTGCCTACGCTCCTTATCGGCAGGCTTGACTCAACACTTGAGTGCTGACCAGGCGGTAATACTCTCTTTTTCGAGTTAGTTCATCGATCTAGCGCTTTAGAGTGTTCCTAAATGACCCAGAAACGCATGTACCGCAGGTTCTTCTAACAGTTGAAGGCGGGAATGAAACTCAAAATAGGAAAAATAGCGGCTGTTGTTCTAATCGGCTTTTCGTTAGCATGCGCGGGCTCCAATCGAAAAAAGACGGAGGAGAATGAGGCGAAAGCGCGCGAGAAGACCCGCGAACAGCTAAACCGTGCCGAGGACGCCGGTAAAAAGCTCGCCAGCGAGGCTAAGGCGGAGGCGAACGATCTCGGCCGCAAAATCGACGGAGCCGTCCAGCCCGACATGAATACCGAGCGGGCTCAAGCCAAGCTTCGCAACGGGAAAGATAAATTACAGGACGCTGCGAGCCATGCCGGCGTCAAGCTCGATCGAGCCGCATTGGCCGCTAAAGTCAAAGCGAAACTCGCCAACGACGTCGGCCTGAAAACCCTCACCGGCGTCGATGTCGATTCCGATGGTCAGGTCGTCACTCTTCGGGGAACTGTATCGTCGGACGCGCAGAAGCAGGCGGCCGGCCAAGCGGCTGCGAATGTAGAGGGCGTGAGTAAAGTCGTGAACGAACTTCGCGTAGAGCAGCCTTAGCGCCTACTCAAGTAAGTTAATGGTGCCCCGGCAGGTCGCCGTACCGCACCGGCAGACCACCCGCTCTACTTTCTTATCGAAGTGATAATCTACCGTGAGTTCTTCGCCCACTTGAACGTCGCGCAGAGTCATATAGAGAATATGGCCCCTCACAATCCGTGCCACCAGATTTGGTTCACAGGAGTGATTGATGAATTCCGCCCCTGACCCGCCTACGGAGCCGTCCAGCGTCCAATAAGAATCGAGCGTAAAAAGATAAATGAGGTCGCTTGCCTCGGCACGCCGCTTAGTTTCACGGCGGCTAATCTTCTCTCCGGTGTACTCAATCACTTTCCGGCCGGCGGGAATAAATTCGGTGGCGTAAAGACCCCAGCGGTGAATCTTCGAATAAGCCAGCTTTACGCCAAAGCAAACGTACCGCTCATCGATCTTCGGCATGCCGTTGGCGGCGAAACCATTGAGACTGCCGTTATGAGTTGACGCCTCATGGGCGGACTTAGAGCTTGCCACTCTCGTCAGAGTAGCCGATCTTACCGCGTTGCGCTACAGCTTCGGCAAACTTTATTAAACTTTCTGCTGCAGCACGTTCACGAGTTCCTGAACGGCATCCGCGCTTTTCTTCAGCGCTGCCTTCTCATCGTCTTTCAGATTGATCTCGTAAATTTTTTCGACGCCCGCTTTGCCAAGCTTCACCGGAACACCCACGAACAGTCCTTTGATACCGTATTCGCCGTTGAGATGCACCGCGCAAGGCAGCACTTTCTTCTTGTCCTTGAGAATGGATTCAACCATTTCAACGGCCGAAGCCGCCTGCGGTAGTAAGCGCTGCCCGTCTTCAGATGTTTCACGATCTCAGCCCCGCCGTCGCGCGTGCGCTGCACCAGACGGTCAATCGTCGCCTGATCGGTCAATTCAGCCAGCGGAATCCCACTTACATTGGTGAAACGCACCAAGGGAACCATAGTGTCGCCATGGCCGCCGAGCACCATCGCCGTGACGTTCTCAAACGACACGTTCAATTCTTCGGCGATGAACGTCCTGAAGCGTGCCGTATCCAACACACCGGCCATGCCGATCACCCGCTCCCGGTTGAAGCCCGAAACCTTCATCGCCGTCCAGCACATCGCATCCAGCGGGTTCGTCACTAAAATCAAAATGGCATTGGGGGACCGCTTGACTGCCTGTTCCGTGGCGCTCTTTACCACCTCATAATTCGCCAGCAGCAAATCGTCGCGGCTCATACCCGGTTTACGCGGGAAACCCGCTGTAATTACCACAATATCGGAATCGGCAGTCTCTTCGTAGCCATTCGTTCCAACAATCCGTACGTCATAGCCTTCCACCGGCGCGGACTCGAGCATGTCGAGTCCTTTGCCCTGTGGAACGCCTTCCACTACGTCTACTAAAACCACATCGGCCAGCTCTTTGACGGCAATTTTCTGAGCTGTATTCGCTCCCACATTGCCCGCGCCGATGACCGTAACTTTCCTTCTCATCTAACTCCTGCTTTCATCGAAATCGAAAGTATATCAACCGGTTGAATCGGCTAAAAATACTCGTGGCCGGTGTCGCATTCGTGAGATCGTACGCCGTCACTCCACTTGCGCGGTGCGGTCGGCAAGTTTTCCATCGGACGTAAGAAAAAGCGTCAAATCAGCAGCTCAGACTGGCGAACCAAGGCGGGTGGTATCGGCTGGTAGGGCTGAATCGCAAGCGGGAAACGGAAGGACTGCATTGAATCGACCAGGTGCAATTATCCCGGCGCGCTGTCCGGAGAGATCTTGTGGCAGTTCTGGGAACAACAAGGTACACGCGTCCACGGTCCCGCATCCGTAACGGCGCGTCAGGGAAGCTTGGTTGCCAGACGGGAGGCCATTTGCCAGCGGCCTCCCTCTCGAACCCACACCTCAGTAAGGTATAGATGGCTCGTGCCAGTTTGAACGGTGGTGATGACTGCCGAATGCGTTATCACCACCACGTTGCCATATTGCCGCACTTTGGTGTTCTCAAATTCAATCGATTTATACACAGTCGCGCCGCCCGTGGCATCTTGAATGAATTCTTCTTTGGTTTGGGTTTTGCCGCTGGAGTGCGTATAGCTGATATCCGCGGCCATGAGTTTATCCAGGGCGCCCTTGTCGCCTGCAAGAACGGCTGTTTTCCAGTCTCCTTCGGCTTTCAGAACGGCTTCTTTCACGCCGGCTGAAGGCTCCGCCGCCCAAATGACCGTCGTGAGTGCGAAGAGAACTGCGCTTATCTGTGTAAATCGCTTCATGGTGTGCAATTCTTTCACAATCACGGTCAAAGAGCGAACAACGCCGCCGGGGCGCGTCGTATTCTTCTCTATACAACCTCTTATGTATTTCACGCGCGGGAAGTCCACTGCCCTTTCTACAATACTGTTACTCGCGATGACGCCAAACCTGCACACTCAGACTGCCGATCTAGCCATCCGCCGGCGGGCTCTCAACCAACTCCTCGACCAACAATGGCAATACACGCTTCGAGAATCGCCGGAGCTTGCCACAATCATTGGCGACTATCGCTATAACGACAAGTGGAGCGATCCCTCGCTGGCCCACGTTGAACAGCAGCGCAACGATACCGCAGCATTCCTCAAACGGTTTGAAATTATTGACACCGCTGGCTTTCCAGAGCAGGAAGTTCTGAATCAGCAACTAATGGTACGCAACCTGAAGGAGAATCTGGAAGCAATCTCGCTGAAGCTTTACCTGATGCCGGAGGATCAGTTCGGCGGCATCCATCTGCAACTGGCGCAGTTCGTTCCGAATATTCCATTCGAGACGGCAAAGCAGTATGAGGATTACATTTCGCGTCTGCACCAAGTGCCGCGCCTGATAGACCAGCTGATCGAAGTGCTGGAGCAAGGGAGGCGGGATAAGTTGATGCCTCCGAAGTTCCTGCTGGAAAAAGTAGTCTCGCAGGTGCAATCGATTGCGGAGCCTGCCGGGGAAGCCAACGTTTTCGGCATGCCAGCGGCGAAGATTCCAGCGACAATCTCCGCATCCGACCACGAACGCCTGCACGATGCGCTTATTAGAGCCGTCGATACGGAAGTTCGGCCCGCTTACACCAAACTGGCCGATTTCATAGCTAAGGAGTACGCACCTTTCGGACGCACCGAACCGGGAATATGGTCTTTACCGGGCGGCGATTCGCTGTACCGGTTTCTTGTCAAGCAACAGACCACTACCAGTATGGATCCGGAAGCCATCCACGAACTCGGACTTAAGGAGGTGTCGCGTATTCATGCGGAGATGCTGACCATTGCCAAGCGTGAAGGATACTCCGATCGCCGGAGCTTTCAGGAATCGCTGAAGACGAACCCCAAAGTGATCCCCACTTCACGGGAGGATATTCTAAACACCTACCGAGGGTACATCGCGGGAATGCAGCCGGAGCTTCCGAAGCTCTTTGGGCTGCTGCCGAAGACCAAGGTGGAAGTCCGCCCGGTGCAGGAATTCCGCGAAAAGGAGGCTGCGTCGGCCGAGTATAATCAGGGAACTCCCGACGGCTCCCGCCCTGGTATCGTATACGTGAACACCGGAGACTTCGCGCACCGCTCAAAACTGAGTATAGAATCGACTTCGTACCACGAAGCCATTCCCGGCCATCACATGCAGATTTCGATTGCGCAAACCCTCCCCGGGTTGCCGCCGTTTCGTCAGCAAGGCAACTACACCGCCTATCAGGAGGGTTGGGCGCTCTACTCCGAGCGGCTCGGCAAGGACATCGGTTTTTATAAAGACCCGCTCAGCGATTACGGGCGACTGTCCGACGAGTTACTACGCGCCTGCCGCTTGGTGCTCGATACAGGTGTCCACTATAAGCATTGGACTCGCGAACAGATGATCGCCTATTTCCGTGAAAACTCCGGCGAAGGCGAGCCCGACATCCAAGCTGAAACCGACCGCTACATCGTTATCCCGGGCCAAGCCCTGGCCTACAAGCTGGGCCAGCTGAAAATTTTAGAACTGCGTTCCTTTGCCGAGAAGGAACTCGGTTCTAAGTACGACATCCGCGCCTTCCACGATGAAATACTTGACGGCGGAGCTTTGCCGCTGGATGTGCTCGACGCTCGCACAAGGGCATGGATTCAAGCCGTAAAGGCGGGAAAAGCCCCAGCGCACCCATAAGCAGTAGTAACCCAATCAGAGATGAAAATGGTAACGGACCTCAGCGTAAATCTGCCGGGGGTTTATATAGTGCGTCCCTCCAAAAGTGTTGCTGTTATCCAGCAGGTAGCGCGTATTGGCAATATTGACGGCATTGAGTGACACCGACCAGTGCTCGTTAAATTTCTTTCCGATAGACAAGTCGAACGTCGAATGCGGCGGAAGATGCGCGGGACCGTTCGCGGTCAAAAACCCCGAGCCGAACTGATATGTAGGGGTAGCCCAGAACTTCTTCGGGAGCTTTAAGCTGAGAACCGCCGTTGCGGTGTTGCGTTGATCGTGATCGAGTAAAAAATTGCCCGGGGACGAATCCGCCAGCAATCCTCCGGTAATGGGTCCAATCCCTTGCGCGGTCTGATTCGAATAGGCCATGCGAAGCTGTGCGACGTTGAAGATCCGAGGTGAACGAATAGTAACCTCCGTGCCACTGATAATGGCTCCCAGATCCGCGAGTGGAATAAATATGCCGGAGTTTCCGATAACATCGTGATCCAGGAAGTTTCTGCCGCTGGTATGGAACTCGTCGGCATCAAGATACCAGCCACGCAGCGGAATGCTGAGGCCGATATCGTGCTGAATGTCGCGCTCGCCATTGAGCGGGACGAAACCGTAGCCCTGCGCAATCGCAAACTGCAACGACGGGCCGGCCAGGCTATCAAGCGGAGGTGGCTGGTAGTAATAGGCGTAGTAGCCGTGAAGCACCCACCGAAGCCGCGGTATCCGAATAGAGCCGCCCAGCCGCGGATCGAACGCGTTCTCATTCACCAGCCCGCCATAGTGCTGCAGCCGCACCCCCAGATCAAGCGAGAACCAGGAGGTGAGTTTGTATTGATCTTCGAGAAACAACGACTCGGAATTGGCCCAATGCAGTTCGGTCTGCTGCAGCACTTGGCTGCCCGGATTTGCCGTGAGCCCAAAAAATGCGTTGTCGCGCTGCGCCCATGTTTCGACGCCCGCGCGCGCGTTATGGCGCTTTTTTTCCATTTGAAGGACCGAGCGCACGCCAAGGTAATTGGAGCGTACGTTGTCGTTCAACACGAATGGCGTATCCAGTGGGCCGCCCAAATATTGTGCGCTGTTGTAATGAAAGTACGGAGTCAGCGAGAACACAACTCCGTCGGAAATGCTGTGCGCCCAATTGAAGCCGCCCAGATAGTCTTTTTCTAAATCGATGTCGCGAATAGCGGACGACTCCTGGTCTTCGGTGTTAGGGATCTGATAGTGATCGCCGCGCAAAGAGGCAATCCAACGTAACTGATCTTTCGGAGTGGGGTTATACAGCAGCGAAAGGAACCCTCCTTCACCGCTTTCCTGGTCATGAATGACTTGCGAAATGGGCGTCCCCAAACCGAGTTCGGAACGATTTCCGTCCACGCTCGCATAGTAAGCAAAGCGCGTTGTGTGGCCTCCTACGTCGAATTGGTCGTCGGTGGAGTAGAAGTTCCCAGCGGAGGCGATCAGCTCCGCGTCGTTATTTCTGTCGAAGCCCGAAGGAGTTACCACGTTGAAGAAACCATAGGTCCTGTCACCATACTCGCTGGAAAAACCACCCCGTTGCACCTCGAGCTCCTCCACATTCTTGGGATTAATCAGCGGAGCCACATTGGCCGCGATATTCGTGTTTATTACCGGAATTCCGTCGAAAAACCAGTTCACCTGATGTCCGCCGCGCATATGAAGCATGTCGTGTACCATGTAGGCGCCTGGGGTAAAATCGGTAATCATGGCGAGACTGTTGGTCTGGTCGGCGCCAGGCGTTTGCATCACTTCTTGCGGCGTCACTTGAACCTGCACGGTTGACGTCTGCGTCTCTAGTTTGCTGCCCGCTCCTTGCACCTCCGTAGTCTGGTTAAGCGTAGCGACTTCCAATTGCAAATGCACCACAGGCGTCTTGCCCGCCGCAAAAGTAATTTGCTGTTCCAATTGCCGGAAGCCTTTGGCGGAAACGTTAATCGAATAGGCGCCATCCGGTACCTTGTCCAGCTGAAACTCGCCGTTGGCGTCCGATTGAACAACGGTGGAAAACGTCTGGCCCAAGCTCTTGACGGAGACCTGGGCGCCGTCTATCGGGCGATGCTGCGGATCGTGAACCACTCCACGCAGCTTGCCCGAATCCTGGGCCAGCGCCATACACTGCATCAAACCAACCGCGATAACTAGCGAAGTTACGAAATTTTGGACAGACTTTTTCTTCATTATTTTCCTCGCGAAAAGGGACACTACTACCTGCTGCCCGCCGGGCGGGTTACGAACGGCTGCTTACGAGAGGAAAGTGGGGGGGCCGCGCTTCTGGCGGCTGCGCGCAAAGGAAATACGGTATCGCGCTTCTGTTTGCGTCTGCTCGATGGGGTGGCTAACGATAGCCTCAAACGATAGTTCTGTGGCCTTCGGTGGAAAAACCGTCGCGCTTTCCGTCGCGTAGCTCATCGCTGTTGAAAAAGGGCATGCGCCGCACACCGCATATATCGCCAATTCAGCGGCAGTGCCAGCCGGTGCGTTCTGCGCCCAACGCATCGCGCATTTGTGTTTTCCCTGTGCGCGGCAGCAAGGGGGCAGGTTCTTCGAAGCGCCGCCGGCGCCGGATAATAGCGGCGCAACCGGCAGAAAGCCGATTACGCTCAACACCAAAGCTGCCAGCAAGCGCTGCACTTTAAACGATTGTACTCGGAACGCGAATTTAAATCCAATTTGCGAATCCGAACTGCTGACCATGGCCGTAGTACTTAATGAATATTCGTGCTATTTTAAGTGCTACGAAAGTTGATTTCGTAGTACCCAGGTTTCCAAGTAGCAACGCAAAGGAGGAGTTGTTCGTTGATCGTCCGATCACCGTTAATCGTGGCTCTTATCGTTGCCCTTTTATTGACGCTGGTTGCGGCACCTCTTGAAGCCGCCGGCTCAACCGTTACGGGCAGGCTCACCGATCCGCAAGGTAAGCCGGTCGCTGACGCCACGGTAAGTATTTTGCGTGAAGGCGACTTGCCGACTCAGGAGATGCATAGCGAATCGGACGGCAGATTTACATTCTATTCGCTAGCGCCAGGAAGATACAAACTCATAGGGACAGCACCTGGATTCGTGCAGGCGAGCAAGATTGTGGACGTTTCCGATGGCGGAAGCCTGACGAGCGACCTAAACTTTGGCCAGATGGCCTCACGGACTGAAGCGGTTACAGTAACGGCCGACGTCAAGAGCATGGACTTGCAGAACCCAGACCCGGCACAACGCGTCCTGGTGCATGATGAGATCCTGGATGCCAATCCGGGCCGTCCGGGTGCACCCATCTCCATACCGGGTTTACCGATCGAGACGGCGTCAAACGGCATCAAAGCGCCGCAATATTTTGCGCCGGGCGTGGCCGGAGACCACGGGGAACCCATCGCCACATTCATCAGGGTAGGCAGCTTTCTGCTGCCGAATAATCTCAGCGCCAATGCGCATGGAAATGGGTATTCCGACCCCAATATCATGGTTCCCGCCATCATAGAAAGCGTACAGACGGATGGAGGGGCTTTTAACGTTCGGGAAGGCAACCATTCGGTAGACCTGGCCGAGACTTACGGTATCCGCACCAAGCTCGAACCGTTAGCCACTCTCACCGGCGATTACCGGGATATCGACCTGAGCGCAGGCTGGAATTGGCTAGCTATCGAAGCCTCCTATGGCAACGGTTTTCTTGACCGGTTGGAGCATCGCCAGCAATACAAATTCAATGTGTTGAAAGAGTGGAACCTCGGGGCGCATAAGCTTACTGTTCTAGGTCTTGGCTATTACGGCGTATCGAAAATTCCAGGCTTAGTGCCGCTGGATCTTCCTAATCTGCACGATACGATTGACCCGCGGCAGAAAGATCAAACCCATACTGGAGAGCTTGCTTTAAATGACGTCTGGCATCTGTCGGCAGGCGGTGAACTACAGCTATCGAGCTTCTTTCGCAGCTATAACCTCGCTTTGTTTTCGAACTTTGGCGACGGTTTGATCAGACAGAGCGAGTTCCGAACGGTGGTGGGCGGTAACGCAGCCTATATTCGAAAGCTCAACGATCATTTTTCTTTTATCGCCGGCATGGATTATTTCCGTGGAGCGCCCCGCCGGGACGATCTGGATCATTATGCCTCAGCGGACCCATTCGTAGATGGTCCCTTTCAGAAAATTACGTCAAACGACATCACGCTGAACTTCGTTACACCCTTCATCGCCATTGATGGCAACATCTTGCCGTGGCTGCACTACAATCTGGGTTGGCGGCGCGACCAGATCGGCTTCGATAATGTCGATTTGCTGGTTCCGCGGAATTCTTTTAACCGCTGGGTGGGAATCAACTCGCCTAAGGCAACGCTTGCCATTTTCGCGCCGGAATCGCTGCCGCTTCCCTCTGTTTCGTTTAGCTTTGGCCAGACGTTCTTCACAAACGATCCCAGAATCGGCACGGGAACGCAGCAAGGCAGTTTAGTGAGCCAGGCCCATGCGTATCAGATGGTTGTGACGAAAACAATCTCAAAGACCGATTTTCGAGTAACCCTGGCGCACGTGACCCAAGAGGCGTCGCTAGCGAAGATCGACCCGGATACCGGCCTGCAATTCGACGAGGGTCCCAGCCGCAATCAGTACATCACGATCTCAGGCCGCCACTATTTCCGCCGCGGGCTTCTTCAGGCCTCGATATCGAAAGCAGACGCCCGCGACCGTTCAGACGGAACACCGATAGCGGAGGCGCCACGATTGATTGTGGATGTGCTGGGTACGCTTGACCGGCTGCCGTTTAAACTGCACGCGCGCGCGGAATTCGAGGAAGTGGGGCGCAGGCCTTTGGGCGATGGCTTCGTGAGTGTTCCGGTTCGCGAATTTCGAGGAGCATTGGCGCGGCAGTTTATGAATGGGAAACTCGATGCCGGTGTACACTTTCAGATTGCCTCCGGCTATACAGGACAAACCACGGAGGTGCTTGCATTGCCCCAAGAAGGGGACGCTTTCGAGCGGGTAACCGGTGTGTATATTCCGTCATATGCCTCCGTGTCGTTCAGCTACCATTTCGGGCGCTGACGCTGCACCTGCAATGAACTGCACCGTCTCTACCTGGAAGCGTCTTCGCAATAAGAGCGGCAAAATTACATCGGGCTGCCAAGCCGGACATATTTCTTATATGCGCCCACCCAGTTTGTGGCAATCTCGCGTTGTGCCGTTGACAGGTCCAAGTCGCCGCTGCAAACCAGCTTGTGCAAACGCTCTTCCAAGGCATCCTTCGCATGGGCGTTCCAAGATCGGCTGAAATATGGCTCCGGCCAAAGATTTCGGATGCTCGCCGATCCTCCTAATTCCGGCGTAATCAAAAAGTCCACTTCGTAAGCATTTCGCGGCACGTCTTTTATACCGTATTCCGCGAACACCGCCTGCTGCAGCGCTTCCGGCACTTGCCTGTTCGAATCCTGCGCATTCACCTGGCAAACGTCGCCCTTCGACACGGGAACGGTTTCGCCCGGTGTAAGTCCAGGGTTCGGAACAGTCCCGGTTTCGAGCCGCGCAGCAGTGCCTGCATGCTGCCACAAATATGATCCGGCAGTGAGCGCTACCCAAAGCCCGCAGGCTGCCAGCACCGGCCATTTCCAATGAAAGAAACGCCTGGACACCATCGCATATCCCGCCAAATGCGCTCCAAGCAGCGTGGCGCCGCCATGTCCAGACGGTAACTGCGGATCCATGAAACTGTGATAGGAATCCGTGAAGTCGCCTATTGTTCGTTCTAATTTGGCCAGCCGGCCGCGACAAGTCCAACAGGCCTGCAGGTGGCGGCGCACGTCTTTTTCGCGCTTTGCCGGCAATTCGCCATCTACCACCAGCAGCAGATCGGCATCCGGCAAATGAGAGTCTTTGTAAACCATTTCTTACTTACTCCTGGTCCGCCCGTTCAAATCGGGCCAGCGAACGTGCCAGTGAAATAGCGACCGCTCCCAGAGACATCCCTAGAATCTCGCCGATCTCCCGGTACCGCAAACCTTCCGCGCGCAAACAAATGCAATACCGGTCCCGCTCCGGCAGCGCCCACAAAACCGATTGCAGTTTCTGCCTCCGCTGCGCCAGTGCCAGCTGCTCCTCAGGGTTCAGGCTCGCATCATGGGCAACGGTCTCCCAATCGAATTGTTCTTGAACCATACTGCGCCTGGCTCCGCGCTCGTTCAAGATGTTTCAGCGCCAGATTGTGACCTACGCGAAATATCCAACTCGGCAAATTTCCGCGCGGCTTACCGCAGTTCAGGTGCTTAAAAAGCGCGAGGAAGGTTTCCTGAACAATCTCCTCGCCATCTGAAGCCGTTATGCCAAATGTAAATAGGTACCGCAGCAATGGGCGGCTCAGTCTTCCGAACAAATCAACGGTCTCTTCCAATTGCGGCGATTCACGGTCAACGTGAGCCGCACCTTGCAGCAAACCCTCGGGGAGTACTGCGTCGCTAGAAGATTTACTCATCGGACAATGCTCTTAAGTGTATATACCCATTCTCTGATTCTCGTTCACCCTTTTTATTGCCGCCGTCGAAAAAACACTGAACCAGATCTGGCAAAGCCGAATATATAGGTAGACACCATGACCAGATTGTTTTGCTTCCTGCTTTTCGCCTTTAGCGCTTTTGGTCAGGCGAACACCGGAGAGTTGCGGCTGCTTGTGACCGATCCCAGTGGTTCTCCGCTACCGGCCTCCGTAGGCTTGGTCAGCGAAGTGAACCAATATAACCGCACCTTCAAAGCGGATGCGGACGGACAAATCACCGCAAAGAGATTGCCGTTCGGGCTCTACACTGTCACGGTGAGCAACCTCGGCTTTTCTTCTTCTAAGGAACTCGTGGATATTCGCTCGGCGCTTCCGAAGGAATTGAAAATCATCCTTTCTCTGGCCGCTGTGAAAACGACCGTGGACGTCAACGCCGACCAGACGCTCATCGATCCTTACACCACCAGCAGCACAAATCGGATTGGCAGCGACACGATAGCCTCGCGCGCGTCCGCTCAACCTGGGCGGGGTTTGGCCGACCTGGTGGACCAGGAGCCTGGTTGGGTTTTCGAAGCTAATGGCATTCTGCATCCGCGCGGCGAAGAATACCAAGTGCAATATGTCATTGACGGCATGCCTCTCACTGAGAATCGTTCATCGGCTTATATGGCCGATTTCGATCCCGGCAATGTGCAGGAAATGAGTGAAATGGTAGCTGGTTTTCCCGCGGAGTATGGCCGCAAAATGGGCGGTGTGATCGAGGTTGAAACCACTCGCGATAAAAGGCCTGGGTTCCACGGCAGGGCGGTTCTCGGCGGCGGCAGTTACGACACTTACAACGGCTTCTTGGAAGGCCAATATGGTTTCGGAGCCAACACTCTCACGCTAAGCGTTGACGGCGCGGCAACCAATCGTTTCCTAGATCCGCCCGCCACTCAGAACTATACAAACCACGGAACCACCTCCAATTTCATGGCCCACTATGAACGCGACATAGACGACAAGAATCGTATTGGAGTCATCCTCAGCCGCGAGCAATCCAAATTTTTGGTGCCGAATGAAATCCCGCAGGAGGAGGTCGGCCAGCGTCAGGACCGTCAGAATTTTGAGAGCTCCGCCCAGTTCTCCTACCAGCACATCTTCTCGCCCAACGTGCTGGCCAACTTCCGCGCCATGAGCCGTGATATTACCGCCGGCTTCTGGTCGAACGATTTAGCCACGCCCATGATCGCTTCGCAGGATCGCGGCTATCACGAACAGTACGCGAAAGCGACCGTATCCGTTCACACTGGCATCCACGAATTCAAGTTCGGCGGCGAGGCCGATTTTGCTCAGCTTCAAGAAACCCTCAGCTACTTAATTACCGATCCCACCCAATTTGACCCCGGCACTCCGCCCGCGTTCAGCTTCTACGGCCATGCACCCGACCGTGAACAGTCCATCTTCGGGCAAGACGAGCTCCATTGGAAAAACTTCGCGTTGAGTGGCGGCATTCGTTTCGATCACTACGATTTGCTGGTAAACCAAATCGGCTGGAGTCCGCGCTTTGGCCTGGCGTACTATTGGCCGAAAGCAAAGATTAACTTCCACGCTTCATATGATCGCGTGTTTCAGACGCCGCCGTTCGAGAATTTGTTGGTCTCCAGTTCGCCCGCCGTTACCAGTCTCGACCCACTTATTCTGCGGCTCCCTGTTGAGCCCGCTCGCGCTAATTATTATGAAGCCGGCTTCGGCAAAGCGCTTTCCGGCCGCGTGCGAATTACCGGCAACTTCTTTTGGCGCAGATATCACAACTATCCGGACGACGACCTGCTGCTGAATACTGGCGTCAGCTTCCCCATCACGTTCGCGCTAGCTAACATCTACGGCGAAGAAGCAAAAGTTGAAATCCCCCATTGGGGCAAATTATCCGGCTATATTAGTTGGACCAATGAGCGCGGCAATGGCTATTTCCCAGCCACTGGCGGCCTGTTTTTGGGCGACGACGCGGTGCAGGCCATTCAGGAAACCAATGGCGTGTTCCCCGTCTCCCAGGAAGAGCGCAACGCCGTGCGCGCGCGTCTTCGCTACGATGTCACACCTCGCTTTTGGCTGGCACTTGGCGGCACTTATGACAGCGGCCTGCCCATTGAGTTCGGCGGAACCGAAGCCGATGCCGCCGCGCAAGGATACACCCAGGACATTCTCAATCGCGTGAATTTCTCCGATTTGCGCCCACGCCCGCTGTGGTCGCTCAATGCGTCGGCTGGAGTTATTCTGCATAAAAGCGAGAAGCACCCGGTCCGCTTTCAAATCGATGGAACCAACCTAACCGATTCGTTAAACGTAATCGACTTTGCCGGTCTATTTTCAGGCACCGGCATTGGCATAGGGCGTTCTGTCGATGCGCGCTTGCAACTAAACTTCTAAATTCAAAAACTGAACCTGACTCCCAGTTGCGCCGCAAAAGGAATGCCTACCGTGGTACCGGGCCCAAAGAAATCACCCAATCCGCCCGCAGGAACGCGCAACTGGTTCAAGCTCGTAATTGGCTGGCTTTGCGTGCAGCTTGCATTCAAGCAAATCGCCGTCGCATTGTACAGATTGTTCACCGGGTTCGGCAAAGCCGCCAGGTTCGTTACGTAGTTCGCCCCCGCGTTATTGCGGTTCAGCAAGTTGAAAAATTCTACAAACGGAGTCAGCGTGTAACGCTCCTTGAACTTCACCGGACGCGACGCGCGCAAATCCACCTGGATATAGGGTGTGCCCCGAAACTCGTCAAGCGACGTCTGAACTCCGTTAATCACCGCCCGGTCGTCTATTGCATCGCCGAACCCATTCACGTTGACTGGCGTGGTTAGAGTGAACGGTCGCGCGCTTTCCGCTTGGCTCAGCGTCGTCAATTCCACTCCGCCCCAAAGATGGAACGTCCCTGCCAAAACGAAACGGTGCGTCACATCCTCGCCCGAAGGTCCATAGTCGCCTTTGCCGAAAGCGTTCTGCGGATCGCAAACGCCATTCACATAATCGAACAACTCACCCAACACGCAGCCCCAGGTTTGCGCCTTCGATAGCGTGTAATTCACCACTAAATGCAAACGGGCCGAAACGTTCCCTTGCAGATGCACCGAGAACCCGTTATAGCTTGAACGGTTATCCGTCCGAAATACCGATACATCCGGGACATTCTGCTGCTGCGTTGCCGCATCCGGTGAAAACAACGGAGAGATCAGCGTGTAGCCGGCGAAATATTGATATCGCCGGAAAGCATGCACGCCCTCCTCATGTGTGAAGTCGCCGCTCATCTTCCACTTCGAGTTGAATACATGCTCCATTCCTCCCGTAACGTGCAAGGCGTAAGGAGTTTTATAAGCTGGATCGATCAAAGCGCCGCTCCCGCCATTCGCAACCCCGGGCAAGCAACCCGGATCGCCCGGCGCGGTGCATACCCCTGGTGCTTCATTCACCGCCTGGAATGCAGTCACCCAGCCATTCTGAGCCAGGTCGTTATAAAATATTCCGACCCCCGCTCGAATCACGGTCTTCTTGTCGTGGCCCAATGCGTATGCGATTCCCAAACGGGGCGCAATCTGCAGCCGGTAATCGTGCGGCGCGCCCGGATGTCCAAACAACGGAACTTGCAGCGCCTCAATCGTCAGCAACGCTGGATTCTGCAGTTGCGGTTGGCCCGAAGCGGTAAATAGCCCAAATGTGGTGTCGTAGCGCAGCCCGTAATTGACGGTCAGCGATTGCGTCGCGCGCCACGAATCTTGCCCATAAAATCCCAGGCGCTGCACATTCTGCGAAAATGATCCATTACCCGCTGGAGTGCTGGAGCACGTGGTTCCCGGCGTCAACGTCAGGCCACCCGCCGAAGAACAGTTGAGGTCCGCCGCAAACTGCTGTGGATTGCTCAAATATTCGCTAGGATTCATTGCAAAAACCGTCAGGTTCTCCGCGTTGCCCGAAAGTGCTCCGCTCATTACCGGCTCATGAATCACATCCGCGCCCCAGTTGAACGAATGCGTTCCCGCCGTGTGCGTCAATGCATAGCGCGCCTGATACTTCTCTTGGTTCCGCAGCACCGGAAATGCCGTAATCGGCGTCACAAACTGGTTATCGCCGAAAGTCTCGAATCCTGAAATCGTCTGCGATGTGGAGCTGAACGGGAAAGCCAGCGCGAAGCCGAGCGTTGAATTACGCTCCTGTGTCAAATGCAGAATGCTCGCGTCAACGGTCAGCGTCCCCAACCAAGTTGGGCTGAAAATATATTGGTTGCCCAACACCGCATTGAAATAGTTCGAATGCCACGTCGTCCCGGTCGATGGCAGCGTGGCCTGTTGCACGAAAGCATTATCCGTCGTATACGAATCCACCGATCCCCGCAGGAACCATTGCGATTTCGAAGACTGCGACCAATCGAAGCGTTGGCTGGCCAAGTTATCGCGAAATGGAATTGCGACGTTATTGGGTAGGGATATCGAATTAACTCCCGGAATCGAGCCTTGACTCGCCAGCGCGGCCAGCGCTTGGAATTGAGTGAGGTTGGCGGGACTGTAGGCGATACTGGCTTTCTCACGCACTCCCTCATACGAAGAGAAGAACCACAACTTGTTTTTGATAATGGCGCCGCCCAAAGTGGCCACATAGTTCTGCCGCGAAAACGGTTGCTTCGGCAATGGCGCGGGGTTCTCAATAGGGTAGCGCGCATCAAACGCCGCCGCCCGCTCATAAAACGCTCCCAGCCCATGCCAGTCGTTTGTGCCGCGCTTGGTGGTAATCACCACCGAACCGCCGACGATCCGCCCCGTCGCGGCATCTTCCTGCGACGTTTGCACCGCGAACTCCTGAACGCTGTCCGGTGAAAAACTCTGCAAAAAACCACCGATGTAATCGTCTGAATTATCGCCGCCATCCACCGAAAGAACGTCGTTCAGCCCCGAACTGCCGCCAAAGGAGACTGCGGTAACTCGGGCTTTGGTGGGGTCGGAGGGTTCCACTGGTTCGGTTCCGGGCACCAGGTAAGCAATGTTCGCAAAACTCCGGTTCGCCAGCGGAATCGTTTGCAAATCCCGCGACGTCACAACTCCGCCATTCACTGCGCTTGTTGTGTCAATCGCCTCTGTCGTAATAGACGATGCCGCTCCTTGCACAATCACTGCTTGCTTCAGCGTCGCTGGCCGCAACGTCACCGAAAGCTGCCGTGCGGAACTGACATCTACCGAAACCGCCGCTTCCGCCTGCGCCAAGCCGGTTGCTGTCACCAAAACGCGATAGGTTCCTGGATGAAGATCGTTCAGCCGGAATTCCCCATTGCGATCGCTGGTAACTGTCCGCTGGCCCACCGAACCAATCAAGTCGACGGTAACCGTCGCACCGGGGATACCCGCCCCGCTCGCATCGCTGACCGTACCCAGTAAACCGCCATGGAAATCCTGACCTAAGCACAGTATTGGAAACAGCAGGAGGAAAACCTTAGAAAATCGAATCATAAGCGAGCGCAAATTGCCCGCAGGATACCACGCGGCGTCTTGCCACCACCGAGGGTTTCAATCAGGTGAGCAAAGGGGAGCAGGATTTACTTTCGCCCTGTCTATGCTCCAAAGCAATGCGGAATTAACTCAAATAACACCTGAAGAATTTTGCCAAAACGCCCCAATAGTCGTTAAACGAACGCCTTTAATCCGTCTAAATCGCCCCGTCCCGCAGATTAGCTCGCGCTAGACGTTTTCATCAGTCACAAAAAATTTAGAGATAGCAGCTTTGTTGTCAGCCACTTACCGGCAGTGTATTCGTCCTCTCCCACATCGCGGGGAGCGGAACCTTCGCGGAAACGACCAAGAGAATCGAAGCGTCGGAACGTTTGTACTGCGCAGCACTTTCCACCGCGGTGATTGTGACTTTGAGTGGCGCTGTGCTGGGTTTCACATTATATGCAACGCTGAAGCCCGTCAACCGTTTGCTGGCTCAACTAGGGATGATTTTCTGGTTAGGAGATTCATTTCTGGGACTAGTGGTACGGATGTACGGCTTCGGTAGACTGCACCTTTACATCTCCGCACAAATAGTTGGAGTCGGGACGGTCACAGCCGAAGCATTGGCGGACCTGATGCGCAGTGTTGCGGGCGCGACAGAGAACATTGGCGGTATTTCTTTCGGCATAGGCTCGCTCCTCTTCTTTTATCTTTTTCTGAGGTCGAGATATATTCCGAGAGTCTTGTCATCTCTGGGTCTGACCGCCTCCGTGATCTGGACCGTCCTCTATTTTGCCAATTTGGTATTCCCTGATCCGCTACCAATCCAGCGTGGGTCTGGTGGACGAAGTGCGCCGGGCCGTTACTTCGGTAGACCGCAGCTTGCCAATTTTCCTGGTGAAGACCCTACGCGCGCAAACCGAGGACTCGTTCCTGCGCGAGCGCCTCCTGGCGATGATTTCAAGCTTCTTCGGCGGCCTGGCGATGCTGCTTGCGTGCCTGGGTTTGTATGGGCTGATGACGTATGCCATCACTCGCCGCACGGCTGAAATCGGAATCCGTATGGCTTTGGGTGCCCGCCGGAAGGAGATTATTTGGCTGAGCCTGCGCGAAACGCTATGGCTGGTATTGGCCGGCGTCGTATCGGGCGTGCCCCTAACCGTGTTGCTCGCGCGCTACACAAAGTCTCTTCTCTTCGGAGTCGCCCCGGCCGATCCGGTGACTATCGCAGCCTCGGTTGTTCTGCTGATTGGCATTGCCGCGTTCGCGGGCTTTCTGCCGGTGCGCCGCACTTGGCGTATCGATCCGATGGCGGCGCTGAGACATGAGTGAGCGAGGTGTGCGTAGATAAAACAGCGGCGGGTGAAGTGCCACATCCGTTTCAGGTCGGACGGGTCAATGAAGAGAACATAGCCCGATAAAACGTCCCACTGAAACATCGGTATGTTGAATGCGTATTCCAGACACAGGTGAAATAAAAGCCCAAGCACCAGTAATGGATAGCGAAGCTCCTTGAACCAGATGAGAATTCCCAGAGAAAATTCAAGGGCGAGAGTGAACCAGGTCTCCAGTTTCTCTATAAACGGATGCTGAATCCAATCGGGCACGGGAAAACGCTGAATCTCCGTAAGGTGAGTGATATAGTAAAGGGCAGTTCCATTCACCCACGGATCGCCCATCGACTTCCAACAAAAGGAGACAAAATAGAGGAGCGCCAATTCGAACTGAATCATGCGCTGAGCCCACGGAGGTCGAGGGGAAATTTCGACTCCTTCCTTCCCAGTCCGAAGGCGTATGAGGCGATCCAGCGAGAGGACCGCTCCCGCGGGCGCAAAGACGAGAAAGAAACCAGCGATTCGCAGGAACGTGTCGCCACCGTGGTTGATGTAGAGATTTCTTTGGTGCAGGGAGGTGAGACAAAGAAACACGACAACGCTGCTGACACGAGTGCATAGACCCAACGTGAGCAGCGCAGCGAAGAACAGGAAAAACCAGAAGAACGCTTCGATCCAGCGGTCGTCCTGCGGGATCAGCTTGAACACATTGAGGCGGACGCCAGGTTCGACTTTGGTCATCGTTTCCAGGGTTACCCAGCCATTTACGCCATACCAATTCAGCCAATCTGAATGAAGCAGAATCAGGGTGGTTGCGACATTGATGCCGTAGAGTATTCGAAAAAGCGCGATAGGAATGGGCGATTGCGGCGCAAAGAAGAAGTCGTTCCATGCTTTCAAAGCCGCCCGCAGGCTCATTCCAAATCCCTGTGTTGGACACGATAGACAAAGAAGACTTGCGCGTGCTCCGGACCCTGGCCTTCCAGGGTAATGTCCGACCAATGTTGAATTAACATGACTATTTCAGGAGGATTCGCCGGGTTGTTGAAAGAGCGGGCGAGATGTCTTGCAACAGCGGGTAACAGTCCTGAATTTTTGTTATCCGCTATATTTTCAGCGAATTTCCGGTATCGCTCCTTGGAATAACGTTGGAGAAGAGAGAGCTGTTCCATTCTGGGGAATTTCCAGACCTGAATGCGGCCATCTCTACCGATAACATTTGCTTCCATATAGGTGTTTACCAACTTCGGTGACGGAGCAAATGTGTCCCAGGCTTGAAAGAGCCCAGACCAGAGCATGTAAGGGCGGACGAACTCTCTGAATGCAAGGACGAGAGGAGAACTCAGAGGTACAGCCCACAGCGTTATGGCGATGAGATGAAAGAGTAAAAATCCACTGATGGCTATTTGGCGCGCCGGTTCGATTGAGAGATTGAGAGATCGAGCTTTCATGGCCTCCTGATCTAAGTTAGCTTAGATGGCCTACGAGGACTGAGCAACCGATGGAGATGGGGTGAAACGCTCAGCGAGCGCGGATAAGATCCACGTCCAGCCGTCTTTTTGCTGATGGCCCATTTCATCATCCGGCACGCCTGAGCGGCGGAGAGTGATCGCTGTTTCGTCCCCGTGCGATTCGAACGAGACTGCCACGACGGACTCGACGCCCTTGGTGGCTTAGGAGACCCAGGTGTACTCCACAACACGGGGCGATCAAGCTGGAGAAAGCGTCCATAGTGCGGCCAGATTCGGCCTTCATGTTTTACTGAAAAATAGAAAGGCCATCGACGACAGGGTTAATGATAATGCGATCTTGAGCCGAACCATGGACCTCCGGGGCTTTTGGAATCTATCCAAACGTCGAATAGCTGGTCGGCTGGTGCGGAAATTGTGCGGACGACCGTTATGTCGGTAAGCTTCATTGTTTTTTCTCCTTCTTTGCGGCGAAGAACTCCTCAAGACGATCGAGGCGATGGTTCCAGAAACGCTCATAGTTGAAGACCCAGCGAACCACCGCGCCCAAAGGTTCGCCTGAGAACTCAAGTATGTTCTCACGGCCTTGCCGAATGCGATGCACAAGACCGGCTCGCTCAAGCACGCGGACGTGCTTGCATACGCCAGTGAGCGACATTGAGAGCGGTGCGGCAACGTCGGAGATGCGGGCCTGCCCGCGGGCGAGCTGGTTGATGATGGCGCGACGGGTTGGATCGGAAATCGCCGCGCAGACACGATCTAGGCTGTCCGCCATTAACACTGAACCATCTGGTTCAGCGTTTCATGTTGCTATCACAGTGTCAACACTTTTTTGGCGACGATCATTACTGTTCCCACCCGCCGCCAAGTGAGTTATAGAGCTGCACTAATGAAAGGCGCTCACTGAGGCGCGCACGGGCCAGACTGCGCGTTTGAGAAAGGCCATCAGTAGTAGAAATTCGCGTGAATCGAGTTTCCGGCCCTTGGACCATTGGCAGCCGCTCTTGCGAAGAGTTAACTGTTGGCTCCGGCACCGAACCCTTGAGGGTTGATGACGCGCTCATCGCGCACAAGGTCATCCAACCTATGTAGAATAGGCGCGAAAGGTTCGATCTGCCTTGCCCGGACCAGTAGTTCATGTCGCTTGAAGCGGCTCTAAAAGTTCAGACACGATTACGGCCTACACACAAACGACTCTATTCGGAGTGCATGCCTTAGCCTGATCTGCTCAAAACTAGTATTTCATTCCAAAGCTGCCGCCGCGGGACCTCCCAATGAAATTACAGTCGAGAACTTTGTGGCGCTGGTCCATTTCGAACCTCTCTGCTTGGCGCCACGCGGCGAACGGCAGGAGCGCGCACTCGCTCTTCAGACATATCGTTTATAAGCAGGAGCGTGAATTCCGGCGCGCTTTCGGCAAGCCGTCGCAGAGGTATGTCACGATACATCCACCTTCGTCGGCATGTGTTTACCGAAGTTCCGGGTTGCGGTTGATAGACGCCGATACCGGACAGTGAGAGCTTCCCCGGCGTTTGTCGCCGGTAAACACAACGCCGTCAGAACGAAGCCGCTTGCGCAGGCGGACGCTGCGCGTGTGGCGCTGAGCAGTAGCGTCAAAAAGCGAAATTATTCTCAGACTACCGTAACGGCGTCAAGACAGTCGAGGATTTCGCCAAACATTTCCACAAAGCACCAGATCAACTCGGTCCCGACGAGATCGTTCATATCAAGTGTATTTGCCGAAGGAGAAGAAGCTCGGCGTGCGCACGGTCGGCCATCGTACGGCGGCTTTGTGTTTCTTTTTCTGCAAGACCCTGAAGCGAGTGAGCAAAAAAAG
>CAVQZK010000027.1:0-94904 GCA_963718465.1 Bryobacterales bacterium | reverse complement strand
TCAAATTTGACGGAAGAGCGCCACTCAGCTCTGAGTCGAAGTTGATGTGTTCCATTGTTTCTTTGAGGATCGGGCTAGCAGCTAGCACAGTGTTGCAGTACTTAACCCAATCATTATAAGATCTATCGGTCGGCACACGGTGGTGCGCCACAAGGCCGTCCTCGAAAATATCACCCAGCATCTCGGCTAGTACGATCAGGCGAGTACGTTTATCGCCTCGCGATGGAGGGTTTTTGGATTCGTAGAAGTATGGCCGTAGCTCTGGATGCTCAATAAATATCAGAAAGACTCGCGAAATCCTCCTCCGCTGCGAGCAGCGCGGCCATCAGCGGAGTATAGCCAGGCGCGGTGCGCTGCTCGGCGATGTGGCGAGCGAGATAAGTCCGCCATTGCGCCAGCGCCCCTGTAAGCATCCGGTATGCCAGCGTAGTTGCCCAGAAAGACCGCGAAACTGGCCGACCAGTCACGTATCGCGGCCCGGTCCTGGACCGCGACGCCGGGGCGGCGATGACATACAGCGGGCAAGTCGTAGGCAAGATCGCCGAGCACCTCGATCTCGTCCCGCCCGCTTACCCGGTCCAGCAGTTCGACGGTCAAAGACTGGACGGTGGCCCGCATGCGCTCGATGTTCGCCGGGGTAAAAGCGCAATTGGCAGGCGGACCAGGAGAGTGTGGTCCGGAGGGTCACTGGCCGCCATCATCATGGCCCGGAATCGGACCAGCCCGCGGAACTGTCCACGCTCGGCGGGTGGAAGCACGGCCGCCGCGTTCAAAACCCGGCTTGACGTCGGACTCTGGACGCTGGAGAACGTCGCCGGATCGGCCAGGCACTGTTCGACAAGGGCAAATGTGCTCACGGTGACAACGGAGCCGGCCTCCAGCACCGGCGCCTCCCGCCGAAGCCGTCGGTAGAGGTCGTAGCACGGCCAGAGCGTCGGGCTCACACCCGAATAGCCGCTCCGCCTGCTGCGCTAGATCCGGGTAACCCAGTGACATGGTGACTACCCCTATCCGGCGGGGCGAGACACCCGACCCGCCTGGCCGGTAATCCGGTGACTCTGAACCCGGCGATGATCTCGGCCAGTCGCACGGCCGCTCCCCCTGCACGCTGTGACCTGCCCCGGGCACCCCGACGACGGTCGCGGCAGGCAGCACCTCGCGCAGCCGGGTCACATGCTCGTCGGTCACCACTGATCCGGCGGCGAGACCGCGGACCAGCAGCACCGGACACGACAGGCTGGCCAGATCTGCCCATAGCGCGCGGGCCAGGTCGGCCGCCTCCCCGGGTGCCGCCGGTCTCAGCGCGCGCCGGTGCCGCCCAGGTCGGCAGCGCGTCCAGGTGCCGTCCGGACGCTCATCCGCGTTGTGCAGGATCCCCGGCGCAGCGACGACACCGACCGGGTGGGGTTGTACCGCACCGTGCGCTCGAGGATTTCCTCGAAGCTGTCGAAGGTCGCAGGACCGTCAAGGAATTCGGTGATCGCGCGGGCCGCCGCCGGGTCGGGCGCGGGCAGGATGTCCACCAGCACCAGCCGACCGATCAGGCTAGGCTCGCGGGCGGCCAGCCTGATCGCGGTCAGCCCGCCGGCCGACATGCCGATGACGGTCTTGGCGGCCGGTGCGAGCGCGCGGATCGCGGTCGCGACGTCGCGCGCGTACCCCTCGATCGCGGGCTGGCCAGGATCGGGCCCGTCCGAATGCCCGTGCACGGCTTTCGCGATCGCACTCTCTTGCTCCTGATCGTGCCGGGACTTCGCCGGCGGCAACATCAAGTATGCCGCGCGTGCACCGCTAAAGGCTTTGGTGAGCGCAGCCGCATCGCTGATATCGGCGGTGAACGCTTCCGCGCCTTCGCCCACAGAGCGCTGTAGCCGCCCCGCGTTACGTCCCACGACGCGCACCTTCTCGCCCTTCAATAGCAGTGAATTGGCGATGACCGAGCCGGTGTTCCCGCTCGCCCCCAAAATCACGTACATGCCATTCGCAACAACGGGTGAAATCATAGCTCGTATCTCCTTGTTCTGTTTGAAAGGCTCTCGAACGCCTTCAGGACGTTCGCGTTGTTTTCGGCTGTCACTTGGGGAATGTGTCGCCAAACATGGGAAGGCCGCTGACAGATTCGGCCTTGGTCGCCTCGTCCTGCAAGACGTCCCAATGCTCTTTAAGAAGACCGTCTTCGAATCGGACAACGTCAGCCGCAACCCAGGCGGCGGGCCGTCCATTCCCTGTGAAGCGGCCGTGCGCGATGACGTAATCACCTTCTGCGACGATGAGTTGATTCTCGTAGTGCAACGTTTCCGGCGATGAGCGGACGAGATTGAACAGCCCTTCGCGGCCTGGTGCTATGTGTGCGCTGTGCTGGATGTACTTCGGAGACCAGAATCGTTCTGCTGCCGCGTAGTCGCGTTTATTAAAGAGAGTGTCGAAGGCTTCGAGCACGATCGCCTTGTTCTGTTCGGGTGTTGTCTTTGGCATATTCAGCTCCTATTTTTTTTACGACGATTGATAGGTTGGGTAATCGGAATAGCCGTGTGGCCCCGAGGCATACACGGTTTCCCAATCGACCTCGGCAAGAGGGGCATTCTTTGCAAACCTCTGGACCAGGTCGGGATTTGCGATATAAGGACGGCCAAACGCCACCAGATCTGCCAGCCCATCCGCGATAAGGCGGTTGCCGCGATCACGGTCCATCTTCACGTTCGCGATGAGTGTGCCTTTGTAGAGAGGACGGAAATGGTGAAACATGCCATCATCGGCCAACTTCTCGAGTGGAGTACCAGAAAAGTCGGTGGTATTTCCCATCAGCAACAAGTGTGAAAGATTGTAGGCGCTCAGCTTCTGAATTGCGTATTCGGTGACGGGCAGGGTTTCGCCGTTGGCCTGAAATGCACTGCCTTCGTGCATCGGGCTGATTTTGACTCCAACCCGTTTTGCATCGACCTCACCCAGGACCGATTCGATTACCTCGAAAAGAAAACGCGAGCGATTTTCCAAGCTCCCGCCGTATTCGTCTTGACGGAGGTTGGTAGTGGCATTCAGAAACTGCGAGATCAAATAGAGATAGTTGGCGAGGATCTGGACACCATCGAAGCCGGCTTTCATCGCGTTTCGCGCAGCACGCGCGAAATCCGCGACCGTGACTTGAATCTCCTGCTTCGTTAGAGACCGCGGTGTTACCGTCGGCTTCCGTCCAGACCGCGTGACCGAGATCTGACCCGGATCGACGTTCGATGCCGACACCGGCTGCGCGCCATACAGTAGTTCAGGATGGGAGATTGCGCCGGTGTGCCAGAGTTGTGCAATGATGCGGCCGCCGGCTGCATGGACGGCATCCGTGACGTGTCGCCATCCGCGGACCTGCTCTTCCGTCCACAGGCCTGGTGTGTCGGCCCAGCCAAATCCTTCCGGGCTAATGGCGGTGGCCTCGGCGATGATCAGTCCGGCCGAAGCACGTTGTGCGTAATACCCCGCTTGCAAGGTCCTGGGCACATGATCGTGCGATTGCGAGCGCATTCGAGTGAGAGGCGCCATGACGATGCGGTTAGGAAGTTCGAGGTCTGCCATCCGATATGGCGTGAAAAGCGGCTGATTCGACATCACATGAACTCCTGCATAGATCGACTGAACCTCCTCAAGAGATCACCTCGATTGCATCGAGTCGCGTGGGATAAAACGCCAGGTATTCCTTAATGTCGGCGACTGCCTCATCCGGCTTTTCGTATGTCCAAACGGCATATTCCGATTTCGTTCCGCCAATGGCAATGCTGTAGTACGTGCAATCGCCCTTGTATGGACAATAGGTGTGATGCGTGGTCCGAACAAGCAATGACATGTCCGCATCGCTGCGTGGCAAGTAGTAAACAGGTGGGTATCCATTCTCTTCCAGCCGCAGAGCTCCTGTCGATTCAGCAACGATTCTTCCAGCGACCGTTACACGGACCTTGCCCTGAGCGGGTGAAATCGCAATGGGGTGATCAGGCCCAGGAATTTTGATCTCTTTGCCTTTACTCGCCTTGGTATCCATTGCATTCCTCGCGTTGCCACTTAAAGCTTGGAACCGCCATCGACGGGAATGCTGGCGCCCGTGATCCAGCGGGCCCGTCAGATGCTATAAAAGCGACGACGCCGGCAACATCTTCGGGTTTGCCGATTCGCTTCAAAGCCTGCATTCCCAGAGCGACCTCGCGACCCGCTTCTGTCTTCGTGAAGTTCGACATATCCGTGTCGATGACGCCAGGAGCGACCGCGTTAACGCGTATGCCGCTAGGCCCGAGAATGGCGGCCCAGTTCTTGACCAGAGTCTCAAGCGCCCCTTTGGTAGAGGCGTAAGCAAAAATCGAAGGATTTTCCACACCAGGATTGCCAACCACCGTACGGGCTACAGCAGAGGAGATAGCAACAATGCTTGAACCCTCACCCAGGACGGGCAAGAGTTGCTGTACCAGGAAGAACGGGCCTCGGACATTTGTCGCAAAGAGGTTGTCAAAATCATCTACCGTGTAATCCGCGAGGCGTGCCGACTTGCTGATCCCGGCGTTGAGCACAAGCACATCCAATCGATCGCCGACGATGGAGCGCACGTGTCTCGCCAGCAGCGCAGCACCCTCGGGAGTTCCCAGGTCCGCCGAAATTGCACCTGCGCGTCCGCCCTTCGTTTGGATCTCAGCGACTAGAGATTGCGCTTCCTGCTTGGAGCGGCCATAGTGAACCAGAACGTTCGCCCCACCCTGGGCAAGCGCCAGTGCCGTCGCTCGGCCAATGCCTCTCGAGGCGCCGGTCACAAGCGCAGTTTTGTTTTGAAGTGCCGTCATCGTCCTCTCTCTTGCCCTTTCACATCACGGATAGATCGTTCTTTAGGCCCATGGATGGGCGGTACGCCTTTTCAGGCATTCATTCCACCATCCACGGTCAAATTTGCCCCAGTGATATAAGAGGATTCAGGACTGGCGACGAATGCCACCATTGCGGCGATCTCCTCAACGTGCCCATAGCGGTTGAGCGCTGTGGCGGCTTTCTGCGGTACCGCCCAATCACCCGACGCGGGATTCAAATCCGTGTCGATCGGACCCGGCTGAACGTTGTTGACCGTGATACCCCGGCTCCCGACCTCTCTGGACAGCGCCTGAGTGAACATCTTGACGGCTCCCTTCGTGGCGGCGTAAGGCACAAGCCCGGGCGCAACGGCGCGCTCTCCCACCGCCGAACCGACCATGATGATGCGGCCGCCATCCTTCATATGCTTCAGCGCAGCATGCGTGGTGGCGAATACGCCGCGGATGTTGATGTCGAGCACCCGATCCATCTCCCCCAATGTCGTCTCCTCGAACGGTTTCGGTATGGCCGTGCCGGCATTGTTCACCAGCACATCAAGGCGGCCGAACGTCGCGACGGCCTTTTCGACCGCATCCTTGACGGCCTCGGCGTCGGCGGCGTCCGCCTGCACCGCTATAGCTTTTCCCCCGCCTAGTTGAATCTCTTTGACTACGGTCGAGGCCCCACTGGCGTCCTTCGCATACGTGATGACAATGCTTGCTCCATCCGCGGCCAAACGCTTTGCAATCGCTGCACCGATACCCCGAGAGCCGCCGGTTATGAGTGCCACTTTCTTCGCCAACTTAGACATAGCTTTTCCTTGACTTTCTTGAACCAATTCACCACTAATTCAACTGAACCTTGGATTGCCTGGGACAGCTGCCGGTTTTGAACCGTTCAGTTCTTAAGATGACGGGGCGGCGGCGCTGATGCAGAAATATTGAACTATTTAGTTCGTTATCGGACAATAGGTGCATGGGGCGCCCAAAGAACTTTAGCCGGGAGGAAGTGCTGGAGAAGGCGATGCCTGTCTTCTGGAAGCATGGGTTTGCGGACACCAGCCTCCAGGAGCTGGAACGGGCCACAGGCGTGAACAAGTCGGGGCTATACACGGAGTTTCGAGACAAGGAAGATCTGTTTTTAGCGTGCCTTGCGGCACTACCTTGAGAGCCAGGGAAAGAGGGGATTTCTCACCAAGGAGCCCCTCGGCTGGAAGAACGTCGAGACTCTTCTCAAGAAGGGGCCTCTCGACAAAGGGGCCCAGCAGGGGTGTTTTTCCGTTAACTCTATGCGGGAGTTCGCGATTCTACCGAATGAAGCTTATGCCGTCGTGACGGAGAATCGGGCGCTGTTGCGGCACCTGCTCGCACTGAATATCGAGGCGGAGAAGCCCAGGATGGCTCCTTCTGCGATTGCCGAAGTGGTACTTTCCTTCTTTTCCGGATTATGCATTGAGCGCAATCTCAAGTCCGGCAAAACCTCGTCGAACCGGAAGATCGAAACTTTCATGGCAGCCCTTCGCGGTCTCTAATTCCAGGTAGATCCCAGTCGAAAAGCCGAGTTTAGGGGACTTATCAATTTCTACGCGAGGGCTCATGTGGCGTTCTACATCCAAGTGAAAACTCGCAGGTGGCGAATTACTCGCGAGTAACGCGTACGGTTTACTGATCGCACCGGGCAGCCGCGAAACGACGCGTGTCTCGTCGTGCGCGACGGCGTGGCCCGAATTAGCATTAAGCAACCGTTTGTCGGCGGGGGCGGTAGAGCTGTGGAAATGACGGCCCACAGCGCCGACGACTGGACACATACATCAAGGCCAAACACCAAACCTCCTGGCAAACGAAAGCTCACTTCAAGGTGCTCGTCTGCAGCCAATGATCTGGCAAGCTTCACGCATGAGAAAAGCCCGTCCTCAAAAGGAGTTCATTTTCAGTGGTTGTCGAGACCATCGAAAACAACGATAATCTAAACGAGAGTCGCTGAAGTGTTACCCATGTCCTCGGTCTAATTTGTAACCTATCACCCCGTCCATTCAGCATCGACCAGATCGGCCCTGGAGTCGGACTCCCCTCGCGCCAGCCCAGCGTCTACGGCAGGGACAACCGAGTCGGAGAATTGCCTGCCCTGTATGAAGCTGCGCAGCACATACAGGAGGTTTTGGTTCCGTCTCAATCCGTCGGACCCCAGGGCTCAAAATCGACGTGAGCTATCAGCCGGCAACCGAAGTCGGCGGAGATTTCTTCCAGATTTTTCCTGCTTCCAACGATTCGCTTCTTGTCATTGTGGGTGACGTCAGCGGTAAGGGCATGAGGGCCGCTTTAGTTGTTTCGGTGATTGTCGGCGCACTTCAGAATCGCAGATCAGATTCACCCGCCGCGCTTTTGGGCGAACTTAATGCGGTTCTGCTAACCCGCAGCGAGGGCGGATTTACAACTTGTTCTTGCGCTCTGTTCACACCCGACGGCTCTCTGACTATCGCGAATGCCGAGCATCTCGCTCCCTACCGCAACGGAGAAGAAGTTGCCGTTCCGCCCGGCCTTCCCCTGGGCATCGCCGCCGATTCGGAATGGGAGGAAACTCGAATCATCTTGAAACCCGGCGATCGGCTTCTGTGGGTGTCTGATGGTGTTGTGGAGGACGGAACGGCAAGGGCCATCTGCTCGGGTTCCAGCGCGCGCAGGAGCTCGCTGGTCAGCCCGCTTCTGAGATCGCCCGAGCGGCGCAGCAGTTCGGGCAGGAAGACGACATTACGGTGGTCTCGATCACACGAGAGCCGACGCCTGTTTATGTCACATAGGCTCACGCGGATAGATCGTGCGTGACGGCGACGTGTCGAGTAAACCAATCGACTTGCGCGTTTCCCGTCAGAGTGGCCGGGTCCAAGAAGGGTAAACCTCGTGATGATTATCCGTTGGTAACGATCCTTATTATGGAGATTCTTTCAAAGATCCATACATCCAGCAGATCTTGGGCAGGTTAGCTGAACATGGGTTTAGCGACCTCTCAACGGGCGAAGGTAAACACTAGCGACCGACATACTTGACGCGCCAGATGGAGTTTGAAGCATCGTCGGTCACAAAGAGGGATCCATCCAGTCCGATCGCCACCCCCGCCGGCCGTCCCCAAACACGTTTATTGTCTATGGCGAATCCGGTCAAGAAATCCTCATATTCTCCTGTTGCGTTACCACTTTGATGTAAGGGTATTCGGATCACTTCGTAACCGGCGCGAACGCTCTTGTTCCATGAGCCATGCTCAGCAGCGAAAATATCGCCCGAGAACTCCGGAGGGAACTGTTCGCCATCGTAGAAAGCAATTCCCACGGAGGCATTGTGAGGCTGTAAGAGTATGTCCGGTGTAATGACCTTATCTTTTAGCTCCGGGTGTTTACCCGCGAGGCGTGGATCCTGTCGGCCGCCCATGTACCACCACGGCCAACCGTAAAAACCACCTCGTTGCACATGAGTAATGTAGTCGGGAACGAGATTGTCACCAAGTCCATCGCGTTCGTTCACCGTCATCCAGAGATTTTTCGTCTTAGGATCGAACGCCATAAACGAGGGGTTTCGAATCCCGTAAGCGTAGACTTGCAGATCAGAACCGTCGGGATTGGCCTCTAGAATGTTCGCCCTGTTCTTTTCCAACGGGTTATCCGCATCATCCGCGTTCGAGAAGGATCCGACGGAAATCAGTATCTTCCGTCCGTCAGGCTCAACTTGGATGTCCCGGCTGGTGTGACCGGATTTTGGGAGGTCCAGAATGTGTTCGGAGGGGCCGCGTGCTTCTAGATCCCCGTTACGATAAGGAAAGCGAATGACTGCGCTCATGGTTCCCACATAGACCCAACGTGGATCGGGTCCCGGTGGATAGAAGTTCATGCCAAACGGTTGATCCATACCGCCGGCAAACACCATTCTGCGCCGCGGGTGTCCCGCGTTATCGATACCGCGAAAGATTTCAATCTTGCCAGCTTTCACTTCCGCGACAAAGAGATCACCATTGGGAGCACGACGAAGCCGACGAGGATTGTCAAGACCGTTTGTGTAAAGCGTTACTTCAAATCCAGCTGGTGCTTTGGGCCAAGCGTCCTGAGGCCGCGGAACAATCGTTGGGCCATTGGCAGCGGAAGGCGTTTCGAACGGGGCAGGTAAGTCTTTTAACGTGATCTTGTGGATCTTTCCCGGTTTCTCGAATCGGTAATCGGTAAACGGCGGTTTCGGTGCAGGCGCAACTTCGAAAGAAGTTTCAGCACCTGCTGCCGCTGGCGCAGCGGCTGCCCACGGTTCGAATGCCTTTAGACAGCTAACGATTTGCCAACGCTGCTTCTCGGGGAGTTGTTCCCAAGACGGCATTCCATCACTGGGATCTCCTTTTGAGATGAACCAGAATAGTTCTCCGGGAGAAGCAGATTTGATGGTTGCCGTGGTCAGTGAGGGAATGTTTCCCGACCCTTGTCCAGCAGCTCCGTGGCAGCTTGCGCAGTGACGTTCGTATAACGGCTTGCCGCTTTCTCCGCTGTCAGCGATCGAGGGGGGCGTCAGGTCGTTCGCCGATGCTGGCGCGCCATGAAAGCTTGTGGACTGCGCCTGGAGCATCAAACCGTATACCAAAGAGTAAAGAACAAAGATAATGCGGGACGCGCCGTTGGTCCTCCTCATGCTGAGATCTCCTGAAGGCGGAAAAGTATTTTTTCAACCGTTTTCCGGTGGGTGCAAATTCAACATCAGCAACACTAGCCGGAGTCAAAGGCGCCGCCAGGGCAACGCTTACAACGTATGACTCGCCGTCGACAACGATGGGTATAGTGGACACAACCGACATCCTTTCTCGCCTCACTCTAAAGCTGCAGCCAATGGGAAAGCGATGGTTCGGTGACGAATCGTAGCCACCGGAGTCTGAATCGTAGTGGTTCGATCCGGTTTGGCACGGCATAAAAAGCAGGTTACATTTGGGATGTGATCGGCTTCCCCCAACCCGGAAAACGCAGTCGTCTTGCGTTCGTATCGATTGGGCTGCTTGCCGTTACGTTTGCGGCCGGCCAGTGGTACATCTATGACGCCGTTCACGAGCAAGCGGAGTCCTTCCGCTACTATTGGCTGACTCTGGCGTATCTCAGCGGCGTACTTTCTCCGCTGGTCCTCTGGCTAAGCCGGCGCTGGCCCATTGATATTCACACTTGGAAACGCTCCGTCGCTCTGCATGTGGCGGCCAGCATTGCTCTCACACTTGTGGGCGTGTTCGTCGAGGGGGCTATCGGCTGGTACTCGCGCGCCGGCCGCCGGTCATTTGCCGCGGCGGAGCGTCACTACTTCACGCAGCATACGCAAATCAGTTTAGCGGCGTACTGGGTTCTTATCGCGGGAATCCATCTTTATCGGGCGCACGATCGATCGCGCCGCCGCGAGTTGCGGGCATCACAGCTTGAAGCGCAACTTACCGCCGCGCACCTCAGCACACTTCGCGCACAGTTGCAGCCGCACTTTCTTTTCAATACTCTTCAGGCAGCAACGACGCTGATCTATGCCGACCCGGAGGGTGCGGAAGAAATGCTCTTGTCTTTAAGCGAACTCTTGCGTACATCTCTTCAAACGCTGGACAAGGAGGAGATTCCACTTTGGAGTGAGATTGCCTTCCTGCAGCATTACGCGGCGATTCAGCAGCGGCGCTTTGGAGATCGTCTTCGTTTCGTGTTCGACATCAACGATGAGGCTCGCTCATGCGCAGTGCCAAGTTTGCTTCTGCAGCCACTTGTAGAAAACGCCGTCCAACATGGAGTAGGCGCCCGCAAACAATCCGACATCATTTCGATCCGCGCCGGTGTTCGGAACGATCAGCTCAACATCGACATCCAGAATCTCGCCAGTTCGATGGGTGACACCTTTGACAAGCTGGTCACACGCGGCGTGGGCCTGTCAAATACAAGAACACGACTCGCCTCTCTTTATGGAGTGAACCAGTCGTTCAGCATGCGAAATGTCTCGCCTTCGGGCGTTGCTGTATCCATTTCCCTTCCCGCCCGACCGGTGCTGAAGTGGACATCGGATGTCGAGACGCAGGCTGTCCGATGAGCATTCGCGCATTGATAGCGGATGATGAACCGCCGGCTCGCGAGGGTATTCGCCGTCTTTTGCGGCATCATCCCGATATCGAGGTGGTGCAGGAATGTTGTGACGGAGAGTCAGCCGTCACTGCGATTCTCGACCAACAACCCGAGTTGGTATTCCTGGATGTTCAGATGCCCGAGCTGGATGGCTTTCGAGTCATCGAACGCGTGGGTGCAGATAAAATGCCGGCCACTATTTTTGTGACCGCATACGATCATTACGCCCTGGCTGCCTTCGACGCCAATGCCTTGGATTACCTTCTTAAGCCGTTTGGCAAAGCCCGTTTCGATCGAGCCTTGACTCGAGCCCGTGAACGACTTTCTTCGCGCCCGCACCGAGAATTGATGCAGTCGCTTTTACAAACCGTAGCGAAGGCAGGGATTCAGACGAGCCATGTCGATAGACTGGCCATCAACCAGAACGGGCGAATCGTTTTCGTTAAAACCGTTGATGTTCAGTGGATCGAATCGGCAGGGAATAGTGCGGTCTTGCATCTGGCCGGTAGCCAACATGCCATGCGAGAGTCGCTATCCGCGCTAGAGGAGCGCCTCAATCCGAAGGAATTTGTTCGGATTCATCGTTCCACCATAGTGAACCTGCGTTACGTGAAGGAAGTTCATCCGTGGTTTCATGGGTATCACCTCGTGCTGCTCGAAAATGGACAAGAACTACGCATGAGCCGCTATCAGCACCAGGTCGCAGAGCGCCTTGGCCTTCGTAAGCCACGTGGCTGATGTTCAACAGTTCGTTTTGCTCCACACGTGGCGAGAAATCAGTAAACCCAAGGTGTGCGGTTCGGTTTCGGATAGACCTTGTGGGACGGCCAAGGGTAATCGAGTCATGGTGTCGGGGATCGCATGAGCGCGTCTCCGACCCCTTAAGAAAACCGCACGTCCACCGAGGCGTCTCTCAGCACCGAGATAAACAGACTATTGAGGTTCGTGCCGACGCTTATACACGTCATCCGATCGAGCTAAGCTGTTTTCTTCTTGAGGAGACAACTTAACGTTAACCCGCGCCGTACGTACCTTCGGAAACCGATCGCCTGCTGGATTAGAGTCGAAATTATACTCTGAGGCCTTCGGCGTTTGGATGCCTCTTTTCGACGCATTCTCTATCGCCGTTAACATAGAATTTATCAACCATGTTCTGGAGCAAGCCAGTGACCAAGCCTCAGCAGATACCGCGGAACGCATAGGATGGAGGCGCGCTAGTGTCCTCCCGCTTTAAGCCCAGTCACGAAACTCGCGTGCTGCTGATGGCGCTGGCTGCCGGCTTGCCCGGCGTTGTACTGGCGGCGCTGCTGCTGGTCTTCGAGGGGCGCGGCCCGCGTACCCAGGTGCCGGTGGACGCCCTGCTGGTCATCTTATGGCTCAGCTTCTCGTTCGCCGCCCGGGGGCGGGTGGCCGGGCCGCTTCGAACTCTGGCCAACCTGCTCGAAGCGTTGCGTGAAGGCGACTACAGCATTCGCGCCCGCGTAGACGACCCCAAGGAACCGCTGGGCGAAGTGATGCAGCAGGTAAACGCCATGGCGGCTACGCTGCGCGATCAGCGGTTGGGCGCTCTGGAAGCCACCGCGCTGCTGCGCAAAGTGATGGAGGAGATTGAGGTGGCTGTCTTCGCCTTCGACCCGCAGCAGCAATTGCGCCTGGTGAACCACGCGGGCGAAAAACTGCTGGCGCAGCCCGCTGAACGGCTGCTGGCCCGTGACGCCACCAGCCTTGGGCTTGGCGAGTATCTGGCCGGCGTACCCGACCAGACGGTGCAGCGATCGTTTCCTGGCGCAACCGGCCGCTGGGGCATCCGCCGCAGCCAGTTCCGGGAAGGCGGCATCCCGCACCAACTGGTGGTAGTGACCGACCTGACTCGTCCGCTGCGCGTCGAGGAACTCCAGGCTTGGCAGCGCTTGGTTCGCGTGATCGGACATGAGCTGAACAACTCCCTGACGCCAATCAAATCAATCGCCCAAAGCTTGGAGAACCTGCTGCGAGCCGACCCCAAACCCGACGATTGGAACGAAGACATGGCGCGCGGGTTGAACGTGATTGCGAACCGGTCGGAATCGCTGAGCCGGTTCATGAGTTCGTATGCGCGGCTGGCCAAGCTGCCCGCGCCAAAATTCGGCCCGGTGGAGATCAATGCGCTTTTGCGTCGCGCCACCAGCATTGAAACCCGCATGCCGGTCTTCTTCGAAGAATGTCCGCCGTTGACGATTCAGGGTGACGGCGATCAACTGGAGCAGGCGTTGATCAACCTGATTCGCAATGCAGTGGACGCGGCCGAGGTAACCGGCGGCCGGGTCTTTGTCCGGCACGAAAATATCGGTTCGACGGTGGAGATTAAAATCCGCGACGAAGGCCCAGGGCTATCGAATACCGCCAATTTATTCGTGCCCTTCTTCACCACCAAACGCGGCGGTTCGGGCATCGGCCTGGTGCTGAGCCGGCAGATTGCCGAAGCGCACAACGGCGTGCTGACCTTGCGTAACGCCACCGATGGCGCGGGCTGCGTCGCCACCATTGCCTTACCGGTTCACTGAGTGGATGCAGCGTCGGCGTGATAAGAACTGCGCACCAGCGGCCCCGCTTCCACATGCGCAAAGCCAAGCCGCATGCCCGCTCCTTTGAGCTCATCGAATTCGCTTTGCGGCACGTACCGAATGATAGGCAAATGCTTTGCCGACGGCCGCAAATATTGGCCGAGCGTGAGGATATCGACGCGGTGATCGCGCAGGTCGCGCATCACCTGCAGCACTTCGTCTTCAGTCTCGCCTAAGCCGAGCATCAAGCCCGATTTGGTGGGCGTGCCGGGGCGAAGGCTCTTGGCATAGCGGAGCATATCGAGCGAGCGTTGGTAGCGCGCTCCCAACCGAACCTGCCGGTAAAGGCGCGGAACCGTTTCCGTGTTGTGATTCAGCACGTCGGGCCCCGCATTCATTACAATTTCCATTGCACTGCGCGATCCTTGGAAATCAGGCACGAGCACTTCCACTTTGCAGCCCGGCACTTGCTCCCGAATAGCTTCGATGGTGCGGGCGAATAATTCCGCGCCGCCATCCTTTCGATCGTCACGGTTGACACTGGTCACAACCGCATAACGCAATCCAAGCGTGGCGCAGGCTTCGGCCACGCGCCGCGGCTCGTCGTAATCGACCACGAGGGGCGGGCCTTTTTGCACGGCGCAAAAACCACATCGGCGCGTGCAAACATTTCCCAAAATCATAAAAGTCGCGGTGCGGCGGTTCCAACATTCGCCGATATTTGGACAAGCGGCGCTTTCACATACCGTGTGAAGCTTCAAGCGGGTGACAATTTCTTTTAGTTCGCGATAGTTTTCGCCAACAGGCGCCGGAGCGCGCAACCAACGCGGCCGCTCGGGCTGGGGGGAGATGCTGACTAACACTATCTCCAGTTTAGTCGAGGGTCCCCTGCGACAGTCATTCGTAGCGGAGGGCCACCAGGGGGTCCACTTTAGTGGCGCGCCGCGCCGGCACATAGCCCGCCAGAACAGTGACCAATATAATCGCGATTGCAGCGGCTGAGATGGTCAAGGGGTCGGAAGAATTAAGCCCGAAAAGCTGACTTCTGACAAGGTGCGTGGCGATCAAAGCGGATGGAATTCCAATCACGATTCCAACCCCGAGAAGGACCAACGTCTCCCGCAAAACCATCCAGAGAACAGCGCCCGCTTCCGCGCCGAGCGCCATACGGATGCCTATTTCGCTCTTGCGGCGCACTACGTTGAAGCTCATCACTCCATAAAGCCCAATGCAAGCCAATAGCAGGGCCAGCAATGAGAAAAAGCTGGAAAGGCGCGAGATCAAAACCTCGCGAGCCATCGATTGATCAACCTCGTCGCTCACCGTTGTCAATTTCGTTATTGGAATGTTAATGTCTATCTGAGCCAACGCCCGCCGGAGTTGGCCGGACATCTGCCGGAGATCGCTCGAGGTGCGCAGCAATAGGCAGCTGGCGAAGAGATCCTCGCCCGACAGTTGACGAAGCGGCAGAAAGACCATGGATTGCGGCTTCTCCCGCGCGCTCTTGTATTTTCCATCCTTTACGATGCCGACGATTTTCCAGTCGCCCTTCAAGTCGTCATCGCTAAGCGCGATGTATTTGCCGAGTGCGTGGCCATCCGGAAAATACCTTTTGGCCATCGCCTGATTCACCACAACAACTTTGGCGGAACGCGCCGTGTCCTCAAGCCCAACGACGCGACCCTGCATTAGCGGAGTACCGGCAGTTTCAAAGTAGCCGGGTGTGACGGCGTCGATGAAACTGGACAGATCCTCGTGCGGCCGCGCCACATGGCCTTTGACAAAGACATCTAAGTTCCAACTTCCTCCGCTAATGGGCGGCCTGGCGGACAGAGATACCGAGCGAACACCGGAAATTGAACTGAGATCTGACAGTAAGCGCTCGTATAAGCCGTTCAACTGCTCCGGTTTATAGCCTGCCAATCTAAAATCCAGGTCTGCCTCAATCAAGTTGGCTTGGTTGAATCCAAGCGATTGGTTTGCTAGATTGCGCAGTGTCTGCACGAACAGGCCCGCTCCAGCCAGCAAGATAAGCGAGAGTGCTACCTGAGTAGTCAGAAGCACTTTGGAAAGCGGAAATCGTCCGGCTCGACCTCCATCGCCGGCCACACTGCGCGAACTGGCGTTCAGGCTACGGGAAAGATTCATGTTCACCGCCCGCCGAGCCGGCGCCACACCAAAGATCAGCCCGGTGAGCAAGGAGATACCGAAAGTAAACCCCAGAACGCCCAGATCGGGGTTGGGATTAAAAGGCGTCCGCATGGCTCCGGCGGACACAAAGTGGATCAGGGCGCGTGTTCCCCAGGCGGCAAACAGCAAACCTACTCCTCCACCGAGAAAAGAAAGCAGCAGTGTTTCGGTGAGCATCTGTCGAACGATTCGCGACGTCGATGAGCCCAAAGACAAGCGCGTTGAGATCTCCTTTCCGCGGGCCGCCGTTTTCGCAAGGAAAAAATTCGCCAGGTTCGCGCAGGTGATCAGCAGCACAAGCACGACAATTCCCATCAGAATGGCTAAGGGCTCGGCATAGATACCGCGGAGCGGCGAAACGCCCCGGCCGCCGGGTACGAGCTCGATAAATGACCGATCGATCTCCTCGCGGCGTTCTGCATTCGGATTCTCCGAATCGATCATGTACCGGCGGAGCTCAAGCTTGAGCCATTCCTGCGCCTGTTTCATGCTGGTTCCGGGTTTCAAACGGCCTACCATGTGAAGCCAATAGGCACCGTTACGATCCAGGAGCGTAGGCCGGAGCATGGCTTGTTCCTGCATGGTGATGGGCAGCCACATGTCGGGGGGCCGGGTATCGAGCCTGAATCCATAAAACTTCGGAGGCGCCACGCCGATTACCGTAAAGAGGGTTCTATTCACAATGATTGAGCGGCCAACGGCGGCTGGGTCTCCTGAAAAACGCTGGAGCCAATAATCATGGCTAATGACGGCCACCGGCTGACGGCCGGGTTGATCCGCATCGGCGGAGTCGATGGCGCGCCCGATAACCGGATTAACGCCGAGCACTTGGAAAAAGTCTCCCGAGATCAGGGATGCGAAAGCTTGCCCGCTGGGGCCCGAGGAATCGCCCGGTCTCACGTTCACTGTGACCGGAAAACTACCATCGCTGCAGATACCGTCAAAAACGTCTCGCCGATTACTTATCCGCTTGTAGAAGTCGTATGGAAAGATATCCAACGAGCCGCTGATTCCGCCAAGTACTCCGCTGCCTTCCGCTTTTCCAAAGGACACCAGAGAACCTGGATTTCGAACCGGGATACTCTTCAGCAGCAGATCGTTTGTGAGTGTAAAGACGGCGGAGTTGGCGCCGATTCCGAGGCCCAGCGATAGAATCGCCATGGCCGTGAAGCCCGGCTCCTTGCGCAATGTACGCGCCGCAAAACGCAAATCCTGCCAAACACTTTCCAAGAACACGAATGACCACATATCCCGGCAAATCTCCTTAAATCCAGTCACATTTCCAAAATCGCGCCGCGCGGCGGATCGCGCCTCTCTGTCTGCTATGCCCGAAGCCTGGTACCTTTCCTCCCGCAACGACAGATGCAGGCGCAGCTCCTCTTCCAGATCGCGGTCGAGCCGCCGCCAACGGATCAGAGCTTTTATTCGCAGCCAAATGTTGGTGATGAGGCTCATTTCAGGCCGTCTCCATCACGCGGGTTACAGCCGTTGCCAGCCGCGACCATTGTTCGCTCTCTTTGGTTAGCTGTTTGCGTCCCGCAGCGGTGAGCCGGTAGAACTTGGCACGTCTGTTGTTTTCGGAAACACCCCACTCCGAGGTCAGCCATCCGCGCAGCTCTAAGCGGTGAAGGGCCGGATACAGCGCGCCTTCTTCTACACGCAACACATCTTCGGAGCGCTGATGAATCAAATCCGCAATGGCGTAACCATGTTTAGCGCTGCTGGTTAATGCCCGTAAAATGAGCATGTCGAGAGTGCCTTGCAACAGATCCCCGGTCTTTTCTTTTCCCATAAGGCATTTATGGGAAGCATACTATAAGTTCGAACCGGGCGCAATATACCGAAGAATAGAAAATCGGCAATTACTCCGCGGGTTTTCGTTTTCCAAGCATCCCCAGGTGAGTACTCCCGAACGCCGCCGGATATTTCAGACCGTAACCGAGAAGCCGGTCCATGCCGATATGGGCGGTCCAGATGCAGATATAGGGCAATAAGCCAGACTTTTGGAAAGCGAGGACCGCGCTGGCCATCGCCACTGGCGCGACATAACTGTGGACGATGTTGTACGAAACGCTTCCGACCCGCGGGTTGACAAGGTAGGCAAGCATCGACAAGTCGGGAAGCAACAGCAGCCCGAAAAACATCCACCAACTGGAGAAACAATTCCGGTAAATGAGAATGCTAAGGAGAAGAACGGAAAGGCCTTCTAACTTGAGCCAAGCGCGGACAGCCCCGGTGACGGTACCTTCTAAGAGTATTGAATCTTTCATATAACCCTTAGTGATGGTAAAGCCCTGCCGAGCATCTCTAAACGCCGCCGCCGAACAGCTCACCCCATGGGCTAGGCGGTAGCCTTCATCGGCCAAACTATTTTCTCGCCCTTGCGGAGAGCGGCATTGGCCAAATGGCCCGCGCGAGCCGCTGCCACGCCAGTTTCGACAGGAGCATTCGGTTCTTTCCGGTCGCGCAGGCAGTCGAAGAAATTGCCCACATGGGTAATGGTGCCATCTTCGACGCTGCGTTCTTTGAGCACTGGATTCTCACCCTTGATCTGCTCGCGATGGACTGCAAAGCCCTCACGGTCGAGTTTGATGGTCCCCTTGGTACCGCGAAACTCCAAGCCGCCGTCATCAATGGAAGAGACCATAGTTCCTTCATAGCCGACTTCGAATTCGGGGTATCGGAAGATGGCCTGCACTGTGTCGGGGCAGTCCCACTCGTCAAAGAGGTACTTGTCGCCCATGGCCTGAGTCAACTGCGGCGTCGGGCTCTTCATGGCCCAATGGACAACGTCGATCCAATGGGTTAAGAGGTCGGTCATGGCACCGCCGCCGAAATTCCAGTACCAACGCCAGTTCAGATATTTGTCTTGCATATAGGGTTGGTCGGGCGCGGCACCGAGCCAGCGCTTCCAATCGAGAAGTTGCGTGTCAATCAGCGGGGGCGGCGTGCGGCGCTGATAGTTCTGATACCAGAAAGTTCGCACGCGGGTGATGCGGCCAATGCTACCGCCCTGGATTAAATCCACTGCGTCCGCAAAATGGCCCCAACTCCGCTGCTGCATACCGCACTGCAAAATGCGCTTGGAATCATGCACGGCTTTGATGAGCGCATCGCCTTCCTCAATGGTGTGCGTAACGGGCTTCTCCAGATAGACGTCCTTGCCCGCGGCCAGAGCTTCCGAGGCCATGCGAACATGCCAGTGATCGGGCGCGGCGATGAAGATGGCGTCAATCTCTTTTTTGTCGAGCACTTCCCGGTAATCGAGGTGAGTGCTGGCGAGATTGTTGGATCGCACCCGGATCTCCTCGCGGCGCGGTTCGTACACGTCGCACCCGGCGAGAATGTCGAATGCCCGGCCGGTCTTAATGGCCGAGTCGAGCACACTCCGCATCCGTCCTCCGCAACCGATGGCGCCCACCCGAATGGCGTCGTTTGATCCAGCGGCGCGGGCGGCGCTTAGGGCGCTTAATCCGCTGGCGACCAGGAAACTTCTGCGATTGGTTTTCATGCTGGTGAAGTTGGTATAGTATCTCACCCCAAATAGAGGAGCGCGCGATGCGTTCTTTGAGCAGCCAGGCTTTGAACTGACCTGGCCGTGAATTCGACAACTTTAATTAATTTTCACAGAGAAAGATTTGCAATCACAACGTAAATCTTACATACTGTATCAAGCAAAGCCGTGCGGCCTATTTCACATTCGGAGGTAGGCTGCAACGGCGGTATTCGGAGGAGAAGCGCGCACTGAAGGCCTTATTTAAGCGTTGATTTTAGACGCTTCCAGGCCTCTGTGCGCGCTTGAGCATTTGCCGGGGTAGCATCCGGTTGCTCGCCCGCTCGCATAAACCCATGGCCAGCTCCTCTATAAACTACCGGCCGGTAAATTTTACCTAGCTCTTTCATGCTTGCCGTCGCGGCTGGAATGGTTGCGTCGATCCGCTCGTCATTCTCCGCATAAAAGCCATAGATCGGACTTTTTATGCGGGCCATTGCGTCTTTGTCCGGCGGCGGTCCGTAGAAAACGAACGCCGCCGCCAGATCGGGCCGGTTCGTGGCGAAGCGGAAACTCTGACCACCGCCCCAACAAAACCCGGCCACATACAATTTGGATTGCGCGGCAGGAAGTTTCAGCGCGTAATCCGCCACCGCGTTCAAATCGGCAGTAATTTGTTCGGCGTTCAATCCGCTCACTGCCTTTGTCGCCTCTCCCTGGGGAAAGCTGCTGCTGCCCTTGCCGCCCGGTCCCGCACCCGAGAGAAGATCGGGCGCGATGGCGATGTAGCCAGCGGCAGCGAATTCATCGGCTACTTCCTGCACCCAATCGGTCATCCCAAAAATCTCGTGGATCACCAGCACCACCGGCGCTTTATCCTTTCTTTCCGGATACGCGACAAACGTTTCCACCGCGCGATCGCCGTATCTAATCGTGACCCATTCGCGATGCCTGGGAGACTTCTCCAACTGCTGGCGGGCCCAGTCTTGAGCCGAAACGGACAACGCAGCAACAGCGCACAAAACGGCGAGTTTCCTCATACAACCGTTGTACTACCTCCTCAGAAAAAAATTTAAGTATTGGTCTGAGATCCAATGCCTGATCGGTTCACTTAGTTCATTGAAATGACCTATCGCTCCCTTTTTCGAGTCTTCTCTTCGGATTTAGCAATCGACCTGGGTACCGCCAATACGTTGGTATACATCGCGGGCAAAGGCATCGTATTGAATGAGCCATCGATAGTTGCGGTTAACCGCCAAACCGGTGAAGTCGTCGGCTGCGGCACCGATGCGAAAGAAATGTTGGGCCGGACGCCGGTCAACGTAACCGCGGTGAAACCTCTGCGCGACGGAGTGATCGCAGACTTCAAGATGGCGGAGACGATGCTCACCTATTTCATCAAGAAGGCTCATAAGAGGAAAAAGTTGGTCCATCCGCGCATTGTGATCGGAGTTCCCAGCGAAACCACGGAGGTGGAGAAGCGCGCCGTTCTCGATTCCACCTACCGCGCCAAGGCGAGCGAGGTTCATCTGGTGGAGCAGGCCATGGTGGCTGCGCTGGGCGCTGGCTTGCCGGTGACCGAACCGGGCGGAAACATGGTGGTGGATATCGGCGGCGGAACTACCGATATTGCGGTGATTTCCCTTTCCGGCATTGTTTATTCGCGTTCGCTCCGCATGGCGGGAAATCAGATGGACGAGGCAGTATCCGATTTCGTGAAAAAGAAATACGGCCTCCTGATCGGCGAGCGGACGGCCGAGCGCATTAAGATGGAAATCGGCTCCGCCTATCATCTTACGGACAGCAAGAAAATCACCGTCAAGGGCCGCGACCTAATCTGCGGCTTGCCCAAATCGATTACGCTCGAAGACGACGAAATCCGCGAGGCCTTGGCCGATTGCGTCACCACCATTGTCAGTGCTATCCGGACCGCGCTAGAACACACGCCGCCCGAACTCAGCGGCGATATCAGCGAACGAGGCATAATACTGACCGGCGGCGGGTCGATGTTGAAAAGCCTCGACGAGCGGATACGCATCGAAACCGGCATGCCTGTGCTGATGGCCGACGAGCCCCTGGCCTCGGTTGTGCTCGGAACCGGCAAGATGCTCGAAGATTTCAAGCTGCTGCGCAAAATGTCTTTGAATTGACTTTAGCCCGCCTTCGTCATCAGACCGCTTACTGCGTGCGCGGCTCAGCTAAAATCCATGTGTGATGAAGTTCGGTCAGAAGGGCCGGACATCCGCCAAAATCGTGCCTGTGGACCCAGTTAATCTAGTGGATGAGACCTCATTTCCGCTCGCTGGTTTGCATCCTGCTGCTTCTCCCAGGTTGTTTCCGGGCGCAAACCGCCGCTTCCAAGCCGATCGCCGATCCACTCAACCGCACCAATCCCCGTTCCACCGTCACGGCCTTTCTCGAATCCTGCCATGCCCGAAACTATGCCCGCGCCGCGCAGTACCTCGATCTTCGGCAACTGCCTGCCAAAGAACGTGCCGGTACGGGTCCGCGGCTCGCCAGACAACTTGAATCGATCCTGAACTCCGAGAGCCGCTTTAACGTTCTTCAGCTCAGCCAGTCTCCGGAAGGAAACCCCTCCGACGCGAATCCTTCGTTGGAGCAGATCGCCGCCATTCCGCGAAATGGAAGCACATTCAGCATCGAACTGGAGCGAGTTGCGCTCCAGCCCGGAGCGGAAGTCTGGCTCTTCTCTCCTGCTACCGTTTCCGCGATCCCGGCACTTACGCCCACCAGTACCGAATCGGCCATTGAGGCACGCTTGCCGCGTTTCCTGGTCTCGATTCAAATTCTAGAAACCCCTATTTGGAAGTGGATCGCTTTGGTCGCTTTCGCGGCGATAATCTTCTTTTTCTTCCGGCTAGCCGGACACTTCTTGATCGGGCTGATTCAAAGGTTTACCGCCCACCTGGGATCAACCAGCCGCTGGGTTTGGGTAACGTCGCTGCTTCAGCCTTGGCTCGTTTTCCTCTCCGCGATGGCCTTCGGAGTAGTTGAACAATTCATCGACCCTTCGGCGCTCAGCCGGCTTTACATTGGACGTGCCATTCTGCTGGTTGTCGTTTTTTCGTTTGCGTGGTGTTTCGTCAACTTGGTGGATCTCTTTCTCGTTCGCATTGAGACGCTACTCGATCCCAGACAGCGGGTTGTGTCGCACTCGCTCATCTATTTGGGGCGCAGAGTGGCTAAGGCGGCGATCTTTGCGGTGGCGGCCATTCTTGTCCTAGATAACTGGGGTTATAACATGACCACCATGATTGCCGGCCTCGGTGTCGGCGGCATTGCCGTTGCTTTGGCCGCACAAGGCACCATCGCAAATGTATTCGGCGGCGTGTCGGTGATCGGCGACGGACCGGTCATGGTTGGGGACTTCGGCAACTTTGGCGGCGTGTTGGGAACAGTGGAAGACATTGGCATGCGCTCCACGCGCGTCCGCACTCTCGCCCGAACGCTCATGAGCATTCCAAACTCGGCGTTCGCCGGCATGAACCTAGAGAACTATGCCGTCCGCGACAAGATTCTCTTTAATCCCACGCTGCAAATCAAGCGCGCCACTCCGAAGGACAAAATACGCGGATTGATGGAAACGCTGGCGAAACTGCTGAAGAACGACAAAAGAATGGAAGCGGCCCTTCACCCATCCGCTTGAGCAATCTTACGTCTGCTTCATTTGCTTTGGAAATATTCGCCTATGCTCTGACCGCCGACATCGACGATTTTTATAAGATCCAGGCCGATCTTTTCCTGGAGATTGACGACGCGCTGGCTTCCTCCGGAGTAGAACTGGCCTGAGGAGCGCTAGGATGAAATGGTTTCCGTGAGTTACCGCTTAGTTGCCGCCGCGTTTGGCTTCTTTCTTCTGGGCGAGCTCTTTAGCGCAGCCGGGCCTGTTGAAGGCCAGGTCCGCTCCAGTTCACAGCCGGATTCTGCATCCACTCTCCCCACGATCAAGACGAACGTGAGACAGGTACTTGTGCCGGCCGTGGTCACAGACAAGAAGGGTCATCCCGTCTCGGGTCTGGAAAAGTCCAGCTTCATTGTCTTTGAGGACGGAATACCACAGCGCATCGTAGCCTTCAGCAAAACCTATGATGCTTCGTTAGAGATAACCAATCCGCCGGCAGCGGGCAGCATTGTCAGTGGGACTTCAGCAGCGGCGCGCGGCGGAGCGGGGCCGGATTCGCCCACTCGCACCTATCTTGTTTGCGTGGACACGCTGCATTCAGGTTTCGGCAATGTGACCCAGGCGCGCCGCGCACTGACGAAGTTTTTCCAATATGAACGTGACGGAAAGGCGCAATATGCGTTGATGAACTTGAGCCGTCAGATTGAGGTGATTCAGGATTCCACGCGTGATCCGTCCCTGGTGCTGTCGGCGCTGGCGAGCAAGAAATTCCAGAGCGGCATCTTGGATGGCGAATTGTCGGGAATCGCTTTTGAGGCCGACACTTTACGGAAAATGCTGAGCGGCCAAATACCGATTCCGGCGCTGGATCTTAAGCATCAGGTTCAGATGTTCATCACTTCAAGAGCGGAACGGACAGCCATCCTCACGCGCCTCTTCGAGCAGGAGTTAAAAAACATTATCGTAAGCATGGCCAGCATGCCAACAGAGCGAACTCTTATACTGATCTCCGACGGATTCAATCTTGTTCCGGGCCGGGAACTGGTTGGAATTGCGCGAGCCTATTTCCCGAACGACCCGGAGTTCCGGTTTACCGAGCGTGACACTCAGCCGCTACTGGATGAGTTGCTGCGGCTGGCGCAGAAAAATAACGTCGTTGTGTATGCCATTGATTCTCGCGGAGTGTACACGCCCGCGTTGACCGGATTGGGAGATGCATCCCATTCCGGCGATTCCAATTGGATGCACGTGCGCACGCTGAACGAAATGATAAAGGACGAGGATACGGTGGCGTGGGAAAATGGTAGCGCCCTGGCCCAACTGGCACGGGCGACCGGCGGCATTTACTTCCACGACAACAACGATTTGCTTGCCGGGATTCGGCGCGCCTTCGACGACGAGCGGGAACGATATACAATCGCTTATTCCCCATCCAACGATTCAGTGGATGGTAAATACCGGACGATCAGGGTGGAGGTCAAAGACAAGAGTCTTCGAGTGTATGCAAAGACCGGATATTGGGCGACTGGGAATTAGGTGAATACGAGCAAGCTACTGCAACTCTTATTGGTGCCGCAACGCCACCATCGGGTCGACATTCGCCGCGCGCCGGGCCGGAATAAAGCAAGCGAGGAATGCCACGCCGGCCAGAACCACGGCAGCTAAAATCAGCGTCTGGGGATCATCCGGCGAAGTTCCGAAGAGCAAATTGCCAAGCAACCTGGTAAGCGCCAGCGAGCCCGCTATTCCAAGTGCAAGTCCAGCGCCGGCGAGCGCCATTCCGCGTCCAATCACCATCCCCAGCAAACCGCCGCGGCTCGCGCCCAAGGCGGCGCGAATTCCAAGCTCATGCACCCGTTGAGTCACCGAATAACCGATCACGCCGTAGATTCCGATTGCCGCCAGCAGAAGCGCAACCCCCGCGAAGATGCCAAGAAGCATCGTCTGCATGCGATCGCTCGACACGCTCTCAGCTTTAATTCGCTCCAGTGTTCGAACGTCGGCTAACGCCTGATTTTTGTCGATGTCGTGGACGGCTGCCTGCAGCGACGAACTCAGCGCCTCTGGATTACCGGCGGCCCGGACCACCATAGCGGCTCCGGTGGTCGGGCTTTGCTCAAAGGTCACATAGACGCCGGGACTCTTCCCATCAGCCAGATCGTTCACCTGTTCGTCGGCAACGATCCCGATCACTTGCCAGGGAATCTCCGGCCCCAGACCTGGCTGTCCATAAAGTATTTCCTCAATGAGAATTCGCTTGCCGATGGGATCCTCGCCCTTGAAGTAGCGCTTCGCCATCGCTTCGTCGATTACCGTGACCGGCAAGCTTCCCTTCACATCCCGTTCCGTGAAGGTGCGTCCGCGCAAGAGGTGGATTCCGAGCGTCCGGAAATACGATGCGGAAACTCGCTTATAAAAACAGGCCTGGCGGTTAGCAATGTCCACAAATTGATGCCCGGCAATTTGGAAAGGCATGCCGTCGCCCCAACCCTCCATGGGAAGCACATTGGTAAATGCCACATCGCGTACGCCCGGAACGGTACGCACCCTTTGGTCGAGCGTTCGCAAGTAATCCTGCAGCTGAGTGGCCTGCGGATATCTGGTCCGCGCTATCGGCAATCGAGCGGTAATGACATTGGCGCTGTCGAATCCTGTGTCCACCTGCTGCAACCGGAAGAAACTTCGAATCAATAATCCGGCGCCGCTGAGAAGAACAAAAGCCAGCGCCACCTCGCTCACAATCAGCGCGTTCCGGAAACGCGCGCCGCTGGTTCCGCTGGTGTTTGAACGGCCTGACTCCTTCAGAGACCCGGCGGGATCCAAACGGCTCGCATGAATAGCGGGGGCTAAGCCAAACAGCAGCCCGGTGAAGACGGAAATGGCCAGCGTAAATAAAAGGATGGCGCCGTCGATGGAAACATCCGCTTCCTGAGGAAGAGAGAACGGCGGGGCCAGCCACACAAGGCCTTTGATCATGGCGTATCCAAGCCCCAGCCCCAATATCCCTCCGCTCAAGGCAACCAGCAAATTTTCGGCCAATACTTGCCTGATGATGTGCCAGCGCCCGGCCCCCAGCGAGACCCGCACCGCCATGTCGCGCTCACGTCCGACTCCGCGCGCCAGGGTCAAGTTGGCCAGGTTGGCGCAGCCGATCAGCAGAATGGCTCCCACCGCCGCCAGCAGCACATAGAGCGACTGGCGCAATTGCGGACCGGTCACCCGATCTTCAAATCGCTCCACTGTTACGCCCCAGCCCTTATTCGACTTCGGATAGGCAGAGGCAATTCGCGCCCCGATCATGTCCATCTGCGCTTTAGCCTTCTCCAACGTGACGCCGGGCTTCAGCCGCGCATAAGAAATGAACCAGTGATAGTCTCGCGTCATGTCGCTCGCCTCGAATTCAAACGGAAGCCAGAGCTGCGCCCACGACCTTTCAAATGGTCCATTGGCCGGAAGGATGCCTATTACAGTACACGGTTTTCCGTTCAAAATAAGCTTGCGCCCGATGATATGCGGATCGGAACCGAAGTGCGTCTGCCAAAGCCTGTGGCTTAGAATCACTACCTGCGATTTTCCCGCTTGATCTTCGCCGGAAGCAAACGTGCGGCCCAGAGCGGCGCGCACCCCGAATACATTGAAGTAGCCTGCCGATACGTGTGAACCAGGTATCTCCTCCGGTATACCGGAGCCGGTCAATGTCATGCCCCCGAAGCGCACGGCAGCCAGGTTTTCAAAGACGGTGTTTTGGCTTTTCCAATCCAGGAAATTGAGGGTCGAAATTCCGTTGCGCAGGCCGCCGGGCGGCTTTTCCCATACCATGACAATGCTGTGCGGATCTCGATAGGGCAGCGGCTTGAGAAGTACACCATTTACGAAGCTGAAAATGGCTGTGTTGGCGCCAATGCCCAGGGCAAGCGTCAGCAGGGCGATGATTGCGAAACCGGGAGAACGTCGAAGCGTGCGAAGAGCGTAACGCATGGCTGCCGCTTAGACGGAGAATCAGGGCAAAGGTTAGCTGTTCGGAACGGCCTCTTCTGGCAGATTTGCCCACGCGGCTGCCGGACCTCATCAAGCATCCGAAGGCGATGCAGGCCATGCTGCAGATGAAGAAGATCGATATCGCGGAACTCGAGCGGGCCGCGCAATCGTGACCGTCACGCTCGCCGCGCCGTATCAGCTCTAAGTACCCTCTATACTCAAGCTTGTTGAATAGTTCGCGAATGGCAGACGCCCCCAAGCCGAGCTTGACTGTTTTCCTCGCTGAAGACAATCAGGCAGATGTTTACCTGGTCGAAATGGCCCTCCAGGAAGCTGGAATCCTATTCAAACTGCACACTGTGGCCGACGGCGAAGAAGCAATCAGAACGATCGGCCTAATGAGCTCCGCGAACGATTGTCCCGGACTAGCGCTGATCGATCAGAATCTGCCCCGGCTGGATGGCGAGCACGTAGTGCGCACGATTCGCGCTCATCCGGATTGCGCCGATATCCCGATCATCATCATGAGTTCGGCCGAAAGCCAGCGCGACCGTGCTCTGGTTGAACAATTTAACGCTGTTTTCTTCAGGAAACCGACCAACCTTGCCGATTTCCTCCAATTGGGTCCATTGGTGAGCTCTCTGCTGAGCGCTCCCACCGCCTAGAACGCATGAGCGCGCTTCATCAATTCCGATAACTTGTCGTGCGGCAGCGCTTCAATCGTATGCCCGTCCACTCCGGTCATGGTTTGCGCACCCACCATGGCGTTGACAATCGCTTCTTCGGTAGCTTCCACGGTTGCCTGAAACAGAGGACTGATGCGCTCATTCGAAACCGTCAACACCGGATTCGGACCTGGCTCTTTGTCCGCCCCGCGATTGGCAGTGGAGAAGGCAATGAAGATGTCACCCGAGGAGTTGCCGGAACTCGATCCCGTGCGGGCGAGCCCCATCGTTGCGCGCCGGGCCAGCCGCTTCAGTTGGGTAGGCAAAAGCGACGCGTCCGTAGCAACAACAATAATGATGGAGCCGACGTCCCCGGTAACCTCGCGCTCCAGCAGCGCTTTGCTGGCAGCGGCGGGAATGAGCTTACCGACTGGGATTCCGGCGATGGTGAGTTGCGGACGCCTTCCGCAATTGCACTGCACTAGAACGCCCACGGTATATCCGCCCGCTTCGGCGGATAGGACGCGCGAAGCAGTGCCGTCTCCGCCCTTGAAGCCATAACAGACCATGCCGGTGCCTCCGCCCACGTTTCCCTCGGGAACCGAACCGCTCTTTGCGGCGTTTATGGCCGCGAACACATCAGATTGCTTGACATGGAACCCGTTTATGTCATTCAAATAGCCGTCCCAGGTTTCAGCAACAACCGGCAGCGACCAAGGCTGCAGGGCGATGCGGCCGGTTTCGACCGACCAGGCGATGATGGAATCGCGCACCATACCCACCGAGTGAGTATTGGTAATAGCCACCGGCCCTTCCAGAAAGCCGGACTCCTCCACCCAGGTGGTACCCGTCATCTCGCCGTTGCCATTTTGTGAAAACCAGCCGGCATAGACGGGGTCGGCATCGGTGCGGCCGCGAGGAAAAATTACCGTGACGCCAGTGCGCACCGGACCTTGGCCGACAACTAGTTTGCCATTGCCGCTGACCAGCGTTGCATTGCCCACTTCCACGCCTTTCACGTCCGTGATTGCATTTAAAGCGCCAGGGTTGCCGTCAAATGGAACTCCCAGATCGCGGGCGCGTATTACTGTTTGGGCAAATCCGGCATTGCAAAACACGAACAGGACGAGGAGCGCTGGGAAATTCATCCGCGAAGTTTAACACGGGTGCGCCCAAACTCCCGCTTTGCAATAATGCCAGAAGTAGCTCTAAGGCCAAGGATATACATATGTTTAAGAGGATTGGAAACCTGTTTCGCGGAATATTTGGCCGAGCGGTGTCGAGGGCAGAGCGGGCGAACCCGGAAGCGCTGCTCGAAAACGAGAGCGAGAATCTGCGCAAGCAGTTGGCCAGCTATAACCAAGGTCTGATTTCACACGCGGCGCTGTGCGAACGCCTGATGGCGCAGGTTCGCAAGCTTGAGTCGGTTCAAGGGGACATGCGGGCGAAAACGTCGGCTAACCTGCGCATAGGCAACCGCGCGGCCGCGGGGCAATATGCATTGCGCCTGCAGACCATTGATTCCGAGTTAACGGAAAACCGCAAGCAGCTTGAACAAGCCGAGACCACGTATAAAGATCTTGTGCGGGCGCGCGACGTTGCGGTAGCCTCTGCCAAGCAGAAGATTGAATCGATCAAAGCCGATATCAGCGATCTGAAGACCAAGAAGTCGTTGGCCGCGCTGACAGAGACAGCTTCGGGCATGATCACAACAATCGGCGGGTCAGGCGATACGCTCGATCGTCTTCAGACCATGGTGCAGGAGGAGAAATCGAGGGCGGCCGGACGCGTGCGAGTGGCAAGCGACAATTTAGATTCCACCGGAGTGCTGCTGAAGGAAGCTGAACAGCATGCGTTAGCCGATCAAGCGCTGGCCGATTTCGCCGCGCGCGAGGGGATCGCCCTTGAGCCCATGCCCTCTACTTCGCAGAGCACTGCGGTTACGCAAAAGAGCATGGGCCCGGTGTCAGGCGGCGCGACGCCCGTTAAAGAATAAGCTTTTCGCGAGCCTACGATGGCATTACCAGTTTGGGCTGGCCGCTTGGTGGACCTTTATGAAAGCGGCGCCTATAACCAATTCCTGATCTTCGGGAATATTCAAGACCGGTTGACAATTCCAGGCACTCCGCCGCGCCTTTCGAGCTTTACAGAATTTCTAATGGCAGTATTGCTGCCCCGTTTCGACGTAGTCCTAAGCTACGACTTAGGAAACGGCATTAGAGTGGAGAAGGGCGGCGAGATCTTCTCATCGTGGCCAGCGTTGAAGGAAAGGCCGTTGGCCAAACAGCCGCTGGCGGCGATTGAAGCGCTCACCCAGTATTTTCGCTATTGCGGGAATATGGCGCGGCTGCAAAGGCAAACCGTTCAAGTGGCGTGTCTGGTGAAGAACACCGAGTTGATAGCGCCAGTGGGTGGAGGGGCGGGCGATCACGAATTGGGCGCAGTGCTGACGTTGATGCGCGACTGGTCAATGGATAATTTGCTCACCGGGCATCCGTTAGCCACGTTCCTGCTCACCGAGAACCTGAGCGACATTCACCCTTTGCTGGCCCGAAATGCACGTGCGCAAAGAGTGCCCATTCCGCTGCCATCCAGCGAAGAGATTCTTGAGGCGCTGGATGTGATTGCGCCAAAGTACCCGGTGGCGATAGGCGAAGACCGTGCGCGCCGAAGGGACATTGCCGGGGCACTGGTTGGCATGACGTTGAGCGCTACCGAAAGCCTGATCAAAGAACTGGAACACGCGCGCAAGGCGCCTGGAAATTCCGATCTGGCCGAAGTCAAGAAGCAAATTATTCAGACCGAGTCTCAGGGCTTAGTGGAGTTTGTGCAAAGCAGCCTTACGCTTGACGCAGTGGAAGGTCACGACGCCGTGAAAGCCTGGCTGCGGCAGGATATTGCGTTATGGAACAGTGGAGATGTGAATGCCTTGCCGAAGGGTTACCTGATTGGCGGCCCAGTGGGCACAGGGAAAAGTTTTCTTGTGCAGTGTCTGGCGGGCGAGGCTGCCGTTCCCATGGTGAAGCTGAAGAATTTCAGAGACCGCTGGGTAGGCAGCACGGAAGGCAACCTGGAAAGGATCTTTCGCCTTTTGCGTGCTCTGGGCCGTTGTTACGTCTTCATTGACGAAGCAGATCAGACTTTGGGAAAACGGGAATCGGGCGGTGATTCGGGCGTGTCGGGCCGCGTGTATTCCATGATTGCCGAAGAGATGAGCGATCCTCAGAATCGGGGTCGAATTCTGTGGGTGCTGGCGTCCAGCCGGCCTGATTTGATTGAAGTCGATCTGAAGCGTCCGGGCCGCGTTGACGTCAAAATTCCACTGTTCCCGACGGCTAATGCTAAAGAGAGTTTTGCTCTGCTGCAATTCCTCTGTAGACAGCGCGGGCTGGATCTGATGGACACGGACTTCAGCTCGTTGGAGCCGCTGCTGCCCGATTGGCTTACGCCCGGTGCGGCTGAAGCACTCGCTGTGAAAGCGTATCGAACACAGAGGACGCAGAAAACGAGCGCGGTGGCAGCCCTGCAAGCTTGTTTAGAAGGATACCGGCCGCCAGTGGCGCGGGAAATCCTGGCATTTCAGATGCAAATTGCCATTGCCGAAGCGAGCGACCCGGCCTTCGTGCCGCTGAGCTTCAAAGCGTTAGGAGACGGCGCTCAGTGACTCTTGACGAAGTAGATTCCGAGCTAGCCCTGTGGAAGAGAAGCCTCGGCGCGGCGGCTCAGAATCTGATGGATCTGCATTCTCTGCCAACCTACCAGCGATTGGCCGGCAGCAACGGCGTGGAGAAAGCCGTTTTGAAGGGAGTGACAGCGGCGAGAGTCTATCCGGCCTTAGCAGCAATGGGTACGCTGTTCGAGCATTTCGACGCCTTGCAGAGCACCATAGACCGCGCTGCCGAGATGCGGCAGAACATGTCGTCTATTTTCGGGTCGGAACAGAAAGTGCGCGAGATTGAAGCGTTACTCCGCGGCAAAAGCGTAAGACTGCCGGCAGTACCGGTCCCCATTGAGCAACGAACGTTTGCGAGCGCCGGCGAAAATGTGGAATCCATCTCGCCGGGAGATCTGATGGGAGCCATGGCGCGGAGCTTCACCACGGCGCGCGATGCGGTGCTTTCGGTGGACGCCAGCTGGCAACACCTGACCACGAGCCTGGATAACGCCATGAGTGAGCTGGCTGCCTGCCATAGTGAAGGCGAAAAATTGAAAGTGAGCCTGCCTACACTGGCAGCTGCCGAGGCAGCTTTGGAAGGTATTCGGGGCAAGATTGAAGACGATCCATTGGGCGCGGCGGATGAGTTCGAACGGTCCGTAACGCCGGTCCTGAATCAGACGCGGACGGCATTGACGAGGGTTAAGGCGCTGCGCGATCAGATCAGTTCCGGTCTTTTGAATGCTCACCGATTAGTGGGTCAGTTGGAAGACCTGCATGCGGAAAGCGTCAGCAGTTGGAACGACCGGCAATTGAAAGTGACATGCCTTACGGAACCAGTGCCGCCGCAGGAGGAGGCCCAGATTGGCACGCTGCGTGAATGGCTCGCGCGGTTGGAAGAGAAGTTCCAGGAAGGCATGCTCGACCCTATCGCGGTTGGTTTGGAAAAATGGAACAAGGCGGCCAGTGCATTCGTATTTCATGAGCGTGCGGCTCTTCAAGCGAACCAAACACCTCTCAAGGAACGCAACGAACTCCGCGGGAGGCTGGACGCATTAAAGGCGAAAGCGCGTGCGCGGGGCTCCGCGGAGCATCCGGAGTTGACTCGCATAGCGACCGAAGCCACTCGACTGTTGTTCAAAAGGCCTACGCCGCTTGAAAAAGCGTCTGCTCTAGTCGCGGATTACGAGCGAGTGCTGCGAACTCTGTCGGGTGAAAAACCAGCTGATAAACCATGAGGCATTCCCAATGAGTAACGAGCGCTGTTTACAGCCGGGATGCTCAGGCAAAATCGACGAAGGCTACTGCGATTTATGCGGTCATGCCGCAATGAAGCGAGCGAACGGTTCGCTGGCCAACGGTATTTCACGAGGGAGCGCCATGTCCAGCTCCGTATCGGTAATAACTACGGGTACGGGATCGTCTCCCCGCAGCCGGGCGTCGGGAGGTTCGCGCCGCACACGCCATTCCACAAGAAGTTCGACACGGCGTCAGCTGGGCGCGGGATTAATCACTCTTCCTGAACTTCCACCGACCGATCCCGAAAAGGCCATCCTTGTCAATCCAAAGGTGCCGGAAGGAAAACGATTCTGCGCCGGATGCAATCATCCGCTGAAGCGCGAAGCGGGTTTCTGCGGCAAGTGCGGGCAGCGGTACTCCTTGGTTCCCACCCTTCATCCGGGCGAGGTAATTGCCGGCCAATATGAGGTGAAAGGAGCGCTCGCTTACGGCGGCTTGGGCTGGATTTATCTGGCTTTCGACAGGATACTTTCGCGCTATGTGGTTTTGAAGGGCCTGCTCAATGTCCATGATGAATCGAGCGCGGCGGCGGCTGTCGCGGAACGCAAATTCCTGGCCGCCGTCAAGCACCCGAATATTGTAGGCATTCACAACTTCGTGCAGCAGGGCGCCGAAGGCTTCATTGTAATGGAGTACGTAGGCGGCAAAACCATCAAGCAGATCAGGCAGGAACGTGGTCCCTTGCCGGTAGCCGAAGCTGTCGCTTATATTCATCGCGTGCTGCCGGCATTCGCCTATTTGCATCAACTCGGATTGGTTTATTGCGACTTTAAGCCAGACAACCTCATGCTTGAGAAAGACGATGTCAAGCTGATTGATCTGGGAGGTGTCCGGCGAATGGACGACGGCGCCGGAGATATCTACGGAACGGTTGGTTACAGCGCACCCGAAGCAGGCGAGGGGCCGACCGTGGGATCGGACCTCTTCACGCTGGGCCGGACATTGGCTGTGCTGGTTACCTCCATCCGCGGCTTTTCGAAAGAACACCGCTACACGCTTCCAGCGCCGCAAGAGGAGCCGGTATTCGCTCAGCAGGAATCGTTCTACCGTCTGCTGCTGAAAGCCACCGCCCAAAAAGCTGACGACCGTTTCGAATCTGCCGATGAGATGGCGGAGCAAATGCTAGGCGTCCTTCGAGAGGTTGTCGCAAGAGAGACGGACACGCCCCGGCCAGCGCAGAGCACACATTTCGGAGGCGACATTCTCAGTTTCGAGATGGCCGCCGAACTGGAGCCGGTGAAGGCCGATCCCTTGCTATTACCAATTCCCGCCATTGATTCCACCGACAAGACTTCTCGCGAAATCACGAACGCGGAAATCATTCCGGACACGGAGAAAAAGACAGCGGCTTTGTGGCAGGTATTGAGCCGCAACACAAAATCGCGGGAGGTTCGCCTACGCCTGGCAGCCGCGCTAGGGCGCGCAGGGAAGTACGACGAGGGCGAAACCCTGCTGACCGCCTTGGAAAAAGAAGACGCCTGGGATTGGCGAGTGCTCTGGTACCGGGGCACTATGCTGCTATTGCGGCAGCAACCGGCGGAAGCGTTAAAGTTATTCGATCAGGTGTACTTCGACCTGCCTGGGGAAGTCGCTCCGAAACTAGCCGTTGGGCTTGCGGCTGAAATGGCGGCCAACCACGATTTGGCCATTCATATGTACGAATTAGTTTCGCAGACCGATTCCACCATGGTGTCGGCAGCGTTCGGTCTTGCGCGGTGTCTGCGGGCTAAAGGAGATCGTAAGGCCGCCGTCGCCGCCTTGGAAAGAGTGCCCCAAAGCTCTGCCCTATTTGTCCGGTCGAGAGTGGAAGCAACCCGCATCCTGGTTGGGTTGAATGGAAAGGTTCGCGCCACCTTAACCCCGCCCGTTGCCGATTTAGAAGCCGCCTCCTCGGTTTGCGAATCGTTAATGCTGGAAGGCGCAAACCGCCACGTTCTCCGTCAGGAACTGCTGGTCGGCGCGCTAGACTGTTTGCGTTCTCAAGGACGCAGCTCCATTCCGGGAAAGATTCTAGGCAGCGCGCTCGATGAAAAAAACGTGCGAGCGGAACTGGAGCATTCGTTCCGTGCGTTAGCCCGCATGAGCAACGGCGAAGAACGCATTAAGCTGGTGGAAAGCGCGAACTTGTTCCGCCCCAGGACACTATTTTGAACGAAGGTCTTCGAATTCATGCAGTGTAGGCATTGCGAAACAACCAATCCCGACGACAACGTATTCTGCGAAGGCTGCGGAACTCGGATTAGCGGGTCTGCGCCTCCGGCCGATGCGTGCTCCTGCGGCGCGCCTCTAAGCGAAATGGATTCCGAGGGCTTCTGCGGAGGTTGCGGACGCCGATTAAGGAGGCCGGACTCCGACCACATTGAAATCGAGCTCCTGCACGATTTTGCGGGTGTCTCAGACCGGGGTTTGCGGCACAGCCGGAATGAAGACCGCTTCGCATTGACCAGTTCCGGCAGCGCTTATGCACTGGTGGTATGCGACGGCGTTTCCATGTCGCAAGATGCCGACGAAGCAGCGGTCTCAGCGGTACAGGCGGCGGCCCAAGCGTTTAGCGAGGAACTGGCGAATCCGGAACTCGATGAGATCGATCTGCTCAAGAACGCTATTCGACGGGCAACGGGCGCTGTGACGGAGTTAGGAAAACGGCGTGCGGAAGCGCCCTCAACAACGCTAGTCGCCGCCATTGCTAAGGACGATAAGCTGACGGTCGGCTGGATTGGAGATAGCCGCGCCTACTGGCTAACCGGCAACGAAGCGACGCAAATCACAAGCGATCACTCGTGGCTGAATTCACCGGCCGCGCGCGAGGCTGGAACAGAGGCACTGAAGACTGTCAATTCGCACGCCCTTACGCGTTGGGTGGGAGCCGACTCTTCAGACCTGGAGCCCGAGATTGTGCAGCAGCCTTTGAGCTCGGGAGGTTTGTTGCTGCTGTGTTCCGACGGCCTGTGGAATTACGCGGAGGATACACAGGAGATGGCGGCCTTGGTAGCATCCGCCGATATGCCCGGAGCAAGCGCTCTTTCCATATCGCGCGAGCTGGTGGAGTATGCGCGGGGCAAAGGCGGCCACGATAACATCACCGCCACAATTCTGCGGCACCCGGTTTCGGAGGACCATTCGAATGGCCGATAGCTTCAAAGCGGAAGTATTCCAGAACCAATACTTGTCTAAAGGGACGGATGAAGTCCACGCCATTATGACCGTGACAGCCGTTGAAGGTGCAAGTGGCGCGGCAACACAGCCGGGCACCGGCGGCCGGTTGTTCGGAATCATGTGCGACGTATCGGGCTCCATGGAAGGCGAAAAGCTGGTGGCGGCCAAGAACGCCATGATCCAGCTCATTCACCTCCTTCCGGAAGACTGTGCGTTCTTTGTGGTGCTGGGCGAAGGCGAAGCTCGCACGGTTTGCGAACTGGCGCTGGCCACGCAGGAAGCCAAGGTTCGCGCCATCACGAAAATCAGGGACGTGAAAGCGGCCGGGGCGACATTCATTTCGAAGTGGCTGATGGCGGCGCTGGAACAGTTCCGTTTCGCTCCCAGCGCATTAAAACAGGCCGTTCTACTCACCGACGGACAGAACGACAAGAACGATGAGAAGGCGCTGCAACACGCCTTGAAGGCCTGCGAGGGCGCTTTTCAATGCGATTGCCGCGGTATTGGAACCGATTGGAAAGTGGCCGAGCTGCGCCGGATAGCGAATACCCTCCTCGGTACGGCCGACATCATCATGCATCCCACGCAAATCAAATCGGACTTCACAACGATACTCGGCAAAGCGATGTCCAAAACGGCGGGCGATGTCATGCTGCGCCTATGGAGCCCGGTGGGCGCGGAGATCCTATTCTGCAAAGAAGTCAGCCCGCACATTCTCGACTTGAGCAATCGGTTCCGCCAGCTAAAGCCGCAGGTGCGCGAGTATCCCACCGGCGCATGGGGCAAAGATGAAGTGCGCGATTTTCATTTCGCGATAAAAGTGAAACCGGGCGAAGTGGGAGACGAAGTACTGGCCGGCCGCGCCAGCCTCGTATACACGGTCGGCGACACGGAGCAGAAGGCCGCCGAGGCGCGGATTTTGGCCATTTGGACGGACGACGAAGCCAAATCCGCCAAGATCGACAACGTAGTGGCGCACTACACCGGGCAGACGGAGTTGGCGGAATCCATCCGCAAAGGTCTGGAGGCGCGCTCCCGCGGAGATATAGAACAAGCCACTGCCCTGCTGGGGAAAGCGGTCCAGGTGGCGCATCAAACGGGCAATGAAGCGACCGAAAAGCTCCTTCGCAACGTGGTGGATGTGCAAGACCCCGATGCTGGAACCGTAAGGCTCAAAGCGCAAGTGGCCAAAGAAGATGAAATGGCGCTCGACACGCGCTCAACCAAGACAACGCGCCTCCCAAAGAACTGATACCTATGGCAACCACATTCATTTGCCCGAAAGGGCACACATCAGCCGACAACGATTTTTGCTCGGAATGCGGCGCAAAGATTCAGAATGGTGCAGCCCCCGCTCCCGCCGCCGGCAATCCTAGCAATGGCCGCGCGTGTCCCGATTGCGGAGCTCCCGTACCTGCGGCCGGCGTGAACTTCTGCGAGATCTGCGGATTCAACTTTGTCACTCAAACGAGCGGACAATTTCCGAGACCGGCGGCCCAAACACTGCCTGTACCTCCGCCTGCTGTGATCGCGGCTCCTTCTCAAGCGTTCAATCTGCTGGTGGCAGTGGATCCCACGCTGCGCGCCGCAACCAGCCCCGAAGCTCCTGCCGATGCCGAGCCATTTATCTACACAATCGACCGGCCTGCGATCTTAGTTGGCCGGAAAAGCGAATCCCGCGCCATATTCCCCGATATCGCACTTGATGCCGATACTGCGGTCTCGCACCGGCACGGCATCATCTCGCTAACCCCGGAAGGCCTGTTGGCCTACCGCGACCTCGGTTCATCAAATGGAACGCGTCTGAATGGAGCCGACGTAATCCCGCTGGTGGACACCTCGCTCGAAGCGGGCGATCAACTGACTCTGGGCCATTGGACCCGGATCACGGTTAAGACGAATTAAAATGGACACGCGCGTGGCGGCCACCCCCTCCTTAGTATTGGTCGGCAGAAATTGGAACTCGCTGGAGCGCTTGAAAATGGGCCTGATCGCCCTGATCATTGCCGACTTGCTATTCCTGGCGGCGCTGTTTTCGGGCGAAAGAGTACACCGCAACGACCTACAGACAATAGGGCGAGACGCCGCGCCCAGCATTATCGCCGCCCAAAGCATCAAGGTTGCCATAGCGGACATGGATGCTGAAGCAGCGAATGAATTGCTGGCAAAACCTGGCGAGGGAAAAGCTGCCGCTGAAGCTTATCAGGTGCGGCGAATCCAAGCCGCCGAGGCGCTAATCTCCGCCGCGCAGAACATTACCTATGGAGATTCGGAGCGCGTTCCAATCAAGCAATTGCAGTTGGGCCTGGGCGAGTACGAAATAAAGATTCAAAGAGCTCGTGATTTTCACGAGCGCAACGATCCGCAGGCGATTCAAGCCTACCGGGATGCGTCGGATTTGGTAAAGATTAAATTGTTCCCAGCCGCGGACGACCTTGATGCCGCTAATCTCAGCGTTCTTGAAAGCACGTTCGCATCAGACGCCAGCGTTGCCAGAGAGACGCGGGCGGGAGTAACCTTTACCGGCCTCATTTTGCTTGGCTTATTACTCTACATTCAATGGGATTTGAATATTCGAGTGAGGCGCTTGCTGAATCCCGGTCTGCTCGTGGCCTCCATAGTTGCACTTGGCCTGCTCTCGTTTGGTTCGGGCCACCTCTCTAACGCAGCCGACAATCTTCGCATCGCGAAGAAAAACGCGTTTACCTCGCTGCACGTATTGTGGCAAGCGCGGGCACTGGCTTACTCGGCCAACGCAGATGAGAGCAAGTACTTACTGCAAAAGATCGACCCCGACGACCAGGATTCTTTTTACCGGAAAGCCGCTCAAATTTGGGGAAGCTCGTTCAGTAAATCGACCAATGAACGGGGTTATCTGGACGAGCAACAGGCGAATATCACTTTTGAAGGAGAAAAGGAGGCGGTAGATAAGACTCTGACGTGGTGGCAGACCTATCTTAAAATCGACTCCCAAATACGCCAATTAAAAAGTGCGGGTAACGTCGCCGACGCCATCGAGCTGTGTCTTGGCAAAAAAGAAGGCCAGTCGGATTGGGCGTTTCAGAGATTCGATGAAGACCTGGCGAAGGCAATACGGATCAATCAAGACGCCTTCGACAGCTCCATAACTTCGGGTTTCGCTCAGTTGGATAATTTCAGAATGACTGCCGCGATCGCTGCGCTGGCGATTGGCATCTGCTGCGCTTTGGGGCTTTTTGTCAGAATTCGCGAATATATGTAACGCTCATTGCGGCCCCGTCTCAACGGTGTTCACCGTGGGCCCGGATTCTTCGTTGACGGCGCCCCGATGGCGCTTTGGCGCGGGTTGGTCGTCACTCTGTTTCGAGGCGGGCCCATCTACCGCCGGATTGAGCCTGTCCTGGCGCGTAACTACAACGGGCGCCGGATCGGCGTCACCAGACATGAAGACCCGTCGCGAATGCACTTCAGCATCCTCATACCGGAGCCTGGCATCGCTGGTTAAATCGACGCGCACGGCGCGTTTAACCGTGGAACTCGAGGCCTCGGGCATATAAAAATTCAAAACATATCTTTGCCGCAGCCGCGCCAGAGTGTCTTCCAATGCAGAGGCTTGGTCTACCGGCATCGTATCGCCTCCAGTGTCTTTTGCAATCACATCGGTGCCTGCCGTATGGGAGGCATCAATTCCTACACCGCCGCCAGGAAGCCCAATTCCGCCCCCGCCTCCTCCAGGGAAACCGATTCCTCCGCCGCTGCCAGGCCAACCTCCACCGCCTCCTCCGGGCCACCGCCGCCGCCCATTCCGCCGCGCCGCCGCCCCGGACCTCCATTGGTCATCTGCGGTTCCTCATAAGGCGCTTGCAGGAAACTGAGAATCGCATTGGCCTCCGACAGTTCTCCTTCTACTTTCACCTCGTTCTCGGCATCCTGTGTCTCGTCATCGGTCAGTATTACGACCGCCCGGCGGGCATCCTTGCGGGCCTCGCGCTGCATGTAATCGGCTGCGTCCAGCATGGCACGAGTGATGTGCGTGCCTCCGTTGAAACGCTCCGCGCGCACCAAGCGGTTCAGTTCACGGCTGACATCGCTGTGGCTTTGAGTGAAAGGCAGACGAACCCGTGTACGCGTATCAAAAACCATGATTGCGATTCGATCATGTTCCGCCAGGACGTTCAGCGCGTCCTGCGCCGCCGACGCTATCCGCTCCACATGCGGCTTCATGCTCCCGCTTACATCCAGCAATAAAAAATGTCGATGGGCATGTCTTCGCTTGCAAAATTCTTGACAGGCACAATTTTCCCGTCAACCCGCAACACGAAATCGCGCGCCTGAAGCCCGGTCACCGAACGGCCATTCCGATCTACCACATGGACATCTACTCGCGATAAAGCAACGTCGCTCTTGAACACCGGATCGTCGCCATAAGCGGGGAAAACAGCCGCTGCCGCAATGGCACAAAAAAGGTAACGCAACATCGCTGGTTCTAGTTTAGGCCCATTAATTCATACGCGGCTTACCGGCCCCGCGTTTCCAGACGGTAACGGCAGCGTGACTGTTATTGTTACTGGTACTGTAGGCTTTGAAAGAGAATCGACGTGATGCCGGCTTGGTACGCGCAGTGGGGCCATGGGGCTTGGCGGCAAGCACCATCAATGCCGCGAGTCGGCGCCAGTATTTTCGTCGTTCCCGGAACCCTGGCCGCTTGTCTTGGCTCATATGCGCCACTTGCCTTATTTGTCTGCGCAGTAGCGATTGGATCGGTAGCCATATGCTTCGCTGAGGGTGGCAGCCGAGTACCGACCAGTGGCGGGGCCTATGGCTATGTCGAAGCAGCCTTCGGACCACTCGCGGGTTATGTTGCCGGAACTGTACTGTGGTTCAGCAACGTCCTTTCCAGCGGCGGCATTGCCGCGGCGCTTGCCGACACGGCAGTAAGCGTGTTGCCTACGCGATGGATGGCGGTCGCGCATACGGTGGTGATTGTCGCTGTCGTCGGCAGCCATCGCCCTTGTAAACATTGGCGGAGCCGCGCGCGGCGTGCGGTTGATTAACGCATCCACTACGTTGAAATTGATTCCGCTGGCGATTTTCGTCGTCGCCGGTGCAAGCGCATTTCAAAGCACCAAATTCCTGGAGGCAGTGACGCCTAGTACCGGGGGCCTGAGCCGCGCTGTGATCCTCGCACTATTTGCGTTTACCGGCATGGAAATTTCGGTTTGCGCGAGCGGTGAAGTCGCGCAACCGGCGCGCACCATCCCGCGCGCTCTCTTAATCGCCATGCTGTCCCTCACCGTGTTCTATGTTGCCATTCAGGTGGTCGCGCAGGGAATCCTCGGCCTTGCGCTGGCTCAATCAACGGTGCCGCTGGCCGACGCGATGGCGCGGATCAATCCGGTTTTGCGTCTGCTCATGCTGGCCGGCGCCGCACTGTCTATGTTCGGTTTCGTCAGCACCGACCTGCTTTGCAGCCCGCGCATTCTGCTGGCGCTAGCGCGCGACGGACTCCTGCCGCGCGTGTTGGGACAAGTGAATCTGCGCACCCATACTCCAAACGTCGCCATTCTTTGCTACGCCGGACTAGCCATCGGCCTCGCATTGAGCGGATCTTTCGTGGAACTCGCAGTATTGGCAACACTCGGCAGCGCGGCGCTGTATATCGCTGGCTGCGCGGCGGCCTTGCGGCTCGCGCATTGTGGCGTTGCCCGAGCCGGCCGTTGAATTTCCGCTGGCTGGGCGCGGCGGCCCTTACGGGCATTGGCAGCATGATCGCCCTGATTGCTCTGGCATCACGCACCGAAATCTTTGGCCTGTTAGCGCTCATCTTCATCAGCGGCGTTATCTATTTGGTGCAAACCCGGAGAGTGAGCACCGTGACCGGAAAGGAAGCGTGACAAAACGGCTGCATAGGGGAGTGCGGTGACGCCGGTGGTTGGCCGAGAGCAGTCTCCAAACGAATCCTTTTTGTGAGACGCGAGACGCGTTCCGATGCGCTTGTGCGGATGGCGTCAGCTTCTACGGCGCGCTCAAAGCGCGTTCTATCTGGTTCAGGCGATCATTGAGTTCAGTCAGCTTGGCTTGCTCAGATTGAAGCTGGCTTCCCAATTCAGCCTCATGGATTTGTATCTGTTGCACCGATTTTTCGGTTTGGTCAGCTTCCTGCTTCAAACTGCCCAGCGCGTCGTTGAGATCTTTCCGCCTTTGTGGATCGGTGGTTTCGGCGACTGTGTTGTCGATGGCCTGAAGCCGTTGCTGAATCCTCGCTTGCTCTGTGCGGCCGTGATCAAGTTCGCTCCGCACATCATCCAATTGCCGGGCAACGTGGGCCACTTGCTCTTGTTGCATCTTGAGCCGTTCTACTGCAATCTGGATGCGAGGAGCGATTTGAGTGGAGTGCTCAAGCGCGATCCGAAGCTGGTGAACCTCCACCAGCAGAGTTTGTAGGGTCTGCACATCGGAAGCCGGTGCCTGTGCCAGAGCCGTGAAACTGATGCAGAGTAGAAAGGAGATGAGTTTCATAGCCTTCAGTTTATTCCCCGGAGTCGTGTCCTCGCTCGATCGCGATTGTGCCAGTCGTAGCTTTCCACCAGGAAACCTGGACCACGCCAAAAACTCAAGGTTTTGAATCGCGCCGCCGGAGGGATCGTGCGACGGCTGCAAAAAACGCAGCATCATCGAGGACTGTGGCCCCGGTTGGTTTGGGACGCGCACTCAGGACGACAATCACCAGCTTCTCGTTTGGATTGATGTAAATGTGTTGACCGTATATGCCGCGAGCTTCGAAGGCGCCCTGGTGAATCGAGTCTCCCGCCGGCATGGGCCACCAAAGATAGCCATAGTTGACGGACTTGCCGGCGATGACGTGAGCCTTGCCGGCCTTCCTGGAACCATCCTTCCGGAACAATTCGTCGGCCGTCGATCACGCCATCGTGCTGAACGAACAGACCGAAGCGTCCGTAATCGCGCAGAGTTGCACCGATGCCGGCACCCGCCAGCCCCATGCCACTCGGGGATTCCAGCCACCAAGTGGCATCCTCCTCCATTCCAAGCCGTGACCAGAGCGTCTCAGAGAGGTAAGTTGCCAGCGGCTTGCGGGTTGCTCCCTCGATGACCGGCCCTATTAGATAGGTCTCGCCTGTGCTGTAATTCCAGATTGAACCGGGCGCTCCAGCTTTAGGCAGGGCACGCATGTAAGCGACGACGGCGCCGGGCTTTTTAGCCAACAGGAGCAGGCCAAGTTTACTGACATCGGACTCCGGATCGGTATAGGTTTCGTCCCACTTGACTCCGGATGCCATCTGCAGCAGGTTGCGAATACTCACGCCGCCGTAACCGCCACTTTTAAGGGCGGGCACATAGCGGGAGATGGGAACATCGAGATTTGAGATCAGGCCCTGCTGCAGTGCCGCTCCGACGAGGGTCGAGGAAACGGATTTTGCCATGGAAAACGAAGCCCAGCGCGTAAAGGGTGTGGCGCCGAGTTCATAATCTTCCAAAGCAATCTTGCCATCCTTCAGGATGAGCAGGCCTGCAATACGATTATCAGCAAGGTAGTCGAAGAGATCGCAGCTCTTGCCGCCGGACTTGAAACTAACATTCTTGAGTTGGTTGAATGCCAGCGGCAGCGAACGAACAGGCCCCTTTCGCGGTACTCGACCAAACGGATACAGTGTCTCGCTATGTTCGAAGGTTGCTACCTCGCTGCCTGGCAGCATTGTGCCGGCAAGTATCTGACCGATGGTGGCTGGTTGCTGCGCAACTGTGACTGCGCAGCCGGATATAAGCAGTGTCGCTAAAGCTGCGGCATGAAGCGATAAACGGGAACGTGACATTGAGGTTGTATAAGGAATGGCGGCGGTCAAGTTTCGCGTCTTAACTTAAGTCCGGAGATTCTCTCCGTTCACCTTATCCAGCAGTTTCTTACTCGCCGCCGCCACCTGCTGCACCGCGGCTTCAAACGCTTCCTGGTTCACCTTCGACGGCTTCCGAAATCCGCTAATCTTCCGCACAAACTGCAGTGCCGCCTGATTCACCTCATCACTAGTTGCCGGCTCACCCGGCTTCCGAAGAACCTTAATACTTCTGCACATCTTTTCGCCTCATCCCAATTGTTGCGCCGGTTTCATCTTTGGCGCAGAGAGACCTCATCCTTTCCAGGTTATACGCGAAACGCCTTCCGCTGGCTCAACAATCGCTAACGGTCTTTTCGTTCGCCTTCAGCAGCAGGCACACGGCCGCTGCTGCTAAGCTCACTCCAACACCCGCCACCACATCGGCCACGTAGTGGTAACGGCCGTAGATTGTCGCCACCGACACACTCACTGCGTAGATCAACATGCTCCAGCCATACCAGCGATTCCGCGGTAAAACCAAAAACAAACCCCACGCCGCCGAGAACGCCGAAGAAACGTGCGCGCTCGGAAACACCCCCGAATGAATAGTTGCGCCGTTCAGCAGCCATAGATTCAATGTACGCAGCCAAGTTACTATCGTGGGGGGTTCCATGCCGGGAAAGACATACCGTGGAGGTTGCGAAGGGAAGTATGGAAAGAGCGCATACGCCAATAGGGTTCCTGTCAAATAGACGGTCCAAAAATGACTTACTGCTTGGTCGGCCAGGTTTGTATAACGCCAATTCGTATCACTCAAGTTTGCCGCCACAATAACGCCCAGCGAATAGGCCGCTATTCCATAAACCAGCAAATAACAAAACTCCAGATAAAGCGGCAGCAGCGGCCCCAGACTTTCTATCGCCGCACGCAGATGCCATTCCCGCAGAACAATCTCATCCCAACGAATCCATGCGGTTTCATACTTGAAGTTGTACGTCTTTGGCAGGAAAAGTTCCATCTCCCGAAAAGCCACTAAAGTGAGAGGCCACGGCAGCCAATCGCGCGTAATCTTGACCGTCATCGCCCAACGCCCCTGTTCCAGTTGCGTGAGAATGAAGAACAGCAGAGTCACTACACCCAACACCACCAGCGGTTGGTAACGCAAGTTGGGCCGGTCGGGGAAGAATGCAATTAACGTGGCTATATAGCCGAAGAATGCAACCAGCACCCACTCCGGAAGCCTGAAGCGGGGCGGCATTTCATTCGCTGACCGCTGCGGCCGGTTCCAGGGTTGAATCGGCTTGGTGGCCTGGTGTGCTGCGCGGATAGAAGCAAAGTGCTAACCCCGCCAGAAATCCGGCCCACACGGCCCACGTTGTAAGCAGTCTTCGATCAATCAAAAAGCCACCCAATAACGGAGCGGTAATCTGCGCGATAGACGTAATCGACTGCGTCAATCCGATCACAACACCTTGCTCCCGCCGCCCGGCCTGATGTGAAATCAAAGCTGTTAACGCCGGGCGCAAGCCGCCGGTAAAGATGGCAGTGAACGCCATTACCAGGAGCAACTGCCAAATGGTATGCGTAAATCCCAGTACCGCGTACCCTGCAAACGTTGCTAGAAAACCCACCTGCACCACTGTCCTCTCGCCGAACCACTTCACCAGTTTTCCAACCAAGCCCCCTTGCATGATGATGCCGAGCAGGCCCATGAAGGCAAATACGTATCCAACTTCGCGCACTCCCACAGGATGCCCTTGCCATTCATAGCGACGTTCGGCAAACAGCGCAAATCCCGAAATAAACGTCGCAAACGACAACGCAAACAGCAGCCATTGCGCCAGCAGCCGAGCCAGTTCAGGCCGCTTGAAATATTGGCGATACTCGCCCCAGGAAATCAGTGAGAGCCGCTTCCCGCCTGGCGCGGCAGCGTCTTCCGCTTCCATTGCTTCGTGAATGGCCTCGCGCCTGGGCAGCAGGAAAAAGGTGCAAAGAATGCTGGTGAACGACAGGGCCGATGCGGCAAAAATCGGTGCTTGATAACCGTAGTGCGCCAGAAATCCCGCAATGGCCGGTCCAACCAAAAAGCCAATTCCAAACGCCACGCCGATGATGGCAAACGAACGCGCGCGGTCTTGCGGCTTCGTAATGTCGCTGATGTACGCCTGCGCGGTTGTTAAATTACCTGCCGTCGCGCCATCGATGGCCCGCGCCAAAAAGACCATCCAGATCCGCGTCGAGTACGCCAGCATGATAAAGCCGGCAAGCGTTCCCGCTTGACTAATCAGCAACACCGGACGCCGTCCAAAGCGGTCCGAGAGCTGCCCTAGAATCGGTCCTGCAATCAATTGACAAGCCGCGTAAATTGAAACAATCGCGCCAACCACCGTGGGCGACGCTCCCAGCCTCTCCGAATAAAAAGGCAGCAGCGGAAGAATAATCGTGAAGCCAAGGATATCCACGGCGACTATCAAAAATATGGGGAGCAGCGAGGGCCGCGCTTGACCTTCTGTAGGCCGCAGCGTATTCACTATCCGATTTTAGCGGGTCGGTCCTCGCCCCGCCGTAGCCGGTTCTCCGTACCCTACTCTGGTAAGCTTTCCGGTATACTGCAAAAACTACATGCACAGGCGGCAATGCTGTTCGCGTAACCTATTGTAAACAATTAACTTATTGCATGCTTGAAGTTTGGTCCGCGCCGTGCTGTACTAGTGGCGACTATGAAGGTCCTCACATATGTTTTACTGGCGTCCTTGCCATTCGTCGTTTTTGGCCAAGAACCCAACCCAACTCAATCACAAGATCAGAAGAATTCACCATCTGGTCCAAACCCAATCTTCAGAGTCCAGGTCGTTTCGCGCTCGATTACAGCTGTAAGCTACCGGAACCGCAGCGGATGGACGAAAATCGATTTTCAAGGCACTTCCCTGGCTCCCAAAGCCAAAGGCACGGCTGAAGTAAACAGCCGCCTTGGCCACATGGAGGTCAAACTCAATGTTAAAGATTTGCCCGCTGCCAACAGCTATGGGCCGCTCTTCCTTACGTATGTCCTATGGGCGATTACTCCGGAAGGCCATGCCAGTAATCTCGGCGAAGTAGTGGTTGATAGAGATGGCGCCTTCAAAGCGGATGTAACCACAGAGCTGCAAGCCTTCGGTTTGATCATCACGGCGGAACCGTACTTCTCGGTTCGTCAGCCGAGCGATGTTGTCGTAATGGAGAACATCGCGCGTACCGAGACCCTTGGAAAATTAGAGACGCTCGATGCAAAATACGAACTCCTGCCGCGCGGCCAATACGAGTATCACATTCCCGAGACGCAGTTGAAACCAGTCGATCTGAACTCGAATAAAAAGAGTCCGCTCGCGCTCTATGAAGCCATCAACGCCGTTCAAATTGCGCAGTACGCCAAGGCGGACCAGTTCGCTGCCGACACTTACAACGACGCTCAAAAGCTTTTGCAGCAGGCGCAGGATTACGAAAACCGCAAGCAGTGGAATCCGGCCATTATGACTTCGAAGGAAGCCTCACAGAAAGCCGAAGATGCGCGCACCATTTCGTTGCGCAGGCAGGCCGATCTGGCTTTGCAGAAGGAACGTGAAGATGCCGCGGCGCGCGAAGCCGCGGAAAAAGCGCGCGCATCGGCTGCACAGCAGAATGCTGCCGACGAAGCTCGTCAACGCGCTCAAGCCGAGGAACAAGCCCGCCTATCTGCCGCTCAGGCCCAGTCTGAAGCTCAGCAACGAGCTGCCGCTGACGCCGCCCGCGCGCAAGCTGACACTGCCCGCGCCGAAGCATCCGCCGAAGCTCTAAAAGCCCAGCAGTCCGCCGCCGAAGCCGACAGATTGCGCGCTCAAGCTGAAGCCGAGAAAAATCAACTTCGTGAACAACTGCTGCAGCAGTTCAATGCCGTTCTGCCGACTCATGAGACTACTCGCGGCCTTGTCGTAAACATGCAGGATGTGCTCTTCGACACCGGCAAATACACATTGAAAGAGCTGGCTAAGATAGCCCTTGCCAGAATCTCCGGCATCATCAGCTCTCACCCGGGATTGAACCTTCAGGTGGAAGGTTACACCGATAGCACCGGCACCGAGGCATTTAACCAGAAGCTCTCGGAACAGCGTGCCAATACCGTTCGCGACTACTTAGCTGCTAATAGCGTTAATCCGCAAAGCATGAACGCTATCGGCTATGGCGAACAATACCCGGTGGCGAGCAACGACACGATGGGTGGCCGCAAACTGAATCGCCGCGTGGAACTGGTTATTTCAGGTGAGGTGATCGGCGTAAAAATAGGAACCCCGCCCGCCGCCACGGCGGTAGTGCCAACGCCTCAGCAATAAACGTTGTAAGCTGGCGGGTTGAGCAAAAACAACTATTCCATCGCGCTGATACCCGGTGACGGTATCGGTGGTGAAGTAACTCCGGCGGCATTCGAAGTGGCGCTCAGAGCGGCAAAAAGCTCCGGCGCCACTTTGTCGTCCGTGACCTATGACTGGGGCGCCGATTACTACTTCAAGCACGGTCGAATGATGCCTGAAGATGCCATCGACAAGCTCAGCCAGAGCGATGCCATTCTTCTTGGCGCAGTCGGCCACACCCAAGTTCCCGATAACGTTACACTCAACGGTCTGTTGCTGCCCATCCGTCGCCGCTTCGATCAGTTCGCCAACGTCAGGCCCGCTGTGCTGTTTAACGGTGTTTCGTCGCCGCTCAAAGGCTTGAACGCCGGCGATGTCGATATGGTTGTCGTCCGTGAAAACACCGAGGGCGAATACGCGCAAGCCGGCGGTTTCGTCCACGAGACCCATCCGCAAGAAGTCGCCGTCCAGACCGGCATCTTCACACGGCACGGGGTGGAACGCATCATCCGCTACGCGTTCGATCTCGCGCGCCGACGCAACAAAAAGCATCGCGTCACTTCCATCACGAAGTCGAATGCTCAAGGCTTCAGCATGGTTCTCTGGGATCGCATCTTTCAATCAGTTGCCGCCGAATACTCCGGCATCGCAACTGAATCGCTGCTTGTCGACGCCGCTGCCATGAACTTCGTCCGGCGCCCGCAAAGCTTTGATGTGGTCGTGGCTTCGAACCTGTTCGGCGATATACTTAGCGATCTTTCCGCCATAATCACCGGCAGTATCGGTCTGGCCGCGAGCGCGAATATCGATCCTACTCGCCGCTTCCCATCAATGTTCGAGCCGGTCCACGGATCGGCTCCCGACATCGCCGGGAAGGGGATCGCGAATCCCCTCGCCGCCATCTTCTCCGCGTCCATGATGCTCGATCACCTGGGTCTTATCGAAGCCGGCCAGCGCGTGGACTCTGCCGCTATTGCCGCGTTAGCCCAAGAGAAAGGCCGCACTCCCGATTTGGGTGGAACCAGTTCTACTTCCGGCGTTGTGGCCGCTGTGCTGGAGAAGCTTTAGCTGGTGTTGCCGTAAGTTCTTCTTTGGTCTTCTTAGGCAGCTTTGCCCAGACCAATTCGTAAGATTCGCGGATCAATTCCTTCAGTTCCGCGTGCGAAATTGCATCTTCATTCTCGAACGCGATCCACTGCGCTCGGGCTAAATAGGGCGCTGGCGCGATCCCAGGCCGCTCCACCATCTCGGGAAACTTATCCGGATCGCACTTAATTGAAAGAACATATTTGCTTGCCGGTTCCAACGCGGCGATCGCAAATATCTTCCCCGCTACTTTAAACACCAGCGAGTCCCACTGCACCACCTCGCTGGCATGCGGAAAAGAAAGGCAGTACGTGCGCAGCCAATCGACCATCGCCTTTAAGCAATTTCTTCGCGCGTACTATCCCAGTGCATCGTCCGCCCTTGCCGGTAGCTCTCCACCGCCATCCGGCAAGCGATCGATACCTTGAATCCCAGCTCAAAGGGGCAATTAATCTCTTTCGCGTGCCTGATTGCATCCACAAAGTTCCGCATGTGCGCCGACGGCTCCGAAATGGTCCTGCCGGTCAACGCCTCCGCGTTCGGCGCATTCATCTTCTCCGGCACAAAGCGAATCTGCGGCCCGCGCAGTATGCTGCCATCCGACCCCAATACCTGCTCTGTCACCCCTAAACTGGCATTCCCAAAACCCGACACCCAACTGAACAGCATTTCTTCAGGCTGAACCATCGATACGTTCATCGTGTCGGGTACCTCGCGGCCGTCTTTCCACAGGTACAAACCACCCGTCATCGTCACCGACTGCGGAATGTTCAACCCCAGCACCTTGTACCAGAAGGCAACCTGGTGGCACATGTTCTCATACACGTTGCCGCCGGAGTAATCCCAAAAAAATCGCCAGTTTTCATAGCGGTTCGCATCGAACGCCACCTTCGGCGCTTCGCCCAAAAACTTGCTCCACACAATGTTCTCGGGGTTCATGTCAGGCCGTATCGGGCGCGACCACTGCGGCTTGCCATGCGGCGTATTGCGGTACATCGTCGCATCGATTGCCGTAATCTGTCCCAGCTTTCCTCCCGAAAGAAAGCTCATCGCATCCGGCACCTGGCCCGACGAACAAGCCTGATGGCCCACCTGCACAACTTGCTTGTTTTTCACCGGTTCATAGGCGGCGCGCATCCTCTTGGCATGCGGCACGTTGAACGCCATCGTCTTCTCTTGATACACATGCTTCCCGGCTTCGATGGACGCAACAAAATGCTCGCAATGCAGATGCTGCGGCGTGGCGATCAAAATGGCGTCCAGATCTTTCTGCTCCAGCATCAAGCGGTGATCGATGAACGTTTTTATCTCCGGGGCAACCGCCTTCGCTTTCTCGCGCTGTTCCGTATAAATGTCGCAAACCGCGGCGAATTCCGTATTCGGGCAGTTCAGCGCATCGCGCACAATGTCCTGCCCGCGCGCCCCATAGCCGATGATGCCGAAGCGAATCTTCTCGTTTGCTCCCAGCACGGCCTGCGGTAGCGCAAAACCACCAAAACCGGTCGCAACCTGTCCAAGAAATTTACGGCGGGAACTCATGGCTTCTGCCCCGCATAATACCATCATTTCAATGAATGCAGCCGCTTCAGCGGACCTTGGGCACTCGCAGTTCCGGCACCCTGGAATCGCGCACGCCGGTACAAACCGTTGGCGTACCCTCCTTCGTTACACAGATCTCAATCGCCGTGAAATACGGTCCGCGGGATTCAATCGCAATGCCTGCATCGCTGAATCCCGGATTCAGCTGTTCAAACCGCTGCTTCATTTGACCGGGGCTCATGTTCAACTGCCGTGGCGTGCCCACGAACTCCGGTGGAATCCGTATCGAGCTGTAGATTTTGCGGATCAAGCCAAAGTAGTCGTCCGCCTGCAAACCAGTGCAGGTCCCATGCGTTTGCCACTCATGCGCGATGAGATGCAGATCGGGCATGATGTCGAGCATCCGGTTAGGATTGTTCGGGCCCGGTTGGTTGCCGCAACTTTCCGGGTAGCCCCTGTTGCGAAACTGCGGCCATAGACCGTGTACGACAAAACCGAAATGGCCCGCGCACTGCGGATTGTCTGGCTTATCAAAACAGAACTCAGGAGACCACGAAAGATTCAGCAGATAATAATCGAAATTCCCTTGAGCCTGCATGCTGGGCAGCAGTTGCCGACTCGCCGCGGACTGCGCCGGCGCCTGCTGCTGGCCCTGAGGCGGCATCGAACAGGAAAGAAAAGCAAGCGGAACGAGAACTGCTAACGGCGAGAGCTTCATAGCCGCTATATAGGCTAGCGAACGCTAGAACTGGCCCTCGCTCAGTCCCTGCTATCCTCGGAGCGAGGCAGCGCGCATGCATTCACGCAGAGCTCTCTTTCCCGCCGTTTGCACGATTCTATTTCTAGGCAGCGCTTACGCCGTGGATCGAACCTTGCCGCATCCCTTTCGCGAATACCCAGGGATCGAATACCGGCTTGGCACCATTCCTCTGCCGGAAGACTACCAGGAAAAAACAGAATGGGCCTTCGCGCGCCTCATGTTCCCAGGAGGCTATAACGACGGCTACCAAGGCCGCGAGCTCGACTGGCACGACGGCGTTTCTTTGTGGACGCAGGATTTTCCACGCGCCGACCGGCACTTCTCTCTGGCCGTGCGCCGCCTCACCCGCATTCATGTGCGCTCTGTTGAGCAGACTGTCAATTTGGACGATCGTGACGAAGTTTACAACTGGCCTTGGGTCTACGCCGTTCAGGTAGGTGAGTGGGGCATTACCGACGAGCAAGCCGCAAAGTTGCGCGACTATCTTCTGCGCGGCGGCTTCTTTATGGCTGACGACTTCCACGGCACTAACGAATGGCAGGTTTTTCAGGAAAGCATGAAGCGCGTTTTTCCCGATCGGCCTATCGTCGAAATACCCGATTCAGACCCGATATTCCATACCGTGTACGATCTCGATCAGCGCTACCAGATCGTAGGCCGTGAGCATTTGGAAGAGGGTCACAAGCTGGATGGCTTCGTAGCCCATTGGCGCGGCATCTACGACGACAAGAACCGGCTGATGGTTGCCGCTTCCTTCAACTCAGATGTCGGCGACTCCTGGGAGTGGGCCGATTCGCCCGAATACCCCGAGCAGTTCTCCGCTCTGGGAGTCCGCATCGGCGTCAACTACATCGTTTATGCCATGACTCACTGAAGCGCAGCTGGTTTTGCGCTTCCATAATAGAGAGCGTTGAACAGCAGCTTAAACGTTCCGTGCGGTTGGCCGCGGAACGCTACTTCCGGACCAAGCAGGAATACTTTACCCGCGCCGCTTGCCGCCTCTACAACGGCAGTACCGTCTTTTAAATACTCCTGGCCCCACGCCCATCCGCTGACCAGAGGCTTCGCATCGTCAAACCAAGCTACCGCTGAGATATGTTTCAGTGCCGCATCGGGCCGCAACTTGAAAACCGGGCTATTGTCGAAGAAAACATCGGCCTCCTCCGGCATGCCAAACGCCATCGGATTCGTGTTGTCAATGCGGACCTTAAGAAGCGAGCCTGGAACGTAATACTTCTCGCGCGGCAGAGCGTGCTCCACGCCATCGCTCCCCACTTGAGCCAGATAGTTTTCAACCGGCAGCCCCAACTTCCCGGCAAGCTGGGTTGCGCCGCCAATCATCACAATCGATCCGCCCCCAGCTAGAAACGCTTTCAACCGCGGGACGGTTTTCTCTACGCTGATTTTCCCTAGCCAGCTCCGGTACTGATCTGGAATCTCATTTGCATTCGGCTGATGCGGCTCACGTCCGAAAGCTCCGTCCGTAAGCACCAGCACGTCATAGCGGCTCGCCAAATCGCCCGCGTCCAGCGCCTTTGGATAAATCACTTCGAACGGAAATTCGTACTGCTCAAAAAGCCAGCGGGTCCAGCCGGAACTCGTCAGGCCGCCATACTCGTCGTAAAGCGCTATCCGAATCGGCTTGAGTTTTAGCGCATTCCCTTCCGGAGCCTTCGCCAAACCTCGCGCCGCCACGCCGAGTTTCTCCGCGCCCTCTTGAATAATCTGTTTTGCCGCCCCGGAGTTCGGCACCCAGATCTGCTGACCAGCCCAATAAACCGCACACCCTGCCTTCAGCAGACGATTCACCACTACGAACGCATCATTGATCCGATGGCTAATCAAATAACCAGCCACTTTGCCGTTAGCCGTGACGCTTTCCTTCGGCGGCGCCTCGAGCTCTTCAATCTTTGTGAACGGGCCATCGAATCCTTCCATCACTCGATCGAACTGCACGCCCATTTGGAGCGCCAAAGTCCAACCGGCGCTGTCGTAGGGCGGAATGGGTGGACCGCCGGCGTAGGCGAAATCATTCGGGTGATTCTGCGGCTCAAACATATCCATCACATGCGGCCGGAACGCCTGTGCCGCCTTCACCACATACGAACCGGCTGGATATTTCTTGCCTTGCACCGCAAATTCGCCACTCGCCCGCAAAACTGCAATACCTGTCTTCAAGAGCGCGTTGATAAATTTCGTTGCTGTGGCGAAATCGGCTTGGTTCGATGGAATCACGTACCCGCGCGGATCTCTGAACTTCGGGTCGTGCAGTACTTCGTTGTACAGGTCGCCAGTCTTGCCGCGTGCGCTCATCGCTGTTTGCAGCGCTTCAATACGGTTGGGCGTAACGGTCCAGTGATCTTCGCTGCCGTTTTCGATAGATCGGCGGCCCATGCGGTAAATCTCATACAGCAGCGTCTCACGGTGGCGCGAAGCATAGTCGAGCACCGCGCGATTATTGCTCATCTCATAATCGATTGATTGCTTGTAGCGCCACATTTGCGGAACGATGGGCAGCGGCCAATCACCTTTCGGCAATTGTTTGTCCGGAACCACGGGAATCTGCATGGGCGTCGGATTGCCGATAATCTCCGTCAATAACCCGATCATGTTGTGGAAATAGCAGATAGTTCGCAGACCGCCGTTCCACCAGGTCGAATAATTTGCGCCGGATCTCTGCGTCGAGCCTCCCTTGCTATTGGCCACCAGCCTTTGATGCATCGCGGTACCCACCGCCTCGACGTCCAGCGGAATCAGCGGATCGAAATTGTAATTGAACGGATCGCGAAACGGCGGCATGAAAATCACCGCGCCTGCGGGCCCGTTTGGTGGTGGTTATAGACAATCTGCGGAAACCACTCAATGAACAATTGGCGATTCATGTTAGTGGTCTCCGGCATGTTCGACATGTAGAAATCGCGATTGTTATCGTGCCCTATATAGTGTTGAAAAAGCCGCGGCAGATTACTCAGGCTGCGCTTGGCCGGGTCTGCTTCGCGCATGTACCAGTTCGCCACCAGTTCCTGACCATCCGGATTCGCAAGCACGCAGAGAATAATATTATCGTTCAGCAAGCGCATGGTTTCCGCATCGTTGCGGCTTACCATTTCGTACACCTCTTCTATCTCCTGCTGCGACCCTACTGTCTCGTTCGCGTGCAATCCGCCGTCAATCCACACCACGGCTTTTCCTTCGCTTGCCAATGCGTGCGCCTGCTCATCCGTCACGCCTTCTGCATGCGCCAATTTCTGCGAGATTTGTTTGTAGCGTTCCAGCTGGCGAATATTTTCGGGCGCGCTGACAACGGCCATATACTGCCGGCGGTTCTCGGCAGTGAGGCCAATGTCTACCAGCTTCATTCGATCCGATTCCGCAGCGAGCTTATGCCAATAGGCATCCAACTGGGAGTAGTTCGCTACGTGATAATCGTCGCCAATATCAAAACCGAATGCTTCTTTCGGCGTCGTAATGTGCGGTGGCGCAGCCAGCGACAAGATAGCTGCAAAGTGGAATAGACTTATAGGGCCGCGCACGTCGGTAGGCGGACGTAAACGACTTAATGCGAAGGCGGCGGCGCCTGGTGTTGCGCTGCCTTTTCAGTTGCGTCCTTTTCCTCGCGCGCCTTGGCGGCGGCAGCCTCATCGGGGAACATAGGACGCGATAGCGGATGCCCATGGAATTCGTGGCACGTGAAGCAGCGCACTTCCTGATGACCCTCAAAGTTGTGCTCGTTGATGGCCGCCGTCATTTCTATCATCTTCCGAGCAGTCTGCTTTTCTTTTTTGTCGTCAGAATCGAATTTATGCGCCACATGGCAGAACTCGCAATCCTTGTTCAACGCCCATGCAAAATAACGCATGTTGTTAATGAATTCGGAAGCGGGTAAAGCCTTCAGGTACTCGGTCTTCACATTTTTGAAATGCGTTCCGGCCAGTTCTTCGGGTTTCCGCAATGGGTCTGCCTCGGAGTCGGGCTGTTTGGTCAGCACAATCGTGCTCTGCATCGTCCGGCCTTCGTTTGATCCAGCGACATTGACGGTCAACATCTGTCCGTCGGGTGACAACTCATAGGTCCGCTTGAATGTGCTCGCTCGGCCGTCTACTTCGCCATCCACCACCAGCGTGTTTCCGGTAACCGTCGCGGTAAGGCGCGTCGGCACTCCCTGGTAGTACCGTACAGCCTGTTTGCCGTTGTTAAAAAAACTCAGTTCCGAACGCTGCTCGCCGCGTTCGCCCCAAACTCCCGTGGTCTCGGTAATTAGCGGCGCTTCTTCTTTCGTCCGATTATTAAACACCGCCGTCTTCTGATCGATCATCACAAGATAGTTTGTCGGAGGCGGTCCCGTCAACTTGCTTTTCTGCAAATCCGCCTTCCAAACGCCTGTGATGTTTGGAGACTGGGCGCAAACGAACGAAGCGCTCAACAAAGTGAAAGCTGCGATTCTTTTCATACGGATGGGCAAAGTATAGCATTCCGGGGACCCTCGTCAATGCTTGCTTGGCCCCCAAAATAGTTGGCAGTCTCCTGCATTGGCGTGTTGGCGAAACGGACCCGGCATGCCGTACTGGGCAGCTTCATCGTCCGAACACGTTTGGAAGGCCGCAAACATGCCCTTCGTGATTTGCTCCTTTAATTCGCGTTGAGAAACGATATGCAGCAACTTTTCACGCGCCGGAGGCAAATCAAGCAAATGCGCATACGAAAGCTCCATTCCGGGAGGAGGATTCTCCTTCAGGGCAAAGTAGACCAATTCATCGGCAAATAGTCTTCCTCCCGGCGGAGTAACTTGCGCCGTTTTCTGGGCGACTAACTCATAGTCTTTCCAGCTTGTGTCTCCCCAGGTATCGATCTCAATGTTTATGAAAGGCAGCGCGATCAGCGCGATTGCGACCAGCGCCGGCGCCGTCGGGTGGCCCGGATCTCCTAGTCTCGAACCCACGCTGTATAGTCCGGCTGCGGCGGGCACGGCGAGAAAAGGCACAATCAGGATGAAATAACGCCCGAACGTTGGATGCGGCGTACAAAGGTACAGGCCAACCGCGCCCGCAATCCAGCAGGCCAAGTGAAATTCCGATTTCCGCACTTCATCCCAAGCCGATTTCCTTACAAACAACACCCCTGCTATCACCAGGAGTCCCAATACCAGCGCCTGTGGAGCGTCAAACCAACTGGAGAACACTATTAGGTCGTGCTTCGTCGCTCCTGGCCAGCCCACCCTGCGGTAGATAGCATGGTATTGAGCGATGTTGAAGAAAGTTTGTTCCGGCCCCTTTATGAACAGCAACAAGACCGGCAAGAACGGTATTGCAGAACCCGCAAGATAACTCAAAGCCTTTGCTCTTCGGTTACCTGCCCGGTTCGTAACCCACAACCAAACCAGAATCACTACCGCTGCCGGAGCAACTAATAAGGTTGAATCTGCCGCCACGCCCGCCAGCAATCCGCATCCAAACGCCGGCAGCACTCTTTCAGACCGGACTACGACAAGCGCCGAACGGTAAGCCGCCACACAGAAGAACATGGCAATACCGTAAGCTTGGCCAGCAGTTCCAAATTCAAGCAGCAGGGCGTTTAACCCAATGAGCAAAGCCGCCGTAATGGCGCACGCTAAACGCCAGCGCCACATTGGAAAGTGGACAAAAACGTATTGCGCAATCAACACTACTGAGCCGATGCAAAAAAGCGCCGCCACCACATGCACCGGCCGCCAATATTCACCAAACACCCGCATAATTGCCGCATTCAAATAAGCGTTCAGCGGCGTCTGCGGAAAACAAAAATCGATATACGGCGTCTTACCTCGCGCAATCTGCTGTGCCGCAATCAAGTGATACCCTTCGTCCCACACAAAAGCGCGCGTCACCGAGTACCCGATAAAGATCGCGGAAATCAAAGCCAGTACACATCCAAGTACTAGCGGCTGCTTGTACGAGCGCGTTTCAGCTTCTGAGATCATTCCCTCCTCTATGTATACAAGACAACGTAATTGCTCGTGTGGCTCTACCGGAAATCATAAATACTTCTGTAACCTGAATACGTTTTTCTCTTGACTTACTCCCTAACTCACCCTTACAATTAAATCTCGGACGGTAACTCTTAATGCTGACCACATACCAAAGGACGAGGTTTACAAATCCTCTCCGGTGCGGCTTCTCTAAAGCACCGCATACCGGCATGCGGCCAGACGCCATCCGCCTCGATATAGCTCAGCTATAGAGCAACAGATTCATAATCTGCCGGTCGCGGGTTCGGCTTCCGCTGGCGCGTCCAAAGTCCTCTAAAAGCTTGACAACCCCGATCTGGCCTTAGCCTAAGCCGCGCGCTCATTCTGTTTCCGAATTTTGAGGAACAGCTATAACCATCTTCCGCGCCGAACTGGCCGGTTTCGACTATGCCGGATCGTCTAACAACACACAACTAACAAGGAAAACGAATGTAAGTAGGATCTTCTCATGTTATGGAAGCGAGTTACTATAGGCGACCAGGAACGAATCCTGATATCCAAAAATGGCCGGTTTGGCGGAATTCTGATGCCCGGCGTATACAAGATGTTCATCACGCCCGGTGTGTCTTTGGAACTGGAACGCCACAATGTGCGCGATCTCGTCTTCGAGAGCACCTGGGCTGAGTACCTGGTTCAAGAGCGAAAAGAGTTGACCGACCGCTACTTCACTCGTATCGAAACCACCAATACTCAGGTGGCCGTGGTCTACGTAGATGGCAAGCTGTTCCAGGTTATGCTGCCCGCCAAACGTATGCTGTTCTGGAGGACACCTGCCGAGGTAACAGCAGAGGTGGTGGATGTGATCGCCTGCCCGGAAATTCCTGCCCAGAAGCTGCCCGCGCTGGAACGCATGGGTAAGGAGTCTTTAGCTTCGATTTTGTCTGGCGGAGGAGCCGAAGACCGGTCGGTTGTTTATCGATAACCGTCTGGTTCGCGCTCTTCCGCCCGGCAAGTATAGCTTCTGGGCGGTAACCGGTTTACCGCGTGTCGAGATCGTCGCCCCCGCCGTCAGACCATCGAAGCGCCTGGACAGGTGGAGAATAGAGTAACGTGGATTTTCCAGCTATGAGCTATTTGCAGGTTTTATGCTTGGCCGTGGGTTTCAACGTCACCGTCTCTGCCGCAGCCACGGTGGAGTTCAACCGCGACGTTCGCCCGATTCTTTCCGACAAGTGCTACTCCTGTCATGGCCCCGATGCGAAAGCGAAGCACATTCCTTTCCGCCTTGACCGCGAGGAGGATGCCAAGGCAAAATTGCCCGACGGAAAGTTCGCAATTGCCGAAGGGCGCCCCGAACAGAGTGAGATAGTGGCACGCATCACCGCGGCAAAGCCGGCGCTGCGGATGCCGCCTGAGTACACGGGCGTGAAGCTCTCAGCAAAAGAGATTGGAACGATACAAAACTGGATTGCGCAAGGCGGCAAATGGGAGAAACATTGGTCATTCCAACCGCCCAAACGTTACCCTCCACCGAACGTGAATGAGCCAGCTTGGATCCGTAATCCGATCGATGCTTTCGTGCTGGCGCGCCTGGAGGAGCAGAACCTGAAACCGTCGGCCGAAGCGGGCCGCGAGACCCTGATCCGGCGCGTCACGCTGGATCTTACCGGGCTGCCGCCCACTCCCGACGAAGTCGATGCGTTCTTGAAAGACAACACGAATCATGCGTACGAAAAGCTTGTCGATCGATTGCTGGCGTCGCCTCGCTATGGCGAGCGGATGGCCGTGGTTTGGCTGGATGCGGCGCGTTACGCCGACACCAACGGCTATCAATATGACGGCGCCCGTGAAATGTGGCGCTGGCGCGACTGCGTGATAAACGCATTTAACAAAAATGAGCGGTTCAACCAATTCGCCCTCGAGCAGCTTGCCGGAGACATGCTTCCGAACGCCACGCTCGATCAGAAAATCGCCAGCGGGTTCAATCGCAATCACCGCATCAACACCGAAGATGGCATTATTCCCGAGGAATACGCTGTCGAGTACGTGGTTGACCGCGTTGCTACTACCTCGTCGGTGTTTCTAGGACTGACGCTGGGGTGCGCGCGTTGTCACAACCATAAGTTCGATCCCTTCAGCCAGAAAGAGTTCTATCAGCTTTACGCATATTTCGATCAAGTGCCGGAGATCGGGCGGGGAATCAAATATGGAAATTCCACTCCGGTGATGGCGGCTCCTACCGCCGAACAGCAAGTGGCGCTGGGAAATCTGAGCCGAGAAATAGATCGGATAAAGAAAATGCTGAAGGAAGACGACCGGGCAATTCAGCATGCCCAAACGGCCTGGGAACGCCATTTGCCTAGGGAGAAGGAGCAGTTTTGGACGCCAACCGAACAATCTCTGGCATCCTTCGTTTTCGACGGCCAGGAAAAATTGAGGCCCGAGGGCGGTGCAGTGCCGTTCGTGGACGGTCATCCCGGGAGGGCGGCATCCTTCGACGGAAAGAGCTATCTGGATACCGGAATTGAGACAAAGCTCGACATCAACGATCCGTTCACCGTCAGCGCTTGGGTCCGTTCGGACGGCTTGCCTGATGGCAGCGTCGTCACTGAAATGCTTGACGAGCCGGAGGGTAAGGGGTTCGGGCTTCACGTGAATCGGGGGAAGGTTCACGTGAACCTGACCAGTGTGTGGGTTGACGATGCTATTCGGGTGGAATCGGAAGAACAGCTCGCAGCCGGCCGCTGGCATCACTTGGCGGCCACTTACGATGGCTCAAAAATGGCCGAGCGGGTCCATCTGTACATAGATGGCAGGGCCGTTAAGACGAAGGTACTGATGGATACTCTGTACCGTCCCTATCGAAATGCGGGCGGCGCGTTCAAAGTGCCGATCCGGCTTGGAACCGGCTGGGGACCACAACGCCGTTTTAGCGGCCTGATTGGCGGCGTCCGGCTTTATGGAACCGTGCTTTCTTCGGATCAAATCGCCGCGTTAGCCGATGCCGACTCGCTTTCCGTTATCGCGGCTAAAGACACCGCCTCGCGCAGTGCGACGGAAAACAATATTCTGCGGTGGTCTTTTCTTGAAACCGCCGCACCGCGCCGTTACCATGATACACAGGAAAAGCTCACGGCCCTGGGCGTCGAAAAAGAAAAACTCGAACGCACCTTCCCCACCGTTATGGTTATGGAGGACATGCCACGCCGGCGCGATACGCATCTTTTGATCCGCGGCTCGTACGACAAGCCCGGCGATTTAGTGCAGCCCGGTGTGCCCGCAGTGCTTAATCCGCTGCCGCCAGGCGCTCCGAACAACCGCCTCGGTTTTGCCGAGTGGGTTATCGATCCTGCCAATCCCCTGCTGAGCCGGGTGACCGTGAATCGTTTCTGGCAAATGTATTTCGGAACAGGCTTAGTCAAGACCGTCGAGGATTTTGGCAGTCAGGGCGAGTGGCCCTCGCATCCCGGGCTGCTGGATTGGCTTGCTACGGAATTCATACAAGAGGGTTGGGACATCAAGGCGATGCAGAAGCTAATTGTGACCAGTGCCACTTATCGCCAGTCTTCACAAGCTTCGCCCGAGGCTATGCAGCGCGACCCTGAAAATCGCCTTCTCGCACGTGGTCCGCGGGTGCGTCTCCCTGCCGAAATGATCCGCGACCAGGCGCTCGCCGCGGCGGGCCTCCTGGTTGAAAAGCTGGGCGGCCCTTCGGTCAAACCTTATCAACCTCCGGGCTTGTGGAAAGACATAGGCATGCAGGGGACCGACTACGACCAGGGACACGGCGCCGATCTCTACCGCCGGAGCCTCTATACGTATTGGAAACGGACTGCCGCACCTCCGACCATGATCAACTTCGATGCTTCGACGCGTGAAGAATGCGTGGTGCGTGCCAACCGGACCGACACGCCTCTTCAGGCGCTGAATCTTATGGATAGCGATCAGTTTCTGGAGGCGGCGCGTTTTGTAGGCCAGCGGATGCTGAAAGAGGGCGGCGCTACTACCGATTCGCGGCTGCGCTATGGCTTCCGGCTCGCTTTGGCCCGCTATCCAACTGACGCCGAACTGGACGTGCTGCGGAGCGATCTGCAATTTCATTTGGATTACTTTTCCGATTCTGCTAAAACCGGGCAGTACTTGCGGCAAGGCGAGTCGGCCGCCGATCCGAAGTTGAAGCCACGGGAGTTGGCGGCCTACGCCTCCACGGCCAGCCTGATTTTGAACCTGGACGAGACTATCACTAAGGAGTAAATCATCACAACCATGCCGTATCCCTTCGAAGAGAGTAACTTAATGCAGACGCGCCGCCATTTCTTTGGCCGGAGCGCCACGGGAATTGGGATCGCGGCACTCTCTTCCCTCCTTTCCACGGAGACGGCGGCGGCGGACGATCTCGGGGCGATTCCCGGTTTCCCTCATTTTCCGCCGACGGCAAAGCGAGTCATCTATTTGTTTCAACATGGCGCGCCGTCGCAGATCGATCTGTTCGACTACAAACCTGGTCTCGAGAAACAACGCGGTGCCGACTTGCCGGATTCCATCCGCATGGGGCAGCGTCTTACGGGCATGAGCGCCTTCCAAGCGAAGTTCCCCACCGCTCCTTCCATCTTTTCGTTTGCTCAGCACGGCGAAACGGGAACATGGCTCAGCGAGTTATTGCCTTACACGGCCAAAGTTGTCGATGACCTCGCCATTATCAAATCTGTCCAAACCGAACAAATTAACCACGACCCGGCAGTCACCTTTTGCCAAACCGGATTTCAGCTCGCCGGACGTCCGAGTATGGGTTCATGGATCGCGTATGGGCTTGGGAGCGAGAACAAAGATCTGCCGGCGTTTATCGTGATGGTGTCGCAGGGCAACATAAGCGGTACGCAGGCTCTGGCAGACCGGATGTGGAACAGCGGCTTTCTTTCCACTAAGTACGCCGGCGTGAAATTCCGCTCCGGGCACGATCCTGTGCTGTACCTATCGAACCCCGGCGGTTACGAGACTGCTGCGCGGCGCCGGTTTCTGGACGACTTAGGCAAGTTGAACGATCTGAATCAGAACAAGTATCAAGATCCGGAGATTTCGACTCGCATCGCGCAATATGAAATGGCGTACCGCATGCAAGCCTCCGTCCCCGAGCTGACCGATCTTTCGAAAGAACCCGATTCCGTTTTCGATTTGTACGGGCCGGATGCGCGCCACCCGGGCACCTATGCGGCAAATTGCATTCTGGCGCGACGCCTGGCCGAGCGCGGCGTGCGCTTCATCCAGCTGTTCCATCGAGGCTGGGATCAGCACAATAATCTGCCCAAACAAATTGCCGGGCAGTGCAGCCAGACAGATCAGCCTACCGCCGCTCTGATACAAGACCTCAAACAACGTGGTTTGCTGAAAGACACTCTGGTGGTTTGGGGAGGGGAGTTTGGCCGCACCGTCTATTCCCAGGGCACGCTTACTGGCACTAATTACGGGCGCGATCATCACCCACGCTGCTTTACGATTTGGATGACCGGCGGCGGCATCAAGACCGGCCAGACTTACGGCGAGACCGACGATTACAGCTACAACGTGGTTAAGAATCCAGTCGATATTCACGACCTCCATGCAACCATGCTGCGATGCCTTGGAGTAGACCATACCAAACTGACATACAAGAGCCAGGGGAGGCGTTTCCGTCTCACTGACGTCAGTGGACATATCGTCCAAGATCTATTGCAAGCCTGAGCCCGCTGTCGTTCGCCTTTATTATAACTTCCCATAATAGCTATCGCTCAAACGGTTCATAGCCGCCTTCGGTAACGCCTCTTAACCGTTAAATTAACGTTTGAGCTGTCATATATTCCAGCTAACAATGACTGACTTACGCGGTGAAGCGCTTGGTGTCACTACCTTCGTGATGCGTTAACGGTAAAAAGACTTGTGCTTTTGGTAAGTGCAGCGCATAATTAGCCTCATCGTTCTGAGTTGTTGCCGTCTCCAAAACTGAAAGGTGAATTCATGCTAGGCTGCTTGAGAATCCTTCCGTTGATCGCGTGCTTTTCCTTCGTCTGCTTGGCGCAAGATCGCGGAACCGTCACCGGTACAATTACCGATCCGTCTGGCGCCCCGGTAGCGGGTGCAAGTATTGCGATTAAAAATCTCGCCACTGGTCTTGAACAAAATACCGTGTCTGCGACGGACGGCCGCTACACTGTTCCGTACTTGCCGATCGGTACGTACTCAGTGAAAGTTGAGCATCCGGGGTTTGCGCGAATCGAGCAAACCGGTTTAAGGGTCGAGATAGCGAGCGTTGAAACGGCAGATTTCAAGCTGCAGATCGGTACTGTGCAGCAGAATGTGGAGGTTACCGGGACCGCTCCGCTGCTGCAGACGCAGACTACCGACCTTGGGAAGGTCATGAATACGAAGGAGATTATCGACCTTCCGCTGGCGCTGGGCGGCGGGCTGCGGGATAATCTGGCGTTTTCCATACTCACTCCTGGAACCGTTTACGATTCGACCGGCAGCAACAGCGGAGGAAACAGTTTACGCATAGGCGGAGGTTTGTCCGGCGGCACGAGCCTTCTTCTGGACGGAAACGAGACGCAAAGCGAACGCCGCAACGATGTCGGTTTCAGCGCGCTGAGCACGGATGCAATTGGGGAGTTCCGGCTTATCAGCAACTCCTTTTCGGCGGAATACGGGCGGATGGCGAATGGAGTGATCAGCTATGTGAGTAAGTCGGGCACGAACGAGCTGCACGGTACGGGCTTCGAGTATTTCCGGAACACCGATCTGAACGCCAGGCAGTTTTTCTCGCCCACCAGAAACATAGTCAAGGAAAACAATTTCGGAGGAACCATTGGCGGGCCGGTCTTTGTTCCAAAGCTCTACGATGGCCGCAACAAAGCGTTCTTTTTCTTTTCCTATGAGAAGGCCCTCGAAACCAGCGGCAGCCCGTCCGGATTCACATCGGTCCCAACGGCCGCCATGCGTACCGGCGATTTCAGTAACTTCGTTGACGCCACTGGACGAGTGATTCCCATCTATGATCCTGCCACTACCCAAATAGTGAATGGCCAGATCGTCCGGCAGCAATTCCCGGGGAATATGATGCCGTCCAGCGAGATCTCAAACCTTGCGCAGACTGTAATGAAGTATGTTCCGGAGCCGACCTTGCCGGGCGACTTCAACAACATACCGGTGGTTGGAAATGGCGGCGCGAACCAACGCGTCTACTCGATAAAGGGCGATTACAACATCAATGATAAGAGCCGATTGAGCGGTTTGATCACGAACACTGTTTTTGCTTCGCCTGATTCACTTGGACCCATTCCCGGTCCGCTGGGACAGAATTTCAATTCATCAGGCACCTTGAAGTACTACCGCCTGAATCACGATCAAACAATCACTCCTACCCTGCTGAACCATGCCACCTTCGGCTGGAACCATCGTGAGTATTTGGAGTATTTCCCGAAACGTTACGACACTATTCCTGCCTCAGACCGTGCAATCATCGGCGTAATTAAGGGCGCTACCACCACCAACCCGACGTCGAACATTCTCCCGCCGCCGGTGTATTCGATTGGCGATGGTTATCCTAGCCTCGGGTTTTGGATCAACACCGATTCACCTGGCCGAACGGCCAGCTTCACGGATCAAGTCTCCTGGGTTAAGGGCGCGCATTCGTTAAAGTTCGGGTTTGAATTTCTGCGCGCCGACTTCCGCCGCATCAATTGCAACGGTTGTACGGGCGAGGCGGACTTCAGCGCGAATACCACTGGTATACCGGGTTCCGCTTTGCAGACCGGGTCCGGATTTGCGGCTTTTCTGCTCGGCTTGCCTGCTAATGGAAATTTCAATGAGCCGGGCGACTTTAGTTTTGGCGAGCCATACTATGCGTTTTACGTCCAAGACGATTGGAGGGTGAATCGCAAGCTCACGTTGAATCTGGGCTTGAGATACGAACTGCCCTATTCCAAGACTGAATCACAAAGCCGCGTTTCGAACGTTTGCCTGACTTGTCCAAATCCTGCCGCGGGTGGAATACCTGGGGCGCTCCAATTCGCCGGAAGCGGAGCGGGCCGAACAGGACAATCAAGCTTCTTAGGAACGCGCTATAGCGCCTGGGGTCCGCGCCTTGGGTTCGCCTATGAGGCTGTCCCGGGATTCGTGATCAGATCTGGCGGCGGCATTTACTATGTTGCTGAACGCGAAGGCGGCAACTCCGATAACGCGCTGCAGGGATTTCAGGGTACTTCAAGTATTTCGTCTCCCAACAACGGCTACACGCCGGCTTTCACTCTTGCCGGAGGTCTACCCGCAGCGAATCCTGTGCCCGATCTAGATCCCGGGCAGGCATTGTACCAATCGCCTCCCTTCGCGGCGACTTACGCCGGTTATGCTCCCCGGATTTACAACTGGAACTTCACAGTCGAGAAAAGCTTAGGCCGGGATACGGTCGTGCGGGCCAGTTACCAGGGCCAAGCCGGCGTAGGCTTACTGGCCAGCCGGGAACTATTGAATCAGGTGAACCCGCAATATCTTTCTTTAGGAAATCTGCTCGATTCGCCAATCGGCGCCGCAGGAGCACAGGCTGGTATAGGCAGTCCATGGGTGGGCTTCCCGAGCGATCAAAGTATCGCGCAAGCGCTTCGGCCTTTTCCTCAGTACGAAGAATTTCAACACACAGTTGACTCCGACACTACCGGGCACATGAGTTATAACGGCTTCAATATTGGCGTCGAACATCGCTACAGCAACGGTTTGTGGCTCTCAGCCTATTACACATTTTCAAAGCTGATCACTAACACGGAAGGTGAAAATCCGGGCCTGGGCGGATTTGTTGGTAACGGAGACGTAGGCACGCAGAACGGCTATGACCGGCGCGCCGATAAGTCGGTAAGCAACCAGGATATTCCGCATCACGTTGTGCTTGCGTATACGTATGAGTTGCCGGTGGGCAAGGGCAAGCATTTTCTTCGAAACGCGAAACCCTTAGTGCAAGGCGCGCTCGGCGGCTGGAAGATTTCCGCTGTTCAGAACTATCAATCTGGTTACCCGCTGACGGTAACATCCAACTTGAACACTGGATTGTTCTCCGGGCAGGAACGGGCGAACATTGTGTCGGGCGTTCCTCTTATCAATCCAGCGTGGAATGGCGACCCGGCGCATGCACCGTATATCAACCCGGCGGCATTTAGCCGGCCGGCACCCTTTACCTTTGGCAATAGCCCCAGAGACATACCATGGCTGCGCACTCCTCCGGAGTTAAACGAAGACGTGACTTTGGGGAAACAATTTCCGTTATGGAAGGAGGGAAGGTATCTGGAGTTTAAGGCATCAGCCTTCAATATCGGAAACCGCGTGAGATTTGGTACGCCTGACACCGGGGTGGAATCGGCTACATTTGGGATTGTGAACTCGCAGGCTAACAATCCCCGGGAGATTCAGCTCAACATGCGCGTCGTGTTCTGAAGCGGCGTATACTCGATGTGTTCATGGGAGTGCTGTTGTTCTTTGTGGCTGCTGTTGGCTGGCCGCAGCAGGATGACGCTTTGAATCGTCATGCGGCGGCGGCCGCAGCGGCCCTGAACGCAGGCGACTACGCGGCGGCTGAACGGGAAAATCGGGCAATTTTGCGGCTTTCGCCAAATCTGGCGGAAGCCGATATGAACCTTGGCATCAGTCTCTTTCTTCAGAAGAACTACCACGCAGCTATCGGCGCATTTGAGACTGGTTTGAAGCAAAAGCCGGACATGAGCAATGCCCGGCTGTTCCTTGGCATATCGCATTTCAATTTGAATGAATCGGCGCAAGCTCTTCCCTTTCTGCAGCGTTACACCGCTGAGCGGCCGGACGATCTGCAAGGGCAGTACTTCTTAGGTTTATCTTGCCTGGCTCTCGACCGCAACTCGGATGCCCGGCGAGCTCTGCGGGCGGCGCAACGTATTGACCCAAAGAACATTGACGTTCTGTATCATCTGGCACAGACTTACCTTGGCGAAGCACGGCAATCGCCGAAGGAGAAAACGACTTTGGCCGAAGCCTACTCCGCAACCGTTGCCGAGATCGAGGAAATTGATCGGAACTCTTACCGGATCAGTCAGCTCCGTGCAGCGTTCTACCAGAGCAACGGCGAAAAAGGAAAGGCGATCGCCGAACTCGAAACATTGTTGCAGCATGATCCACATGCACGCGGCCTGCATTACACTTTGGGCTGTCTCTATCTCCAAGCCGAACAGTATCCGGACGCGCTAGAGCAGTTTGAGGCCGAACTTCAGCTCGACAATCCGGAGCCGCGAACCTACCTCCAGCTGGGGCACACATACGTGGCGATGACTAAGCCGCAGCAGGCCCTATCTTATTTGCGGAAAGCAACGCAAGTAACTCCCGAAGCGGCTGGCTCGGCTTGGGTTGATTCGGGCCGAGCTTATCGCGAAATGAACAAGCCCGTGGAAGCTGTCGCCGCTTTTGAAAAGGGAATCCAGTTGGGCCAGAAAAAGGCCAGCATTTATTACCAGCTCAGCTTAGAAGCCCGCAAGGCTGGCGATGCAGAACGTGCGCGCGAAGCTCTTGCCATGAGTCAAAAATTGAGAGATGAAGAGAAGCGTTCTCCAAGCCGCGATAGCAATTAGCCTCTGTGCGCCGGTGAAGGGCGTTGCTCAACCGCAAGATCTGATGCAAGATGCGGGAAACGCTTTCAACCGCGGCGACTACCGGGAGGCCATCAGGCGTTTCGAGACAGTCCGTGCTCACTCCGCGGATTGTCAGATTCCTTTTTACATGGGCTTGTCGCATTACCGGCTTCGCGAGCTGGATGCCGCCATCGTGGATTTGGCAACTGCGGCCAAATGTAATCCGCAATCGGTCGAATTTAATGCCGCCTTGGCGGAGGCATTCATACAAAAGGGTGACGATAACCGCGCGCTGGCGTCGTATGAGAACGTAATTAATCTCGATCCGGGGAATGTTGCAGCCCTGCGTGCGGCCTCGATTCTCTATATACGCCACGACATGAGCGACCAGGCGCTCACGGTTCTGCGGAAGCTCGTCGCACTGGACTCAAAAGACTCGCGCGCCGCGGCGGATTTGGCTGCTGCTTATGCCGCTCACAACCAATTTACAGAAGCCGGGCAATTTTATGAGAAGGCGCTCGCGCTGGATTCACATAACGTATCGGCGCTCGCCGGTTTGGGGAATGTTGAATTCAAAACCGGCCGAGACCAGCCGGCTATCGAAGTACTAAGCCGCGCCATTCGGCTCGATTCCAGAGCTCCCGAACCTCTAATTCTGCGTGGCCGCTGCTTTACCCGTCTCAAACAATACCCGCGCGCGCTGGTGGATTTTAAGGCCGCTATTCAGATGGGCGCCAGCGATCCCGAGATCTTCTACTATCTCGCGCAAACCTATCGAGCGATGAACCGGGTAGCGGATTCTCAAAAAGCGCTCGCCGAATACAAACGGTTGAGAGATCTATCCGATAGTGCGGCCGAATCGCGGCGCGAGGCCGCGCGTTTGAGTATGGAAGCGCGGCATTTGGTGGATTCACGGGACCTGCCTGCGGCGGTGGCCCTGCTGGAGCGAGCACGCGCAATGGATCCACAGAGCGCGCCCATTCTGTTCCGGCTTGCCGGCATTTACTTTGAAAATGGGCAGTATGAGAAGGCCGAAGCCGGAATTCAAGATGCCATAAAGTTAGCGCCATCCCAGTGGGATTTCCATTACCTTGCCGGGCTGATTGAAATAGGCGTGGCGCAGTATGATTCCGCGCGCAGGAGTTTGGAAACGGCGGCGCGTTTAAATCCTTCTGCCGCCGACCCGCACAACCAGCTGGGCGATCTGGCTCTGCGGCGAAATGATCTTTCTACCGCCGTCGAAGAGTTTGGCCGCGCCGTGCAGCTCGCGCCGGAAGATGCAGCTTATCGGAAGAGGCTCGAAGATGCCACCCGCCTTTCGTATCCCGAACGCGCTAAGGCGCTACCCAAAACAAAGAACGAGTGAGCGTGCTATCGCGTTTGCGCAATTGAGCGTACAGCGATTACTTCTGGATAGGCAAAACCCCCTGGGATGGAGGTAAGCTTCGTTAACGCTTCGAAAGGTTTTACCGGCGTGCCCCGTTTGTGTCCGAGTCTTTCGAGCAAAACAGCCAGTTTGCCGGGGTTTGTCACCACATCTCCAACTGCCGCGGTACCCTCCATGTTCAGGCCCTCCAGTATCAGCACGAAGCCGCTTCCCGAAAGATTCGGGACCAATGCGGCCACAGCGTACGACACCATCTGTTGTTTCTCGGCGCCATCGCTGTCGAAGCGGCTGGGAATAGAAAAGTCCGCCGGTTCACCGGGCTCAGGAGTTTTGTTGTGGAAATGCGGAGCGGCCGCATTATGATCCGTCACGAAATTCATGTGCGATTCGAATACCTCCACCCACGGATTTGAGCGGCTGCTTCCCATTAGAACTATATTGCCTGTGCGCAGTTCGGGAGGATTGATATCACGTGCGTAGCGATGCCGCAGGTGCCCGTGGAAGGCTCTGCTAACCTCGTCTATTTCGAGAGCTACGCTCAGGTCCGCCGGGCTGGTACAGAGGCGGGAGGCGATTTCAGAAAGCTTCAAATCGCCGCCGCTCATCGGAACAAACTTTCTGGTAATGTAGTCTCCCAAATTGACCCTCTTACCGGTTACGTCCTGCCACAACGCAAAGCTCGAATCCGCCGATACGATCGTCACAGTGTGGTCTCCCTCGTGAAAGAACTGCGCCCACAGGTCATTGATAGCGGCCGGCGGAGCACTTCCCGCGCTTGCCGCTGTCATTGTTTGAGGAGGGAACTGGAAACGAAGAACGAGACCTATAAATAGAATGCCGGCGAGAACCCATGGAACCCACCGACGTTTGAGCATAGCCGCGGGCGCCGGCATGATGGTCTGTAAAACAGGTGCGGTTGTTGGCGTCTTGTGCTGTCGTAACGCAAACACCGGTATATAGCTGCCTTTGGGAATCGTAATAGTTATAGGCTCGTCCGTTCCCTCCGTTTCGAAGTACTTGGCCAGCTTGCTGCGAAGTTCGTGCGCGCGAACTCGTACGATGTTGTCAGTTGCCGGGTCGTAGTCCGGGCGCCGTCCTAAAGCCTCGCAGCCAATCCGCTGCTCTTTAATAGCGTCCAGGTCTCCAGCGATGGCGTGATCCGTAATGAAATGAAAAAAGGCTTGGAGCGCGGGCGACGATAAGGTAGAACTGTCAAGAACACGGCGGACGAGATCGCGCTTTTCTTTTTCGGATACGCCCGGCACGGAAGAAACAACCACCATATATTTCCTGGCTACTTGCCCAAGTGACTGCCCCATAGTGTATCGCGGCCTGTGCTTCCTGCAAATTTCGGATGTGGTTGATAATTAGAAGCTTGAGCGCTGCCGTATGTTCTCCCCGACTGCTGGTCTCTCGCCATTTTTCGCTTTCCTCGCCGGCTGATTCCGGAACCGCGCAGGCCTTCAACTTGAGATCTTGGCTCTCCGTCATTGGCTAAGCGTTCTGGAACGCTCCGTAAAAACGCCCGCGTCTGAGCCTGCTGGACCGCTGGCTCCGCGCATCGTTGTCTGAAAACGTATTGGACATCGCGGGCCATGTTTCGCGGCAAATGCTAAAGCGCTAAACGCTATCCGCATGTAGCAAACGCCTTGGAATTGGCCGTCCCGCCAGACTCGCCCGGGGATGGCGAAAACGCGTCGTGGTTGCAGGTTTTTGATCGAGCGCTCGCCGACGCTCAGAGAAGTGAAACAGCCTTCAAAAGTGCCCAACCATGCATCTTCTCGACATGGCGGCCTAGACCAGACCGGTCCAAGTCCACCAGGATCGCCCTTGGATTGATCCGTGGGAACGCGATTCTCGTCGCTGAGTTTGCTAAGAGCGGCAGGGCTTACTCATTCTTCGTTTGTTGAATTGGAACATCCCGGCTGCGGCTGTCGCCCGTCTGGTTGAAACTAACCTCGCACCACCTGTCACCTCGGGAGTTTGGGTCGACTACCAGTTCCGCGCATAGCCGGCTTACGTCCATCTGGGTAACTTTCGGGTGGCCGACGATTCGTTCAGGGTGCAAAATGGCGAATATGAGCAGACTCTCTAATAAAGTGGCAATTGTGACGGGCGCGTCTAAAGGCATAGGGAGTGCGATTGCAATGGCCTTGGGAGCTGCGGGCGCTCGCGTGGCCGTGAACTATTCATCCGACCGCGAAGGCGCCGAACGCGTCGCACAGGCGATTACCGACAACGGGGGTGAGGCGATCGCGGTCGGGGCCGACGTGTCCAAGGCCGCGGATGCCGCGCGGTTATTCAAAGAAGTGGATTCTGCGTTCGGAAGACTCGACGTTTTGGTCAACAACGCCGGAGTATTCCGCTTCGGAGCCTTTGCGGAGATCACCGAAGAGAGCTTTCACCTCCACTACAACATCAACGTTCTCGGGGCGATTCTCACCGTGCAGGAGGCGCTCAAGCGGTTCGGCGCCGGCGGCGGGAGCATTATCAACCTCAGCTCTATCGTCGGCTCGCATCCGGTGGCGGGAGCCCTGCTGTACGCTTCCACGAAGGGGGCCATCGAAGCGCTGACCAGGGGATTGGCGCTCGAACTGGCGCCGCGCAAGATACGCGTCAACGCCATCGCCCCCGGTCATACAGAAACCGAAGGCAATATAGCCGCTGGAACCTTTGAGGGTGGTGCCGGCGCCGTTCTGGCTGGGAAGACGCCGCTCGGCCGGCTCGGTCGTGTGGATGATATCGCCCCGCTGGCGGTGTTCCTGGCATCCGACGAATCAGCCTGGATCACCGGCGAGGTCATTCGTGCCGCGGGCGGTCTCGTCGTGGCCACCTGAGTGCCATGTGCCGACCTCGCAATAACAACGCAGTCAGGGCAACACAGAGAGGAGAATCCAATGCAAACACTTCAAGCTGACTACTTCACTGCTTATCGCAACGTGAAGCTGACGCGAGACGCCAACGGTGTGCTGATAGCTCAACTCCACACCAACGACGGGCCATGCCTTATGACCGCACAAACTCACACGGAGTTTGTCGAGGCCTTCTACCGTATTTCGCAAGATCGAGCAAACAAGATCGTAATCCTAACCGGAGCGGGCGGGGACTTCATTACTGATGTCGATTGGTCATCTTTCGGCAACGCCGCCGATCCCGGCGTCTGGAGCCAGGTCCACGACGAAGGCGTTCAGGTTTTGGAAAACATAGCCAATATACGCGTGCCGATGATCGCGGCGATCGAGGGACGCGCGCATATTCACTCCGACTATGCGCTGCTCGCCAATGTGATTGTGGCGGCGGATGGTGCGACCTTCCAGGATGTGGGCCATTATGCCGCTGGCGTTACACCCGGTGACGGAATCTTTACCACCTGGAGCTATCGCGCTGGAGCAGGACGAGCTGAGGCCTTCCTGCTCAACCCACAGCCGTTGCCGGCTCGTACTGCGTATGAATGGGGAGTGGTTGCCGAAGTCGTGCCGAACGGCAAGGCACTGAGCCGGGCGCGGGAATTGGCAGAGCTGTACTTGAAAGCTCCGGAAGTGACCCGCCGCAACACGCGCGTACACTTTATTCAGCCCTTGAAAGAGCGTATTGTGCGGGAAGTTGGCTACGGACTGTCGCTCGAAGGAGCTTCGGCGGCCGATCTCGTCAAATCGATGCAAGTCAAGAGTGAGCCTGTCGCTCAGAAAGGAAAAGTCGCATGAAGAGCGCCGAGACCTCTCCATCCGCCCATGTTCCTAAGAAGTCGCAGCCGGAAGAATTTGATCTGGTGATTCTCGGTGGCGGCACGGGCTCGACCATCGCTGCGTGGACGTTTGCTGGCGAAGGCAAGCGCGTCGCAGTCGTCGATCGCAAGTATATTGGCGGCTCTTGCCCTAATATTGCCTGCCTTCCGAGCAAGAACATTATCCATAGTGCGAAAGTTGTGGACTACTTTCGCCGAGGCGAAGAGTTTGGCATCGCTCACGATGGCTTCACGGTCGAAATGCCGGGCGTCCGAGACCGCAAGCGCAAGATGGTCGTCGGCCTGAACGAGATGTATATGGAGAATTACCGGAAGACGGGTGCCGAGTTCATTTTGGGCGCCGGGCGGTTCATTGCTCCGAGAACTGTGGAGGCCGCCCTCCCTGACGGGAGTATTCGTCAACTCCGTGGTACTAATGTGATCGTCAGCACCGGCACACGGGCCACCTTGGAAGCAATCCCTGGGCTTGCTGAAGCACAACCGCTCACGCACGTCGAGGCGCTCGAATTAGACCAAGTCCCCGAACATCTGCTCGTTATCGGCGGCGGCTACATAGGAGTAGAGCTTTCCCAGGCCCTGCGCCGCTTCGGCAGCAAAGTGACTGTGATTGATCGCAACGGGCGGTTGATGTCCAGAGAAGACCCGGACATATGCGAGGCTCTTCGCAGCCTGCTCGCGGATGAAGGCATCGACATTCTCCTGAATGCACGCATCAAACAGGTGTCGGGCAAATGTGGCCACTCCGTAAGTGTCGTCGTTGAGCAGAATGGAATTGAGAAAGTCCTGAAGGGTAGTCATGTGTTGGTCGCCACAGGCCGCAAGCCGAACACCGACGCACTCGGTCTGGAACTGACCGGCGTTGAGCTCACCGGCCGGGGATACATCAAGGTCAACGAGCGGCTGCAGACCACTGCGCCCGGCGTCTGGGCGATCGGCGAGGTCGCAGGTAGCCCGCAGTTCACGCACATCAGCGTCGACGATTTCCGCGTAGTCCATGCCAATTTAACCGGCGGCAACCGCGTGACCACGGGCAGGCAAGTCCCATATTGCCTGTTTACCGATCCCGAACTTGCCCGTATCGGTCTGAGTGAAACGGAAGCGGAGGCTCAAGGGAGAGCGTATCGCCTGTTTAAGGTCCCAATGGAAACCAACCTGCGTGCGCGCACGCTTTCGGAGACCCGCGGGTTCGTGAAGGCTCTAGTCGAGGCTGATAGCGATCGTATTCTCGGGTTCACGGCCTTCGGTGTCGGCGCGGGGGAGGTCTTGGCCGCCGTCCAGATTGCGATGATCGCAGGGCTGCCCTATACCGCGCTGCGCGATGCGGTCCTGACTCACCCGACACTGGTCGAAGGTCTCATACCTCTGTTCTCATCCGCAGCGTCAGCGCACAACGTTGTTAAGACAACACGAGCCCAAGTCTCGGCCGTATGAGGTGAACCACAACAGCAATGAGAAAAAATGGGAACTCGTGATCCGGTCGTTGCGCAACATGTTTCGCTACTTGCGCAGGACTATATAGTACCGAAGGCGGGCTGCTCAGCCCTCTCCACAGGATGAATCTTCGCGGCATTGACTGGGCCATCGTTGGCGGTGAATCCGGACCCGGCGCGCGGCCCGTCGGATCCGGCCTGGATGATCGACATCCGAGACCAGTGCCTAAAAGCAAACGTCGCCTTCTTCTTCAAACAGTGGGGCGGCGCCGCAGCTTGCGGTGATTTCTTGATGGCTCGACTGGTTGTTCACTGTAAGAAAGAGCCGTATGACGTCTATATCGGGCGGCCCGTTCCCCGGAGTCGCCTAAAGGCTTCGGTGTGGGGCAATCCTTTCGTGATTGGAAAGGACGGGACACGCGAAGAGGTGATGGAGAAATACCGGGCTTGGCTGCTTTCGAACACTGAACTTCTCAAGCGCTTGCCGGAGTTGAAGGGTAAGGTTTTGGGGTGCTGGTGTGCGCCCGAAGCGTGCCATGGCAACATCCTCTCGGAAATGGCAAATCGCTAGCTTCTGGTAACGCCAGGCTAGGCGGCACGCACACGATTTGAAATAATCATATTGAGTCCGCGCTTTGCCTACACAGAACAATGCCATCGACTTCATCGCGTACGACCCAGAGGGAGGGCTCGTTCTGCTGGCCGAGGCAAAGAGTCGGCGCGGAACTTCGGACCTGTGGGCGGCGAAATTCCGGAGAAATATGCTGGCTCATGGCCTACTCCTTAGGTCGAAGTATTTTCTGATTGCAACTCCCGAGCGGATGTATGGTTGGAAGCAAGAGAATCTGTCTGCCAATGACGTCCTCCACAATTCACCGTTGACGCCCAAAAAGCCCTTGCGCCGTACTTCGCGAAACTGAACCAGGATCCCGGAACATCGGCCCCGAAGCGTTTGAGCTACTCGTTCTCCGTTGGCTGACCGATATTGCGATGTCGTCTGAATACAACGCTGAGTTCGATCCTTCCTTAAAATCCCTATTCGAGTCGGGCTTGCTTTCCTCTTTGCGGCAAGCTCAAATCGAAATGAATCCGGCGGTATGAATGTTTATGTCGAGTCCAACTCTGTACTCGAGTACGCGCTGCAGCAAGATGAGTCTGACCCTTGCATCGAAATCGTCAAGCTGGCATCGGACGGTAAATTGAGGCTCCTCGTCCCCGCATTCTCGCTGGCGGAGCCTCATCAGGCCATCGCTGGGAAAGCTAAAGCTTGCGCACGGCTTGGGGAGGATCTACGGCAGCACCTTGGTGAACTGGGGAGTTGCCGACAAAAAGGTGGTGGATGTAGAAAAGCTCTTTGTTTTTAAACCGATGATGATGGGTCTCTCTCGCGCGCGCCTCGCCACGCAACAGCGAAGATGCGACGAATCCGCCCGGAGGCTTCATATTCAAGTCGGCGCACCGAATTTTGATGTTCGCTTCAACATTCTTCATCGCTGCCAAGATGTTGCCGTTTAGGACATAGCCGGTCATGCCGCCGTGGCGAACCGCTTTCGAGTATTGTCCCGTGATGAAACGGATCATGCCGAAGGAGACATATTCGGAGGCGTAGGAACGGGGTTTTCCGTCTTTGATGACGTTCAGGCGCTTGCATTCCAGGCAGAAGTAAATGTCCTCGCGGTTGACAAGGGGTATGAAAACGATGTCGAGGCGACCAAGCTTTTCGTCGTTTGCTGGCTCCAGCTCCACGAATTGTGTATGAACCTGAAAAGGGAGATTTCGTGCGGCGCGATGTTGCCTGATTTTCTTGCAGAGGGTATTTGTGATGTGATCCTCTTGGTCGTCAGACGAAGGCTTGGGCATCTCCTCCCAACCAGCTATGACGAGCCGAAGAATGTCGGGAACCATGGAGTCGATAAAATCAACTCATTCGTTGGACGCGCCTTCTACTGCCAAGCGGACCTCTTCGGTTGCTGCATAAGTATGGTTCCTGCGATTTCATCGGCATCGTTGAGAGCGGCGGTCTCGGTCCAAAAGCGGTGACCGATAGGCTTCACGATGTAGAGCCGATTTTGATCGAATACCTTCGCGCCGCGCATAAATTCGAAGGCATTGAGACGCTGCGCGGTCGCGTTTCGGAGACGGCGAAGCGGGCCGAGTAGGTCATCAATATGAGCGGGCGGAGGGGCGTTCTGCGCGCGAGGAGTTTTTTGCAGGACGGCGATACCAATGCCCAGCTTGACCGATCCCGCCTCCCGTCCTTGCACCGTAAACGAACTGTTCTTCGCCCACCCGTTAAGCGTGTCGCACAAACGATTGATATATAGATCCCGCTGTTTCGGCTTGCTTGGCTCGATCGTGGGAATGGTGCGGCGCTGGCGTGTCGGGCGAACGCTCGGAATGATGACATTAACGGTGTCATCAACGAGTTTATTTTCGAGATCCAAAACGTCGAAGTATTCGTTTATCAACGGCTCGATCCGGGATTCGGCCCGACGCACGATCTCTTTGCGATCGACGAACTCTTGACCGGCTTCCTGCGCGGCGGTCATTACAATTGCGGCCACTTCCTTGACGATCTCGCGGCCGCGTTTCGGATTCGCCGTATCTTCTGGGAACGGGAACGGAAGACGGGTCAGTTCCTCGACATGAACTTGTTGGCGGCTTACGCCCCAATTGGAAGATGTGTGAAAGAGAAAATATCGCGCAAGCGGCGAACGCAGATATGCCGCCAGAAAGATGAGCAGCTCTCGATCTTTCTTCGGGCCGCTGATCGCGCGAATGGCGTCCTGGAATGATAAGTCAAAGTCTGCATAGGCCGTACTGGTAAAGCCCTTCGGCACAAGCACATGCGGGGCTTTAAAAACGTCCGTTGCTTTGTTCGAACCGCTTCTCATCGCCACTTCGGCCGCTTGTAATTCCTTGCATTCCGCCTCTCGCAGAAAAAGGTCGAGATTTTTTGACCTAGCTCCGATGAACAAATTCGATGGGAGAGCAACAGTCTCCGCTTTTGCCGGGTCATCATTCTCGGTAACAGGTTGAAAGCCTACGGCCATAAACCATGGCTTCACCGAGTCCTTTTCTTTGGCGCGCCGGACAAGTCCCCGAATTCGCGGGTACAACGAAAGACGGTCCACCAAACGCCAGTCTCGCGGTGTGGCCCAGTAACGCTGCTTCCAGATTTGCGGCGCGTCCGGGCCGTCAAGATCGCGGAGAACTTCTTCAATGGTGACAGTCGCGCGGTCCTCCGGCCCCACAGTGATGATTTCGGCGCGCGTCACCAGCCAATCGGCCTTCGGTGCCCAATATTGAATGCTGTGTCGTGTGCTCTCCGGAGGTTTCTGGCGGTAGGAAATCACGAGGGCCGGATGCCCAGCCTTTTCGAACAGAAATCTTTGGTAATCGGCCAGGTTGAGAACGTGGTCGAGCGCGTGACGCTTGAGAAGAGATTTCTGAAACTCCAAAGCCGTCTGGCTGAGATTAAACAGGGTGCCGTGCGGGAGCACAAGGCAAATCCTTCCGTCTTCGCGGACGTGATGCGCCGCTTTCCATACGAAGGCAGTAGCGATCTGCTTGTCTGGTACGACGTACTCATGCTTTGAACACCACTCGGCGGCGGCTGTCTCAGGCAAGGCCGTGCTTCCCCAAGGCGGATTTCCAATAACTAAGTCAGCGTCGATTGGATACTGAGCGTCCGGGTCGAAGAAATCGCCGCACCATATCTTGCCTTCCACGGGAGAAGTCCGCACGCGATCACGGTAATGAACAAGCGTGGGGAGGCGATGGCCTTTTTCCCGCAATTCCTGAATATCTCTGGGCGAAAGCTGATCGAGGTAGGCCAGGTAAAGGCTGAATGCCGTGATCCGGCACGCTGTCGGATTTTTATCGACGCCGTACAGGTTCTCACATAGGACCTTCCGCAGCTCGCGCGCGCGCCGGTCGTTCCTCGCCTCGGGGTTGTAGCGTTTCCATTCTTCCGCCATCCGGTTAAAAAGGCCAACGAGAAAAATACCCGAGCCGCAGGCCGGATCGAGGTATCTTTTGTCAAGCAATGAGGGCGATTGAGACAAGCCGATGTCCAATACCAGTTCGGCCAGGAAGCGCGGCGTGTAAAATGCGCCCTCGCCCTTGCCCGTCAAAAAGCGCTCGTAAATCGCACTTATCGCTTCGATAGGGATGGCTGAGAAGTCGTAGGGCCAAAACGAACCTTGCTGAGTGCGGATGTCGGTCGCGTGAAAGAACTCAGCGAGAGTAGCGATATGCGAGACGGTAACCATCGCGGCCTCGTCGTCGAGGTTGTCGCTGAAAAGATCGCCGTTGAAATCTCTTCCCAATTGCCGAAACAGATCGTACAAGGCCTTTTTCGCCTTGGTTTTCGGATGCAAGCTGAGAACCTCACGGAGGTGAGCTGCGCCGGTCACGCCGATGGATTGCAGATATGTCTCGCCGACAATGCCGCGGTCGAAGAGGTAACAGGCGAAAACCAGCCTGCAAAGCAAGGCATCAAGATCCTTACTTTCCAGAACGCCCGCCGCCGCGATGAGACTTCCCCGCGTGGCCTGCAGATTGTCGAGCAAATCTCGATCAACCCGCCCCGAGGGTCGAAATGACTTCTCATGCGAACGGAAGAACTGACCGGATTCGACGGCAGCCAAGAACTGGCGCAGGGCTTCCGAAGCCCGCTCGATCACGTCCACCAGGCCGGAAACGTAGCCGTCCGGGCTTGTGTCAGCTTCAGGCTTCGTGAACCCGGAGTAAACATGGACCTCCTCGGGCGTGATGAGGGCGAGAATCGGCGCTCCCCCGTGGTTCCAGAATTTTCGATGCAGCTCGGCGACATCGACGGCGTTGATGCGCTTCAACTGTTTGAAATAAACGAGCGGAACATTCTCCGCGCAAAGAATGCCGTCGAGCTTCAGCAGATCGAACGCCCGCCGCATGATATGGGATTGCGGAGCCTCCGTTTCGGCGGCGTTCAGGTCGGCTTTGCGGGCGAAGAACGCCTCGGAGCCGTCAGGGTCGAGGCCGAAATCGCTCCACCAATCGGGGCCGTGAGTCGCGCTCATAATGCACCGTTAGAGGCGGAAGAGGCTGGCTCGAACCATAGACGATAGGACCATCCGCTCTCATCCTTTATCGCCCTGATGACATATCCGCGCTTACGCAAGGCCGTTAAACAGCGGGAGACGGTCGGCTGGGAAACAGAAAGTTCCTCAGCAAGAGTCGGCGTCGAATGGCAACCCGCGCGCAGCAGGCCAACCAAATGTTGGAGGCGCTGCTCAAGTGCGTGTGATCGCTCGTATGGCATGAGGTCCCCAACCAACCCTATCACTCCATGATAGGGCAGTCTGAACATTGTGGCCCGAGATTGTTCCGATTTTGCAGACTCCATTTTACGCAAACAGAACGCTCTAACAACCCCGATTCAAATCTCGGAAACCCTAGTTTTAATCCCAGCCGATCAGAAACAACTCGAAAGAATCCGTTTTGATACCACCGAAAAACGTCCATAGCCAGTCCGCTCGTAACTCAAACGCACTCCAGGCCACGTGAACAGATCCGGGGGTCGCTACCCCGCCCCATGCTCCCCCTCAGCCTCAACCCTCTTCCGCCTTTGCAGCCATCTCGCCACCAGCCAGCAAGCCGCCGCCCACGCCCCGCCTGCCGTCCAGCCGGCCAGCACATCGGTAGGCCAGTGCACTCCTAAATACACCCGGCTCACACCCACCATCAAAGTCAGCAGCGCCGCCAGCAAAAGGAAATAAGCCTTCATCCGCTTCCGCTCCTGAGACCGCGCCAGCAGCGCTCCCAGCGTTAAGTAGGTCACCGCCGAAAGCATCGAGTGCCCGCTCGGAAAGCTGGTGTTCGAAACATAGGCCAAGTGCGGCACCAATTCCGGTCGCGGCCGCTGGAACAAACTTTTCAAAATTGCGCTGACCAGCGTCCCGCTCCCGACCGACAAATAAACCAACAAAGCCATGTGCCGCTTGCCGTCCAAAAACAGAAACCCGCCGGTAATCAACGTCAATAAAGTGAGCACCGTCACCCCGCCTAACGCTGTAACATCGCGCGCGGCATCCTGCAGCGCCGGCGGTCCAATGGGCGAATGATCGTCCGCATGCCTCATCGCCAGCAACAGCCTTTGATCTACCGATTGCGTTTTGCCTTTCATCACCTCGTCCGCAATCAGGCCGAACATCCAAATCCCGCAAAATATTCCGGCGAAGGCCAGCAGAACGGCCAGCTCATGCCCGCCCAGCCAAACTAGTAATCGATTGAGAACAACCCGCGCACTCACGAAGGGCTTCATTCAGTCATTATTCAATCTACCCGGGGGTCGAAAAGTAAAGGAAGCAATCGACGAGGTGCGAAAAAAGACTTCCCCTAAAAAGTAAAAAGGAATTCTATCCTTTGGCTTCGATCAGCTGGCCGATGGCAGCAACTAAGGCCGCTATGCGTTCGTCAGTCTTTGCTGAGAGGGTATTCAAACGTAACAGTTCCGCTTGCTGATCTGAAGCCATTCGATCCATTTTGTCTTGCATCAAGACCTGCCATGTCATCAGTTGCTTGTGATCGCGAGTGAACTCTTCATGGTCACGGTCCTGGATCAGCGAAAGCCGATCTAGTCGTTCGCCTACCTTATCCAAGATTGCTTCGAGTCGATCTAATCGCCCGGTTCCATTGTCAGCGGCCATTGAACCCAGTTTAGCGACTTCAAGCGTGGATTTTGCGCCCGATAACCAACTCTAGGAGCCTGTCTTCCCACGCAAGATCGGTTTTAAAGGGTTGCTTAGGAGCGCGATTCGATGCCGCCCTGTTGCCCGCCAATCATGTCGATGAGTGCATTCAGCTTGTCGTCAAATTCGGCCGTTTTGATCGCGTGTCTTGCGTCTGACGCTCGCATGAATTCGATATGTTCCTGATGGCTCGCGATAAATTCGGCGTACTCTTTGGTGTGTGCCGCCGCCTTCGACTCAACCTGTGCCATCACAATCAACGCATCTTCCATTTCTTTTCGCGCGGCCTCTAGCTTCCCGATCCGCTCTTCGTGATCGTCCAGTCTTCCGCTGCCGTTTCGTTCAGCCATCTTTTTACATGTTACCGGGTTTTGATGTTTTCCTTAACCAGGAGGCTTTTGATCGCTGGGACCGGTGGGTACCACCATCGTCTAAAGTTTGCCCGCCCTGCTTCCCTACTGGTACGCACCAGATTTGTCTCGCAGCCATCGCGGCTGTGCAGAAGGTCAACGATTTCAGCAGTCACAGAACGAAAATTCTATCTCCCATTTAGAATCAGCCGCTTACCAGCCATGCCCACATTCTGCGCCGCGCCCGCGGTTTTATCCTGGCCTCGAAAGGCATTCCTTTATCTATGCAACCCACCAAAACCCGCCCCGGCCGTCCCTCATTCCAACCCACCGAGAACCACCGCAAACTCGCCCGCCTTCTCGCCTCACCTGGCATCCCGCAGGACACAATCGCCAGTTTTATCGGCCTCTCCCCCAAAACCCTGCGCAAGCACCTCTGCCGCGAACTCACGTTAGGCGGGATCGAAGCCAATCTCGCGGTTCTTAAAGCCCTCCACAAGATGGCCTGTTCTGGCAACGCAAACACCTCGCCGTCGCTATCTTCTGGACCAAATCCCGCTGCGGATTCAACGCCCCCACCCCAGCCGCCGCGCCCATTTATTCCCCACCGCCCCTCATAATATATTCGGAGCCAGCTTCTCAATGGTCCGGCGAGCCTTACGCCGCCCTCGGTTATTCGGTCGTGGCGTGTGTCCTGACCTGTCCTAGTAGGCTTGGGAGTTCGTTGTATTCCTCGACCCAAATTACGTTTACACCCAGATCCGCGAAGGAGTGCTCAAGGAAAGTGTGGTGAACGTTAAGGAAATGCTGTGCTACTGATGTTCGTACCTTGCGCCCGTCCTCCGGACCTAACAGATCGGCGACTGTGAGCCGTCGCAGACAAAGGTAATGTTTGGCTCGCTTGCTCTGCCGGAAATCGATATCCAGCAATCGGCGCAAATTCGGATCTGTTCCGGAGAGCCCAAGCAGCAGGCAGGTAGTTTCTCGCAGAAGCTTTAACTGCTCAAAATTCGCCCAAGAGTAGTGGTCAGATTGGAGGGTAAAATAGTTCTCCTCCGAAAACACCAACCGTGGGGGTGCTGTGTCCGCGGCGACCTCTTTTGGCAAACGACCGTGCACGTGATAGATTGGCAGTTCATCGGAGTCCGGTACGGTGCCCTCTTCATAAATAGGTCTGCAGCGTATTTCTGCGTTTACCAATGCCCGCTCGAGCAAGTCGTCGAAATTGTACGTCACTACTGCGTAGATGCCTTCTCTCTGCCGAGACGGGCGGCACAGGCGCGCGATAGCCGTTATCAGCGATTCCTCTGCTACGTCCGTCGCCGCAGCGTATAGCACTTGGTGAAGCTTCTTTGTAAATTGACTCCCGAGGCTGTTTTCAAGATAACGTCCTACCAAAAGAGGGGATCCGTCCTGGGACCCAACGAGGGCAGAAGCGATAGCTAGCCGCTCCGATGCGTTCATTCCTTTGGCCTCGTTTGCCGAGTCTTTCGGCGTCTGTTCATCGACCATTTGCAACGCGAGCCCAGTTATAAGCTTCTTCCATCCAGGAATGCCGCAATCCATCGAGGCACCCGCACCGAGAAAAAGCGAGAGACGATCCGAAAAGTAGACATGCCGCAGTTCCGCTACATGTCCTTTGCGCCGCTCTCGCCAATCCGAGTCTGCTTGTTGTACGATTGCGGCCACTGCTCTCGCACCCAACTCTGGGACTAAACCGCCCACCGCATCCGGAAAACGCTCCAGCAACCCGGAAATCTCCATCGGCCCCCAGAATTTGACCGTTACGTCCTGCAGTTGTGCGCTGTTCCGCAACACGTCCATGCGATCTTGTGGCAACTTGTGTGTGCCAATTAGCAAAACACTCTTAGCATTGCGTTCCACCATTGCCTTCTGTAGATCGGGCAAAAAACGTGAATTCTTTACGCGTAGCAAACTGTGGGTGATCTCGACGATCGTCGGTCCCGGTAAGCCGTCATCAATGCCGGCGGGTGCGACCGCATCAAAGCCGCCCCCATCGCTAACGTTTAGCGACCGGTTAGTTTCAGCAAGCTGCCGCGCTAAAAGCCGCAGAACAATCTGCTCAATTCGTCTAGCGCCATCATTGCCATGGTAGACGCGTTCAAGAGCCGCAGCAAAATCAACGGGTGCAGAAACGTCACTTACTGGCATAACCAATTAGTTTACTGAACTACTCGAATCTACAAGGACGAACTGGGAGCGCGCCTATTAGTCACCTCGGCTCTGCGCCGAAGGGTCGACACCTGCGATAAGCGAGCTGAGAACATAAGCCTGGCCGCTCACGAGGCCCGTGACTTACCTTGCGATTCGAAAGCCACGGACTCAGCGGAGTTTTAATATCCGGCTTTCTAGCCCGATTTCAGCGGTCACAGAACGAAAAATCTATCTCCCATTTAGAATCAGGCGCTTACCAGCCATGCCCGCATTCCGGGTCTCGCCCATGCCCTTATCCTGGCCTCGAAAGGCATTCCTATATCTATGCAACCCGTCAAAAACCGCCCCGGCCGCCCCTCATTCCAGCCCACCGAAAAGCACCGCAAACTCGCCCGCCTTCTCGCCTCGCGCGGCATCCCGCAGGACGAAATCGCCAGTTTCATGAGCGGAAGCTCTCAAACCGGAAGCCCGGAAACCGTCGGAATCTCACCTGAAACCCTCCGCAAGCACCTCCGCCGCGAACTCACTTTAGGTGGGATCGAAGCCAACGTAACCGTTCTAAAGGCCCTCCACAAGATGGCCTGTTCCGGCAAACGCAACACCTTGCCGCCGCCATCTTTTGGGCCAAATGCCGTTGCGGATTCAACACGTCCAGTCCAGCCGCCGCGCCCATTTATTCCCCACCGCCCCACCTATATATTTATAGACGGGAAAAACCCCGTGCTCTGGCCGCCGGAGATCAAGGTTCTTGATAAACGATGATCAAGTTTTAGCTTAATGGCTTCCGGAGCGCACAGGCCGAATGGTGGCCGCTGTACGCGGTTTGGCTCCGGAGCGCACAGGCCGAATGGTGGCCGCTGTACGCGATTTTAGGAAGGTACTACTCTGGAGGATGTGGCGAAAGCGCCAAAGCAGCCTACAACCCGCGCTCATATCCGCGAATCGTGCGCTCTGCGCCCTAACAGATATTTCGACAAAAACGTCATCCGAAACTGTCAAACTACGACGAGGAAACTTTGCCTACTACCGAAACCACCACGCTTGAAGAACTTTGCATCAACACCATTCGCTTTCTCTCCGCCGACGCGGTGCAGAACGCCAATTCAGGGCACCCCGGCATGCCCATGGGCGCGGCCGCCATGGCTTACACCCTCTGGACCAAATACCTGAAGTTCAATCCCAAAGATCCCGCCTGGTTTGATCGCGATCGTTTCGTTCTTTCTGCCGGCCACGGCTCTATGCTGCTCTACAGCCTGCTGCATCTCACCGGTTACGATCTTTCTCTCGATGAGCTCAAGCATTTTCGTCAGTGGGGCAGCAAAACTCCCGGCCATCCTGAACGCGGCCACACCGTCGGAGTCGAAGTCTCTACCGGGCCCCTCGGTCAAGGGTTCGGTAATGCCGTTGGTCTTGCCATCGCTGAAGCATGGTTCGCCGCCCGCTTCAACAAGCCCGGCCACACGCTCGTCGATCACTACACCTTTGGCATCTGCGGCGATGGCGATCTCATGGAAGGCATCAGCCAGGAAGCCGCTTCTCTCGCCGGCCATCTCCGCCTCGGCAAGCTGATCTTTCTTTACGATCAGAATCACATCTCCCTCGCCGGAGCCACCAGCCTCTGCTTCACCGAAGATGTCGGCAAGCGCTTCGAAGCTTACGATTGGCACATCCGCCATATCCACGACGGCAACGATATCGAAGACATCGCCAAAGCCATCGAAGAAGCGAAAGCCGAAACTCGGCGGCCATCGCTCATTCTTGTCCGCACTCACATTGGCTATGGCAGCCCGAAGAAGCAGGATACTTTTGAGGCGCATGGCAATCCGCTCGGTGAAGAAGAATTGCAGGCGGCCAAAAAGGCTCTCGGTTGGCCCACTATGGACAAATTCTTTCTGCCCGAAGACGCCGTTAAAGAATTCCGCCAAGCCATTCCCAAGGGCGCAGCCGCTCAACAGGAATGGCAAAAGAAACTCGACGCCTATAAGCAGAACTTCGCCGCTGAAGCCGCCGAGTTCGAGCAGCTGGTTAGCGGTAAGTTGCCCGCCGAGTGGGGTGCCGACATTCCCAAATGGAAGCCCGAAGATAAAGCTATCTCTACGCGCGTTGCCGGTGGTCAGGTAATGAACGGCCTCGCCAAGCGCATCCACAACATCGTCGGCGGTTCGGCCGACCTCAATCCTTCCACCAACACCGCTCTCAAAGGCGAAGGTGATTTTCAGAACCCGGAATTCGGCGGACCTTCCTCGCAAGGCGCCGTCGGTGGCATTTGGGGCTATGCCGGACGCAATATCGCGTTCGGTGTTCGCGAACACGCTATGGGCGCGGCTGTCAACGGCCTCGCGGCGCACGGCGGCCTGTTGCCCTTCAGCGCTACCTTCCTCGTCTTCTCCGATTACATGAAGCCCGCGGTCCGCTTGGGCGCTCTCAGCAAACTCAAGGCTTTTTACGTGTTTACGCACGATAGCGTCGGTGTCGGTGAAGACGGTCCTACTCACGAGCCCGTCGAGCAACTCGCTGGTCTGCGCGCCATTCCCGGCTTGAACGTTATGCGCCCTGCCGATGCCACAGAAACCGCCGAAGCCTGGTCGGCCGCCATTCAGCACGATGGTCCAACGCTCTTTGCTCTCACTCGTCAAAACGTTCCCCATCTTTCGCGCGCGAATGCCAAAGGCGACGTTTCGAAAGGCGGCTACATCCTCTCTGAAGCCGATGGCGGCGCACCCCAGGTCCTTCTCATCGGCTCCGGTTCTGAGGTGTCTCTTTGCATGAAAGCTCAGGAAAAGCTCAAGGGCTATGGCGTTAGGGCGCGCGTGGTCAGTTTGCCCAGTTGGTATCTTTTCGAAGCGCAAGACGCTGCCTACCAGGAAAGCGTTCTCCCGAAAGCCCTCAAGAAGCGTGTCACTGTCGAAGCCGCTTCCCGCTTCGGATGGGCTCGCTGGGCGGGCGACGAAGGCACTATCATCGGCGTCGATCACTACGGCGCTTCCGCTCCCGGCGACACTATCATGAAAAATTTCGGCTTCACGGCCGAGCACGTCACCGCCGCCGCTCTCCGCCAATTGGGCCGCAAAGCCGAAGCCGACAAGGAATACGGCGGCACCACCACTAACGTCGCTCCCACGTCACCGCAGGAAGGTCACTCCTAAGGTCATGCCCTACCGCCTCAAAAAGAGTGAATCCGTGCCCGAGGGTCTTCGCCGCATCGTCGGCGAAGAACTCTCTTCGGCAATAGAGGAGCTCAAAAATTCCAAGAAGCGCGAGCAGGGCATTCACGAAGCGCGCAAAACCGTCAAGAAAATTCGCGGTATCCTGCGCCTCGTCCAGTCGCACCTCGGCCAGGCCTACCAAGTCGAAAATCGCCGCTTTCGCAACATCGGCCGCAAACTCTCTGCGCTTCGCGACGCCGCGTCCATCATTGAAGCCTTCGATGCACTGCTCGAAAAACATAAAGCAAGTCTCAGGCCCGGCGCATTCAGCGGCATCCACCAATATCTCCGGCGCAGTAAGCACGAAACCGAACAGTCGCTGGATGTCGAAAAAACCACTGCCCAAGCCGTCTCAGCCTTCAATACTGCGAGCAAAACAGTGACCGGGTGGCCGCTTGACGCCCACGGGTTTTCAGCCCTCGAAACCGGTCTGCATACCGGTTATCAGAATGGCCGCAAGATGTTCAATCGGGCAACGAACTCCGATTCTGCCGTCGTCTTCCACGAATTCCGCAAAGCCGTAAAAACGCATTGGTACCACGTCCGCCTGCTCGAAGGCCTTACCAAGGAAATGGAGTCGCGCCAGGAACGCCTCAAGGAACTCGAAACGTTGTTGGGCGACGATCATAACTTAGCGGTCCTTAACGAAAAGCTCGAAAGCCATCCTGAAACCACTGCCGATCGCGAAGAATTCAAGCTCTTCGTTGGCCTGCTCTCGCAAGAACAAACAGAGTTGCGCACTAAGTCCCTGAAGCTCGGTGCCGAACTCTATTCCGATAAGCCCCACGCCTTCGTCGCACACCTCTCGTCCCTCTGGCACGCCTGGCATCAACACGTACGGGCAGGAGCTGGTCCAGAACGGAGCCATGACCGCCAGGGAGTGGCCGTGCCGAAGCGCGGTGCATCGATGAAACAACAGGCTAAGCCAAAAGCGAAAACGGCGGTCGCTTAGTGTGACACTGAACGGCAGCATTCGAGCATTGCTGCTCTTCGACGTTGGTGAAGAGATCGATTTACAGCAACTGCGTACCACTCTTGGCGCAGCTCCGGGCAAGCGTGAACCCGCATTCCGTCTTCCTTCGCCCGAATACGTCCGCTATGAACAGCCGCCCGTTGTCGACAGTTTGCGTTCCTGCGAGCCGTTCGACGGTCTTGGCATCGAAGGTCAAATCCGCTACTTCAACTACGGCGTGGCCAGCGTTGAACTGCGGACCAACTTCTCCAATGTCGAATGGGCCGACCTCATCGACATGGCAAACCACTGGGTGCTCTCGCCCGAGCTCGAAAAGCGCGCAGGAGCCATCCTTCACGCTCGCATCGATACTGCCCGCCCTGCCCTGAAAAAGCCCTATGCTAACTGGATTTCCGAAGATTACTACGTCATCCAGGTCGATCCCATCAAGCTCGACGATGGCATTACTCTCACGGCCGAAGACCTGGTCCGCCGCCACGGCACGGAGATCGCTCAAATTGTGCGCGGCGAGGAGACGCCTCTTTCCACTGCCGAGCGCCAGGAAGTATTAGCGTCCAGCATGTCTTATTACCCGCACGATTTGCTGGTTTCTGGGCTGGGTTGCCGCATTCGTCTACGATAACGCCACCGGTGCGGCCGCCACCGTCGATCTGCTCGACTACGCCAACACTCAGCTCCTCGAATTTCGCTATTACGACGAAGTGCTTACCCGCGTCCTTAGCGACGTATACAAACGTGTAGACAAGCGGCGCGGCGTCTTTGGTCAATGGTCGTTAGCCCGTCACGCCGCCGAGCTCAACACCATCCGTCTTGATTACCGCGAGTTAGTCGAACGCACCGACAACGCCATTAAGTTCCTGAGCGACATGTTCTATGCCCGCGCCTATCGTCTGGCTGCGAGTCGCATCGGTGTCACCGACTACCGCAACTTGGTCAACGATAAGCTCAACGACGCGCGTGAACTTTATGAATCGATGGTGAACGAATTCCATCAAAGCCGCGCCTTTTTACTCGAAGTAATGGTGGTTATTATTCTGCTCATCGAAATCGGTTTTCTCTTTCGAGGCAAAGGATGATGCCTCAAGCTAACTTCGCTTTTACCAGGTCGCTGACCGTTTTGCCGTCCACCCGTTTTCCGGCCAGCTTGGCTTGCACTGCTTTGATGACCGCGCCCATCTGCTTGGGTGAATTCGCTCCTGTTTCGGCGATAGCCGCGCTCACCGCCGCTTCCAGTTCCGCAGCGCTCGGAGCAGCCGGCAGATATCCCTCGATAATCGCAATTTCCGCTTCTTCCTTCGCCGCTAACTCTTCTCTTCCGCCTTTGCGGAACATATCCACCGATTCGCGTCGTTGCTTTAACAGCGTACTCATCACTTGCATCTCGGTGCTCTCGTCCAGCGGCTTCATCGCGTCAATTTCGTGCTTCTTCAGGGCCGTCTTAATCATGCGAAGCGCGCTAAGCCGGGCTTCCTCTTTGGCCCTCATGGCATCCACCATGTCTTTTTGGATTTTGTCTAGAAGTGGCATCGCCCACATTGTACGCGTTCAACCAAACTGTCATATCGTGGTTATTGTGAACGGAGTTTAAGTATGCCGATCCAACTTACCGTTAATGGTAAATCCACTAGTGTCGATATCGCACCCGATACCCCGCTGCTTTGGGTTCTCCGCGATACTTTAAATCTTCATGGCACAAAATACGGCTGCGGCATCGCCCAGTGCGGCGCTTGCACCGTGCACGTCGGCGGACAACCTATGCGCTCCTGTGTAACGCCGGTTGGCTCTGCCGCTAACAAGGCAGTGACGACTATCGAGGGCCTCTCCGTTGATGGCTCTCATCCTTTGCAGCAAGCCTGGGTGGAGGTCGATGTTCCACAGTGCGGCTATTGTCAAGCCGGTCAAATTATGTCGGCAGCCGCGTTGCTGGCCAAGACTCCCAAGCCCACCGACGCACAAATCGACAGCGCGATGGACGGCAATCTGTGCCGCTGCGGAACGTACCTCCGCGTGCGCGCCGCAATTCACAAGGCAGCATCCATGAGTAAGGGGGTGGCTTAACATGCCTTTATCTCGTCGGTCCTTCTTACAAGTCAGCAGCCTCTCTGGCGGAGGCTTATTGCTTGGTTCCTTTACCGCTTTGGAACTGCCTGCGCAACAACCGCAAGGGCCGCCGCCTTTCGAAGCAACTGCATTCGTCCGCATTTCACCGGACGGCACGGTCACCCTCATCTCGCGCAATCCGGAAATTGGGCAAGGCATCAAAACAATGTTGCCCATGTTGATTGCCGAAGAGCTTGAAGTGGATTGGAAATCGGTCAAAATAGAGCAGGCCGATTTCGACGCCAAATACGGCCTGCAAACTACTGGCGGAAGCCGGGCAGCTTCGAACAATTGGGTTCCCATGCGCCAAGTGGGCGCGGCTACCCGCCACATGCTGATCTCGGCGGCCGCCAAAAAGTGGGGCGTTCCTGAATCGGAATGCTTTGCCTCGAATGGCCGCGTCTATGATCATTCCACTGACCGTTCCTTTGGCTATGGAGAGATTGCTTCCGCTGCCGCGGCACTACCCGTTCCCGACCTGAAAACCCTCCAGTTGAAGGACGGAAACGACTTCAAAATTATTGGCAAACCTACTCTTTCGGTAGACGTGCCGGACATCGTCGCTGGTAAGCCGATCTTTGGAATCGATTTCACCACGCCAGGCATGTTGTTTGCCGCTTATGAGAAATGTCCAGTGTTTGGCGGCAAGGTTGCCAGCGCAAATCTGGACGAAATCAAAACCATGCCGGGCGTAAAGCACGCTTTCGTTGTCGATAGGGATCTGAAAGTCGGCGCCGTAGTGGAGGGCGATCCTGGATTAGAGCCTGGTGTTGCCATCGTGGCCGCCAGTTGGTGGCAGGCGCAATCGGCACGCAAGAAGCTGAATGTGAAGTGGGACGAAGGCCCGGGCGCGAGCCAGAGCAGCGTCGAGTTCGCCAGGAAGGCCGACGAACTTGCCAAACAACCACCCTCCAAAGTGCTGAAGAACGACGGCAACGTAGAGGACGCCTTCAAGTCCTCCGGCGCCAAGGTGATCGAAGGCGCATATTCGTACCCCTTCATTTCGCACGCTCCGCTCGAACCGCGTAATTGCAGCGCGCATTTTAAAGACGGCAAGCTCGAAATTTGGAGCACCACTCAACTGCCCGCGCGCGGTCGCACGCTGACTTCAAAAATCCTGAATATTCCCGAAAATGACATAACAATTCATCTTTTAAGGGCTGGCGGTTCATTCGGCCGCGGTTTAACCAACGATTATATGGTTGAAGTCGGCTATATCGCCAAACAGATCGGCGTCCCCGTCAAGCTCTTATGGTCTCGCGAAGACGATATGGCGCACGATTACTACCGTCCGGGCGGTTTCCATTATCTGAAGGGCGCTGTCAACAGCGACGGGCAACTCGTAGCGTGGCAAAACCACTTCGTCACGTACGGTGACGCTGACCACTTCGCTTCGTCGGCCGCGATTCAGCCAGGTGAATTCCCGGCCGGGTTTGTTCCTAATTTTACGACCGGCGTTTCCGTCATGCCTCTCGCGTTGAAAACAGGGGCGTTGCGCGCGCCTGGGGCGAACTCGCAATGCTTCGTCATGCAATCTTTCATTGATGAACTCGCTCATGCAGCCGGCGCCGACCCAGTCGAGTTTCGGCTTGAATTGCTGGGCCAACCGGGCAAGAGCAAAGTAAAAGAAGCCGCCAAACCCAAGGTCGAGAACGAGCCGGGCCATACCGCCAATGACAAGACCAAACCCGCTTACGACACCGTTCGAATGGCCGGTGTGTTGAATCTGGTGGCCGAAAAATCAAATTGGGGCAAGCGCAATCTTCCCAAAGGCACCGCGATGGGCGTGGCTTTTCACTACAGCTTTCAAGGTTATTTCGCTCACGTCGCGGAAGTGACCGTACTGTCTGGCAACAAGCTGAAAGTCAACAAAATTTGGGTTTGCGGCGACATTGGACGGCAAATCATCAACCCAAGCGGCGCCGAAGCTCAGGTGCAAGGCGGCGTGATCGATGGCTTAAGCGAATTGATGAAGCAGGAGATTACGCTGGCAAACGGACGGGTTGAGCAGCTCAATTACGATAAGCACGCGCTCCTCCGGCTCAGGCAAGCTCCGCAGATTGAAGTTCATTTTCTAAAGAGCGATCATGACCCGACCGGACTTGGTGAACCTGCATTGCCGCCGGTTATTCCAGCGGTAACCAACGCCATTTTCGCCGCCACCGGGCAACGGATCAGAACCATTCCCTTGGCGAAGAGCGGCTTCACTTGGGCTTAGAGGAGAATCAATTCGGACATATTAAACGCGCCCTTCTTTAGGTCGTGGCCAGCGCCTTCGATGCTTATTAATTTCGTAGGTGCTGGGATCAGCGCGAGAGCGGCGCGGAGTTCTTCAACGGTCCCGAATGGGTCTTTTGTTCCATGGACGAAAGTGGCGGGTGTTCGTAGCGCGGCAAAGTGAGCCGTGCGCAGGTTGGCTGGTTTGTTGGGCGGATGCAGCGGATAGGAGAGCAGCAAAAGACCCGCTGTTACATCGGGTTCCTCGGCGGCCAGCATGCTGGCTTGTCTGCCGCCATAGGAGTGGCCGCCGATAAATATTTCGCCTTTGGCGATGTTTTTCAGCTGGCCCGCCGCAATCTTGAGACCTTGGCGATCGTCGGCGGCGGCGCTGGGCATTGGCGGCCCGAAAGGTTTTCTTTGCCGGAACGGCAGGTCGTAGCGCAGCACGAACCAGCCGGCGTTTGTGAAAGCCTCGGCGACACGCACTAGCAACTGGCTCTTGCTATTGGCGCCCGCTCCATGTGTGAGCACCAAGCCGCGGCCCGTTGCCTGTTCAGGCCGGTGCAGGTGAGCGAACTCGTTTATCGACTCCAGATACGAGTAAGCTATCATTATGCGTTTCGCCGTAAAGGCATCTCTTGCTGGCTTTCTCTGCTCGTTCTGTCTGAGCGCGCAGCAAGTTGATCTCAATGTTGTCCGCCGCATTAAGGCTGAGGCGTTCAATCACTCAAAGGTGATGGACCAGCTGACGTATTTGGCGGATGTGTATGGTCCGCGGCTCACTGCATCGCCGGAGTTCGACCAGGCTGCCGATTGGGCGGTGGGGCGGCTGAAAGAGTATGGCCTAGCCAACGTGCATACAGAGAAATGGGGCCCCTTCGGGCGTAGTTGGTCGCTCGAAAGCTACAACCTGGAAATGATTTCACCGCGTTACCAGCACTTGATTGCCGCGCCGTTGGCCTGGAGTGGAACGAGTGAAGGGACGCAGACCGCCGAAGTTCTCTACGCGCCCATCGAGGGTCTTAGCAATTTCTTCGACGTGAACAAGAATTTGGATGCGCTTCATAAATATGAAGAGAAATGGAAAGGAAAACTGCACGGCAAGATTGTACTGGCCAACGAAGTAAAGACTCCCAAGCCTTCGACCAAGCCGCTTTTTCAACGCTACACGGATACGGAACTGGCGGAAATTGCGCAAGCGCCTCTGCCGAGCATTGAGCAGAATATTGCGGTCAAAGATATCAAGGTCCCGGAGGATCGAGAAGATGCCGAAAAATTTTTTAATAGCCTGTCGAATCGCATGATGGATGAAATTTTTGATCGCTATTTCGAATTCGCTTACGAATCCGCGAAATTCTTCCGTAGTGAAGGCGTAGTAGCGGTGGTGCATTCCGACCAGCGGGCGCACAACGGGCTGCTGGCAGCGGAAGAAGCTGGATCGCATCAGAGCAAAGACCCGCTGGCGCCGCCTACCTTTGTGGTGACGACGGAGCAGTATTTGCGCCTAACCCATTTGGTTGAGAAGAACCAGACTCCGAAACTGCGAGTGAGCCTGGCGGCGAAGATTTCCGATCATGACGTTGACGGCCTGAACATTATTGGCGAGATTCCAGGGCAGACAAAGCCGCAGGAAGTGGTGATGATCGGAGCGCATTTCGATTCGTGGCACACCGCTACGGGTGCGACCGACAATGGCGCGGGCAGCGCAGTAATGATTGAAGTGATGCGCGTTCTCAAGGCCTGCAATCTGAAGTTAAATCGCACCGTGCGCATCGGTTTGTGGAGCGGCGAAGAGCAGGGTTTGTTCGGGTCGAAGGCTTACGTGAAGGCGCATTTCGGCGACCCTGACAATATGCAGCTTACGCCTGAACATGGAAAATTGGACGCCTATCTGAATTTAGATAACGGCAGTGGAAAAATTCGCGGCGTCTATCTCCAGGAAAACGACGCGGCCCGGCCGATGTTCGAGGCTATGTTCGCCCCGTTTCACGACCTTGGAGTGACTACTATTACTCTGAAGAACACCTCAGGAACGGATCATCTCTCGTTCGATGCGGTGGGTTTGCCGGGCTTCCAGTTTATTCAGGATCCACTGGATTACGAAACGTTAACCCACCATTCCGACGTGGATAGTTTTTCACATGCGATTCCGGAAGACCTGATGCAAGCTTCAGCGGTGATCGCATCGCTGGTTTACGACTTGGCTAATGGGGATGAAATGATGCCGCGTAAACCGCTTCCGCTGCTAAAATAAAGGTTCAAAAGCTCGTTTGGGAGGTTTAATGGCTGTTTTGCCGCGCCGGAAATCGGTTGAAGTTAATGTAGGAGGTGTGAAGGTTGGAGGGTTGAACCCTATCGTGGTTCAATCGATGACCAACACAGATACGGCCGATTCCGCGTCAACCGTTAACCAGGTGATGCAGCTGGCGCGTGCCGGTTCTGAACTGGTGCGTGTGACGGTGAATACGGACGAGGCGGCGCAAGCGGTTCCGACCATTGTTCAGACGCTGCGGCAGTTCGGCGTGACCGTCCCGATCATCGGAGATTTTCACTACAACGGGCACATTCTTTTGAAAAAATATCCGGCTTGCGCGCGGGCCCTGGATAAGTACCGCATCAATCCGGGAAACGTGAACATCGGACGCAAGCAGGATGACAATTTCCGCATCATGATTGAGGCGGCCATTGAGTACGACAAGCCGGTTCGAATTGGCGTCAATTGGGGTTCACTCGATTCCGTGCTGCTGACGCAGATGATGGATGAGAATTCGAAGTTACCTGAACCGCTGGATGCAATGGAAGTGACAAGGCGCGCGATTGTGGAGAGCGCGTTACGGAGCGCTGAAAGTGCGGAGCGGCATGGACTAGGCCGTAACAAAATTATTTTAAGCGCCAAAGTCAGTAATGTGCAGGACGTAGTTGCAGTTTATGAGATG
>CAVQZK010000026.1:0-66748 GCA_963718465.1 Bryobacterales bacterium | reverse complement strand
GCCTCTGCCTTCGTAATGCCCATCCGTTGTATCTTTCAACTCCTCATCGTCCGGTTCAATGATCCAGCGCTGTTTGGCAATCGCGACCAGGTCCTTTAGCTTGCTATGCCGGGCAGAGTGGAGAGCCGATATTCAGCAGATTCGCTCCCTTTCGGCCATTCGATGAGCAGCCATTCTTTCCGCATGCGGTGCGGACTGCCAGTAATCGCGGTGTGCCGGGCGAACTCGCACTGCCGCAAAACGTGAACGAAGTTTCTGTTCAGTGCCCTGCCGCCAGTTGACAGTCTTCCATTCTTTCGCCGGCACATCAGACGCTAGTTGTTTCGCCGAAACAGGCTGGTGGTCTTTGTCCCGCCGCAGCAAACTCGGTGGCCGTCCCATCTGTTTGCGTGGCGAAGGCGGCAGCGGTTCCGTCCCAGGCGCCCACAAAGTTAACGAAGACTGTACACCCACCGCATACTCAGCCCCAGTTCTGTAATGCCTGCCCGAAACCGTCCGTCCACTCCATAACCGGCATCGGCGAGCACTACGCCCCGCGCCACCTCTTCTTCGACGGCTTTCTTGATCTGTGCCAGAGCGATCTGTGGCTTGGTCTGAAACTGAATTTCCTCCGGAATGCCGCCTGCCTTCCTCCGCTTCTTGTCTTCTGTCCATGATTCCGGCAGATACAAACGGAAGGCAATCGGCAAACTCGCTGACCAGGTGGCCACTGACAGGCTGACCGCCACACGGCAGTTATCCTGCTTGCCGACCTGCCCGCAATACTGCCTTGCCACACCCACCGAATGACTGCCCTTCTTGGGAAAGCCAGTGTCATCCACAACCCAGCACACAATCTTGCCCTGCTCTCGCATGGCCTGCAAAACTGAACTCCGCATTTGCCGCAGCATCTCCTCATCGCTCCATGGCGCATCCGCCACCAGGTGATGTAGGCTTTGGTGCATGCGCTGAACGTTATCCGGGGCCAGCCGTGCAGCCATCGGCTCTACGCTCTTTCGTTCGCCGGGCAATAACAGCCCCGCACAGTAGTTCTTCAGCGGAGTTTCACGATCCGCATGTCCCGCGGCTTTGGCCAGGCCTTCCATGTATGCCGCAAAGCGTTCCTCTTGTGGGCCTGGCTCGGAGGCTTTCTTTCCCACAAAACAATTCTATCTCAATTTTTTGTCCTTTATAACACAGTAGTACTAGGACGCAGGTGCACGCGCACCAGCGTACCTGCGCCAAATGAAAGGAACAGGAATCATGACTTTGAATTTTCCACTGTCTCAACTCTTCCGCAACGGCTTTGTTTTTTCAAAATCGTCCGGAACATTCACCTACTCACTCGTTGGCTTCGTATCGCAATCTAGCTCGTTTCGCAAACGCTCGGCCGCTTGGGTTCGCTCGGTTTGCGGCCATTCCGACCCATCATTGATTACAGATTACGCCGAAAGATCCCAAGTGATTGCAAGCGCTAGGACTGAGAGGGAGCGCTGGAGGGGGCTTAACCGAGGCGATGAAGACAGCGCAGATTGGCCGCCTTTCATCCACGGGTGCCAGGTCACGGGCTGGAGGTTTCGTTTCGCAAAATGCGCTTCTCTTCGCCTTTCCTCATGCTTCGTCCGCAAACAGCCCTCCTTCGCTAGGCCGATTCGGGGGGCACCACCTGATCTGGACACTCCAATGTTGTTATGCCGCTCCAACCCTTGAAACCAGCGCAGCCCAGTTTCGCCTGCATGCAGTGAAATCAACCATCCTAGGATTCCTCGGAATCAGCCTCCGCCGCGCTGGTTTATCTCAACGCGGAAAGCCATGTTCACGCGAAGTTCTTCAAGGAATTCAGCGGCTGGCCGCAGTGTCCTGCCCGCGACGCCGTGCATAGTTGTCCAGCAGCGCTTTGCGTTCCGGCTTGATTGCGAGCATTTCCATAGGTGGCCTCTTCCTTACTTTAACGGATCGGTCGAACAGCAGCCAAAAATCTACTTGACACGCTGTGCTATCCTACAAAAGGTTTCACGTCACCTTGGGAGGCGCGGGTAGTGTGTTTAGCCCGAGCCGTTTGTACCAGTCAAATTATATGAGTCAAAAGCCCGGCAAGAAGTATGAGGCTGCGGCGAAACAGGTAGAGGCAAAGCCGTACTTGCTCGCGGATGCAGTCAGTTTAGTACAAAAGATCAAGTTCACGAAGTTCGATGAGACGGTCGAGGTGCACATGCGCTTAGGCGTCGACCCCAAGCATGCCGACCAAATGGTTCGCGGCACGGTGGTTCTGCCGAACGGGTTGGGCAAAATGAAAAGAGTTTTGGTCATCGCTTCCGGCGATAAGCTGCGCGAGGCGCAGGAAGCCGGCGCCGATTTCGTGGGCGGCGATGACATGGTCAATAAAATCCAGACCGAAAACTGGATCGATTACGACGCCGTCATTGCCACGCCCGACATGATGCGGTCGGTCGGCCGTTTAGGAAAAGTTTTGGGGCCGCGCGGTTTGATGCCGAACCCGAAAACTGGAACCGTTACCACCGATGTGCGAACCGCCGTGAACGAAGTGAAGGCCGGTAAAGTCGAATTCCGCGTGGATAAGACGGGCGTGATTCACGCTCCCGTCGGCAAGGTGAGTTTTGCTACCGCCAAGCTGCTTGAGAACACGAACAGCTTAATTCAAGCGGTGATCAAAGCTAAACCGTCCGCATCGAAGGGCAAGTACGTGAAAAGCGCTACTTTGTGTTCAACTATGGGGCCGGGCGTTCATCTCGATGTCACGTCGTTCAACGCCAAGGCCGTGGGGCACGAGTAGGTAAAGGTCAGCGACGCCATGAAGAATAAAAAAGAGAAGCAAAAAGATCTCGATCAGCTGAAAAAGACTCTGGCGGAGAACAAGAATATCTTTGTCACCGGGTATGAGAAGTTGACCGTGAAGCAGGATTTCCAATTGCGCAAAACCATTCGCGAAGCGGGTGGCAGTTACGAAGTTGTTAAGAACAATCTCGCGGCGAAAGCGTCGGAAGGCACGCCTACCAGCGACCTGCTAGGCGATCTGAGAGGTATGACTTCGCTGGCTTTCACGGCGAAAGATCCGGTAGCGCTGGCCAAAGCGCTGACGAAGTATTCGAAAGAGAACGCGCAGTTCACTTTCAAGGCTGGCATGGTGGAAGGCCGCGTAATCGATATCAAAGCGATCAACGAACTGGCTACCATGCCGCCCAAGGAAGAGATTTTCGCGAAGCTGCTGTTCTTAATCAATGCCACCGCCACCCGGCTGGTTTCGACAGTCAACGGAGTGGGCCGCAACTTGGCGGTTGTTTTGGATCAGGCAGCGAAGGAAAACAAGTTTCAACAGTAGTGTTAGGTGCGCCGGCTTTTCGCCGCGTGCGGGAACGAACGATTTTTGGCGGAGTATCCGCCGGCAACGAAAAAAGTTTAAGGGAAGAACAACATGGCGGATATCAACGCAATTTCAGAACAGATTCAAGGATTGACCCTGCTTGAGGCTTCGCAGCTCGTAAAATTGCTGGAAGAGAAGCTGGGCGTGTCGGCGGCGGCTGCTTCAGTAGCAGTGGCTGCTCCAGGTGCAGGCGGCGGTGCCGCTGCTGCGGCTCCGGTAGAAGAGAAGACCGAATTTAGCGTAATCCTTACCGCTGTCGGCGCTAATAAGATCAACGTTATCAAGGCTGTACGCGAAGTTACCAGCCTTGGGCTTAAGGAAGCGAAAGACCTGGTCGACGGCGCTCCCAAGCCCATCAAAGAAGGCGTTAATAAGGATGAGGCGGCCACTATCCAGAAGAAGTTTACGGATGCTGGTGCAACCGTAGAAGTGAAGTAGCTAGTCGTTTTGTACGATGTCCGAAAGGGTATCGGGGTATTTAAGGGAAAGTCTAGCCGAGTCAGTTTGACGCGGCTAGACCTTGTTGTGTTAAGATTTAATTGACGTCAGCCGAAACCAGCACCAAGATTGCAGTCTTAGTTCAATAACGTTTCCCTGCGGACCCGCCTGGGTCGGCGGGGCTTTCGTATGTCTCTATTCAATTCTGCCTATTACCCAACGGTCACGCGCGAAAATCTCATTGATCTTCGCCTTAGATCTACACCAAGAATATCGTCAATTGCAGTCCTTCTCAACACTTTTTCAACCAGCGCTTCTCTTTTTTCGGAGTTAGCGCCTGTCCGTGACGGCGAGCCGTTTGGTTTGCCGCTGATGGTCGTGGCTTGATAGAGCCGCGACTTGAATCCCATTTGGCGTATTTGCTGAATGTTGTCCTATCGTCATTGATTTCCTAAAGGAAAGCGTAGATGCCCAACGTGTCAAACGGTTCTCTCCGCCAGAGAGTTGATTTTTCGAAGATCAAGACTTCGATCCCGATTCCTAATCTCATTGAGGTGCAGAAGCGTTCTTACGAGCGTTTCCTGCAGATGGAGCTGCTGCCCAAGGAACGCGAAGACGCGGGCCTGCAGAGCGTATTCAGTTCCGTCTTCCCCATTTCCGATTTCCGCGGACTCAGCCAGCTGGAGTTTGTCGATTATTCCATCGGTAACTGGGAATGCAAGTGCGGCAATTTGAAAGGCCTGCATCACCTCCGTACTATTTGCCGCAATCCAAATTGCGGCGCTGAAATTCGCACCGATCCGTTTCATGCCGGCGATGTGCTCTGCCACAAATGCGGCACATTCAACAAGAACATCGTCACTTTCTGCAACCGCTGCGGCGACCCCGTTGCGTTGCAGTTGAAGTACGACGTACCCGAATGCGAAGAGCGCGGCATGACCTACGCCGCCCCGCTGAAAGTCACCATCCGTCTTACCGTTTATGATAAAGACCCCGAGACCGGCAACAAGACCGTCCGCGACATCAAGGAACAGGAAGTCTTCTTTGGCGAAATCCCGCTTAATGACCGAGAACGGTACCTTTATCATCAACGGTACTGAGCGCGTTATTGTTTCGCAGTTGCATCGCTCTCCAGGCGTGTTCTTTGAGCGCGTTCAGGCGCAGGGCTACTTCCTCGGCAAGATCATTCCTTACCGCGGCAGTTGGGTTGAATTCGAATACGACAACAAAAATCTTCTCTATGTCCGCATTGATCGCAAGCGCAAGTTTTACGGAACTGTGTTCCTGCGCGCGCTGGGACTGAAGACCGATTCCGATATTATCCGGGCGTTCTACAAGCTGTCCACCATTTCGCTCAAGGGCGGCAAGCTGATGTGGGGCGTGAACGACAGCCTTGTAGGCATGAAGCTTTCGCACGCCATTACCGGCAAGAGCGGCGATCAAGTGGTTCCGCAAGGCCGGAAGATCACTAACTCGGTTTATCGCGAAATTCAAAAAGCGAAGATTGAGCAGGTGGAAGTCGCTTCGAACGATCTCGAAGGCGCTTACGTCGCCAGTGATGTCATCGACATGTCCACCGGCGAAGTGCTGATTGAGGCGAACCACGAACTCACCGCCACCGCTCTCGGCAAACTGGCCGAAGGCGGCATTGAGAGCTTCGAGATTTTCTTCCCCGACCGCGACGAGGCTGGTAACGTAATTTCCGCCACCTTGCGGAAAGACGCCGTGAAGAGCCAGAGCGATGCGTTGCTTGAAATTTACCGCAAGTTGCGTCCTGGCGACCCGCCGACCCTCGATACCGCGACCCAGTTGTTCCAGGGCATGTTCTTCGATCCGCGCAAGTACGATTTCTCGCGCGTGGGCCGTATGAAGTTCAACATCAAGCTCTATGACAAGGCCGATGCGGCTTCGCTCGACAAGCGAACGCTCGATCAAAAAGACTTCATCGATACCATTCTCTATTTGTTGAAGCTCCGCCGCGGTATTGGCGCGGTGGACGATATCGATCATCTTGGCAACCGCCGCGTTCGCGCGGTGGGCGAGCTGCTCGAAAACCAGTTCCGCATCGGCTTGGTGCGCATGGAGCGCGCCATTAAAGAAAAGATGTCGGTTTACCAGGAAATGTTGACGGCCATGCCGCACGACTTGGTGAACGCGAAACCCGTGATGGCAGCCATTCGCGAATTCTTTGGGTCGAGCCAGTTGTCGCAGTTCATGGATCAGACCAATCCGCTCTCCGAGATTACGCACAAGCGGCGTCTCTCGGCGCTTGGACCCGGCGGTCTATCGCGCGAACGTGCCGGATTTGAAGTCCGCGACGTTCACCCCACTCACTATGGCCGCATCTGCCCGATTGAGACGCCGGAAGGCCCGAACATCGGCTTGATTTCATCGCTCTCTTGTTTTGCTCGTATTAACGAGTACGGCTTTATTGAAAGCCCCTACCGCCGTGTACGTGATGGCGCTTTGGTTGATGAAGTCCGCATCCTCAATCCCGGCGACACCCCGTTCAAAGTGGGCGCGGTCATCTCCCGCGAAGAAGTGGAAAAAGCCAATGCCGCCGTTGCCGGTAAAAAGCAACAAGCCGAGTTGGAAGCTCACTCCGATTACTTGTCGGCGTGGGAAGAAGACAAGTACATCATCGCCCAAGCCAATGTGGCCATCGATGACGTCGGCCGGATTGTTGACGACCTGGTGAACGCTCGCCAGGCCGGCAACTTCGTTCTGAAACACCGCGACGAGATTGAATATATGGACGTGAGTCCGAAGCAGTTGGTCTCAGTAGCCGCCAGCTTGATTCCGTTCCTTGAAAACGACGACGCGAACCGCGCGTTGATGGGTTCGAACATGCAGCGCCAGGCAGTTCCGCTTCTGCGCGCCGAAGCTCCTTTCGTGGGAACCGGCATGGAGCGGGTAACGGCTCGCGATTCGGGCGCGGTGGTCATCTGCAAACGCGCGGGCGTTGTCGATTCCGTCGATAGCGAACGCATCATCGTTCGCGTGGAAGGCGGATCGCACGAAGGCCAGATGTCGCGCGAAGTGGGCGCCGATATCTATCAGCTCACCAAGTTCAAACGCTCGAACCAGAACACCTGCATCAGCCAGAAGCCGATTGTCTTTCAGGGGCAAAAGGTAAAGAAGGGCGATGTTTTGGCCGATGGCCCTTGCACCGAAGCTGGAGAGTTGGCGTTGGGCCGGAACGTCCTGGTGGCGTTCATGCCCTGGCGCGGCTACAACTTCGAAGACGCCATTGTGGTCAGCGAAAAGCTGGTCAAGGACGATTACTATACCTCGATTCACATTGAAGAATTCGAAATCGAGGCGCGCGACACCAAACTGGGGCCGAGGAAATCACCCGCGATATTCCGAATATCGCTGAATCGTTCCTGCGCAACCTTGATGACAGCGGCATAATTCGCATCGGCGCAACCGTAAAGCCCGGCGACATTCTAGTGGGCAAGGTAACGCCAAAAGGCGAAACTCAGCTGACGCCCGAAGAGAAATTGCTGCGCGCCATCTTTGGCGAAAAGGCCGGCGATGTAAAGGACGCGTCGCTCTACTGCCCGCCCGGCATTGAAGGCACCATTGTCGATTGCAAGGTGTTTTCGCGCAAGGGTGCGGAACTCGACGAACGTTCGAAGCAAATCTTGACCATCCAGGAAGAGCGGCTGCACCGCAACCTGGAAGACGAGAAGCGCATTTTGAGCGACGAGCGCGCTAAGCGGCTGGAAGACTTGCTGCATGGCAAGGAAGTTCTGGCCGACCTGCACGACGAAAAGACAAACAAAAAGCTGCTCTCGAAAGAGACGCCGCTCACCCGCGACGTGCTTGAGAAGTTGCGCGCACGCGATTTGAAGCGCATGCGGCTTGCTGCCAAAGATATCCGGATCAATGAACAGATCGACGAAGTAGAAGAAATGACTTCGCGCCAGATCGCCGTGCTCGAAAAGATCACGGAAGAGAAAATCGCGAAGCTTCGCAAAGGCGACGAATTGCCGCCCGGCGTGATTAAGCTTGTGAAGGTCTATATCGCCATGAAGCGCAAGCTTTCAGTAGGCGATAAGATGGCCGGACGCCACGGCAACAAGGGTGTGATTGCGCGCATCGTTCCTGAAGAGGACATGCCGTACTTGCCGGATGGCACTCCGGTTGAGATTGTTCTCAATCCTCTGGGCGTGCCTTCCCGTATGAACGTCGGTCAGATTCTTGAGACTCACCTTGGATGGGCTGCCGCGAAACTCGGATTGCACTTCGCGACTCCGGTGTTCGACGGCGCCGCCGAGAAAGATATCAAGGATCGCCTGACGGAAGCCGGCTTGCCCACTTCCGGCAAGATCACTCTCTGGGACGGCATGACCGGCGCTCAGTTTGAACAACCCGTGACGGTTGGCATGATCTACATGCTGAAGCTGAGCCACCTGGTGGATGATAAGATCCACGCTCGTTCCATCGGGCCCTATTCGCTGATCACTCAGCAGCCGCTTGGCGGTAAGGCTCAGTTTGGCGGACAGCGTTTCGGCGAAATGGAGGTTTGGGCGCTCGAAGCATACGGCGCAGCTTACATCTTGCAGGAATTGCTGACCGCGAAATCGGACGACGTCTACGGACGCGCCAAGATTTACGAAGCAATTGTTAAGGGCGAAGCCGCCGCCGAACCTGGCGTGCCGGAATCGTTCAACGTTCTCATCCGCGAGCTGCAAAGCCTGTGTCTCGACGTGGAGCTGATGAAGAAGCCGCGTGAGATTCAGGATCTGGCGCACGCGGCGGATTAACCGTCGGATATTGCGAACGGGGCGTCTTTTTGGCGCCCCACGCTCCGTTCGCAGAAGGCAGTAAACCGGGCCCGTGCCGATAAGGATTTAATTACTCATGTATCGTTCCTCTCCGTACGAAAGAGCCAATCTCATCGCCGACTTCGATTCGATTCGAATCAGTCTGGCCTCTCCGGAAAAGATCCGGAGCTGGTCGCATGGTGAAGTCACTAAGCCGGAGACCATCAACTACCGTACCTTCAAGCCCGAGCGCGATGGCCTGTTCTGCGCCCGTATCTTCGGACCTGTAGCGGACTGGGAGTGTTTGTGCGGCAAATATAAGCGCATGAAGCATCGCGGAGTAATCTGCGATAAGTGCGGCGTTGAAGTAACGTTGTCGCGCGTGCGCCGTGAGCGTCTAGGCCATATCGAACTGGCTAGCGCGTGTTCGCACGTCTGGTTTTTCAAAGGCCTTCCCAGCCGTATCGGTTATCTGATCGATATCACGCTGCGCGAACTCGAGCGCGTCCTCTATTACGAAGCGTTCGTCATTATCGATCCAGGCGAAGCCACCGGGCTCAGCCAGGGCGAAGTAATCAGCGACGAACGCAAGCGTCAGCTCGATCAGGAGTTCCCCGGCAAATTCGTCGCCATGATGGGCGCCGAAGGCGTGAAGGAACTGCTGCGCCGGCTCGATATTGAGTCGCTCAGCGTGGAAATTCGCGAGCGCATGAAGACGGAAACTTCGGCGCAAAAGAAGTTGAAGTTCGCCAAGCGCCTGCGCGTTGTGGAAAGCTTCCGCAAGTCGGGCAACAAGCCGGAGTGGATGATTCTCGATGTCATCCCCGTCATTCCGCCGGAATTGCGCCCGCTTGTACCGCTAGATGGCGGACGTTTCGCCACCTCCGATCTTAACGATCTGTATCGCCGTGTCATCAACCGCAACAATCGTTTAAAGAAGTTGATGGAGCTGCATGCTCCCGATGTAATCGTGCGTAATGAGAAGCGCATGCTGCAGGAAGCGGTTGACGCACTCTTCGATAACGGCCGCCGTGGCCGCGTGCTTCGTGGCGCAAACAATCGTCCCCTGAAATCGCTTTCCGATACGCTCAAGGGCAAGCAGGGCCGTTTCCGCCAAAACTTGCTCGGCAAGCGCGTCGACTATTCGGGCCGTTCGGTGATCGTAGTTGGCCCCGAGCTCAAGCTGCATCAGTGCGGTTTGCCGAAGAAGATGGCGCTCGAACTTTTCAAGCCGTTTATCTATCATCGCTTGGAACAACGCGGCCATTGCACCACTATTAAGCAAGCCAAGGAATTGGTTGAGCAGCAAGATCCAGTGGTTTGGGACATCCTTGAAGAAGTCATTAAAGACCATCCCATTCTGTTGAATCGCGCTCCCACGCTTCACCGCTTGGGTATCCAGGCGTTTGAGCCCGTTCTCGTCGAAGGCAAAGCTATCAAGCTGCACCCGCTGACCTGTACTGCCTTCAACGCTGACTTTGACGGCGACCAAATGGCCGTCCACATTCCGCTGTCGCCCGAAGCGCAGATTGAGGCAACCACCTTGATGTTGGCCTCGAACAATATTCTGTCGCCCGCGCATGGCGCTCCTATCGCTATTCCTACGCAGGACATGGTGTTGGGCCTTTACTACCTCACTAAAATGCGTCCGAACTCCAAGGGTTCGGGCCGCACATTCGCCTCTATCGAAGATGTGCTGATCGCGCTTGAAATGGGCGAAGTGGAAACGCTTACCGCTATCAAGCTTCGCTACACCGGCAAGGTGATCGACCTGAATAAGGCTTTCGATAACCAGAACATCATGCACACTGAACCCATCGAGTTCACCAAGCAGTACATGGATACGACCGTAGGCCGCGTCATTCTGAACGACGTGCTTCCCAAGCAGATGCCGTTCATCAATGGCCTTCTGAAGAAGAAGGGCATGGGCCAGATGGTGCAGTATTGCTATCTGAAATTCGGCCTGCGGTTACAGTGCAGATGCTTGATGAAGTCAAGAAGCTTGGCTTCCTTTATGCAACGCGCGCTGGCATCTCTATCGGTATCGACGACATGGTTGTGCCGCAAGAGAAAGCCGGGCTGGTACGCGATGCCGAAAAACAGGTCATCGAAGTCCAGGCGCAATATCAGGAAGGCGCAATCACTCAATCTGAGCGCTACAACAAAATCATTGAAATCTGGTCGAAGGTCACTGAAGCGGTCTCCGAAAAGATGTTCAAGAACATGGAAGAGGACGACCGCACGGGCCGCATCCTCAACCCCATTTACATCATGGCCGATTCCGGCGCTCGCGGTTCCAAACAGCAGATTCGGCAGTTGTCCGGTATGCGCGGTTTGATGGCCAAGCCTTCGGGCGAAATCATCGAAACCCCTATCACCGCGAACTTCCGCGAAGGCCTAAACGTGCTGCAGTACTTCATCTCTACGCACGGCGCCCGTAAGGGTCTGGCCGATACTGCCTTGAAGACAGCCGACTCCGGTTACCTGACCCGCCGCCTTTGCGACGTGGCTCAGGACGTCATCATCACCGAAGACGATTGCGGAACCAGCGACGGTATTTACGTCGAGCCGATCATCGAATCGGGCGAAATTATCGAGCCGTTGCGCGACCGTATTGTCGGCCGCGTGGCGTTGGAAGATCAACGCGATTACGAAAACAGCGTAATCGTAGTCGTCAACCAGGAAATCACCGAAGAACTGGCCAGCTCCATCCAAGCCGCCGGTATTGAGCGGGTGAAGATCCGTTCGGTGCTGACGTGCGAATCGAAGCGCGGCGTTTGCCGCCTGTGCTACGGCCGCAACTTGGCGACTGGGCGCATGGTGGAGCGCGGCGAAGCAGTGGGTATTATCTCGGCGCAATCCATCGGTGAGCCTGGCACTCAGCTCACCATGCGTACATTCCATATCGGTGGCGCGGCTACTCGTGTCAGCGAGCAATCCACTCAGGATGCCAAGAGCAACGGATTCGTAAGGTTCAGCAACGTCAATACGGTTCGCAACAACAAGGGCGAACTGATTGCCATGAACCGCAACGGTATCCTCATCATCGTCGACGAAAAGCAGCGCGAGCGTGAACGCTATCCAGTGGTTTATGGCGCGAAGATTAATGTTAACGACGGCGATCCGGTGAAGGCCAATCAGATCCTGCTGGAATGGGATCCCTACACGTTCTCGATCTTGACCGAAGTCAGTGGAGCCATTCACTTCAAGGATCTAATCGATGGCGTTACCACTACCGACCAAGTAGACGAAATCACCGGCAACATGCAGGTGGTCGTTACTGAAATCTCCGATGAAAAGCGTTTCCCGACCATCATCGTCCGTCCCGCGGGCAGCAGCAAGTCGGAAGAAAAGCGTTACCTCATGCCCACTCACGCCCACTTGATGGTGTCGGATGGTGAAGATGTACACGCCGGAGACGTGCTCGCGAAGATTCCGCGCGCTACTACCAAAACCAAAGACATCACCGGCGGTTTGCCGCGCGTCGTCGAGCTGTTCGAAGCCCGCAAGCCGCGTGAAACGGCCGTAATCGCTGAAATCAACGGGGCCGTAAAGTACGGCGAAGTCACCAAGGGGATGCGAAAGCTTTACATCGTTGGCGACGACGGCGTGCAAAAAGAATACGCGATTCCGCGCGGTGTTCACATCAACGTTCAGGAAGGCGAGCGTGTGCGCTCGGGCGATCCGTTAATGGATGGTCCCCGCAATCCGCACGACATTCTGGCCGTGCTCGGCGAAAAGGAACTGCAGAAGTACCTGGTGAACGAAATCCAGGAAGTCTACCGTCTGCAGGGCGTCAACATTAACGATAAGCACTTGGAAGTCATCTCGCGGCAGATGATGCGCTGGGTGAGGATCGAAGACATTGGCGATACGGAATTCCTGCCTGAAGAGGTGGTGGATAAATTCAAATTCCGCGAAGAGAACAACCGCGTGATCGAAGCCGGCGGACGCCCAGCTATGGGTAAGCCCATCCTGCTTGGAATCACGAAGGCGTCGCTCTCAACGGATTCGTTCATCTCCGCCGCCAGCTTCCAGGAGACAACGCGTGTGCTCACCGAAGCCGCCATTAACGGCAAGGTCGATTACCTGCGCGGTCTCAAGGAAAACGTCATCATGGGCCGTCTGATTCCTGCCGGAACCGGCATGGAGTTCTACCGCAAGGTGAAGATTGCCGGTGAGGACGTGGTGGAAGAAGAGCCCATGCCGGAGCAGGAAGTCTCCTTCGCCGACGGTTTGCAGGATTACTCGGAAGATACGCCGGGCATTTACACCGGCGGCCTTTCGGACGATCTCGCAGCCGAAGAAGCGCTGAGCGCGCCGACGACCGAAGAAGTCTAATTAAACGTGAAGGGCGGCTCACCGGAGCCGCCTTTTTGCTTAAGCAGTAGCCTCAATCTCGTGCGTGATCTCTTCCCAGCGCGACATCGCTTTTTCCAGTTCCGCGCGTGAACCCTCCAGCGCGTTCGAAAGCCGTACAGCCTCATCCGCCCCAACATAATCCGATAGCCGCATCTCCGCTTGCTGAATCTCTAATTCCAGCTTGGCGATTCGTTCTTCCAGTTGCTTGGCCTCGTCCTGCATCTGTTTCAGCTTGATTGGATTGATGCGCTTCGCTGGGGCCGCCGAACGAATAGGCATCTCAATCGGCACGGCTGGCGGCACGCCAATCAGCACATCCTTCAGCGTCGGGATCTGTTCATGGCCGCCTTGCTTGCGCCATTGATAATCGGCATAGTTTCCTGGAAACACTCTTACTTCGCCGTCCGCGATCTCAAACACCCGGTTTGCCAGTTGCTCTATGAAGTAGCGGTCGTGCGAGACGAAAACCACAGTCCCGGTAAACTTCTCCAACGCCTCCAGTAAAACGTCCTTCGCGCGCATATCCAGATGGTTCGTCGGCTCATCCAGCAGCAGGAAGTTTGCCGGATGCAGCAGCATTCTGGCCAGCGCATAACGGTTTCGCTCGCCGCCCGACAGTACGCCGATCCGCTTGAATACGTCGTCTTCGCTGAATAGAAAGCACCCCAGCAGATTGCGCAGTTCCGTTTGCGAGGTCCGCGGCGCCGCTTCCGCCAAATCGTCAAGAAGTCGAGCATTCACGTCCAACTCTTTGTATTGGTCCTGCGCGAAATAATCGGGCGTGGCGTTGTGTCCCAGCGTGTAATCGCCTAAGGTCAGGGGTTCCGTTCCCGCCAGCAGTTTGATCAACGTCGATTTGCCCGCGCCGTTCACGCCCACCAGCGCAATCCTGTCGCCACGTTCAATTGTGAAATTCACGTTGCTAAGAATGCGCTTCTCGCCAAAACTCTTTGCCACATTTTTGAATGTCGCCACAATGCGCCCGCTCGGCTTCGGCTGTGGAAACGTGAAGTGAATGGTCTGCTCTTCGGGCGGCAGCTCAATCCGCTCAATCTTCTCCAGTTCCTTGATCCGGCTTTGTACCTGCTTTGCCTTTGTAGCTTGCGCGCGGAACCGGTTGATGAACGCTTCCAACTGTTCAATTTTGTCCCGCTGGTTTTTGTACGCCGATTCCAGTTGCGCCAGCCGTTCCGCTTTTTGCGTCCGATACTTTTCGTACCCGCCGGTGTAGAACGTTACCCGCTTGTTCCATATCTCGGCGATCTTCTTCACTGTTACATCCAGAAAATAGCGGTCGTGCGAGATCAGAACATAGGCGAATTCGTAATTGTTTAGATACTGCTCCAGCCAGTCGCGCGCTTCCAAATCCAGATGGTTCGTCGGCTCGTCCAGCAGCAGCACGTTTGGCTTTTCCAACAGCAGTTTGGCCAAGGCCAGCCGCATCTGCCACCCGCCTGAAAACTCTTCCGTCTGCCGCAGCCAGTCGTCCTTACGAAAGCCCAGCCCAGAAAGAACCGCGCCCACTTGTGCCTCAATCGCGTAGCCATCACGCGCCCGGAATTCGCTGTCCGCGCGTTCAAACCTCTCGGCCACGAGCCGGTATTCTTCGCCGGTCGGATCCAGTTCGCTCATGCGCGCCGTCAGATCCTCAAGCTCCTGCTCCAGTTCTTTCACGCCGGCAAAGACACTCATGCATTCGGCGAACACGCTCCGTCCGCTCACCTGCAATCCGTCTTGCGGCAAATAGCCCAAGCGGATGCCTTTCATAGCCGAAATATTGCCGTAATCGAGCGATTCCAGGCCTCCGATCACCTTCAGCAGCGTCGATTTCCCGGTTCCGTTTCCTCCCACCAATCCGGTGCGTTCCTTGGGTGTGATCAGCCAGTCAAGTTGTTCGAAGAGCAGTTTATGCCCGAAGCGCTTGCCTGCGCCTGCGAGTTGAAGCATTCCTACACCATTGTCGCCGACCGCCGTATTACCATGTAACATCAGGATGCTGGTCGCTTTGCTGCCCGCCTTGTTTGTTGTTAGCGCCCTAGTTTTTGCACAATCCGGCGACACGCTGGCCATCAAATCGCAAAATGCCAAGCAGTTAATGGCGGCTGGCAAGTATGAAGAAGCCGTGGCCGTTTACCGGCAGTTGGTGAAAGCCGTTCCCGGCAACCCAGGTTTGCTGCTGAATCTTGGCCTGGCCGAGTACATGGCTGGCGATGAGCATGCAGCCATTCAGCACTTAGAAGCCGTCATTAAGACTGAGCCAAAGCTGATACCGGCGCTGCTGGCGTTAGGAAGCGCCAGATTGGCAATCGGACAACCTGATCAAGCCATCGCTCCTCTTCAGCGTGCCATCGCTTTGGAACCCGGGAACAACGAGACACGCGGCATGCTCGCCAGTGCTTTGATGGGAGCTGGCCGCGCCGAAGAGGCAGCCGTTGAATACCGTAAGCTGAGCGATAGTTCGCCAAACGATCCTCGTGCCTGGTTTGGACTTGGCAAGAGCTACGAATCAGTGGCCGCGGCGGCCTTCGAGCGGCTTCAGAAGATTGATCCGCAATCGCCCTACGTAGCTTCGCTGCTTGCCGACACTCGTGTCCAACGCAGGCAATATCGAAGCGCTTATTTCTTCTATGAACAGGCGTTGAAACAGCTGCCCGATCTCCACGGCATTCATGCCGCGCTATCACTTGTCTACAACAAGGCCAGTCACCCGGATTGGGCTGCTGAAGAGGATGCGAAAGAACGCGCACTACCCGCCGCCGATTGCGGTAAACACAAACCCGAGTGCTTGTTTTTTGCCGGCCGCTATGTGGAGGCGATTATGCTGCCCCGCGCTGCCAAGCCGCCCGCCGAGGCTCTCTATTTCCAGGCCAAAGCCGCCAACGAATTAGCGCTGCAGGCATTTTCCCGTCTCACTCAGCTGCCGCCTTCGGTTGAGTCACACCGCTTGCAGGCGGAAATTGAAGGAAGCCAGAACCGGCACTTGGAAGCGGTAAAGGAATGGAAGGCTGCGCTGGAACTGTCTCCCGGCAACCCGGAGTTGCTGCGCGAAATGGCTACCTCCTATTTCTTAGCTCAAGACTACCGCTCGGCGCTGGATTTAAGTATCAAACTCCTTGAAACAGATCCAAAGTCAGCGCAATTGAACTATATTGCAGGCGATAGCCAATTACATCTGGAAGAGCCGGAAAAGGCCGTCCCGTATCTCGAAGCGGCGCTGCACGCAGACCCCAAGATGCAGGCCGCCGATGCCTCTCTCGGCTTAGCCCTGAGCCGCTTGGGTAAGAATGCCGAAGCTATTCCGCATTTGGAAAAAGCGAACGGCCTGGATGCGGACGGCAGCTTGCATTACCAGTTGGCGCGCGCCTATCAATCCGCGGGCGATTCCGCTAAAGCGCAAAGCACCATGCAGCAATATCAAGAGATTCTGAAGCGTAATCAAGAGCAGAAGGACGAAGTGGCCCGGGAAGCGCAAATCACAGCGCCCGAGAAATGAAAGTAGTCGTCTTCTTCGCCACGGTTGCCGTCATTCTGGCCGCGGGCTTCGTTCCCACGCCTATTCGCTTTGAGGAACAAGCCGCAAGTGCCGGCCTCAGTTTCGTTCTTGAAAACAATCCAACGCCGGTGAAGCACATGATTGAAACCATGGCAGGTGGTATTGCGGTGTTCGACTACGACGGAGACGGCCGGCCTGATATTTACTTTACGAACGGTGCGGAAGTCCCTTCATTGGTGAAAACATCGCCTAAATTTTCAAACCGGCTGTTTCACAACGAAGGCGGCATGAAGTTCCGCGACGTTACCGATCAAGCGGGCGTTGCCGGAGCCGGTTATGCAATGGGGGCGGCCGTGGCCGACTACGATAACGACGGCAAGCCGGACCTTTTCGTCGCGGGCGTGGACCGCGACATTTTGTACCACAATCTCGGTAACGGCAAGTTTGAAGACGTGACCGCAAAATCGGGCATAGTCGGCAAAGGTTGGGCGGTCGCGGCTGGCTGGTTCGATTATGACAACGATGGCAAGCTTGATCTCTGGGTTGTTCACTACACCAAGTGGAGCCTGCCCGACGATCGCTATTGCGGTGATGCTGCTCGCGGCATTCGAGTCTACTGTCATCCGAAATATTTCACTGGTTTGCCCAGCACTCTCTACCGGAACCGCGGCGACGGAACATTCGAAGACGTCACCGCAAAAGCCGGCTTAGCGGCGTTTCCGGGCCGTGGCATGAGCGTGGCCTTTGCCGATTACGATAACGACGGTTTTCCCGATGCGTTCGTCACCAACGACAATATGCCGAATTTCATGTTTCACAACAAGGGAAACGGCACGTTCGAAGAAGTCGGGCTCCTGTCGGGAACAGCCTTGCGCGATCACGGTAAGGCAGTAGCCAGCATGGGCGTGGAATTCAAAGACTACAACAACGATGGCAGGCCCGACCTTATTATCACCGCGCTGGCTGGCGAGACTTACCCGGTGTTCCGCAACGAAGGCAAGGGTAATTTTGCCGACGCAACCGATTCGTCAAAGCTTGGTGCCGCGGCTGTGAAGCACAGCGGCTGGGGACTGGGCCTGTTCGATTTCAACAACGACGGATGGAAAGATTTGTTTACCGCAAATTCTCACGTCAATGACCGCGTCGAGCAGTTTGAATCGCACGTCTATCGCGAAAAGAACAGCGTATTCGTGAACAACGGCGGCACTTTTCGCGACGTTTCAGACGACGCGGGACTCAGCTTGACCAAGGCGCATCGTGGCGCGGCTTTTGCCGATTTCGATGGCGATGGCCGTATTGATGCCGTTGTTTCTTCGCTTGAAGAACCAACGGAACTCTGGCACAACATCAGTCCCGGAGCAGGGCATTGGCTCATCCTGCGGCTGAAGGGTACAAAGTCAAACCGGGACGGGATTGGCGCGAAGATTCGCATCGGCGATCAATATGCAGAAGTAACAACGGCGTTAGGCTATGCTTCATCAGCCGATTGGGGTACGCATTTCGGATTGGGTAACGTGCAGACAGTAGATAAAATTGAAATTGCGTGGCCCAGCGGAATAAAGCAGACGCTCTCAGACGTGAAAGCCGGCCAAGTTCTAGTCGTGACCGAACCCTAAGCTATCGCGCGTCCGCCAGATAACAGCCCACAGCATGGGTTCTTGCTTGCACGACAGGCTTGCCATTTAGGGTAGCGGTGATTGCGTCTTCCAGATCATGTGTCTGGGGGGCCGATCGGGACTTCCCGAATGCAACGTACCGATCGTCAATCCGTCCGCTGTAAACCAGGTGGCCGGCTGCATTGAAGATAGCCGCTTGAGGCGATGTCGTGGCTTCGGCCTTTTTCACCCACTCATGCTTAGGGTCGCGAATTGGCTTGCCGGGCAGCTTATATTGCGCCATGTGATTTTCTATACCGGTAGCCGTTTCAGCCGGATCGGGGTAGACAATCCAGAAGTCCACTCCTTTCTTGGCGAATTCCGCGCCAATGCGCTGTAATTCAGGGGCGTATCGATTAGTAATTGGGCAGTCCGTTCGAGCGAAGATCAGCACGTGAACGCGCTGATTTGTTGCGAAAGGATCCTGCGCCCAAGCCAAACCCGCCAACGCCAGCAATGCAAGCAGCCGCAAAACTTCCATACGTCGATAGCTTAGCGTATTTTCTGCCGCGGCAAATCCACCAAGCGCCGTAAAGTGCATTGACATAGAATCTTGAACGGAGATATTAAAGCAACTGAAAGGGTGATCTGTATGAAAAAAGATCTGTTGAAAGTTGTTGCCGTTTTAGGAATTGCAGTTCTAAGTGGTTGTTCCGATGCATCGAAAACCGCAACCTCTGACGCGTCGGTGGATGCGGCCAAAGCGGTAGCCGTAACCCCCGTGCCTGTCAGCGGAAAAACCGCTTATTGGGAGATGTACACTAAGGCCCGCGACTGGGCCAAAGATTTGCAGCCGCTTGCATTAGAAAGTGACGCTATCCCAGGTATGAGCAACGGAGATGGCAAGGCTGCCATGTGGGTGGCTACTTTCGGATCTCCGAGCCTGAAAGAGGCGCGGAAATTCACCTGGGCAGCCGTGGCGCATCCGCCGGACATTTACAAAGGCGTTATCATTGGCAAGCCGATTCCGTGGAGTGGGCCAACGCACGATGTCCAACCCTTCCGAATGTCCGATGTGTCGGTTGATTCCGATGCGGCGTTCAAGAGCGCGTCTTCCGAAGCGTCAGCGTGGTTAAAGCAGCATCCAGGGAAGGAACCGAAGATTACATTGCGCGACTCCGCCCGCTACCAGATTCCGACATGGTTCATTGCTTGGGGCGATGACAAGTCAGGTTATCGCTCTTTTATCAATGGAGTAAGTGGAACGCCGATTACAAACAAGTAGGAGCTTTATGCAATAGCAGCCATATTCAACCAGGTCAGCGAAGTATGTTGTTGCGAAAAAAACCTGGCTTAGTGAACGGCTGCCGCGGCCATGGAATTGTTGAAGCTCTCGAACATCTCGTTGTATTTGGCCTGCCCCTGCTCCGCGGCAAACCGAAGCGGAAGGACGCGCTGCACCAAAATTTCCGTCGCTTCCGGGTGCATGCGGAGGATGTCCATGACTTCAGTTATGAATTCACCAAGCGGCATGGCACGGGGATCCGCCGCTTGCTGTTCGCCCAGCAGCTCGGTAGCCACGTAGGGCGGGACCAACTCCAGAACTTCCACGCTGGTTCCCTTCAGTTGATAGCGAAGAGACTGCGTGTACGAGTGGATGGCGGCTTTCGTCGCGCAATAGGTGGGTGTCATTGCCAGGGGTAGAAATGCGAGACCGGAAGAAACGGTCATCACCGTCGCGCGGTTCTGCTGCTTGAGCAGTGGAAGAAGGGCCGATGTCAGACGAATGGGAGCGATCAGGTTGGTTACCACGGTTGCCTCCAAATCCTCGAAGCCATTGGCCGGCTTCCGCAAGTTTTCGATTTTCATGATGCCCGCGTTGTTGATGAGCACGTTGAGCGAGGGATATTCCGTCTCGATCTGGGCAGCAAAGGCTTTGAGGTCGGCGGGGTCCCGCACATCGAGCACCACCGAGTGCATGCCCGGGTTCGCCGCGGTAACCGAGTCAAGAATGTTTTTGCGCGGCCGGCAACGATTACCTTGTTTCCCAGGTTATGGAATGCCTCAGCCAGTGCGCGACCGATTCCCGAACCGCCGCCCGTGATGAGGATCGTATTGGCAGTCATCTTCATTGGTGTTTATTCCTCTAAATGGCAGAATAGCGCTTAGGCTTTCTGCGGCGTTTGGATTTGGGCCAAGAAGTACCATGCTCAATTGGCGCGCGAGAATGGCATTTCGTGAGGGCTAGGCAACACCTGTGGGGAGCGCCGGTCCAGGTATACTCAAGCGAGCCAATAGTCTCCGGAGCTTTACTGCTCGACATTGAACATCCGGTAGCTCTCTAGGAAAACAAAGAAATGCCACTGGAGGAAAAAATGAGCTCGTTACTGGACACCATTACAGATTCAATCTCTCCGGATACCATACGTAATTTAGCGTCGAATCTCGGCGAATCCCCGGATGCTGTTCAAAAGGGTTTGCAAACCGGTGCAGCGTCGTTGCTGAGCGCTCTTGCCGGCAGAGCCAATGAGCCCGGCTTTATGGCTCAAGCGATCAAGTTGATTCAAGGCGCAGGCATGAATGCCGTGAGTGCGGCTGCTGCGGCCGAAACCAGTTCAAGCTTTATCAATCAACTGTTCGGCGCAAACCGCGCGGCCGCTGAGAGCAGAATCGCCCAAGCCAGCGGACTATCGCCTTCGTCCGGCGGAACAATTTTGGAGGCGGCGGCACCGCTGGTGCTCAGCACTCTCGCCTCTAAGGTCATGGGCGTTGAGAGCGGCGCCGGCCTGAGCAGCGTGCTGGCGGCCGAACTACCCAAACTGCGGGGCTTGATTCCCGAAGGTCTGTCGGGCGTGCATTCACCCAGTCCAAGTGGTGCGGCGACCGCAGCGGCCGCGGGAGTAGTCGGCACTCCCTCTTCGACACCTCAAGCGGTAACTAAGGAAACCGAAAAGGCGGGCGACGTATGGCTTTGGCCGGTACTGCTGCTGGGCGCTCTTTTTATCGGAGTGCTGGTGTGGTACTTCAGTCGCGGAGCCAGCGCGGTAACACCCACAACTGCACCTGTGGCTGATACCGCTAGTCCCGCAGCGGGCGACTCTCAAAAGGCCGCAGCGGCCGCGCTGGGTGAATTCTCTAAACGCAAGCTGCCGGATGGCGTTGAACTCAACATTCCAAAGCTCGGCGTGGAGAACAAGCTGATCGATTTCATTGAATCGAGGAGCGCAGCCGGTAACGCAACTTGGTTCGATTTCGACCGGCTGTTGTTCGACACAGGTTCAGCAACGCTGCAACCTGCCTCCGAAGAGCAACTGCAAAACGTGGCCGCCATTCTGAAGGCATATCCCAAAGTGCATATACGCATTGGCGGATATACGGACAATACGGGAGGCGCCGCGGCGAACTTAAAACTCTCTGACGCGCGTGCGAATACGGTAATGGCCGAACTGGTGAACTTGGGCGTTTCACCGGCTCGCCTGCGTGCGAAGGGCTATGGCGAAGAACATCCCGTGGCGCCGAACGATACCGGCGAAGGACGGCAGAAGAATCGCCGGATTTCGATGCGGGTGACCAAGAAGTAAAAAGGCGTGAAGCTCACCATTCCGGAACGTGCGTTGGTCTTGCTGGTTGGCGTCTCGGGCAGCGGGAAATCGACTTTTGCGAAGCAGCATTTCCGCGCTAGTCAAATCGTTTCGTCGGACTACTGCCGGTATATGATCGCTGACGATGAGAAGGATCAGTCGGCAACTAGCGATGCTTTCGAAGTTCTGCGTTTCATTTTGCGAAAGCGCCTGATGAGGGGCCGGGTGACGGTGATTGACGCTACGAACGTTCAGAGCGAAGCGCGTAAACCGCTCTTAGCGCTGGCTATCGAATATAACGTGCCTGCGGTGGCAATCGTGCTGAACTTGGCTGAACAGACCTGTCATGAGCGGGCCCAGATGCGCCTCCACCGAAAGATTGACCCGCAAATCATAGCCATTCAATTAGCGGATCTGCGCCGGTCGCTGCCAAATCTCGAAAGCGAAGGGTTGTGTCAGGTCTTCTGCCTCGATTCGCCTGAGGCTATCAAGGCGGTGGAGATCAGCGTCCCCGTTTCACCCATTTCCATATAGAAAAAACGCTGCCTGCGATGCAGATCACGATAAAGCCCATCATGGTCCAGCGGAAGCCGGCGGAGTTGGCGATTCTAATAATGATCCGTCCGAAGCGTATGGCCAGGTAGCCAATGATCAGGAACCGAATGGCTCGCGCAATAGCGACGGTCGTCAATAGTTTCTTGCGCGGGTAGCCAAGGGCGCTATTGGCGGCAATGACCATGGTGAAGGGAAAGGGCGGCGGCGCCAGGCATCCAAGCGCTATAGCCTTTGTGCCGCTCTCGCCGATTTTGCGTTTCAAGTATTCGAAACGGCGACTTGCCGGCTACCTTCTGAATGCCTTCTTCACCGGCCTTTCTGGCTGCCAGATCGAGAACAAACACGCCCAGCGTGGAACCGCAAGCCGCCGAAAGCACGTAGAGCAAATAGCCTTGGTGATGGCGCGCGGTGAGAGCTATAACCAGGAGGTCGTTTCCAAAAGGAAGGAAGAGGAAAGACGAATCCATAGCGCCCATGACCAGCGGGCCGAAGTAGCCTAAGTGAAACAGCTGCCGCAGGAGATGGCGGAAAAAGGAAGACAATCGGGATCTGAGATGTAGATGTTTGCCTTCGGCAATAGTTGCGTGTGATAAGTTCGTTGGCTTAGGACATGAATCAGATGAAGAAATTTCGAGCGGCCATGCTGTGGACGCTGATCGCATTCACCGCCGGCGCCCTGTTCTATTCGGGGCGCGCCACCGCGCAAACCGAGAAGATGACGATGCCGCCGAACCGCATGGCGCACGTTCTGGTGGTTGCCCAGACCAACGGCTTCCAGCATGATTCCGTTCCCGATGCCATGGCCAACGTATGGCGCATGGGGCACGATTCAAAGCTGTGGGAAACCACTCTGCGGACCGATACCGAGAACATCACCAAGAAAGATACCGGCAAAGGTAATTTCAAGAACCTGAACTATTTCGACGCCCTGGTTTTTGCCAGCACGACCGGCGAATTGAGCCTGACCGACGATCAGAAGAGCGACATGATGTCGTTCATCAAAGACGACGGCAAAGGCTTCGTTGGCATTCACGCGGCGCTCGATACCAATTACAAATGGCCTGAATATGGTGAAATGATTGGCGGCTGGTTCGACCAGCATCCGTGGATGACATTCAATGCGCCGATTATTTTGGAAGACCCGAACTTTCCGGCAGTTCGGCATTTTCCGCACGCATTTGTGAAGCGCGACGAGATTTATCAACCCAAGGAATGGTCGCGCGAGAAGGTGAACGTGCTGCTGCGGCTCGACGAAACGAAGCTGAATTATGAAAACAATCCGCGCATCCATCGAACCGATCACGATTTTGCAGTGGCATGGTCGAAAATGCACGGCAAGGGGCGGGTCTTCTATTCCACATTAGGGCACACGAAAGAAGCCTGGGACGATCCGGATATTCAGAAGATGTATTTCGAAGCGATCAAGTGGGTGCTTGGGTATACCGAGGGAAGCACGGCTTCGCACGCGCAAGCCTTAGGGAAATAGCAGTGGGGACAACCGCGAGAGGACTTCCGTAACGATAGAAGCGGGCGCCATTCCTGCTGGTTGCGCTTTTCGTGCCTTCCAATCGAGGCTTTTCACATGATCGACAAGGACAGCACCGCCGATTGTTGAGCCAGTGGGTAGAAGAACCTCGAACGGATATCCCTTAATTTGGGAGGTGATTGGACAAAGGATCGCTAAATAAGATTTCTGATTGTAGGATTTCGGACTTAGTACCAAAGCAGGACGTCGGCCTGCCTGCTCGTGGCCCACTTGAGGATCGAAGGTAAGCCATATCAGATCGCCGCGATCGGGGATATAGACGGCCAACTACCAAACCTCATTCCCCTGAGGTGGTCCCCACTCGGTTTCACCATGGCGATTGCCGGGCGTGATTTGAGAAACAAGCTCTTCGAGAGAGTATTTTGGGCTCACGGATCGCAGCAGCAAATGGCCTTCGTTAGTTAACCCAAGGGACACTTCGTCACCTTCATTGAGACCAGCTTGCCGCGCAATTGGTTGAGGAATGCGAATCGCCAAGCTATTACCCCATTTTGTGAGATGAGCAGTCCTTGCCATATGGATATACATTGAGTATACCAAGCCTTTAATCTTAACTTCAAACCCCGATCCCCACCAAGTCCCCCGACACCCTCTTCAACTGCCCGCAAGCCGCGAAAATATCCCTTCCTCGCGGCTTCCTCACAAAACACGGCACGGCTTTCCGGACAATCTGCTGAAAGCTTTCCACCCGTTCATCCGCCGGTGTTTCAAACGCGATCCCCGGTCCGGGTTGAGCGCAATCAAATTCACCTTGCAATTCAGCCTGGAGATCAGCCGGACCACGCGTTTAGCGTCAGCGTCGGTATCGTTGACGCCTTTCAGCAGCACATATTCAAACGTCAGCTTTTCCCATGTCCGCAATGGATACGCCTTGCACGCTTCCATCAAATCTTTCAAGTGGTACTTGCGCGTAATCGGCATCAGCTCGCGCCGCTGCTCTTCACTTGAAGCGTTCAACGAGATCGCCAGCTTCGGCCGCACTGCGGCCTTGCCCAATTCTTCTATCTTCGGCACAATGCCCGCTGTAGAAACCGTGATGCGCTTCTGCGACATGCCCATGCCGTGCTCGTTCGTCAAGAGCCGTGCCGCTTTCAATACATTGTCCAGATTCAAGAGTGGTTCGCCCATGCCCATCATCACCACATTCATGCGCGAATCGGTGGCCTTCAACCCGTTTTCGCGGGCAATATAGAGCACCTGACCCACAATTTCGCCCGCCGTTAGATTTCGCTCCAAACCCATCAAAGCCGTCAAACAGAATTTACAATCGACCGGACAACCCACCTGACTCGAGATACATATCGTGTCGCGATTTTCATCTGGCATAAGCACCGCTTCAATGGTCCGGCTATCGGCTAGCTGAAGTAGATACCGGCGCGTGCCATCTGCTGAATCGTATCTTTTCTCAGCAGTGGGATAGCCCAGGGCGATCTCGCTAATTAACTGATTCCGAAGGACTTGCGGCAACCCCGAAATTTCAGATAAATTCGCCACGTGTTGCTTGTACAAAGCGTCAAATAGTTGTCGAGATCGGTACGGAGGATGCTCCGGCCCGAGCAGTTCCTGAAGGTCGGAAAACTCCATTCCGATCAACACCCGGCTTTTAGACCCTTTAAGCACCCGGTTTTCAGTGTATCCTCGTCGTACACTCGGAAAGGCGTACAGATATGGTTCTTGCAATCCCCCCAACCCGCGAGATCGAACGGGCCACCCTGTCAAACGGGGTCCGGATCGTAACCGAAGTAATGCCGCATGTGCGCTCTGTATCGCTGGGCGTGTGGATCGGCAGCGGCTCACGCATAGAGGCTGGCGCTGAAAATGGCATCTCGCATTTTATCGAGCATATGGTGTTCAAGGGAACCAAGCACTGGTCGGCGGAAGACATTGCCCGGTCTGTCGATTCGGTGGGCGGGGGTCTGGATGCGTTCACCAGCAAAGAACTTGTGAGCTTCAACACAAAGGTGCTTGACCAGCATGTGCCGCTGGCGCTCGACATCCTGTCCGACCTGGTTCTGAATCCGCTTTTTCGCGCTGACGATATTGAGAAAGAGAAGGGCGTGATTCTGGAAGAGATCAAAATGGAGGCCGACCAGCCGGAATTCGTCCTGCATGAGACCTTCATCAGTAATTTCTGGAAAGGCCATTCATTAGGCAAACCGATTCTAGGCACCAAAGACACGGTGAAGAACTTCCGCCGTGAGAGTGCTGTGCGAATACTACGGCCGCGTCTATGCGCCCCAGAACATTCTCATCACGGCCGCCGGTAATCTCGACCATGAAAAATTGGTGAACATGATCGGCGAGAAATTCGCGGACGTGAACGCGCGCGAAGTCATGCCGTCCGACAGCATCCCAAAAACGCACGCGCCATTCATTTTGAAGAATAAGAAGTCGCTCGAACAGGTCCACATCGCCATGGGTGTGCCGGCTTATCCGCTGGCGCACAAGCTCCGCTTTCCTCTCTATGTGCTGAACACGGTGCTGGGCGGCGGCATGAGTTCGCGGCTTTTCCAGAATATTCGCGAGAAGCAAGGTCTTGGCCTACGCTGTTTATTCCGAACTCAACCTATTCGTCGATACGGGCTGCTTTATGATCTATGCGGGCACGGCCGTTGAAACCGCCACGCGCGTGGTCAACTCCGTGATCGAGGAATTCCGCCAGCTGAAGCAAGAGCTGATTAGCGAAGACGAATTGCAGCGCGCCAAAGATCACCTGAAGGGCTCGCTCATGCTGAGCCTTGAATCCACTTCGAGCCGCATGTCTAACTTGGCCCGTCAGGAGCTATACTTCGATAAGTTCATGTCGCTGGATGAAATGCTGGAAAGCATTGAATCGGTGACTAGGGACGAAGTTCAATCCATCGCCCGTGAATTCTTTCAGCCCGAAAGTATTGCGCTTACCATGCTGGGCCGCTTGGGCGCGGTAAAGCTCACTCGTGACGATTTAGTTTGCTAGAAGAAAACGGGACGAACCGAAGTTGCGAGGTTAACGGCGTGCCGCAGAAACTTTGACAGGCTCTACTTCCGCCACATCGTCGCAGCCAAGCGATAAGATCGTCGCGCTCAGTCCCTCCGGAAGGTCCTGCAGAAGCACGGTCGTCTTATTGCGAAACACCAGCGCATCCCGATAGCAGAAACTGCTGGCGCACAACTGCGTGAACACCACCTCTTCGATTTCTCCGATTTCCAACCAACTTTGCAAATCCGCCGGCACTCGGTTCAGGCGTAAGCGCGCGCCAGGTGGCGTGCAAACGGCGGTGAGCCCGCACAGCCGCCGAGGCAATATCCAACTGATGAAACTGGACCACGGCCTGGAAAGTCTGGTCCCTTCATCCACGTGCTGGAGTTCGCAAACAGAGGTGAAACCCAAGCTGCCTGTATGGAAGCGGTGCAACACCAGCTCGTCTGCTTCAACCGCGAGCCGGCTCTTAAAGGTGTAGAGGGAGTAATCGCACATAAAGCTCCTCGTAAAAGGTGTGCCATTCCCGCCGAGAAATCTCAAACGGCCTTTAGCTGCTATTTTGATTCGATGTAATCCATCAGCGTTTCGATCTGATTCCCCGTCAAGCGCTTACCGAACGCCGGCATCACCGCGCCTCCAAACTTGATGCGAGTCGCCACGTATTGCCGGCTCGGCTTGGCGTGGCTCATCGGCAGATGTTCGTTCGTAAAGAGGTGATTCAAACTGGGGCCGAACTTGCGCGAGTGCCGCTTGTCCCTATCAATGTCATGGCACACTGCACAATTCTCACGGTATAAGTCGCGGCCAATCGCCAGATGTTCTTTCTGCCGGGCCGTCTGGAAACTGCCCGAGCCGGCCGCCAGCAACGCCCCAACAAATAAACCCAGGGCCAGCGCCGGCTTCATACGCCTTCCCCCAGCTTTTCTACTTTGAGCGCACCCGCCGATTTCAAAGTCCAACCGGCATGCGTCTCCTGTTCCGGCGTGCAGTGTACGCGAATGCAGATCAACCCAGCCGCAACCACCGGCACTGGGACATGCTTATCGCGCCTCCGCAATCCGCTCTCCCAAATGAACCAGCCGAACGTGGTCAGAATGGCGCCCAGCATCGTAATCTCGAAGAACACTACGCCCGTCGCCCAGAACGAAAAAGTCGGCATCCCGCCCGTCACCAGCTTATAGTTATACTGCGTAAAACAAACGAAGCCCACTGTCAGCAGGAAGAATACTGCCGCTCCGGAAACCGCCATGAGCGACATGCGGCTCGGCCGGTCCAACACTCCACGCGGCAGTTCAATAGGCTCATCGGAAAACAAATCCAAATCCGTTGGGCGGAAGCCGTTCGATTTCAATTGCCGGATGGCCATAATGGCCGCATCCATCTCTTCAAAATCGCCAGTCAAGTACACCGCGCTATTCGTCCTCGGGGGGATGCGATTCGAATTCCCACACTGAAATGATCGGGAACAGTTTGGAAAAAATCAAATAAAACGCGCCCATGGTGGCAAACGTTGCCGCCGTGATTGAGATCTCAACCCAACTCGGAGAGTATTTACCCCAGGCAGCTGCTAGCCGCGGCATGCTGAGCGTGGGAACTATGATCAGGAACCGTTCCAGCCACATGCCGATCAGAACGCCGACCGATGAAATTACCGCCGTCTTTACAGAGCGCATCTTCCTAATGCCGAGCAGTACGAAAGGCGCCACGAAATTGAAGACCGCCATCACCCAAAACGCCGGCGCAAAGCGTCCGGAAATACGTGCCCGGAACACATTCATTTCTTTTGGCTCGTTGCCGTACCAAACCGTTAAGTGCTCGGCAAACGTAAAATAAAGCCAAAGCAAGCTCATCAACAGCAGCAGCTTGCTCAAGTTTTGGAAGTGGTGTTTGGTCAGATAGCGTTCAAGATGTAGCGCTTTTCTCAGTATGCTCAGCGCCAGAATCAGCCCTGCTAGACCGCTGAAGATCGCGCCCACTACAAAATAGGGAGCGAAGATGGTGCTGTGCCACATGGGCGCAATCGCCATGGCAAAATCCCAAGCCACCACGCTGTGCACCGATACCGCGACCGCTAAAATTATTCCCGCCATCAGCTTCATGGCTCGCTCCAGCGCTTGCCACTCGCGATCGCTGCCGGTCCAGCCCAGCGCCATCGCCTTATATAGCTTCAATCTCCAACCCGTGGCATATTCACTCAATTGCGCTACGTCGGGAATCATCGGCAGATACAGGAAGATTATGCTGCCCGTCAGGTAAGTGGAAATCGCGGTCAAATCCCACATCAGCGGCGATCGGAAGTTAGGCCATAGCAGCCGCGAATTCGGATAAGGAAACAACCAGTAGAACAGCCACACGCGCCCCAAATGGACCAGCGGAAACATGCCGCCAATCATCAGCGCAAAAACGGTAATCGCCTCCGCTGCCCTGGTCACCGGCTTGCGCCAATTCGCATCGGTAAGCCGGAGGATGGCCGAAATCAGCGTGCCCGCGTGCGAGATGCCGATCCAGAAAACGAAGTTCACCAGATAGAAGCCCCAGAAAACCGGCCGCGAGATCCCCGCTACCCCAATTCCTTTTACAATCTGGTAACCCCAGGCCGCTAAGCCCCACAAAGCAACCGCGCTGAGCACGGTGAGCGAAACAACGTAGCGCCTGCTTGCGCCTTTTAGAGGACGCCACAGATCGTCGCGCACTTCCGTATACGGAATAACTTCCGGCAGCGTGGCCAACTTACCTTGCCCTCTCCAAATAAAACACTTTCGGCTTCGTGCCTAATTCCTCCAGAAGACGCGTGGCGCGTCCGCTCTCCGACAGTTCGGAAACTTTGCTCTCTTTGTCGTTTAAATCGCCAAAAATCATGGCGCTTGCCGGGCACGATTGTACGCACGCCGGCTGCACGTCTCCGTCCCGCAAGTGCCGTCCTTCGCTGCGTGCGTCGTCTTTCGCCCGCGCGATGCGCTGCACGCAAAACGTACACTTCTCCATCACGCCGCCTTCGCGAATGGAAACATCCGGATTATGTTGCAGCGTCAGCGGCTCCGGCCACGTCGGATCGAACCAGTTGAAGTAACGCACCGAATAGGGGCAGTTGTTTCCGCAATAACGCGTTCCCACGCAGCGGTTGTAGACCTGCACGTTCAAGCCCTCATCGTTGTGATAGGTAGCGTACACCGGGCACACCGGTTCGCACGGCGCTTCATCGCACTGCTGGCACAGCACTGGAACGTGTTTCACCCGGATATCCGGAAACTCGCCTTCGTAATAGCGGTCAACGCGAATCCAGTGAATCGCGCGCCCTTTTGCCGCCGATTCCGGATCGGACACCTGGATATTGTTCTCCGCGTGGCAGGCGGTCACGCACGCTTGGCATCCCGTGCAGCGATCCAGGTCAATCGCCATGCCCCAGCGATGTTCCGCTTTTTTCTCGTCGCTCACGATCGCCCCCACGGCCCTTGTTCCCGATCGACCGGCGCAAATTGGATGAAATCGCCCGTTGTTGCCTCTACCTTTGTTAACTTGATCCGCGTTGCCCCGGTTGCCAAAACTCCAGTCGCTTCTTCCGAACACCGGCGCGAGAATGGCCAGCGGATTTGCGCCGCGTCCCGAAGCATAGCGCCCGTATTGTGAATGCCCTTGACCGATAGCCATGCACACTACTCCCGGAATCGCCGCCGGATTCACATAAACCCACGCTTCCAAATTGCCGTGCGCCGATTCCGCTCGCACACGGTCGCCATTCGCCACATTGAGTTTTGCCGCCGTCTGCGGATCAATCTCCACCGGCAACTCCCACATCGCGCTCGACGCCGGGTCCGGCAGTTCTTGCAGCCACGGAAGATTCGCGCCCCTCCCGTCGTGAAATTGCAGCGAAAGATAAGGTTGGAACAACAATGGAAACTGGTCCGCTCCGGCGATTTGCGCTTCGCGGAAATTAAATTCGACGGCTGTCTTCTTCTCCTCTGCCGGAATGGCGCTCTGCGAACTCATCGTCACGCCGGTCTTCGCCGCCACTGCGCTTAGAATCTCATTCATTGGACGCGTGTCATAGAGCGGCTGCGACCTCCAGCATGGTTTCCAACGAATGATGATCGGGCAATAGCAAATCGGCGTAAGCTGCCGTGTCATCGATGAAGTTGCCGAAACTCACAATCAGATCTTTGTTAGCGAGCGATTCTTTCACGCCGCTCGCGGCTGGAAGGGTGTAAACCGGATTATCTCCATCCAACAGCAACACCTTAGCTTGCTTGATAGCTTCAACAATGTTTCCGTGAGACAGCGTTGCCGTCCGCGTCTTGGGCTCGCTCACCCCGCTGCCCAGCAATGTATTCAGCATGTTGCCTATTACCAGCGCGTCCAGCGAATTCGTATACACAACCGACGCACCGCCGATCACCAGCGGCTTTTCCGATTGGCCTAATTCATGCGCCACCTTCCGCAGCCGTTTCTCTTCAATGCCGCACGCTCTTATCAAACCCGCCAGATCCGCGCTTTGTGCCGCCTTAGCAAGCGGGCTTGCCGCCGCGGGCTTCTCCTCCAGCAGCAACTTCGCAATGGCCATCAGAAACTGCGGCTCCGACCCCGGTCGAATCGGCAGCCACTTATCCGCGCTTGCGGCCGTTAATGACATCCGCGATTCCGCCTGTACCAACGTGCCGCGCACACCTTCCCGTCCTTGCCGGAACTGCCCATACTGGCGCGCATAGCTTACCGGCGAAACCCAACCGCCGAGAAAATCCGCGCCTACTCCCAGCGCGTAACGCGCACCCGCCAGGTCATACTCGGGTACCGCGTCCCAACCAAAGGCGATTTCCGCAGCCTTCCGCTCCAACGCGAAATGATCGGGCGAGCTCGTCGCTGGCGGCTGCCCACCCAGCGCCTGCATGAATTGTTGAATCAGCTCCATTCGTTCCGTCAACCCAGGTCGCGTAAGAAAAAGAACATTCGCCCGCTGTTTCGCCAGATGTTCCTCGACGGTTGATATTGCTTCGTCCCAAGTGATCGCCTTGAATTCGCCCTTGCCGCGCTCGCCCGAACGCTTCATCGGACCGCGCAGCCGGTCGGGATTGTAGAGCGATTGCAATGTGGCGTGTCCTCGCGCGCAGACCCCTCCGCCATCGCCCTCTATCTTCTTTACCGCCGCAATCCGCTCGCGAAATTGTTTGCCGCTTCGCTCAACCACTCGCTCGCCTTCCATCACCCGCGCAATAATCGCGCAGCCCGCGCCGCATTCGGTGCAAACGGCCTGCCGCCACTGTTCCTCGCCCGGCACAATCTCATGGTCGGGTACCAGCAGCGGAATGAGTTGATTACTCTTGCTGCCGCACGCGCTGGTTGCCAATCCGGCGGAGACTGTGGAAAGAATCTTGAAAAAGTTGCGCCGCTCCATGCTAAATCACGGTTTCCCGAGCGCACGGGCCGGTTGGCTCCGTTGCGCGCGATTCAATTAATAATGACAAGCCGCGCAATCCTCTGGTCCATTTTTCTGCCGGTGGCAACTCAGGCAAGTTCCCATGTTGTGATTCACCACCTGTTCCGCCACTGTCGCTTTCGTCAGATCGCCATGGCAAGTGGCGCAGCCAATTCCCGCTTGATAATGCTGCGCATGTTTGAACTTCACGTGCGCCGAGTCTTTGAACGCATACACCCGCTCCCACGGAATCTCAATCCTCTGCGCGGCATATTGAATCACTTTCTTCACTTCCGGCTTCTCCCGCGCCAATTTGGCATGGCACAACATACACTTCGTCACGGAAGGAATCCCCGCCTCAGCTCGGATATCCGCGCCCGTGTGACAGTCCACGCAATCTAACCCCATCTTCAGGTGGGTGCTATGTGGAAAAGCAATGGGCTGCTCTGCGCGGCACACCACGGCCGCCAATAAACCCAGACACACCTTGCCCCACAACATCGGATTGGTCTAACTTATCATGTGCGCATGTGACGCCGTCACCCGCCGAGGATTAGGTCCGGGGTTCTGATTTTTCGCCTATATCCGAAAGCCGGAAATAGTTAGGTGAGGCAGGGGCAATTCTTTTATGAATGGTCTGGGCAGGTCCTCGTCCTAACTATCCGGTTCTAAAGTCTTGATATACTCCTTGCATCTTTCGGTTCGGAAGAAGGCCCCCGTGATTGATAAGTGCCCCGGTTGTCGAATACCGGTCAACCCCAAAAATCGAAAGCGGCACATAGAGAGATGTCCCACTCCTGCCTCGGAGGAGCTAATGATGAAGTTTGCGGTCCTGCCGCTGCAAAAGAAAGCACCGATGAATGCTCCAAGCGCGAAGCGGCCTCAACGACCAGCAGCGCAAAATCGCCGCGGTTTGGAGCAACTAAACCGTAAAGAACGTGAGGATCAAGTTGCTTCGGCAAAGAGACGGGAAGATTTAGAATCCAGACCAAAAGAGAAGTGTCCTTACTGCCCAGATTTCATTCGAAACGATGAACTTCGTGGGCATTATGAGAATAAGTGCCCAGGCTATCCTCGTGCACAACCAGTTAGGGCAGAAGAAAGAGGGACCTCGGCTTTCTGACGAGTGCCGACCACCTGGGTGGCATACGGGCGGAGTTTAGAAAAGCAACCTCAAAGGGCCGGCGAAATCTTGCATCTGTTAGCTTGTACCCAATCTAGTTGCTAGTTCGGCCCGCAACAGCATCATGGGCACCCGCAACACTGCAATCCTCACCGGTTCTGCTCCCGCACTGATCGATCTTACTTCGCCTTGGTAAATCGTCAACACCTCCGGCCTCGGCGCCCCGTCGCCACAAATTCATCACCGTGAGCTGACGTCAGGCAGGTTCAACGATTCTAACCTTGCTGCCAGCCAACGCGTAATAGCCTGCTGGTGGAATATTTTTCTCAGTCTCGTCAGAAAGTCTTCGATTAGCATTCCCGCCATCCTACCGCCGCGCATGATTCACTAGTAAAGGAGGGCGCAATGCCTGCTAAGAGCCTTACCTTGGAAATGAATGGGCCGACAGTTATTGTCACCCTAAACCGCCCCGACCGCCGTAATGCCCTTTCGCTCGACCTGATGCGCGATCTCATCCAAGCGCTCCATGGCCTTGAACTGAATAAGGCCGTTCAAGCTATCATTCTCGCCGCCGCCGGTCCGGTCTTCTGCTCGGGCCACGACTTGAGTGAAATGGTCGGCCGTTCCGAATGCGATTACCGTGAGATCTTCGACACCTGCACGGAATTGATGCTCAAGCTGCAATCCGTTCCGCAGCCAATCATTGCTGAGGTACAAGGGATGGCCACGGCCGCAGGTTGCCAGCTCGCCGCCACTTGCGACCTCGTTATTGCCTCCGAACAAGCTGCCTTCGCCACCCCCGGCGTTCGCATAGGCCTGTTCTGCTCAACGCCGATGGTGGCTCTAACCCGGGCCATCGGCCGCAAACGCGCCATGCAAATGCTCCTCACCGGCGAAAAAATCGATTCTTATACCGCCGCCGATTGGGGCTTGGTGAACACCGTTGTACCCGCCTCCGAATTACGCACAGCCACTCTGGAATTGGCCGCCCGCATCGCCCAAGCCAGCCCGTTCACCGTCGCAACAGGAAAGCAGGCTTACTACGCGCAAATTGATCTCCCTCAACGTGCCGCTTACGATCTCACCAAGAAGGTAATGAGTGCCAATGCCCAAGCCTGCGATGCGCAGGAAGGCATCTCGGCATTTCTCTCCAAACGCCAAGCCCACTGGTCCGGACGCTAGCCGTCGCTGTTCAATCTAAGCCGATTGCCAATACAGCCGGGACAGGCCGATGATCGCGCCAACAATTCCACCCATCGCGAGTCCGGCTATTGCAATGGTCAACCTATTGGGGTACAGCGGACCTTCCGGCAGAGAAGGGGCATCGAGAACCTGTAAGGTAATTCCATGCGCCGGATTCCCTATGCCCATCTCGACGTTATCGGTCATCAATTGGTCGATCAAATCTCCCGCTACCGCCTGCGCCTTTCGTCTGTCGGTGTATTCATACGAGAGCGAGAAGGCTAGCGGCATCTGCGACATGGGCCGGATCGCAATGTCTTCCCGCATTCTATGGACGGCATCCGCTGGCCTGCCACCCTGCGAATCCCTGTAAAGATCGTATCTTTCGATGATGCCCGTTAGCGAAGTTTCGGAAAATGTCCTCTGCGCTAGCTCGTTAACGGTTTTTGCGGCAGCGGGAGGAGTGATCCGGACTAACGTGCTCGATTGGTATGTATCCTTTATCGAAAATGCTACTGCTGTCGCCACCAGCACGCCTGCCACGGCACAAGCGATCGTCAGCTTCATTAAGCTCATATGCTTCAATTGCATCTGAACTCCTCCTTGCAGAACGTCGAAGACCGCTTTCCACGATGGCTGCATGTCGTCGAGCAGTGCCTGAAACTCCGCTCCATACTTCTTCCGCCAATCCGCCGGATACGCCCAAAATGCGAGTTGAAAGATCCGTTTCACGCGTGCCTGAGTCTCCGCATTCCGGTCTTCACAATCTGATTCAGCGCGCTAAGTTCCTCCTGAAGATAGCGGCTTCCCTCAGGCGTCAAGCGGTAAGGCCGCCTTCGATCCGCGGATTCAAGACCGCGAATCAAGCCGCGCTCCTCAAGCCGAGTGATGGCGCCGTAAAGTGTTCCCGGTCCAAGGCGCACGCCGGCGAACGCCTCAATGTCCTCCATCATGGCGTAGCCGTGCTTATCGCCTTCGGCGAGGCTGGAAAGAACGAGTAGTGTTGGGTCTGACATGGCGTGTATTACGTGACACGTAGTATCATCTCACGTAATAGAACGCTCATGTCAACTATTCGCTGCGCAACGCCGCCATCGGCTCAATTTGCGTCGCCTTGCGCGCCGGAATCAAAGTCGCAACCAATGCCGCGAGGCTGAGAACCATAGTCACCCCTCCGAATGTCAACGGATCAGTGGGCTGGATGCCATACAGCATGTTGGTCATCAGCTTAGCCAGCAGCACCGCCCCGGCAATCCCCACCGCCGTACCCGCAACTGCCTGCATAATTGCCTGACGCATCACCATCCGCAGCACGTCGGTCCGGCTTGCGCCAAGTGAGACGCGTATCCCGATCTCGCGGATACGCCGCGATATCGAGTAGTTCATGACGCCGTAGATGCCAATGCTCGCGAGCACGAGCGCCACCCCGCCAAACAGCCCAAGCAGCAGCATCTCGAAGCGCGGCTGTGCCGTTGCATCGGCTATTACCCGCTGCATGGTGACAACCTCCGAGATCGGCAGATTCTTGTCAAATGACCGGACGGCCCGCTCTATGGCAGGCTCCAGGTCAGCTGAATTCCCGTTGGTGCGCACCACCAGCGTAATGTACGTCATGTGTGGGGCGATCGCGGCCGTACCTTCTCCCAGAAAATCGGGGCTTTGGAGCGCAGCAAGATACATCTCGGGGGATGGCTCAACGGCCCATTCCTCCTGTTTTGCATTCGCAACTACTCCAATGACTGTCAGCCAAGTGGCTTGATTGTCACTGTCTGGAATCGTAATGCGCTGTCCAATTGGATTTTGACCGGGCCAGTATTCATGCGCCGCCCGTTCGTTGATGATTACTATCCTCGGCGACCGATGATCGTCCCGGTAGGTGATGGCCCGACCGCTGCGTAATGGGAGCTGCATAGTTCGGAAATACCCCGGCATAACAATGCGGTAAACGGCGTCTGGCCCTTCGCCAGGCCGCGGCTTCGGACGGCCCTCAATTTCGAACCCTCGATCCCACAGGTCTCCCGCCAGCGGTAGATGATTAATGGCGCCAACCGAGTTCACGCCTGGCAGCGTTCCGACCTTCTGAAGGAGTTCGCGGTAAAAAATGGCGCGCCGGTTCGGTTCGGCTTCCTGCGTTCCGGCAACCGACACAACCATTGAGAGTACATTGTGTGGATTAAAGCCGGGGTCCACCGATTGTAGAGCGAAGAAGCTGCGGATCATCAACCCTGCGCCGATCAACAGCATAAATGCCAGCGCGAATTCGGACGCCACCAGGAAACTCCGCAAGCGATTGCGGCGAACGCCGTCGCTGTCTCCGCGCCCTCCCTCTTTGAGCGCATCGCTCAAATTTTTGGCGGCAGCGTGCATTGCCGGTGTGAGCCCAAACGTCACAGCCGTCAAGACGGTAATACAAACCAGGAACAGCATCACATGCGTATCGATAGCCACCATCTCCACACGCGGAATGTACGCCGGGCTGAGCGCAACCAAGGCCTTCGTTCCCCCGGCCGCCAGCAGCAGGCCGACCGAGGCTCCTATCGCCGCCAGCAGTAGATTTTCAGTCAGAAACTGCGCTAGCACCCGCCCTCGCCCAGCCCCCAGCGCAACCCGCACCGCTATTTCCTTCTGACGGTCGGAGGTACGCGCCAGCAGCATGTGAGCCACGTTAGCGCACGCAATCAACAGTACAAATCCGACCGCGCCCAACAGCATGAACAATGGTGTTTCTATCTTCCCCACGACATTCTCCTTCAAAGGAGTAACCGTAACTCCACGGTTCGTCGCTGGAAATTGCTTATCCAAACGGCCGCTAATGGTTGCCATCTCCGCCCGTGCCTGCGAAAGGGTGACACCCGGCTTCAACCGTGCGAAAACTCGCAGGTGGTTACCGCCTCGTTCGTGAATGGTATCGCCAAATGCGTCCGGTACCCAAAGCTCGGCTCGGACCGCCCAGAAAGGTGCGAACTTGAATGATGATGGCATGACGCCGACAACGGTATAAGCCTCGCCATTCAGGGTAATTGGTTTTCCTAACACATTACGGTCGCCATTGAATCGCCGCTGCCACAGCCGGTAGCTCAATATCACTTCATGCTCCGCGCCCTCCTGATCTTCCCCTGGAATGAACCAGCGGCCCAGCAGCGGCTCGATGCCCAGAAGCGGCAGCAGGTTCTCCGTTAGCTTCAAGCCATTGAGGTGCTCCGCCGGGTTGCTGTCGGATGGATCGCTGTTGGTGAGGTTAGGCCCCCAAGCATCGGCCGCGCCCATGGCCTCAAATGAGTGGCTCTGGTCCCGCCAGTCGATGTAATTAGCCGTCGCCACAGGACCGGTGCCGTAATGCAGAACGGTAACTAAGCGGTTCGCGTCCTTATAAGCCAGAGGGCGCAATAATACGGCATTCACCACGCCGAATATGGCGGTGTTCGCCCCTATGGCGAGCGCCAGCGCGGTCACTGCCACGGCGGTGAATCCTGGAGTCCGCCACAGGTTTCGTGTACCGTAGCGCAGATCTTTAACTAGGTTTTCAACCCACATCACCGACCGTTCTTCGCGATGTAATTCCTTCGCCTGCTCAATCCCCGCCATAGGCCAGGCGTGCGGCCCGCTTCGCTTCTTCGCGCGGCAGCCCGCGCCGCTCGAAATCCTCTTGCAAGCATCCCTAAGTGAGAGTCGATCTCCCGGGACAAATCAGTTTCTGTGCTGCGGCCTCGGAGCATAGCGGCAAGTTTGGCAAGGAATCGGCGCATAGATCAGGCTCCTTCGGTAAGCAGTTTCTCAACTAAACCCGACATTCGCCGCCAGCGCGCAGTTTCCTGCTCCAGAGCTTTCGCCCCAACTTTGGTAATGGAGTAGAACTTGGCCTCGCGGTTGCTCTCGGTCTTGCCCCACGTCCCCTTGATTCGGCCTTGCTGTTCCAGCCGCACCAACGCCGGATACAGCGTGCCTTGGTTCAGCTGCAGCAGATCCTCGGAAACTTGCTGCAGGCGCGTCGCAATCGCATAAGCGTGCTGCCGTCCCATCGTTTGAAGCATCCGAAGAACTATTAGATCGAGCGTTCCTTGCAGGACGGCAATCCGGTCCGCACTATCACTTGGCATTCAAGTAAACCTCTCCATTTCACTATGGGATTTGTTTCACTTGCTTGTCAAGTGCTCTATTTGTTGGCCTGACGCAAATCGGCGATAATACCGTTCTATGTCAGTTCTTGCGATCTTTAAGTACAGTGTGAAGCCGGGCCGCATGCCCGATTTCATGGCCAAGTTGCAAACGGCTGCCGGTCCGGCATTTAATAGCCCTGTCATGCCCCAGTCGGTTCGCTTATTTCGAAGCACCGTTCCCGTTCCCGATACTGGACCGGTGATCCTTATTTGTGAGTATCCGGACATGGCCGCTTATGGAGCCAGAACTGCTTTTGAAAACAGCAACAGCGAATGGAAAAAGCTCTTTGCCGCTCAGCCCGATTCGCCCGAGACGTTGGTGTCGGTAGAATTGTTGATGGAGCTATAGTGCACCTTAGCGGAAAAGTCGAGAATCAAATTTAAACGGTTGCGGGCCGGTTACTCTGATACGAAAGAACTCCGCATGTTCCGCGTTTAATAGACAATTCAGCTGCTGCCGGATCACGACTGAGGGAACAAGCAAGGCAATTGAACGCCGGCTCTTCATCCATTCAGTGCCGAAAGTCCGCGCATCCTGTGGATCTGATGAAGTCCAATCTGCCGGAAGTTCGCCATCCTTAAGCAGCTCCACGAAATCGTCGTGCAACTCCATTTCATAAAAAACGTAGTCGTCTGGTATCTGATCTTTTCGTGCATGCACCAAAGTCTCAAGCACTGCCAGTGCGATGCTGTCGGCGCTATAGATCATTGGGACTCCGGCCCAATGCCACCGGCCGCTGGCGCGCAAGGATCCCGTTCCGGAGAAGCCGTATCTCGCCCGCGTGAGCCGGTAAGCTCGCATCAGCTGTAAATGCCGTAGTCGATCCGAATCAACACTTCCTCAACACGCTCGGCACCGCCGGGAAATTCTAGAAGTTCTATGGGTTGGGCATTGTCGAGCGCGGGATTCGGGGTCGACAGCCATGAAAGGGCTTTGACTTTGTTCCCGAAAGTGTCCAGGGCGTGCCTCATCAGCACATCTGGAACCGCACTGAAATCCGGCCTGGATTGCCGGGCAATCGTTTCAGCCATATGACACCATCTTAACTGTCCACGTCTTTCGCGGTATCCTCCAAATCATGGCGTCTTTTTCCCGCACTGCCAAACCGTCCACCCTTCTCTTCGCCTGTTTATCCGCCGCTGCGCTCTCGTTCGCCCAGCAACCCAATCTCGATGGCTTCGATTCCTTCATCGCCCAAGCCATGAAAGATATGAAGGTCCCCGGCGTCGGAGTCGCTGTTGTGCAGAACGGCAAAATTATCCTCGCCAAAGGTTACGGTTTTCGCGACGTCGAAAAACAACTGCCGGTCACTACGAAAACCGTTTTCCCCATCGCATCCATGTCGAAATCGTTCACAGTTACTACGCTGGGCACGCTTGTCGATGACGGCAAAGTGGAATGGGACAAGCCTGTCTGCAATTATCTGCCCGGTTTTCGCATGTTTGATCCTGTCGCCACCGACGAACTCACGCCGCGCGATCTGGTCACGCATCGTTCCGGATTGCCCCGCCACGATCTGGTCTGGTACTCTTCAAACTTCACGCGCAAAGAACTGGTCGAAAAGCTTCGCTATCTTGAACCCAACAAAACTCTCCGCCAAACCTTCCAATACAACAATTTGATGTTCATCACGGCTGGGTATCTGGCGGGTGAAATCGACCACACCTCCTGGGAGGAGGCCGTTACTCAGCGTGTCCTGAATCCCATCGGCATGGCCAGCACCGTCTTCTCCTCTGAAGAGGCGCGCAAAGGTACTGATGTCGCTCAGCCTTACCGCAAGAACTACAAAACCGAGGAGGTCAAGAAAATCGCTTTCGCCGATTGGGGCGATATCGGTCCCGCCGGAGGCATCAACTCCAACATCGACGATCTCTCCCGTTATCTCCTCTTTCACATGAACAAGGGCAGCTTCAACGGTAAACAGCTTTTATCCGCGAACAACTCCGCGCAAATGCAAACGCCGCAGATGGTCATTCAAGGCACTCCAAATTACAAGGAACTGGGTGAAAACGCTTACGGTATGGGCTTCTTCATTTCCAGCTACCGGGGACATAAATTGGTCGAGCACGGCGGCAATCTCGATGGCTTCGCGCTGAACATCGCCTTCCTGCCGAATGAGCAAATCGGAGTAGTGGTGCTCACTAACCTTGATGGCACCGCTCTTCGCGACCTGGTCCCTTATAATGTGTTCGATCGCCTCCTCGGTCTGGAGCAAACTCCGTGGGTGAAGCGCTTCCTCGATCGCGAGAAGCAAGCTAAGGAGGCCGAACTCTCCGCCGAAAATAAAGGCTTCACGGGGCAAAAAAACGGTACCCATCCCTCGCACGATTTGAAAGACTTCACTGGTGAGTTTTCTCACCCCGCCTATGGGCTAGTCACCATTGCAAATTCGGACAAGCCTGACGAACTAAGCTTCACCCTCAACCGGCTTTCCCGCCCCATCCATCATTTTCACTACGACACCTTCTCCGTGGCGCCGAATCCATTGGACGAGCTTGAAAAATTGAAGGTCACTTTCAACACCGACCTGAACGGCGACGTGTCCAGCTTGAGCATCCCGCTGGAATCTCAAGTGAAGCCGATTGTTTTTGATCGCACAGCCGAAAAACGCATGTTTGAACGCACCTTCTTACAACCGTTTACGGGCGAATACGAAGTTCCCGGATCGACGCTGACCGTTTCTTTGCAAGGCGGCAGCAAGTTAGTTGCCTCTTCACCCGGCAGCCCCACGCTAGAACTTGCCCCGAAGCATGGCACTACCTTCGACATTGTTTCGCGGCCCGGACAAAGCATCGAATTCAAACCGGATTCCATCGTTCTCTATACTCCCGACGACGTCTCCATTTTTAAGAAGAAGTGATTTTTTGCATTGTTCTCGCATTTGCTGGTCTCCTGAACGCGGCTGGCGATTCACCCGGCATCACTCTCCAGGCCGGTCACACAGCCAACATAAGCGCCCTCGCTTTTAGCCCCGACGGCCGCTATCTGGTTTCCGCCAGCGAAGATTCCACGCTCAAAATTTGGAATTCCCAGAACGGTTCGGAGGTTCGCACCCTTCGCGGCCACACCGAAATTGTCACTGCCATGGCCATCAGTCCCGACGGCCGTCAAATCGCTTCGGCCTCTCTAGATCACACCATCCGCATCTGGAATACCGCCACGGGAGGGGTAAAAACTGTGATCCGAGGTCCGAACATTACGCTCTATCTCCTGAAATTTACACTCGATGCAAAGCGCCTTGTTACTGCCGAGACGGTCGCCAGCGGAACCACCCTGCGCATCTGGGATATTGCCAAAGCCCAGCAGGAGCGGCTGATCAAACGCGACGAAGCCGCCGTCTCAAACGTCTTTTTCCATGGCGCGAAGCTGTTCGTGGCGGAAGAATCTGGTGATGACGACGCTACCGGCTTGCTGACCGCCTATGATCTTGTTTTCGGCCGCCAACTGGAATCCCGCAAAGAGCTCCTTTGCGGTGCTTCGCCCGATGGAAAGTTGCTCGCCCTCGAACGCAGCAACGAAAGCCAGCGCCGGGCCTCCATTATCGATACGGCCACAAACAAGCCGGTAGCAAACGTTACCGGGCAAATTAGCCGGATCGCCTTCTCGTTAAACGACGCCTGGCTCGCCTACGCGCACGAAGACGGCAGTACGGCTGTCGTTCAGCATACCCGCGGCGGAAGTGCGCATACCATTCATGGGCGCAGCGCGGAGTTCAGCATGCTTGCGCTCAGCCCTGACGGCCGGTTGCTCGCCACTGCCGGAGCCGATTTCAGCATTCATCTTTGGAATGTCTCGAACGGAGAACTCGCTCACGGCATGTCGGGCCAATACACCCCCGTCAATTTGGCATTCAGCCCCGATGGCCGTCGCCTGGCTGCCAGCGGAGGGGGACCCGATCTCGGAGATGCCCTTCAAATCTGGGATGTCGAAAGCAAGTCTCTGTTGCCCGCGCCGCGCATTCGCCGGCCGGTGTTAGGCGTTGCCTACAGTCACGACGGCGGCTATCTCGCCCTGTCCGACCCGCTTGTCGAACTCTTCGATGCCCGCTCGAATACTTTCCTGCGCCAGCTGCCTTGCGCCGCCGATTCCGCGAACTCCCCCGTCTTTAGTCCTAACGGCCGGTTCATTGCGGCTAACTGCCGTGGCGTGATTACTATCTGGTCGCCCGATACAGGTTCTGAAATCTTTCACTTCGGCGATCACTCCGGCACAAACACCACGCCGGTTCTCTTCAGTCCCGATAGCTCTCTGGTCGTTGCGGGCGGTTCTACCGGCCTATCCATATACGAAATCTCCAGCAAACGCCTCCTCGCTGCTATCAAGACCCTGAATCCAGTCTCCGCGCTTGCCTTTAGCCCCGATAGCCAGTTTCTCTCTTTGGGAACGCGTCTCCTCCCAATTCAAGGTGACAAGCTCACTCCTCCCGTTCCCGCTGCGGCGTCGCTCATTCTTTGGGACCTCCGTGGGCGTCACCCGCTTTGGGACGTTCCTTCAGGCCAATGGGTCTCCGGCCTTAAATTCGAAAGTGACGCCCAAACGATCCTCGCCGTTACTTCAGGCACGCTGACCGCTTTCGATGTAAAGACCGGACGCGTCCTGCGCCAGATCGTTTCCAAAATAGGAAGCGCCAATCCTCCGGCTTTCTCTCCCCATAACACTTGGCTGGCGGTGGGTGCCAACTCTGCCGCCCATCTCTGGCGTCTGCCCTCAGCGCCTCATCCGGTTGTAACCGGCTTACCACCATAGGCGCGAACTTAAGAGCCGAAAATTAGGAATCCCTCTATTTTTCGCTTGTCCGATAACGCAGGTATTTGATTTTTAAAGGGATTTACAGCCAGAAATGCCCTTTCAAACGATACTCCGATTGTCTCTGGCCACGTCATGACGCCTGCGTCTGGTGCTTCGCGAGGCAGGCAGCCCCTAAAGCAAGACTCACGCACCGATGAAAGAGTTATGATAGGTCCACAAAAATATTGGCTCAGAGAGGCGACAATGGTACGAACAGATTTTCGACACTTCGCGAGGATTCTGGTTACACTGTTCGCGGTTTGTAGCCAGGGGGGCCAATCGGAAGCGTCCGGAACAACGCCGCCAAACGTCCCTCTGCCACAACTTTCCTCCCAGAGCGGTACAACGCCTGCGGCCGCCGGCACGCCTTCCCTGGATCAGCGGACAACGGTTCTTGAAGAACGGTTGAATACGGCTTTGGCGCTGAAGGACGAAAGAATCACGGATCTCAAGGATCGTATCGATGGTGTTTACAAGCTCGCGGCGTTCGTTGCCGCCATCGCGTCGATACTTTTGGTTCTCTTTTCCGTCCGTGACATTTTTTCGCGAGTCAAAGAGGGTCAGCGACAGCGCGGCATAGACGACATTGTGAAGGAAATGATGAGGCTTCAGAATGTGGCCTTGACGCAACAGGTCGCCCTTGGCGCCATGCAGGTTGAAAAAGCCACAGCGAATCCGAATCAATTCGGGCCGGTTCAAAACGTCAGCGGTGTCATTGAGGCCGTGCAAAAAACCCTGGCATTCAGATTGGAGCAGGAGCAGCGAGTCGCAGAAGCGATCGCGGAAATCGCAAAGCTAAAGGCCGAGGGGGAACGAAGTAGAAAGCAGAAGTTCGACGCTGCAGTAAGTATTTTTGATCACTTCAGGAATATGAATCGAATGCAGTATGCAGGACTCACGGATGAGCAGCGTGCGCGCGCCTTGAGACTGGTCGGACTCGTCGGTGATCTGGACGACTCCTTAGGCGAGAAGGGCTTTGACCTCGCTGGAGGACTGCTGTATTCAACAGGAGTGATTCAGTACTACGAAAATGACGTGATCGATGCCCGGACTCGGCTCGACCGATCCGCGCAGTTTCGGGCTGCGGATCACCAAGCGGAGCTGGAAACGCATGAGAGCTATCGTATTCGTTTCGCCTTCATTCACTACTTTCGCGCCCTGATACAAAAAAACTGGGGCGATCTTTCGGAAGCCCTTCGAGAAATCGAACAGAGCGCGAAGCTACTGCAGACTCGGCCGGGCGAATTTCTCACTCCCGTCACTAAGGCGGAAATTCGGTCCTATATTGTTGGCGACGAGAGTAGATGCCGTTCGGAAGTCACCGTTCTCCTTAAGCGAATAAAAGATCTAGAGACGGCTCTGGTAGCAGAGGGGAAAACCCTGGACGCCAACCAAGTCCGACTCCGCAATCGTAGCTTGCTAATACTGGGAAATACGTATGTTGCTGTCGGAGATCATGGCGAAGCGCGGAAAATATATGACGAAGCCGTCAAGTTTATCCCGGATGATTATTATGCGTTGGCTTCTGTGGCGCAATGTTGCAGAGTGCTGAATGACCCAGCCGCGTCTGATTTCTTCGCGCGCTGCCTTGGCGCAATCGAGCGCTCCGGGGACTGGCAGCGCAAGCGGGAGAGGATTACTAGGGCACTCATAGTTGTGCATGCTGCTCGCGCTGCAAGGGGATGTGCGGATCAAGCCCGCTTTGATCAGTACTCTCGCGAAGCGCGGACTATTCTGGGCGGCGACTTAGCTGTTGACGGTTTTGCCCCTAAATTCTTCTCGCCCACAACGAAGCGGCTGGTCAGCGCTAAAGAGCTTCTCGCTGAGGTCAACCAAGATTTGGTCTACAGCCAGTCTGTTGGCGGTCACAAGTAGGTCGTCACGTGCGACTCGCACCTTTGTCGCACCCGGGTTCCGAATCATTTGCACGCATTCGGTTAAATCCCTGTTGATAAGAGGTCTCGCACGACATTGGGGACACGAGCTATAAACGGAGTTCGAACGAAACGACGCAGATTCAGTTAGTCGGCTTACAAAAAGCAACGTGATCACTCAAATTGGACTTCTTGGGCGCAGGTGGTGAAAGCGCCAAATGATTGGGCAAACAAGATTTCTGCTGTTTACTTGCACTGTGGAGTGCACGTGCTATATAGAGGTTCCGCGTGTGATAGCATCTTGACACTACAAGGAGGGAATAGCCACGTGAGTCTTTTTGCGCGATTGCTGGCAATCCGTCTGATACGAGATTTCAATAGGGTCCGTCAAACGCCTCGGCAAGGCTGCAAAGCGGTTTTGCTCCTCGGCATAGCGTTGTTTGTCGCCTCCCGCCCCGATTCCGCCCTCGGCCAAGTTCTTTGGGACGGTGGTAGCGGCGATTGGTACGGCCCATGGCTCGGCAGCTTGCCCGGTAACCCTATACCCATCCCTACTCCGACCACAAACTGGGGCTGTGAATTTTGCTACCCCGGCGCTGGAGACTCAGTAAATATAGGAACCCTCTATGGCGGTCCTATAGGGGCAGTCGGGGGGACGGTGTTCCTGAATAAATCGACGACGGTTGCCGGGGTCTCGTTGGGTGTCGGTGCCTTCGGTGGTCTGCAAGTATCCGGGGGAACCCTGACGACTCTCGGGCTGAGCGTGGGCACATTAGGTCCCGGTTCTGGCACGCTCACGATTTCGGGGGGCGTCGCGAATAGCGGCTTTGCATGGCTTGGGGTCTCGGCTGGTACGAGCGGTGCGACTACGGTAAGTGGAGCTGCTTCCCAACTGAATATTTCCGGGTCGCAGGAGCTTTTGGTAGGCCGCCAGGGGAAAGGAACGCTGTCCATCCAGAGCAGTGGTGCCGTCACCAGCGACAACGCCCTTATCGGAGCCTTGAGCGGATCGTCCGGTCAGGCGACCGTGGCGGGTGTTGGTACGCAGTGGAGCGATTCAGGCGTCCTGACAATCGGGAACTCCGGGAGTGGAACTCTAACAATCGCCAACGGCGGCAAGGTGAGCAGCGCAGGAGGCATTGTAGCTCTCAACAACGGACTCCCAGGGCCGAGTTGACGTCTCCGGTGCTAATGCCACCTGGAGTAACACGGGGGATCTCCAGGTCGGCTGGCATGGTAATGGAAATCTGGCTGTCAGCAATGGCGGACAGGTAACCGACAATTATGGCAACATTGCTGCAAATGGCGTCGGCTCGAATAGCGCAGTCACGGTTTCTGGCGCAGGCTCGCGTTGGACAAACGCGGACAATGTCAGCGTCGGTGACGTTGGGAACGGCCAACTAACCATAACTGCAGGGGGCCGGGTAGCGGATTCTTCCGGCAACCTGGCAACATTTGCCACCGCTAAGGGAAACGCTATGATTACGGGTGCTGGCTCCGTCTGGCAGAACCAGCAAGAGCTAAACATTGGGCTGAGGGGTACTGGCGCACTGACAATCCAGAACGGCGGCGTGGCCAGTAGCACCGACACGTATATCGGCTACTACGGCGGGGCGGCCGGGACCGCCACAGTAACAGGTGCCGGGTCGCAACTAAGTGCTGGAGATGCGGTGTATGTCGGAATTAGTGGCCAAGGAACTTTGACAATCCAGAACGGTGGTGTTGTGAACGGTGGGGCCATCGTCGGGGGAACAGAGTACGATATTGATCTCGCATACGACGGTGTCGCATCTAAAGGGCAGGTGCTGGTTGATGGCATCGGTTCTCAGTTGAACTCCGCGACAGGTTTGATCGTGGGTACGGGCGGGCGCGGGACCTTGACAATCCAGAACGCCGGAAGAGTGAGCAGCGCTCTCAGTACTTATCTCGGCTACTTTGGTGGAGCTGTCGGTGCAGTAACGGTAAACGGCGGCGGCTCGCAACTAAGTGCCGGACGTGCACTCTATATTGGAGTTGGCGGCCAAGGAACTTTGACAATCCAGAACGGTGGTGTTGTGAACGGTGGGGCCATCGTCGGGGGAACAGAGTACGATATTGATCTCGCATACGACGGTGTCGCATCTAAAGGGCAGGTGCTGGTTGATGGCATTGGTTCTCAGTTGAACTCCGCGACAGGTTTGATCGTGGGTACGGGTGGCCAGGGTACCTTGACAATCCAGAATGGCGGAAAAGTAAGTAGTGCCCTTGACACGGATGTCGGTTACTTTGGCGGCGCTGTCGGCACTCTAACGGTGAACGGTGCCGGGTCGCAGCTAAATGTCGGGCGTACCCTAAACGTTGGAATTAGTGGGCATGGAACGCTTTTGCTTCAAAACGCCGGCGTATTGAACAGCGGAGCTTCCGTTGTAGGAGTCGGCCTAGGCTCGACCGGATCAGTAGTACTCAACGCAGCTACCTGGACCAACACGGGCTCACTCGACATCGGCATCAATGGCACTGGCTCAGTCACAATCATGAACAACGGACATCTCACTGCTGGGAGCACAACTGTCGGCAGTCATGGAAGCTTGACTATCGATCCGTCTGTCGTGGACGTGCTGGGGAACTTCACCTTGATGCAGCACGGTTTGTTATCGCTTGACATTGCGGGAGCCGCACCTGATCTTCTAAGTCAACTTGACATTTCAGGATTTGCGCTGTTCCAAGGAACAATCGCCCTTGACTTCATCGACGGTTTCGCTCCAACGAAAGGGGAATCGTTCGACCTCATCAATGCTCTTGCCGGAGCAAATTTCGGCAATGCGACCTTTCAGATCGAGGGTTTAGAACCAGGTTTTCAGTACACGGACAGCTTCTCGAACGGTCAGTTTGTTCTGACCGCTCAGAATAACGGAGTGAGCAACACGGCCACCCCTGAGCCAAGGACTTTTCAGTTCTGTTTGCTTGCCCTATTTCTTGTCTTTTGTGTGCCTCGACCGAAAGCGCTCTTGGGGCGGTGAGGGAGTTGAAGAAGATTCTAATTGGCTTGGCACTGTTGATCGTGCTTGGCGGTTCTATGTTCTATGCTTGGGAACTACACCTCCGAAACAAACTGCATTTTGAGACGCCATATCAAGGTGTATTACTCGACAACGGCCAGTTCCTCTATGGAAAACTGGAACAGGTCACCAGCGATTTTCCCATTCTGACAGACGTCTACTACGTTCAGCAGACAATGGACCCGCAAACTAAAGAAGTGAAGAGCGTTCTCGTGCGACGGGGTGGTGAGTGGCACGCGCCGCCCCGAACGTTTCTGAACATGCGGCACGTCGTAATGATTGAACCGGTCGGCCACGGTTCAAAGGTTGAGCAACTCATATCGGAACTAAAGGCAAAGGAGCGATAACACCTGTTTCTTTGACCCCCGTAAGCGTCAAAAAGCAACGGACCGTCAATCTGAAATCCTTGCTTATTCGCGCGGTTGCATCGTTAATGGAATGCCCCTGCCAATGTACCGCTGGGTTTCCCCTGAACGCGTTAAAGGCCGCTCCCTGCCGGGGAGATCGAGCAATTTGCACCAGCGGTTGACCGCGAGAAAGTTCGGGCGCTCTTCCGAGCGCGCATCCCTTCACGCGGAATCGCTAGATGAGACAACGGACCAGCTAATCGAAAGGCGTGTCCAAGAAGGATCAGGACAGATGGCGGCGTCAATCGCTGTCAAACACGCCGATATTGGTCGTGAAAACATCCCCAACAGTTTCGCCGTTCTCCATTATGTGGCCGGTAAACACCGTTTATCGGAAAGTAACGCTTTTGGGGGTCGCTGATGGCGCGACTACTGTCCCAAGCCGCTTAAAGTTACGCTTATGCGGCTTACCACCGGGTGAAAATCTGCGAGTCGCAGTAGTAAGCGGAACCAACCGCCCCGGAGAATCGCACGCAAAGAATCCTATTTCGTTTGTTGAATTTTGCCGAATAGAAAATAATGGCAGATTCACCCGAACTTGCGGAAGTTCAAGCTCAGTTTCACTCGCCAACGCGGCGGCAATCTCTCGGCCTCGTTGACCGCACAATGGCCGATTTTGAACATTTCAATCAGCTAACCCATGTAAATGCAAGACATGAGACGCATCGCGAGGTGCGCTCGCATGAGCTTCGCTCCCATATCGACCATATACTTCGCATGACTACGGTCCTGCGCTCGCGCCAGCTCGAAGAGCAAGACCGGCAATGCGTGGAAGTGATCCGCCGTTCATCCTTCGCGGTAATCGGCCTGATTGACGAAAGGGCGGCGTCCGCCCACCCCGCCGGCGAATGACTATCTTGCTACAATCAGCGGCGTGTCTGCTCCCACACTCATTCCTAGTTCAGTTTCCGATCACCTGAAGCAATTAATCCGTGAGGTGCCCGATTTTCCCAAGCCCGGCGTCAACTTTTACGACATCACAACGCTTCTGAAGGACAAAAAGGGATTCGCCCAAACTGTCGATTCGCTGGAAGATCACTATCGAAACACGCCCATCGATATTGTCGTGGGAATTGAGGCGCGGGGGTATTTCTTTGCACCCGCCATGGCGCGCGCCCTTGACGCGGGTTTTGTCCCGGTCCGAAAACCGAAAAAGCTGCCGCATACCGTTTGCCGTGTGGAATACGAGCTCGAATACGGCACCGATACTTTAGAAATGCATTCCGATGCGATTGAGCCAGGCCAAAGCGTGTTGATTATTGACGATGTTCTAGCTACCGGCGGCACTGCTTCGGCTGTCGCTCGCTTGGTGGAACAAGCGCAGGGCAAGGTCGCCGGGCTCGGGTTTGTCATCGAGCTTACGTTTCTGAACGGCCGCAAAAAGCTGGGGAACCACGACGTGTTCTCGCTCATCCAGTATTAACCGTGCAGGTTACGGTCCCTTCCTTTGCCAAGCTGAACTTGGACCTGCGGGTTCTGCACCGGCGATCCGACAATTATCATGAACTCCGGACCATTTTCCAGACCATCAGCCTGAAAGACAGCATTTCCCTATCCGTCGATTTTGCGAAACGAACCCAAATTGATCTCAACAGTTCCATCGACATCCCCGATAACATCGTTATACGATCTATACGTCTGGTGCTTGACCAAGTCAAAGTCAAAGCTTGGGTTCGTTGCGTACTGAACAAGCAGATTCCCATGGGCGCTGGGCTGGGCGGTGGGTCCAGTAACGCGGCTGCAATCCTGATTGCGCTGCCCGCCTTACTCGGTAAACCCATTGATTTCAACACCCAAGTTCGTTTGGCAGAATCGCTGGGTTCCGACGTACCGTTCTTTCTGCATGGTGGTACTGCCCTTGGCTTCGGTCGGGGAACGGAACTCTATCCTCTGCCCGACCTGCCGCTCCACCACGTGCTGGTGGTATCAACTGGCGTCCATGTTTCGACCCCCGAGGCGTATGCGGCGTTGAATCGCGGTGTTACGAATCCGTTGACTTCGCAAGACGAGTCTCCTATCCTGAGAGAGTTTCAGACCGTCGCCTGGAGACTGGCGGGTTCGCGTCTGGAACAACTCCCGTTGAAAAACGATTTTGAGGATGTGGTGTTTGAAACTCACCCGGATCTTGCAGTCTTAGTGCGTAAGTTGCGGAAAGCTGGGGCAAAACCGGCCATGCTGACGGGCAGCGGGTCCGCCGTATTTGGAGTTTTTCGCAGTGCGGCCCAGGCGCAAGCGGCGGCTGCGAAGTTCAGGGCCGCGCGCGTCTTTGCGGTTCGTTTCATTACACAGCGGCAGTACCAGTCTTTGTGGCGCCGCGCTTTAGGGCCGGCAGCGGAAGCCAGTTGCTTCGCCGGGCCAGCCTGAGTTTCGGGGAGATTGAACAAATTGGCAGCAGCTTCTACCAAACCCGTCCGAGCCCTATTCACCGACTTTAAGGTGTTTAGCGGCACTGCGAATCGCAAACTGACGGAGGGCATCTGTGAAGCGATGGGTTGCCCTCTCGGCGCGGCCATGATCAAGCGCTTCGCCGACGGTGAAACCCATTTGCAGATCCAGGAAAACGTGCGCGGAACAGACGTATTTGTCGTTCAGCCCACCAGCACTCCGGTGAATCATCACTTGATGGAACTGCTGCTGATGATCGATGCTTTCAAGCGGGCTAGTGCGGAACGTATCACGGCAGTGTTACCCTATTATGGGTACGCGCGGCAGGATCGAAAAGATCGGCCGCGGATGCCTATTTCCGCGAAACTGGTAGCCAGCCTCTTGGAAAGAGCGGGTGCGAGCCGGGTTTTAGCGCTCGATCTGCACGCCGCTCAGATTCAGGGTTTCTTCGATATTCCCGTCGATCACCTGTTTGCAGCGCCCGTTATGGTGGAGTATTTCGAAGATCGCTTCGAACGCGGGGATTTGATTGTGGTTTCGCCGGATGCCGGCGGTGTGGAGCGCGCCCGGTCTTTCGCCAAACGGCTGAATGCGCCGCTGGCGATTATCGATAAACGCCGCACTGACGCGAACGTCGCCGAGGTGATGAACATTATCGGCGAGGTTGACGGCAAGCATTGTTTGATGGTGGACGATTTGGTGGATACGGCCGGCACTCTGGTGAAGGGCGTGGAAGCGCTGCTTGAGCAGGGCGCTAAGAGCGTTACGGCGTGCGCCACCCACGCGGTTTTATCGGAATCGGCGGTGGAGCGCATCGGCGCTTCGCCGCTAGTGGAGTTGGTGGTGACGGATTCGATTCCGCTTTCGGAGCAGGCCGCCGCAAGCCCGAAGATCCGGGTCTTGTCGGTGGCTAGTTTGCTCGCGCGGGCCATTCAATCGATTCACGAAGGTGGGTCCATCAGTACGTTGTTCATTTAGGTTTTAAGCGTGGCTGGGCAACCGGCCGCAAATTCAAGTCAGGGGCCGGATGCTCGGTAAGTAGTGGCAGGCAGCCGTCCTGGCGATGAGGTGAAAGAATGAGGAAAGATATTACAGTAGCCGCGGGCTCCACGGGAGCTGCGCGGCAAGAATGAAGCGCGCCGTTTACGGGTAAAGGGTTCTACTCCCGCGGTAGTTTATGGAGGCGCTGCCGGGCCTGCCGCAATTGCGGTCAACCCGAAAGAACTCAACAAAATCCTGCACAGTAAGACCGGGCACAACACCATTTTCAATCTGAGCGTTTCAGGTGGTGAAACAGTTCCCGTAATGATCGTCGATTGGCAGCACGATCCCATTAAAGAGACTCTCCTGCACGTCGATCTGAAGCGGATCGATTTGACCAAGCGCATTACCGTTAAGGTGCCGGTCGTGACGCACGGCGACCCGAAGGGCGTGAAACTGCAAGGCGGCATTCACGAAATTATTACGCGTGAAATCGAAATTGAGTGCTTGCCTGACGATATTCCGGAAGAGTTTGTAGTGGATGTCGCGGAGTTGATGATCGGCCAGAGTATCCGCGCCTCAGAGATTCCGCTGGCGGGTTCCACTAAGCTTTTGAGCCCTGGCGATGCGGTAATTTCGCACGTTGTCTCGTTGAAGGTGGAAGAAGTGCCGGTGGTGGAAGCGGTGGTCGCTCCGGCTGCTGCTGAGCCTGAAGTCATTAAGAAGGGTAAGAAAGAAGAGGAGGGCGAAGCAGCCGCGGCTGCCAAACCTCCTGCCAAGAAAAAATAGCCGGTTTTACAACCATGAGCTATGCCTAATGAAACGGTTTCGCTGGAAGCTCCGAAAGAAGCGCCCGGCGAAACCCAGGTTGTTCCGGGGCTGCGGGGCTTCTGCATTGCCGGGTTGGGCAATCCGGGCATCCAATATGAGGCAACGCCTCACAATATGGGTTTTCTGGTAGCCGATGAACTCGCCAGGCGTCATGGCTTGCGGATTTCGCGGGATGAAGGGGCGGCGCGGATCGGCAGCGGCCAAATCGGCGGCAAGAAAGTACTTCTGGTTAAGCCGCAGACCTTCATGAATAACTCAGGAATGGGAATCAAGTCGGTCTTGAAATTCCATAACCTGACGCACCGCGATTTAATTGTGGTGTATGACGAATTGGATTTGCCTTGGACCGCCTTGCGGATCAAGCTGAACGGTTCGGCGGCTGGGCACAACGGTGTCAAGTCGATTATTGGCGCACTGAAGACGGAAGTCTTTACGCGGGTACGGGTGGGTATACGCCCGGATTACCCGGTAGATGCTGCTGAGTATGTCCTCGCGCCGTTTGGGCGCGGGACAAAAGATGACGTGGACGAAATGGTGTCCTATACCGCGGATGCCGTTGAATCCATCGTTGCCGAAGGCGCCCTAAAGTCCATGGCGAAATTTAATCGCCGCGCCCGAGGCGTAAAGGAAGAGGAAGAATGAGAATCTACGAAGAGTTGTTCATCGTTCGTCCGGATGCCACCGAAGAAGAAGTGGATCCGCTCGTCGAACAACTGAAGGGTGTAATTACCCACACCAGGCGGCAAGGTTGACAATGTCGAAAGATGGGGCGTTCGTAAACTGGCCTACCGGGTAGCGAAGCACAACGAAGGGCAGTTCATCCTGCTGCAGTTCTCGGCGCCGGCTGAAACAGTGAAGGAATTGGAACGCCGCTTGCGCGTGGCCGACATGGTAATTAAGTTCCTGACCGTGCGTATTGACGAAAAGCTGAAGCGCATTGAAAAACGCAAAAAGGCGCGCGAGAAGCGCGCGGCCCGCAAGCCCGCTGCTCCGGTGCCGCAGGCGGTCAGTACTTCGCCGTTACTGCCGGGCGAACCGCCGCATGCCAGTCCAGGAGCGCCCGGGCGCCAGCTTCACCTGCCGCTCCGCCGCCGCCCGCATCAGCACCGGCCCAACCCGCCGCTGCGCCCGCCGGGAACGTTGAGCACGGGAGCTAAGGAGAAATCAATATGGCAGAACAAAGAGGCGGCCGCCCCATAGCGGCATCACAGCGTCCCACGGGTGGCGATAAAGCCATCGCAACCGGCAAGAAGCAATATTTCCGCCGCAAGAAAGTTTGCCGCTTTTGCGTCGACAAAGTGGATGATATCAACTACAAAGATGTGAGGACTCTGATGAGCTTCGTATCTGAACGCGGCAAGATTACGCCGCGCCGTATTTCCGGCGTGTGTACGCCCCATCAGAAGCGGCTAAGTGAAGCCATTAAGCAGGCGCGGAACATCGCAATGGTGCCTTTCGCCTCGCGCATGTAGGAAGCAGGAGCAAAACCATGGAAGTCATTCTTAGAGAAGACGTAGACAAAGTGGGAGCGCGCGGAGCGATGGTGAAAGTCGCCGACGGCTACGCCCGCAACTTTCTGCTGCCGAAAAAACTCGCGGTGGCGGCCACTGAATCGAACAAGAAGATCGTGGCGCAGGAGCGCGAAGGTTATTTGCGCCGCGAGGCCAAGGCTAAAACCGAATCGGACGATTTGGCGAAGCTGCTCGAAAATGTGACGCTCACGTTCCGGCACAAAGTGGGTGAGAACAATCACCTGTTTGGTTCGGTAACGGCGAAGGATATTTCAGAGGCGCTGGAAGCGCAGCGCTTTCACATTGAACGGCGTAAGATCCAGCTGGATGAGCCCATTCGCACTGTCGGCGAGCACAACGTTGTGATTCGCCTGCATCGCGACGTGACCACCCAAATTAAAGTGAACGTTGAGCCAGAGCAGTAGAATTTCGCTTTGTTTCTCGATCCTGACAAACTGCTGGAAGCGACACCGGCTGAGGTGCTGGACGCGGCTGCGCGCGGACACCTGGGCTTGGACCATCGCTTCCTGCATGCATTAGTTGACCGGCCGGCAGAAGCGCTGCCGGCCGCCGTCGCGTTTGGCGAGCGTGACCGGGGCAGCGACACTGTAGACCTGGCATCGGAACTGATCGCATTGTTCCGCCATTTCAAAGCGTCTGAGGGCGTGCCATTCCTGGTCAAATATGTTCAGGAAGACCCGGAGAACGTGCCCGACGAGGTGGTTGTTTCGCTTGTCGAGAATGGCCAAATGGCGCTAGAACCGGTGCTGAAGCTCTACCAGGAGTTGGAAGAAACCGAAAACGGGGAAGTGGCTTTTATTCTGGCCAATCTGCGCGTGCGCGATGAACGTGTTTTGCACGCATTGACCGAACGGCTGGAGTTCGACTTTTCAGATACCTTACTGCTCTTAGGTATGTATGGCGACCCGGCTGCGAAACCTGCAATTGAGAGAGCTGCGGCGCCTTTAGAAGATACCGACGCTGAACTGAAAAAAGAAGTGGCCGATACTCTGGCCACCCTGACTAGCGGCGAAGCGGCCAAAGATGCAATCGAGCCGGAACCCTTCGATATCTGGGATTTGTATCCGGAAAAAGAAGATCCGCCTGTCGATCTGCTGGATGAAGACGAGCGTGCCGAATTGCTGGCTCATCCGGTAGCGGCGGTCCGGTCGGCGGCGGCTAATTCGTTTTTCAACCGGTCGTTGAGTCCTGAACTTCGCCGGCAGTTGTTGCGCCTGGCGCAGCATGACGAATCGGCTGAAGTACGGGGCCCGCATGGGAAGCGCTTATCGATGCCACCGAGGAAACCGAAGTTGTGACGGCCATGCTGAAGGCGCTGCATGAGCCGAATTTGCCGGTCGAAGAACGTGGCGGATTGCTGGTCGGGCTTGCGCCTGAGACGGATCGCAACGAAGTACGCAAAGCCATTGCCGATTTTTATGCCGTGCCGGGTGGCCGGGCAAAGGCGCTCGAAGCCATGTGGCGCTCGGTGCATCCCAGTTTCCGCGATTATTTCGCCGCGCATCTGAATGATCAGGACCTGAACGTCCGCCGCGCGGCGCTATGGGGCGTAGGTTACTACGGGCTCAAGAGTGAGCTGGCAAAGGTGCGCGCATTATTCGACGACGAAGAATTGCGGTCCGACGCGCTTTTTGCCTACTCGCTGGCCCTTCCTGCGGAGCTGACGCGCGGACGCGCCAAGAGCCTGCTGAGCCGGATTGAAAAAGATGCCAACGGCCTCTCTGAGTTAGAAGAAGAACTCGTCAAAGCGGCCTTGGACGAGCGTTTGATGCTGGCGGGAAAAGAGCCGGTCTTCCGGCAGCAGGACGATTAGACGGGCTACAATAAGGCCCGATGGCTTCGCGTCTGAATCAACTTTTTCAGGTGTCGCCGAAGGGCTACCTTGAACGGACTGTTCTTTTCACTAACGATCTTGGTTCATCCGAATCGGCGGATCTGACCAGCAATCAGCTGGTGCATCACATCGACATAGAGCCTGTGAACACGCGCTCGAAAGCCTGCGTATTGCGCTCGCTGCACGAATATAGCGACATGCCGATGATCAGTTATTTCGTTCCGGCAACAGGCAGCGCATTAGTTCCAATAAACAATCCTCCGCATCGATTGGTTTTCCTGCCTGAATTTACCTGCTCGCGGCTACTGGTACGGAAGAGTGGCGAGGGTTGGCTGGAACTCTCATGTGAGCGGGGATTAATCGGAGCGATGCCCCCTGCGGAACGCGCGCCCGGTTCCCCTTTTGTCGATTCGTTCGGCTATTGGGAACACACGACTGGCGATCTGGTCGGCCACATTAGAGCCACGGCTGTGCTGGTCAAAGAGGGGTACGAGCCTTGGACCGTCATCATGCAGCAGATTGTCGGCTCAGCGGGCTTTGAAGTGGTGCGGAACACTTTTTCAAGACCCTTGCGCTATTGATATTCATCGACAAGTTCCACGGTTTGACCGGTTCAAGCTTGCTGCGGTAAGATCCACTCAGATTGCGAAGGACACTGCATGCCCAACCGCTTATTGTCTCTTCTTTCGACCCCGGCTCTGGCCCTGATTCCCGCCCTCTCGTTCGCCGCCGACCGCCCCAATATCACTGGTAAAGTCACCGATGTTTCCGGCGAGCCGCTCGGTCACGCCATGGTCATGGTTTATTCGGCTGGCGTGAGGACCGGATATAGCACCTTCTGTCCCACCTGCTATGTCGATTGCGGCAAGCACACTTTAACCGGCTCCGAAGGAAACTTCAACATCACCGGCTTGAGTCCCGACTTAGTTTTTAATCTGCTCGTCGTCAAGGACGGTTACGCGGCGACGTTCGTCAACAAGGTGGATCCCGCAAAAGGGCCGGCAGAGACGGCTGCGCTCAAGCCACGCATATCACCAGCGAACCCTTTGCAGTTCGTACGCGGGCATGTTGTTGATGCGCATGGCGATCCGGTGGCGGACGCAGTGATTGAGCAGCAGGGTGTGATGTTTCGTCACGATAACGGCCAAATGGGGATGCGTTTCGGCCCCGGCGATTGGATTGACCTGATCGCGGTAAGCAACGAGAAAGGCGATTTCGAACTTGCGTACGGCAAGCGGCCTCAAAGATCATCATGAGCGTTTCGCCTCGGGGCATGTCGTCAAAGCTGTTCACGGAATCCACCGGCGAAGACCGCAAGACGCTTACGGTTACCGAAGGCGCGACCATCCGGGGAAGGCTGGTGCGGGACGGCAAACCCATGTCGAATGCTGAAATTGGCCTGAGTACCCATAGCCGCCGGTCTGGCACGGTGCTTCCCGAGATGCGAATCGGAACCCGCGAAGACGGCACGTTCGCGATCACCAACGTGCCCCCAGGCCGCATTTGGTATCTCTACGGCAAGATGGAGTCGCTGGCGTCCAAGGGGTCGCGGCCGACCTCGTGGAATGCGAGACGAAGGATGACGGAGAGGTGGTGAACGTCGGCGATATCCAGGTTAAACCGGCGCATACTTTGCGGGGAAGGGTGGTACTGAGCGACGGCAAGCCTATCCCATCAGATATGCGCATTAATTTGTTTGCGGATAGGGCGTCCGATAGTCAAAGCGTCGTGCTTGATGCGGAAGGCCGTTTCGAATTCAAAGGCTTGGCGAGCGGAGTTTACGACTTAGGACCTTCGGTGAAGAACTATAAATTCGGGGATGACTTCACGCTCGAGGCGCTGGTCAACCGCGATATCGACAATCTGATGATCACCTTGCAGCCTCGGAACGCTAACCCGTGATCGACCTTAGTCAGTCGATTGTGACGCTTCCCGAGTCAGCCTGAATCTTGACCAATGGGCCGCCGCCAGCCACTTTCCCTTCTACATGGTGGGACGAGAAACTGCTATGCACGGTCATCTCGGGAATGGAGATGCGGCCGCTGTCGGTGTCGGCATCGATGTCATAGCCGGCGCCGTGTGCCAGCGTCACGGTCACGCCGCCTGATTCTGCCTTTGCATTGATCGGCGCAGCCGTCGTTTGCGCAAGGTTGACCCTGCCTGAATCCGATTGAGCGTCAATGCTGCCCGCGATGCCGGTGGCTTCGATTCCTCCCGAATCAACATGGGCAAACAGCGCGCCTTTGACGTTCCTCACATGGATGCCCCCGGAATCGGCGGCCGCATGAACATTCGCTGAAACGTCATGAATTTCAATCCCGCCTGAATCGGTTTTGCAGTCTACCGGACCGCGCACGCCTTCAACGCGTATCCCGCCGGAGTCGGCACGGGCGCGCAACTGGGTGTCCGCAGGCGTCTCGATTTCCAGGCGCATCGAGATATCTTTCAACTCGTTTCCTGGTACATAACCGACCCGCACATGGTTACCGTTCTGCTCTACCGGAGGATGGCGCTCCAACTCGCGAATGCGCGCTTCCACATCACCACTCGAACCGAACCAGCCGTGATCGGCTTTCAAAATGGCATGTATACTTACGGAGCCGGAGGAACCTTGCCGGATGGTAATTCCACCCGAGTCGGTCTTAACGTCCAGATCAACCGGGCCGGAGACGGTCAAAGATTTTTCAAACGAACCCTCTTCTGCGGCCGTCAGAAGTCCAGCCGTCATGGTGAGAAGCAGAATACTTGGGATAAAGGTGCTCATTTAGTTATTCCTTTCAAATTGCTGACAAATGGATACGTAGGCCCGCGAGCAATGTTCCGAGGTTTGAACGATTTCCGAAACCAATCCCAAAAGCGAACATCGCGAAACCGGGTTTAAACCCTCTTGCGCGCGAACTTTTGCCCGCCGCATTCGTCTAACGTTCACTGAATGTCGGAACTTGCAACCTCCCATACCATCTCGCCTTCAAACGACTCAACCATTGCCATCGAGGTGTGGAGGACCGGCTTGAAGCGGCGTAAAAAGCACACCCTGTTCTTCGATCAATTCAGCGGAGAAATGTGCTTCGCGGAAAGCAATCCAGGAGCGTTTAAAATGACGCTCACAATCGATGCGGCCAGTGTTGTCTGCCTCGATGCCTGGCTGAGCGAAAGGAAGCGGCGGAAGGTTACCGCATACGTGCGCAAGATCGTCCTTGCAGCGGATACACATCCGGAAATTCGTTTTACCGCGAATTCCATCCGCGCCAAAGCGCTGCGTGGATATGTGGTGGAGGGTATGCTGCATGTCCGCGGTACGGAACGCATGGTGAAGGTCAACGCGGTATTGGGTCCCGTGCGGAAAGATTCCCTTCAGATCGATGGAGACGCAACGCTGCGCCTCAGCGATTTCGGACTGCCAAGGCCATCCGCCATGTTTGGGTTAGTCGGAACGAAAGACGAGGCTTTAGTTCGGCTCCTGCTCTGGGCATTTCCACGCTGACGTCGCGTTATTCCAACCCGATTGTTCGTTTTCGAACACCCCACCCCGGAAGCGAACAAGTACTCCGCCCACTTCTCCGCCTCTCTATTGAATCTACAAGCCTTCCAGGCGGTATTCCAATTGCCACTCCCCTCCAGAACTATGCAGGCCCTATCGCAGGATTTCCGTTACGCCTTTCGCCAGTTCCGCCAGGCGCCCGCTTTTGCCCTCGCTGCGATACTGACGCTGGCCGTTGGCATTGGCGCCAATACCGCTATCTTCTCCCTGCTGTATCAGGCGCTCCTCCGCTCTCTTCCAGTGCAAAATCCGCACGAACTCGTGGAACTGCGCTTTGCGGGATCCTCACCTGGGCACACCCATTCCGAGGGGGGCGACTCACCAGATGCTAGAGCTTATTTTTCTTATCCTACGTATCGCAATCTCCGCGATCGCGCTTCGGCGTTCAGCGGCCTGATCGCTTCGGCGCCCGCCGGCGTCGGCTTTACCTGGAACAACCGCTCCGAGCTTCTTTCTTCCGAACTCGTCACCGGCAACTATTTTTCTGTGCTAGGCGTCAGACCGGCGCTCGGCCGCGTCCTTCTTCCTTCCGACGAAACAGCCAAAGACGCCAATCCCATCGCCGTTCTCAGCTACAACTATTGGACCAGTCACCTGGGCTCCGATTCCAGCATCCTCAACAAAACCGTCAAGATCAACGGCTTTCCTTTCACCGTCGTCGGAGTGGCCGCCAGAGGGTTTTCCAGTGCGCGCTGGGGCAACACGCCCGCCGTTTTCGTCCCCATGACAATGAAACACGAGATCACCCCCAATTGGGATGACCTTGAAGACCCTCGTGGTCAATTCCTGACTATCGTCGGCAGGCTTCATCCCGGCGAATCGCGCAGCCAGGCGGAGGCCTCGGTCAATCCGCTATGGTACTCCATCCGCTCAGAGGAGTTCCAGAAATTTCCCAGCCAGTCCGCCCGCGCGCGCGAAGCCTTTCTTGGTAAGACGCATCTCTTTTTGCTCGATGGCGCCAAAGGCTTTTCCCCGTTGCGTTCCGATATGCGCACGCCGCTGCTGGTGATCATGGGCATGGTCGTGCTGGTTCTGGCTATGGCGTGCGTGAATACCGCGAGCCTCCTGCTGGTCCGCGCGGCCGCTCGGGTGCGTGAATTTTCCATGCGCTATGCTCTCGGCGCCACCCGCGGCCGTGTGCTCCGCCAGGTGCTGCTCGAAGGGCTGCTGCTCGGCCTCATGGGTGCACTCCTTGGCGTAGCTTTAGCGCCGGAAGTTGTGAAGGTGCTTGTCACCTGGATTGCCAGCGCCAGTTCCGAACCTCCTTTCAGCACCTCGCTCGATTCTTCGGTGCTTGGGTTCACATTAGCGGCCACCCTTCTGGTCAGCATTCTCTTCAGTCTTGCTCCCGCAGCCCAGTTCTGGAAACCCGATCTTATGGAAACCTTGCGCCGCCATGGTTCCACCAGTGGAGGCGGGTCGCTTATGTTCCGCCGCACTTGCGTGGTTCTGCAAATTGGGTTAAGCCTTCTGCTGCTGATCGGCGCCGGCCTCTTCGTGCGCACTATCCGCAATCTCCGCCTTGTCGACACCGGCATTCGAACCGATCACCTTGTCACTTTCAGTGTCGATCCGCAGTTTTCCGGCTATGATGCCGCGCAAAGCAGCGCCGTGCGACAGCGCATTCTCGATTCCGCCGCGGCTCTTCCCGGTGTGCGCTCCGTGGCAGCCACTTCCGATCCCGAACTCGCCGGCAACGGAGTTTCAGGAGACATCGCGATTGCCGGTTACACGCCTAAAGAGGATGAAGACATGGACGCCGAGCTGCCGTTTGTCACCCCAGGCTACTTCGCCACGCTCGGCATCCCCTTACTGACTGGACGGGATTTCACGCCTGCCGATGCCGCCAACACTCAGAAGGTCGCCATAGTCAATGAAGCATTCGCGCGGCACTACTTCGGCAATGCACGGAATGCTTTGGGGCGGCATCTTGGCCGGCACCACGATAAAGGGGACACTGCCATAGTAGGCGTAGTGAAGGATTCACGGCACGGTTCGCCGCGCGATCTCGTGATTCGTACACTCTACTCGCCGGCACTCCAAACAGGCGGCGGTAACGGCGCGCCTTCGGGTTTTACCTTTTACCTCCGCACTCTCCAGCAGCCCGATACCGCCATGACTCTCATCCGCCGGACGCTCCACGACACCGATTCCAAGCTGGTCGTTGACAATCTCCGGACTATGGATTCGCAGATTGACGAAACGCTCACGGGAGAACGCGTCACCGCCATGCTGGCTTCGAGCTTCGGCGTGATTGCTACTCTGCTGGCGGCAATTGGTCTGTACGGAGTGCTGGCCTACGTGACGGCGCAACGCACGCGTGAAATCGGCATTCGCATGGCAGTGGGAGCGCAACCTATGGCTGTCGCCGGGCTAATCCTTCGAGAGGTTCTGTTGTTAACCGGCGTGAGCCTCGTGTTTGCCATCCCGGCATCTATTGCATTGGGCCGCCTATTGCGCAGCCAGCTCTTCAACGTTTCGAATACCGACGCTGGTATCTACGCGGCGGGAATCTCCATCGTGACTGTAGTGGCGCTGCTTGCCGCGGCGCTTCCTGTCCGGCGCGCCGCCACTGTTGATCCACTACAGGCTTTGCGCATTGAATAGGTACGATCTCGCCTCTTTCAGCGTTTTTGGTAACTGGTCAGTAATGGGTTACCGAAGAGTTCAGCGGCCCGATCAATTACTTAGCAGTATCTTTAACGGTGGTCGTGGTGCTGCTAGTCGAACCGCCACCATGCTTCTTATGCTTGTGTTTGGTCTTTACAGTTTCCGTGGTGGTTGTTTGGGTGCTGTTTTGAGCAAAAGCAGACGGAATAACAACTAGGCCAACGGCTACTAAGAACGAGGCGATATATTTCATGTTTCTCCTTATGGTTCGATGGTAACAATGAAACCGGATATATAGAAGCTCGGTAATTGAAGTTGAAACAACTTTAATCGTCAGTTTCGATTAGTTGAGTTAGTGGTCAGTATCCGAAGTAGCTATCCTACGAGCAATAGCTCGTAAATATCGTTCGGCCGCTTTTCGGACAACTTCTTTGCCGGCACTCGGAATTGTCAGCTTTGGAAATGCACCGTAGAGACGGTCGAAGCTGAAGGGCGCCACGCTTTGCACGATGCGCTCGACTTCCTCGGAGGAGAGTGGGAGGAAATTGGGTAACTGCGCATGAAGCTGACGTGCGGGCGGTTCGGGAGGATTTGGGTACAGACCGGTGGAGTGCGGGGGCAAATTGAGACAGTAAGGCTTGCTCCACTTTCGCTCCCTTCAATGAAAGTGTTCCCAAGCCTTACTGTCTCAATTTGCCCCCGCACTCCACAGTCCATTCATTTTGAATTGTATCGCTGGTGAGCAGGGCGCCCCTGCCCGCCGCTCCCGAGGGATGCACGTGGGTTACATCGCAGGTCCGCGAGCTGTCCTATATTCATTCTCGCGACGTCACCTACGCCACGTTTTGCCAAGGCCTGTACGAAGAGAGCGCCCGGTACCGCGACTTCATGGGCTGGGAGATGCCGTGGTACTCGGCCCAGGACTCGCTCGACACCCTCTTGGTTGGAGGCCGGGTGGGCATGATGCACCTCGTTTGCTACCTGCGACAGGGATCGAATGTCTTCGAGACTTACTGGACGACCCTCCGCGGCGTCGAGGCAATGGATAACAGCTACCGATTGCTCGACTTGACCGTTTATGGGCGGCAGGAGACCTGGGAGAACTCGCCGGCCGGCTGGCCACAACAGTGGGGGAGGCCAGCAGCGTATCCGCACCGATGGACGTCCCATCGCCCAGTGGTCCGGTCTCGAAGCCGGACGCTCCGACAACCTCGGCGCCACTCCCCGCTAGAGGAGTCAGTCCGATACAAAGCCGCTGTCACTCGGTTCGCAGAGCTTGATACGGATCGGTCAAAGCCGCGCGTCGCGCCGGGAACCAGGCCGCGAGCAAGGCGACCAGCAGCAGGGCGGCGGTTGTGATTCCAATCGCGGCCGGGTCCCAGGGTGGGACTCCGGCGAGCATTTTTGAGAGCAGATGTCCGCACCAGATCACGCCCGCCATTCCTGCGGCAAGACCAATGGCGTACAGCAGCAGAGCGCGCGAGACGATCATTCGGACGACTTCGTCCTGTCGAGCGCCGAGAGCCATACGGACCGCAATATCGCGTCTCCGCTGCGTAACCATGTACGAGAGAACGCCGTACAGTCCCGCAGCGGCGACAACCAGCGCCATTCCGGCAAATACGCTCAGAAGTATCGCGCCTAGCCGTCGGCTTTGCAGGGAGGCTGAAACAATCTCCTTCATCGTGGCGACGTGAAACACGGTCTGGGCCGGGTTTACTCGATGGATGACACGCTGGATTTCTTTGTTTACGGCAACGGGATCTCCGTTTGAACGGACGACGTAGGTCATGATCTTCTTCAGCAAGAATTGCGACCATAGCGTCGCGGGTGGAACTTGCCGGAAATCGAGATACAGTTGCGCGTCCGGTGGCTTCGCGAGTCCTGTTTGCCGGGTACCCTGCACCACACCGATAATCGTGATCGGATGTGCTGTGAAATCGATATCGTCAAACGCGATCTGTTTTCCGATTGGGTTCTGTCCCGCGAAGTAGCGTCGCGCTAGAACGTCGTTCACGATTGCCACGCGCGGCTTCTCCAACATGTCTGTTCTCGCGAAGAATCGGCCTTTGAGCAGCGGGATCTGCAGAGCGCTGAAGAAATGATCGCTGGCCGCGTTCAGCAAGGCTCGTGGCTGGGTTTCCCGGGTGGGAGTTGCATGTCCTCTGATGAAGAACGTCGCCGAAGTGCTCCCGTTGCTTAACGGCAGGAACGTGATAAAGCCCGCCGCCTTCACTCCCGGTATCTGCTCGATCTCATCCAATTCTGGGCTATAGACTATGACTGCTAGATTCTTGTCCTCGGGCTCTGTTCCCGAAACTGCTGTTTGCATGGTCAGCACATGCTCCGCGTTAAAGCCGTGATCCGTATTCAAGAGCTGATAAAGCATACGAAGCAGCAGACCCGACCCGGCAAGCAGCACAATTGCCAAGCTCAACTGGGCGACCACCAGCAGGTCGCGGATTTTCTGCTGGTTACGACCGCCCGCGACAGAGCCGGCGCTCTCCCGCAACGAGGTCTCGATATCCTGACGCGCGCTCTGCCAGACGGAAGCTAGCCCGAAAAGCAACGCCGAGATACTGGCGACGATCAACATAGCGAGGCAGACTTCGGGCCGCAGATTAATCTCCTGAACACGCGGAATCGCACCGGCTGCCAGGCGCTTCAACAAACCCAAAGAGCCGACGGCAAGGGCCAGTCCGACGCTTGTCCCAATCAGCGCCAACACTATATTTTCCGTGAAGAGCTGTCTAGCCACGCGCATCCTGCCTGCTCCCAGAGCCGCACGAATAGCCATCTCGTGCTTGCGGCCGAGAGCGCGCGCCAGTTGCAGGTTGGCGATATTCGCGCAAGCGATAAAAAGTAGAACCACCACCGCCCCGAGCAGTGCAAAGAGAGCGGGCCGAGCATTTCCGGTGATCCTGTCCTGGTAGAGCTGTGTACCGAAACCCACGCCTTTGTCGTCGTCCGGGTACGCCTTCTCGAGGCGGCGTGCAATGACTTTCAGCTCCGTTTGCGCAACCGCAAGCGCTACCCCGGATTTGAGCCTAGCTATGACATCGAGGAAATTCGCACCGCGATTCATGGCATCCGGCGCCAGCTGGAGCGGAATCCAAAATTCGTCATCACGCGAAGGGAACGCAAAGCTATCCGGCATCACACCCGAAATGCTGCACGCCGTTCCATCTACCGTGAGATTCTGCCCGAGGATGTGAGAATCGCCGGAGAGATGTTCGCGCCAGAACTCCGCGCTCAGAACCACGCTGCAGGGCTTACCGCGCTGATCCTGCCCCCTCGAAAAGGAGCGGCCGAGCATCGGACGGACGCCCAGGACATTGAAGAGATCTGTGCTAGCCGCCGCCCCGGAGCTATGGACCGGTTCGCCGCTTGGCAATCGAAGTGAAACACTCTTTTTCTCATATGCAGCCATCACTGAGAACGACCGGCTCTGCGTTCTCATATCCAGAAAATTCGGCAGAGACGTGGAACCGTGGCCCCCATCAGATTGGATCGAGTCGATGCCTACAAGTTGATGCGAATCAGGATACGGTAAGGGGCGCAGAAGTACCGAATCGATTACAGTGAACATCAATGCATTTGCCCCCGCTCCGAGGGCAAGCGTGAGGATTACTACTGCGGTAAATCCCGGATTGCGCCTCAATTGCCTTATCTCGAAACGCACATCCTGAAGAAAGTTGTCCAAAGCAGCAAATCCCCAAGCGTTTCGTGCGTCCTCTCGGATGCGTAGCTGACTGCCAAGATCGCGCCGGCCCGCAAACGTTGCTTCATCAGGGGTTGCTCCTTCCGCAAGAGCATCAGTCGCGGCAAACTCCATGTGGGACCGCAATTCCTCGTCGAGTGATAATTGGCGAGCGCGGCGTTTCCAGGGCAGCAGCAGGGCGATCTTCTTAAAGAGCAACATCAAACTACTCCTGAACTTCCGCCGGTTTCAAGACACTGCCGATGGCCCGAACAAATTCGTCCCAGCGCGACATGGAGAAGGAAAGTTTTGCCCGGCCCGCGGCTGTCAACCGATAATGGCGAACGCGGCGGTTGTTATCCGACATTTCCCATTTCGCAGTGATCAATTTTTGCATCTCCAGTCGTTGTAGTGCTGGATACAGTGACCCGGCTTCCGCCGACAGAACATCGTTGGACATCTGGCGAATGAATTGAGCGATAGCGTAGCCGTGTTTCGGGCCAAACAAAAGAGTCCTGAGGACCAACATTTCAAGCGTCCCCTGCAGGAATTCCATTCGGTCGGCTTTTGACTTTCGCATGGCTGCCAGTTTACTAAGTTCGACTATATATAGTCAAGCCTCGTAAACCAGATAGCCGGAGTCCCCAACGTAACCTCTTCGGGTAGGATGTCACGCTGAGCCTCTATTTGGT
>CAVQZK010000025.1:0-162702 GCA_963718465.1 Bryobacterales bacterium | reverse complement strand
AGTATGAAGGTCCTGCATTATGGGCGAGTTTATCCGGCGGTTGGGTTGTGGGTGGTTTGGGCTGGGAGTGCGGGCGGATTTGCAGGCAGCGTCGACGCAGCCATCAAGCGCGGCTGCGGCGGCGGCGCGAGCGCGCATCGACCGAATAGCCGGGAGCAGGCGGGGCGGACTGCGCTGCAACAATTATCTGAACGGCATTGCGGGGAGGACGAGACGGCGCGGCGGGCGGAGGTGGCGAAGATCGTCACGCGGGAGCAGGCGGTCGAGCGGCAGCAATGATGCGGATGAAGCTGGCAGGCGCCGATGGGGGGAGGGTTCGAGAGGACGCCGTTGCATGCGAAGGTGCTGGTGCTTCGACGCAGATGGACGGGTTCCGGATCGAGAAGGTGGTGTATGGTCGCAGCCGAAGTTTTATGTGCAGCGGCGCTGCTGTAATCGCCGGGGAGTACGTCGAATCCGACATCTCAGAATCGAAATGGTGGGGCACCCGGGTGTGGTGGAGAACGCTGTGCACAAGCTGCCGGCGATTGTGATTTCGCCGGGGCATGGGGCGGATGGCAAGGCGAGCGATTTTTATTTTGCTGCGGCGTTTGCGCGGAATGGGTTTGCGGTGCTGAGCTACGATCCGCTGGGGCAGGGCGAGCGGTGTGCAGTATCCCGACCCGGCGCATCTGGAAGACGCTGACGTACGATTCACTCGGCCGAGCATGCGGAAGGGGGTTGCAGCCTGACGCTGATCGGCGATGCGGTGGCGCGGTATTTTCTTTGGGACTGATGCGCGCGGTGGATTATCTGCTTGACCCGGCCGGAGGTGGATGCGGAGCGGATCGGGGCGTTGGCGTTCGGGTGGCGGAGTGATGACGGCGATGCTGGGCGCGGCGGACAAGCGGGTGAAGGCGATCGCGCGGCGTGCTATCGACGACGATGGATGCGCTTCGTCCGGCTGCCCGGGCCGCAGGATGCGGAGCAGTCGATTCCCGGCTTCATCGCCGCGGGATTCGATTTTGCGGACTGGGTGGAGCTGGCGGCGCCGCGGCCGTATGCGATTGTGGGGACGGTGAGCGATATGTTTCCGTGGGCTGGGCTGCTGGCGACGGCGAAGGAGGCGCGGAGATTTTATGGGCTGTTCGACGCGCGGGCGTTGGGGGCGCCCGGTCCCACATCTCAGAATCGAGATGTGGGGGACCTCATGGAGACGCCGACGGGGCCGGCGCTGAACTCGGATACGGCGAATGCAATTGCGGCGGATGGCACCGCCTGCACGGTGATTGCGGGGGATTGGCGGGCATGGGAATTTGAAGCCGTTGACGTCCCAGATTGTGAGTTTCTTTCTCGCTGAACCTTGCTGGAGGGGTGCGGATAGTTATGTTGCAGCTGTATCCCCAGGGGGGACTTCGCCGAACCCTTCGGCGCAGCTCGACAGGCAGGGACAGGGGCACGCGATTCCGGCCGACGCGCTGCCAGTGACGCCTACCGGGCAGGTCGCGACGAGTTATCCCGATGCGGCGACCGGTGCATACGCTGAACCTGCGGCGGGCGGCGGAGAAGATTCCGGGCTTTGTTGCTCCGCAGACGCTGCTGCAGGTGCAGACGGATATTCGCGAAGTGACGAACGCGGGAGGCGGCGCCGGGGGCGTTCAGGGCACTGGGACGCCGCAGACGAAGTGGGAAGCGGAGGAATCGTTAGGAGCAATCCATATTTCCAATCGGAGCCGGGCATTGGGTTCGGAGTCGATCTGAGCTATCCTGCGGAAGGCGGCGGGGCGTCATCTCTTGCGGTGCTGGTGGTGGTCGACTCGCTGCCGGGCCGGCGAGACCGAGTGACGCCATCGGAGCAGGCGGAGATGCCGAAGCGGGTTCAAGCTCTGAGCAAGAGCGGCGCGGTGGTGGCTGGTCTTTCTGCTCGCGGCCGTCGCCGCCGGGAGAGGAAGAGACGAAGTTGCCGATTTTGGGGCCGTTCTACACGACGGAGCTGCGGGCGGAGCTGGTGGGCAAGACGGTGCTCGGCATGCGCGTGGACGATGTGATTCGCGCGGTGGATCTCCTGGCGGCGGCGGACGTATGTCGATGCGACGAACATTCGTGCGGTTGGAGCGGGCATATGGGTCTGGTGCTGCTGCATGCGGCGGCGCTCGATCCGCGGCTGAAACACATTACGGTGGATCATGTGCTGGAGCGCTATCGCGGCCTGCTGGATGCGCCGATGCCGGTGGACGCGCCGCAGGATATCTTCCGGGTGCTGTTGAAGTACGACATTCCGGACGTGGCGCGGGTGCTCAGGGCGGTTGACGGCGACGGATTGGGTGGCGGGGGAGTAAAGGCCGGGGCGACAAGCCCCGATGAGAGATGGGGCGGTTGCCGCGCGGCTAAAGCCCGCTGCTACTCCGAAGACCGAGGCGTGGGGCGTGGTGGGGGGCGGTTGCCGCGGGCTACACTGGCCCGCTCCCTCCCAAGACCTAGGCGTGGGGCGGGCGGGGGCGGTTACCGCGGGCTGAAGCCCGCTGCTACTCCGAAGATCGAGGCGGGGGGCGGGGGCCGGGGGCGGTTACCGCGGGCTGAAGGCCGATGCTACTCCGATTTCGAGGAGGCTGGAGGATTTGAGATGCCTCCGAACTGGGTAATTTTTGCGGTCTTCGATAAAGCAGCAGATTATAGGCAAGCAGTAGCCGTATTCTCAAATCCTGAAGTCATCTCCCCCCATCGAGGTACGTCAAACCACAACACGCTCTTTAGTGGTCACAGTAGGGGGTGTATTATTTCGGCTGGCTAGTTTTGAAAATCTCTATAGTTGAATAAGTTAGATTTCTTCCAACGCCACGCCTTTTTATCTAATTCCAGGGCCGCAAGGCACGCCAGAAAGAACCGTCGCCGGGAACGTCCCCCGCGCGAGCTTATTCGTGATCAGAGGCCTCAGTTTCTTGAGGTGATCGTCTTCTGAGCCGCTTGGCAAGCTCGACATAGGTCGACGCCCAGGGCTTTCATGCAGGAAAGCGTGGAATGGCAGTCTGCGCCGGTGGAGTAGTTGTAGATTTCGGAGTCACCCTCGGCGATTGAGGTGAGCATGGCGTAGCGATGTGAGATGGACTTGTCGCCCGGGATCGTCACGACGCCATGAACGCCGTGCGCAGGCGAGACTTGCTCAGTCATTGAACTCGTATTGTAACGTTCGTCGCCTGCTTGCTCAGACGTTGGAAGGTGGCGCGGGCCTGGCAATAGAGAGCGGTCGCTTCGTCGAGGTGGTTGGCGTCGCGGGCGGAATTTGGTACGAGCGGACAACGGGTCTGGCTCTGCTCCGCGCCTAAGGATTAGTCACAAGCCGAAGCACAAGATGTTCGGACCAGCGGCGACCGCAATGAATTGATTGCCGCCGACGCTGAATGTCATAGGCGGCGCTTTCATACGGACGTTGGTCGGGAAGTGCCAAAGGATTTGGCCGGTGCGTTGATCGACAGAGTCGAAGCCGCCGTTTGGTTTGGCATAGAAGACCAACCCTCCGGCGGTGGCGAGTACGCCGGTCCATGTCTTGGCTCGGGCGGCCCCAGGCTGGGGCACGTCCCAAGCGATTTCGCCGGTATCAATGTTCACGGCGCGCAAGTAGCGTTGGCCGGTTTGGTCAGGATAGCCGGTGGGCTTACCGACGCATTCCTCCAGAGCCATGAAGTAGTAGAGCCGGGTTGCGGCGCTAAACGCGGTGGAACTCCAGTTAGCAGCGTCGACCGGGCAGCCTTTTGGATCGATGACCTTGGGCCGGCCATCGGCTCCGATGCCGGAGGCCCAATCTACGCGGCGGAGGAAAGGTTTGGCAAGGAGGATTTCGCCATTGGTGCGGTCGAGAACATAGAAGAAGCCGTTGCGGTCGGCGTGGAGAAGAAGTTTGCGGGGTTTACCGTGGAACTCTGTATCGATTAAGACGGGAGGTTCGGTGGCATCCCGGTCAGCCACGTCGTGCGGCGTGAATTGGTAGTACCACTTCACCTCTCCGTTCGCTGGATTCAGCGCGAGAATGCAATCGGTGTAGAGATTATCGCCAGGGCGGTCTTTGTCCTCGGAATCGGGGAAGGGGTTGCCGGTGGGCCAATAAAGCGTGCCGGTTTCAGCGTCGTAGGAACCGGTGAGCCAACTGGAGCCGCCGCCCGCGATAGGTTCAGGGCCTTGCCATGTTTCAGAACCCTTTTCGCCTTTCTTCGGGACTGTGTAGTGACGCCAAACGAGTTCGCCGGTTTCGGCTTTGAAACTGGCAATGAAGCCCCGAATGCCGTAGTCGGCTCCGGTGACGCCGACGATGATGTTGTCCCCAACGATTAGCGGGGCAAGAGTGCCGCCGTAGAATTGAGCCTGCTCAGGGATGGAAACGTCCCAAATGAGAGTACCGGTGGAGCGGTTGAGAGCGAGCAGATGCGCGTTGTCGGTAACGAAGAAAACTTTGTTCTTCAATACGGCGACACCGCGATTGGTGCCCAGGGCAGCATCGCCAACCATCTCCTTACTTTGTTCGCGGCTGTACTTCCAAATCTGGCTGCCATCAAGAGCGTCGATGGCAAACACTTGATTCGGGCCGGTGACGTACATTATTCCTTCGGCTTCGAGAGGCGTGACTTCGAGGCCGAAGTAGTTGATGGGAAAAATCCACTTCAGTTTGAGATTGGCAACGTTCGCGGTGTTGATCTGCTTGAGTTCGCTGAAACGGTTCGCGGTCAGCTTGCCGTTGTAAGTGAGCCAATCGCCGGGCTGCGAATCGTGCCAAGCGATCTCCTTGCCGGAGGGGGCAGCGGTAGAAACGGCGGCTTTGGGAAGGGAAAGAACGTATGAAGAGATGGCTTCGAGTTCGTCCTGCGGCAAATTGAAGGCAGGCATGCCGGAAGCCGGGAAACCATGCTGGATGATGGATTGGAGTTGGGAAGCGGAGAGGCCGTTTAAGTGAGGGTTTGCCGCCAGACCAGGACCTCGGCCACCACCACGAGCGTCTGCGCCGTGACACGGGGCGCAACGCCGTTCGAAGGATTGCTTGCCATCGGCGGCACACAGCAGCGGAACGGCGAGCAAGGCGAGGAGCAACTTCGCATAATTTAAGATCTTATGACGGCGATCGAAACATAACAAGCAGCGGTTGGCTTCAGTGACGGCAGCCTGCGAAGTTAGGAGAGGACGCAGTTCCAGAAAGCTGCAGCCGGAGGAATTCGACGAAACTTTAGGCAATTTACGTATTATGAAGCCTCCGCATTGAAGATGCGATGCCAGGCGGGTCGTAGGCCGACGCGGGGGGTTATTCCCGCCTATAAATATATATAGAAGGCGGTGGGGAATAAATCGGTTGGCGGCGGGATGAGAACGCGTGGTCGTGCGGAGTGTCTTTTGTGGCGGAGACGCGGGATGGCACAGAACGATATCGATACACAGGAGGAACGCGGCGATTAGGGGGCGGAGGTAGAGATTCGGATGGTCCATACGCGATCAGGATAAGAAGCGGGGCGTGCGAATGGGCGCAATCAAAAACGCTAAATTGCTGGCAGCAAGGGAGATAGAGTTCGGAGCTGTTTTGTGACCAGGGTTTCGGGCGGCTTGCGGCGCCGATTTGGAGCAGTCGGCTCTGCGGGCCGATTTTGGAGTATTTCAGAGTAATTGATGGAGATTTGTTTGGGAGGAAAACGAGTTAAAGCGGGAACTGCAAAAACGGATGGAAGATTTAGTGGACGCGTTTCTTTACCCCGGGCCCCGTTTGAAGGAGCAGATACCCGCTGACATCGCCTTGGATCTCGATTACAAAGCGGAGCGGCTGCGGCGAGAGACTCTGCCGGGATCAGTGGGCAACCGGCCGCGCGGGCACCGCAAGAGCGGAATCAAAATATGATTCAGGGCGCCGAGGACCCGATCTTTGTCATAGATGCTAAGCACCGGATCAAAACTGCGATCAAGAATGCGGGTCAAAGTTGCCTCGATGGGCGAAACCGCCCTGGTAATCCACCGCACCAGCAGAATCCGTCCTCCCGGCGCCTTCGCTATTCCGCATGGACTGCCGGGCAGGGAACGAGACCATCATTCGGGCCGGGAGAAGTTGGAGGAGAAATGAACGCGTTGATGCACGGATTTATATCGGATCTTCGAGTGATGTGGCGTCAGTTTCGACAAATGCCGCTGTTGGTCCTCTCCTGTATCGGGATACTGGCCATTGGAGTAGGCGGCACAACCGCTGCCTTTTCCGCCCTATACGCGGTTGCTCTTCACCCTATGCCGTACACAAATCCAAAGCAACTGGTTGCTGTCCACAGTCAGTTTCCCCGCCTTCAACTGAACAGATTAGGTGTGTCCCCTCTCGACTATTTGGATTTGTCAGAATACAAGGATCTATTCAGTCAGACCGGGGCATTCTTTTATCTCGATCTAAGTCGTACCGGAATGCGGCATGCCGAAAAGGTCAATGCCGTTGCAACAACTACGTCCATGTTCAAGACGCTGGGCGTCCTGCCAACCGCCGGCCGTTATTTCTTACCCGTTGAGGAACGCACTGGCGGACTACACGTAGTCATCTTGGGCGAAGCATATTGGCAGGCTGCCTTCAGCCGTGACCCACACGTGCTTCAAAAGACAATCCAACTTAACGGAGAAAGATACTCGGTGATTGGAGTCATGCCGCGTTCGTTCACGTTTCCGAACGACGCAACTGAGATGTGGGTTCCTACTGTCTTTAAGCCAGAGTGGTTGGGCCATCTCGGCAGGCAGAATGTCTTCCTGCATATGTATGCTCGCCTTGCAGGTGGCCTGACGTTTAATCAGGCTTCCAAACGGCTTGAGATCATCAGCCGTCAGGCTGCTATCAGGAACCGAGGTGATTACACCGTTGACCTCGCAGGTTGGAAATACTTCATTATTCCGCTGTCCGGAGAAAACAATTCATCGCTCCAGTCTTGGACGTGGATATTGTTCTGGTCAGTGACGGCCCTATTCGCGATTGTCTGCGTGAACGTTGGCGGCTTGCTCGTTTTGCGCTCAACGCAACGGGCCTTTGAATTCTCCGTCCGGCTTGCTTTGGGTGCCGGAGTCCTCCGAATTGCCCAAGGGTCGATTCTGGAAGTGGGCACAATTTGCACAATGGGCGGGATAGCTGGGGCTTTCACTGCGGCTTTGGGTGTGCGTCTTCTGAATGTCAGTGGGCAGTTTGGCCGGCTACATGTTTCTTTTCCGGTCCTTGCTTTCGGGATCGCCTTGACGCTTGCTGCCGCCGCCTTTTGCTCCGTGTATCCACTATGGAGAGCAACTCGCAGCAATCCCGTGAACGCAATGAGTGCGGGAGGACATCAACGAACGGAATCCCATAGCAGGCAATACGTTCGGCGGACGTTAGTTGTAATTCAGGTAGCCGCATCCACAGCGCTTCTCATAGTAGCTGGGCTGCTTCTCCATACGTACACGCGACTATTGCAAACGCCGCTTGGATTTGACCCCGATCGCGTGATGACCATGCAAATCAGCCTGCCTCCTTTGCGTTATGCCAGCGAGTCGTCGCGGCGCTTGTTTTATGAGAGCGTCGTGGATCGCATACGGCATGTACCCGGAATCAGCGGCGCGACTGCCTGTACCGTTGTTCCATTCGGATATGGCGAAAGTATTCAACCTTTTTCGGTTGCGCGCCGCAACCCTGAAGCAGCTCAGCAGCTTGCGGCTGTGAACAGTGTATTTCCGAATTTCTTCGGCACCCTGCGAATCCCGTTGCTCGCGGGAAGGTACTTTAATGCGCATGATACCCCGGGCCATGAATATACCGTGGTGATCGACCAGAAACTGGCTGATCAATACTTCCCGCACCAGAATGCGATCGGGCAGCAACTCAAGATGGGAGAACGATTTTCGATAGTAGGAGTTGTTGGAAACATCAAGGCAGCCGGATTGGACGTCTCAGATGTTCCAATGTTGTATCTGAGCGCGCTGCAGATGCCGAGTACGGACATGTCGGTTTTGGTGAAATCATCAAAGACGATGGACCATGCGCCCGAGCTCGTGCAAGCGGTCGTTGCGGGAATTGATCGCGATCAACCGGTTTACGACGTTGCCTCGCTTCAGAGCCGGGTAAGTGCGTCGCTGTCTGCCAGGCGCTTCGTTGCTTTCCTTCTCACGTCCTTCTCCGCGATAGGAATTGTCATTACCGCTATCGGTTTATATGGAGTTCTATCCTATTCAGTTCTGCTTCGAGGACGAGAGTTTGGAATCCGGTCGGCTGTAGGAGCAACGCCGCGCGATCTCGGCCTCCTTATCTTCCGATACGGCATGCAGCTCGTTGCCGTTGGAGCTTTGTTCGGGAGTGCGATTGCGATTTCAGTCTCGCGGTACCTATCCGCCGAGCTTTACGGCCTTCGCGTGACGGATCCGATCACATGGTTAGTAATGACGATTACCTTGGCTGGGATCGGGATAGCCGCCTGCATCGCGCCTTCCTGGCGAGCGTCACACATGAGCGCCGTCGCAATGCTCACACAGGAATAATCGAGCCGCTCCGATGGGGTGTCCATTGTGTAATGCGCCACGATCTTTACCCTCGAGATTCCCACGATCTTTCCCAGCGCGTTTCTCGCAATCATTTGCGCCGAGCCACGGCTCTTGCGTAAGGGGCGTGTGCCAGATTGGGATAGGATACTCGCCCATGTAGCTAGACGAGGTATCCCACCGCCGGAGGCAAGAGGAGCGCCCGGCAAAGGCGGCCGGGCGTTCTTCGCGTTCTCTAGCCCAAGGCCTCCGCTTGGGAGCTTCACCAAAGAAACGCCGCTTTTTTGTCTGTCTCGTTTGAAAGACAAAGCCCTCCCGCGCCCGATCAGGAACGGGGGAGGGCTTTGTAGCCGATTTCTTCGGAGCCAGCTCCATCGCATCGGCCTTGGGCATCCGCTCGGGCGCGATCCCTTGCGGACCTCGGTGGCAGCAACCAGCTACCGCAGCAAACTGTAGTGGCCGTCAGTCTGCAGGATCCAACCTTGCTGGCAGGCCGTCGTGATAGCCATCTGCGCGGTGCGCTTAGAACACTCGGTGAGCGCCATGATTTGCTGGCGAAGTTGGTTATAGCGAGCCTGTGCTCCCAGAGATGACAAAGCCTGCCGAACATCCGTCGGCTCCACTTTGTGCCGGTCGGCCGCCACCGGCGCCGGAGGCTCCCCGGCAGCCGAGAACCAGAGTGCGGCGGAATCGAGCTGGAGCAAGCGCGGCGGTTGCGGCGCCGCATACCGAAACTGGAAGCGCAGTTCGACGGTGTTGAACTGGGGCGAAGGCCTCGTGAGCAGAAGATAACTGTCGCCCACGGCATGCAGGGCGCTGGAGCCGCGGAAGGCACTGCCGATCTCGTACCGGCCGATGGACTTCCGCACGTGGTGGACCACTATCAACGCGGCGCGCGGAGCCTCACGCAAGCGCAGCAGGCTTTGGCACAGAGCGGCCCTGGCGCGGGTGTCATTTTCATCCTGATCGTGGGTGGAATAGAGCGGGTCCAGGACAATGATCTCCGCCGCGGCTGTCTGCGCCGCCACGAGGAAGTGTTGTAGTCCCTGCGGTGCGCTGAGCAGATGGCCCGTGGCGCGTGTATCGACGAACAGGTTTTGATCCGCAGCGTTGCCCATTACCCGGCGCATGATTGCGAGGCGGCTGACGAACTGCGGAATCGACAGCTCGAACTGACAGACGAGCACGCGGCGCGGGGCTGGGACAGGGAATCCAAGGCGATCCGATCCCGCTGCCAGCGAAAGCGCGAGATTCGCGACCAGCAGGGATTTGCCGACTTTCGGTTCCCCGCCTACGAAGAGGATGCCCTGTGCCGGCAGTAATCCCGGCTCCACCAGGCAGGGCGGTGGCGCGAGCGACTAACAGGTTCTCCCACAGATTTGCTGCCTTGATACGGCGCATGAAGTCACTTTCGCCGAGGATGGCGAAAAAGCGTTTCGGGCCATTCTGGGAAGGCGCGATCTATCGGGAGCCCGTTTTGAGAACACGTTTGTCGAGTTGTTCGACTGAACACATCAAGGAGATGTTGGGCGGCTGCTTGCATCAGTCGAACCGGCTCGCTTTAATGATTCAGGTAAACTGTCGAGTGTCGAAGTAGTTGTACCAACCGGAAACATTGGCCCGTGCCACTAAACGATGGGAGCTGCCGCCACCTTCGCGATATCAATTGTGACGTTGATGTTCGCGCTGACGGCTCCGCTTGGGGCCCAGGGTCCACCGTTTCAAATCGACGACCCAGTGCCGGTTGACCTGCATCATTACGAGTTCTACACATTCGGCGCGATGGATGGAACGCCGGCGGAGATCGATTCGATAGGGCCAGCTTTTGAGTTCAACTGGGGAGCGATTCCGCGGGTTCAGCTCCACGCGATTCTACCCTGGGGAGTGATTGCGCCGTCAAATAACCCTATTTATTTCCCCGGAGGCACTGGCCCGAAAGAGTTTGGGCTGACAGATATGGAATTGGGCACGAAGATCGCCTTCCTCAAGGAAACCAAACGGCTGGCCGCAGATTGGCACTTTCACGATGTTCGAGATGCCGACGGGAAATTATGAAAAGGGCCTTGGCGCCGGGAAGGTCTGGTACAAACTTCCCATTTGGCTGCAAAAGAATATCGGGCACTGGCTGCTGGACGGCGGGGCCGGTTATCAGGTGGTTCCACAGACCGGTTACCGCGATTTCCCCTACGGCGGATTTCTGCTGAAGTACTCATTCGGCGAGCGTTTGGAGATTGGCGGCGAGGTCTTTTCGCATGCGCGGGAGGGCTTTGCCACGCCGCAGACTCAAGGTTCAACGATGATCGACCTGGGTGGCTATTACCACCTGAAACATCACCCCGGCGAACAGTTTCTGTTCTGCTACGGCCACTCGGCCGCCGGCCAAACTGAGAACTACGCCTACGTGGGCATGTACTGGACATGGGGCAAAGACGATAAACAGCCGGACGCCAGCCCTTCATTCATGCCGGGATTGATGTACCAGAACGGATTTCGCTAACACGCGGCGTTCGCACCTGTACAATTCATCCCGACTGGGTGCGGCGGGGTGTCGGAACTTCCTTAACTTGCTTGCAAAATCGCAGCTCATTTTTGTTTCACAAACGGTCCAATTCGAGGTGCTGACGGCCCCAAAATACGAAACGGTTGCGGCCTTACCAGCCGCGTGGTAAAAACGGGACGTCATGAACAATACGCCGCCCGAACCGGAAGACTTCGCGATCCTATACCGCCGCGCTTTTGCGGACTACGGGACACAGGTCCTTTGGAACATGCGGCCCATTAAGGGACCCCACTCCTTCCGACGCTCTGGCGATCACCAAGGCTCTGCGTACACATGGCGGGATGGAAGGCCGACGCCTCGCGGAACGGACTGAAAGGGTCTGCCGCGCCCCTCACTAAACTCCAATCGCATGTATTACGCGTTCTTGCGGCGGAACGCAGCCCAGACAGCTACATAGCGGGCGGTGTTTGCGATCAACCGGGAAGGCCCGCGCTTTTCCGGCGACATCGATATTTTTCAGGATACGGAGCAGCGCCTTGAAGCCGCCACCCAAGCCGACGCGAAGTCCCTGACCGGTGCCGGACTTAAACTCACATGGAAAAAGATCATGACCGGCAAACGCAAGGCCGAGGTTGAAGGGCTTGGCGAGAAGATGAGACTTGAATGGGTTCATTACAGTGCTTTTCGTTTTTTTCCGACGCAGCCGGACGAGCTTTTTGGTTATGTGCTGCATCCGGTGGACCTTGCCACCAATAAAACATCAGCCGCCGCCGGCCGGCGCGAACCGCGCGACATCGTCGATCTTGTGACCATCCATGAAACCATCCTTCCGTTGGGGGCGGCGATTTGCGCGGCGGTAGGCCGTTCCCCGGCCAATCGCCTGAAGAAATGCTCGCCGACATCACGCGGCACAGCCGGTTTACAGCGGAAGAATTTCGCGTGCTGGCGACCGAGCGGCCCATTGACGTGCTGACCTTCACCGCCGTATCCGCGGCATGATTGAAGATGCCGGACGCTTCATCAGCGGTATTCCGAGCGACGCTGTAGGCGTTGTTTTTCTGGAGAGAGGAAAAGCCGTTCAGCCAGACCTTGCCACCCTTGAGAAATACCGGCGTCACGGCGGTGCGCAGGGCGGCGTGTGGCCGTCATCCGCGGAGATCTCAAGCGCAATGCTGGGGCGTTACAAAGAACAAAACGGGAGCGGCAACGAGCCGAAACCGTAGTTCCCGCCGTGTTTCAAATATGGTAAGTTTCGCCGCGTCCCCGCTAAAATTGTTCTTGGCATGCGTTACGTAACGCGTTACGGTTGGGGACGATACGAACGATACGCCACAAGGGACTGAAACGCCTCCATGAAGAGGACGACCCCGCGTGGATCATGGCGGAACACGCTGCCAAACTCTGCGATATCCTGCAAGGCTCGATACGGTCCAAACCGGCCGATATGGACGTGCCCGGCTTCAAGCTACGCCTCTAGAAGCAGTTCGGTGCGGTATTTGGGTGAGAGCGCCTTCACTTTTTCGATGAATGCGGCTTGCTCTGTTTCGTCCAGCTTAGGCGGGGGCGCGGTACGCGTTGCGACCGGCACCCCAACCTCTATGAAGAAATTCTCCTGTCCCGCAGGAGAGCAGATACAGAGCATGCGTACCGGACTGGTGGAAACGTTGTGAAACCGATGGGGAGCGTTGGCGGGAATATTCAGTGCGTCGCCCGCGCGCACGATCAACTTCCTGCCGCGGAAGGTTGCTTCCATCTCACCTTCGAGCAGGATAAAGGTCTCCTCGAAATCGTGCCGGTGCGGTGGAGGGCCGCCGCCCGGTGGAATGTGCATATCAATTACGCAGAAGCGTCCCGCAGTCTGCTCGCCCGTCACGGTGATGGTGTAGGTATCGCCCACCAGACCAATGTGAGGGAGGTTGCCGGGTTCCGCCAGCGTGAGATTGCGTTCCGGGTTGTCCGGAGGGATCGTTGCCAGAGCAGTTGACATTTCGTTTCACTTATTGTAATTCCGCGTATCGTTGCGGTTTCCTTTGAATTGAAGCTGAGTGGAGAAGCGGCAAGTAACGCAAATTCTAAATAGGTATTAAGCCCCGGCGAATGCCTTGCGAAACGGCTTCGGTGCGAGAAGCTACCTGCATTTTGCCCAAGATAGAGGCGACGTGGAATTTGACGGTGTGTTCGCTGATGCCGAGCTGATCGGCAATTTCTTTGTTCGGCGAGCCTTGGGCGAGACTGCGGAGCACTTGCAATTCGCGGGCGGTGAGCGTTTCAATCATTGGCGGCGCGTTTTGGCGGACCGGCGGATGAAGGAATAAAGATTCCGCTTGGGCCGAGGTGAGAATTACCAAGCCTTCGGCAGCGGCCTGAATGGCGGCGAGGACTTCGGCAGCGGTCGCATTAGCGGGTAGGCGAGCCTTCACGTCATTGCGGTATTCGGAGGTTTCGAACAGATCTTCAGTCAGAATAACGGCGGGGATGTCGGTGAATTCGTGCCGCGGAATCGGCACTCCGCGCACGAGCAAAACGTCGGGGTCGGAATCGCCGGAAGTGACGGCCTCGATTCGGTCATCTTCGGACAACATGCCGGCGAGAGCGGCGGCGTGCGATTCGGACTCGGCGAGGATCAGAACGCGAATCAAGCAGCGCTCACGAAAGGCGCGGCGGTCAATTGGACAGTAACGCGGCGCACACGCGAGTTACCGGCGCGGTGAAATTCCAAATGGAGCGTACCGGCGGAAAGCGCCAAGGCCAGGTCGTCAGGCGAATGCAGAGGTTGACCGTTCGCGTTGAGAAGAATGTCTCCCGGCAGCAAAGACGCGCGATCGGCGGCGCCGCCCTGGGTGAGTTCGAGAATCATCAGGGCAGGTCGAACAGGGTGGCGTGGGGCCCGCAGTATCACAAGGCGCAGCACCGCGCCGAGGACGCCTTGCGAGGACGGGTTTGAGAGAAAAACTTGGGCTGCGGCGGTGGGGATTGAGAGAGCCAGACCAGCGGCAATCATGGTGTTGACGCCGAGTACGTGGCCATTGACATCGGCCAAAGGTCCGCCGGAGTTGCCGGGCGCCAGACGGACATCGGCTTGAATCCAACGGCGCGATCCTAACCCTCGCAAGCCGCCCAAGCGATAGACGAAACCAGTAGAGACAGCGCCGATGAAGCCCAGCGGATTACCCACCGCAATGACCGGTTGGCCGGGCTTAGGTTCAACGGCAGCCAGTATGGCGGGAGGCGCATCGAGACCTTCCGTGACCAGGACGGCCAGATCGCGAGCGCGATCGATCTTGGCGATCTTGGCACGCTGGCTGCGGCCGTCCCACGTTTCCACCGTGAGATTTTCGCTTGAAACAACGTGGGCGTTCGTGAGAATGCGGCGCTCGTTCAACACAATGCCCGAACCGCAGCCTTCGATTTGCGCTTGTGCGCCGCGAATTTGAACGGTGGAGCGGCGTAGAGACTCGGCAATTCGTCCAGGAACCGGAAACGGCATGTCAACTCCTTTTAGGCCGCGCGGCCACCTGCACGTCAATAGTGGCAATTTCGCCGGCGCGCAGCAGGGTAAACGTCAACGGTTTACCAACAGCATCGCCGCGTAGAACGCCCATGAGGGTTTCGGTATCCGTCAGCGCCAGCGAACCGGCGGCAATTAAAATATCGCCCAGTTGAAGGCCGGCCTCATCGGCGGCGGTTCCGGGCTCGACGCTCAGCACAATGAGGCCAGACGTTTCCGCTAAAGAACTCTTAATTCGCAGATGTTCGGGAATGGAGACAGGTTGCAAACCGACGCCCAGATAGCCTTGGCGGATGCCGCCTTGCGTACGAAGTTCGTGCGCAATACGAGTGAGTGTCTCATGCGGCACGGCCAGCGCGGAGTGCCGCAGGATAGCGGCGGTGGCCATTCCATAAAGGAGACCTCGGGCCGAAACCACGGCAGCGCCGGCTTGCGAGGGATAGAGATTCACGTCGAGCCGAAGGAAGCGGTCCAACTCGCCGCCACGCCAAGTGCGCCGTGAACCGCCAACCGCGCCTAGAATGCCGACACTGGCGGACAAGCCGGCATCAAGCGTGCGGCCCACCACGACCGCCAATGCACCCGCACGCTGGGTTGAATTGTCTTCCGGTTTGAAAAAAGGCAGCTTGCCGCTGGGTACTTGTAAAATGGCGACGTCAAGGGAGGGATCGCGCCCAAGAATCGTGGTATCGGCCGAATCGCCACCGGGAAAATGGACGGGGATGTTCCCTTCACGGCGCAGCGAATGGCTATTCACGGCAATTAGGTCTTCGGCAATGACGACGCCGCTAGTAACGCGGTAAGCAGCGGCCTTCACGGCAACCACGAATGCGCCTGCTTGATCGACCACGCGGGTGATGGCGCTTGAATACGCCTGCAAATCTAATTCAGGTACTTCACTCATGGTTTCAGTCTGCACGCAAATTCAGCGGCGCACATCAGCCGAACGGCTAGGTGAAATTAGCGGATTGCATGGAGCCGCGAAATGCCAAAGTTGCCATAAAGTTCGGCAACCGACTCCCTGGCGGTCGCGGCTCTGTTTCGATTCGTGAAAGTTCGAGGCGCTCTAGACGTGCACCGAAGGCCCGTAAATATTGGGCTAACTGAGCGGGGAGAAACGCTCGTGGAATTGTTGTTGACGCTCGCGGGCTTGCGCGGCGATGCGCGCAAATTCAGGAGACCCGCGCAAAACGTCCAATAACGGATCGTGAGCGAAATAATCGTAGCAGAAAAATCCTCCGGTAATGCTGTTTTGGAAAACTCGCAAGGCCGAGTCCTTATCTCCTAAGACGGCGTAGGCTTGAGCCACTTTGTACATTGCCTCGGGATCGCGCACGCCGCGCTGCTTCATCTTTAACTCCGTCTCCTGCAGACGAGCAATGCCCAGTGCGGCTTGGCGGCGGAGCCCGTCGGCCAATGCTTTGCCAATCTGCGCCGGCAAAAGCTCAGGCGCCAGCTCGTAGGCGCGGTCGAAATCGGCAAGGGCTGCAGCGTTGTTGTGTTTATAGTATGAGCCGAAGCCATGATAGAAAACCAGCAATGGCGAATCGTTAGCAGGCAGGCTGCTCAGGAATTTGTCATATTCACCGAGATATAGATAGGTATTCAGGGCTGAACTGTTGATCTTCACCTCAGGGTCGAGCCGACGGGCGAGCTCGCACTCGGCAGCCGATTCTTCCAGCATGCCTCCGTACCGATACGCGTAACCGAGTTCCCAGTGAGCCTCCGCATTGTTCGGACTCGCTTGCAGAGCGACTCTAAGCAGGGGCACAGCCTCTTCCACGCGGCCAGTATCGGTAAACAGGTTGGCCATATAAATCCGAGGTTCGGGGAACACCGGATTCAAAGAGATGGCTTTGTTGTAGGCAGCCTCGGCCTGTTGGTAGTCCCTCCGTCCTCCGAACTGTAACGATGCATTGGTCGTGTAGGCTCGGCCCAGGTAAGCCCATGTAGGAGCGTACTTGGCATCCATGGCCGCCGATTTCTCCAGCATGGAAATTGCGCCCGAGAAATTCGAAACGGCATACAAGTCCACCCCACGCAAATAGTATTCATAGGCCAGGCTATTTACACGTGCCTCCGGTTTTAGACGGACTTGCTCATCCGGCTCCAATTGCAGGGCCAAACCCTGAATAATCATTTTTGCGACACGATCCTGAACTGTGAGGAGCTTGTCGTATTTCACGTACAGCGTATTCTGCCAGACGACAGTGTCCGGGTTGAAACCGATGAGACGGGCCGTGATGCGGAGATCGTCGCCGTCTTTCAGATAGGTGCCAGTCAGGAGCATGTCGGCATTTAAGGAGGAGGCAGCTCGGTGTAAGTCGGCGGCTCCATCGCGGTAGCGATTTATGGCAGACGAGGGGCGGACGGTCAGGGCTTTCACATAACCGAGCTTGGCGATGACTTCATCGGCCAGAGAGACTCCGAGGAAATCGGTATCTGAATCGGGCTTTAGGTTTTGAAAGGGCAAAACGGCCAGGCTACGGGGCGCAGCCGGCCTGGATCTGTGTATGTACTCGCGCGCCAGAAAGAAGCCGGCGACGGCTAACCCGATGAGCAAAACCGTCCATGCAACCCATAGAATGCGCGCGTTCGGACGGCTCTTGAACTCGGTATCACGCCGGAATCGCTGAAGATCGGCGAGGAGCGTCTCGGCGCTCTGGCAGCGTTGATCGGGGTCTTTGGCGAGCGAATGGGAAACGATCTCCTGTAAACGTTTTGGAACTCTGGGGACGAACTCCGTGAGCGGCGGAGGATCGCCGCGAAGAAGGTCGGCGATCAAGTCGCTTTGGGTCTCGCCTTGAAACGGCGCTTTGCCCGTCAACATCTCGTACAGCACTGCACCCAGGCTAAAGAGATCGGTTCGCTTATCTATCCGGCCGCCGCGTGCTTGTTCGGGAGACATATAGCGGGGAGTACCGAGGGTCCCGCCGCCCAACGTGCTCCGCGCTGAACTCTCCGGATTAGATAGGGGTGTTGCGGTTTCCGTGCTGCGCGACTCGGAACGCTCGGCGAATTTGGCAATACCAAAATCGAGAACCTTAACGCAGCCGTCGGCCCGCACAATAATGTTTTCCGGTTTGATGTCGCGGTGGATGACGCCCGAAGCGTGCGCGGCGCTGAGGGCGGCCGCGGCTTGGCTGGCAATTTCCACCGCCTTATTTTGCGGCACGGGACCGCGCTCCAGGATCTGACGAACCGTCTCTCCTTCAATAAACTCGGTGACCAGGAAATGCCTGCCTTCAAAGTGGCAGAACTCGAATACCGTAAGCAGATTCGCGTGGTTCAGGGAAGAGACCACCTGGGCTTCGTGCTCTAAACGGCGCATGGCCAGGGTGTTGCGCGTAAGAGGGGAAGGCAGCACTTTTAATGCAACCTTGCGTTTTAGCCGGATATCTTCAGCTAGATAAACTTCCCCCATGCCGCCCGCGCCCAGCAGCCGGATGACGGTGTAGTGGTCGAGACACGAACCTTCGGCAATGGGCGGAAGCTCACGATGTTCCAGGTACGATTCGGCGGCGTTCTGAACGGCAAACTCCAGAAACGGAGCGCTCTCTTCCATGCTTGCCAGCAGCGATTCTACTTCGCCGCGCAGATCGGAATCGGTGCCGCAGGCGCGCTCCAGAAACTCGGCGCGAGCTAAAGGATCGCGCTGGCTTGCCTCGTGAAACAGATCTTCGATCTGGCGCCAGCGGTCGGAACTAAGTTGGGGAGCAACCGGCAAATTCGACCCTATTGGCCGCCGCTTTCGGCGGCGCTGGAAGCCTGGTTCATGGCCCGGTACAGCCATACTTTCGCCATCTTGAGATCGCGCTGAACCGTGGCTTCGGAAATTTGTAACGCGGCGGCAGCCTCCGCCTGGTTCAAACCTCCGAAATAAAGCAGCTCGACCAGATCGGCTTTGCGCTTGTCCACTGCAGCCAGATTTTGCAAAGCCTCGTCGAGATCGAGCAAACGCTCCTCGGGCGCGGGGGAAATTACGATGGCATCTTCAATAGAGATTTTTTGCGCTGAACCGCCGCGCTTTTGGCGGCCATGAGACCTGGCATGATCGACCAGGATCTGGCGCATCACACGCGCGGAAACCGCGAAGAAGTGAACGCGATCGACCCAGGGCAGTTCGGCGCCCAGTATTTTCAAATATGCTTCGTGGACAAGGCTGGTGGCATTTAAAGTTTGGCTGCCCTTTTTACCCCGCATGCAGCGGGATGCCAGCGAGCACAACTTGGGATACACGATCTCGATTAATTTGTCGTAAGCATCGGTTTGGCAGGCGCGCCACGCGTGAAGGAGGACCGTTACGTTTTGAGCGCTGGCGAGTCCCTCATCCATCACAGCTCATTTTATACGCTTTTGCGGATGAATGACGAGCCAGACTGCCGCTCAATTGATTTCGAGGCCGCCGAAGGCCGCAAGGCGAACTCGCCGCGGCCGCCTGCCGTTGGTCGAACGCTAGGAATTGCCTAAATACATCACGTGAACGTAAGTGCCCAGGCGCTCATTGTAAGCCAGATAGTAGCCAGGATGATCCGGGTCTTCATAGATCACGATTTGGTCTTGGTTCCAAAGCCAATCATTGGAATAAGCCAGGTCGGGATCGGCCACTGAGAAGTAAAAGCCGCCGAACCAGAAACGGCTCGGTCCACCCCCGGCGAGACGCCAAACGTGGCCCGGTCCAAAACCGCCTCCGAAACGACCGTGCTCCCAGGGATGATCCATATGGAATCGGGCGTCGTTACGACCGGTGTCATGGCCAACCCATCTATTTCCGTCGACGTGGGGCGCGTCGGGGTGGCCCTGCTTATCGGAAAAATGGCGCTCCTGGGGAGCTGGATTTTGAGCTGGCCGTTCGTTACGAACAGGCGCGGGCCCGTGGCTCGGCGGCCTGGGATTAAAGTTGTGAGGTTGTTGTCGGCCGTGTTCTTCGCCATGTCCCCTTTCTTGGGCGAACGCCGTGGCGCAAACAGTCATAGCAAACATCGCAATCAAGGCGAAGGTTTTTTTCATACCTTATTGATTTTACTCCGAATCAGGCGCCATAGCGTTCATTAGCAAGGTTTAATCGGCAGAGGGCAAACACTGGCCCAAGAGAATCTGAAGTACATCTCGTCTACCTCGGCGAACCGGAATCCCATGCGCTGCCAAAAAGCTTGGGCGGGATTCCAACGTCCCACATGGCCGCTCAAGCTTTTGCCCGCTGCAGTTGCTTCAGACTGGAGTTCGGAGATCACGACGCGACCGATCCCTTGACGATGGAATTCGGGGAGCAATGTGAGATCGACGATCAGGATGGTATCCTCCTGGCGGTCAAGATACAGGCGACCGGCGGGACATCCAGCGGCAAGAATAATCGAATGTTCGGCGTCGGGAAATGCAGCCAGATAGTGCGTACGCTGCGCCTCGAATTGCATGCGAACAAAATCATCTTTGACCTCTGGCGGCCCTGGGAGAACGGACATCTCGGCTTGCCGAGTGCTGGCGTAGAGCGTGCGAAGGAAGTTGTCGTCCTCCGTATTAGCCGGACGTAGAGTGATGCTGTTCGCGGAGGCCAAATGGCTCAGTTGCGCGAAGGGAAGATTCCTTGTAAGGCGATGATCCAAGTGAGAACCAATGTGGGCTGGCGGTTCTCGTGCGGTTGACTCCCGCCCGTTGGCGATATCACGGCCGCATTCATAACGCCGGTGGGACTGGCATTGTATTCGGCGGTAATTCCGGCAGCATCGGTAGCGGGGTATTCGCCAATCGGACTCGCCTTATTGCCTTTATTGGCGCTGGCATTTACGGTGTGTGCATGCGCCGGTATTTGAGCCACATTCAAAGTAACGTTTTCGACCCCGAGAGTCTCACCGAGTACGTAGGGCGATAGCCCCGGCCCTTGACCCTGATGCGTGGGAACGCGGCCGCGCAGGTCTGGGAGGGCGAAGGTGGTAACCCCGTCGCCTCCGTAAGTGGTTCCCAGAATGGAAAAAAGGGCCGTGTTTTGGCTGATGGGCACCAGTTGCCCGTTGCACATAGCCCAGCCGCGAGGGGCAAAATTTCCACCGAACAACCGCAACTCGCCAAGAAAAGGTTCAGCCATAAGATATCTGTGTTCTCCTTCTAATTCTTTTTATTCTGCTCAAGCCGCGAACGCGATGGTTGGCCGGTGCGCTTCCAGGACCGGGAAGGCGGCATTCAATTCAGCACGCGATGCACCTGCCCAAGCAGCAATGGTAGCGGCGTGCCGATCTTTAGTAAATCCGGGATGGGGCACGCCGCAGCTTGAGTCTAAATCTGGAAAACTGCCATAGACCACTCCGCCTGCGACCGAACCGCCCATGACGAGTTGGTGCGCTCCCCAACCGTGTTCTGTGCCGCCGATCCGGTTGGGCTTGAGCATACGCCCGAATTCAGAATCGGTGTAAGTAACTACTTCGCGGGATATGCCATGGTCAACTGTGGCAGCGTGGAAAGCCTGTAGAGCTTCGCTTAGCTCGGCGAATAGCACTGCTTGGCGAGACAACTGATTCGCGTGGGTATCGTAACCGGCCTGCACGGCGAAGAAGACTCGCTGACGGACGCCGGAGGTCACACCGCTGTTCAGGAGAGAGGCGATCTGCGAGAGTTGCCGTCCCAGGCTGGTGGCTGGAAACGCCGTCCGACATTCTCTAGTGAGTAAATGCTTAGAAATTTGGGCATGCTTTTCCATTGCGCCTTGGCCACTCAAAGTTACGCAAGATTGTCCGCCAACCCGGGCGTGATTGCTGGGGAGCGTACCGGGCAAGCCCGAGATCGACGAGACTGCCTGTATTCGAGTAGCCCAGGATGGGGCAAGGAACCCGTTGCGAAGGTAAGAGAGATTCGAGACATCCTGGTGGCCAAACTCACGGGAGGGTGAACCGACGTTGGCCACGACGGCGAGAGATCCCGATTCAAACAATGAACGCACGCAGGGCATCGCCGGGTGGAACGCAATTTGCGCCCCATTTCGCGCCGGAAGCAATGCTGAACCGGAAATCGCCAGCTCACCGCGAGCAGCCGTGTATCTCTGGTATTGGTCGATTGGGACCACCATGTTATTGCTGTCGTTGCCGCCGAGCAAGTAAACGCAGACAACAATGCGTTCCGAAGCTTGGGCTCCAATAGGAAACGCGCTGAGTTTACTCAGGCTGCTGGCCGTTAGGGCTCCCAAGCCGTTCCTCAGGATCGCTCTACGGCTGGCGTAATTGGCTTTCACGCACGCTCTCTCTCTTCTCTGCGAGATCTATAAAAAAAGCTCTGATTGGGTAGTATAGGCTGGCTCACATTCGACGTCAAGGTCCATTCAGGTCCATTCGAGACCCGAGAACCTGTTTGGAGCAGCGATAGTTTGCGGCAAAGAGCCTAGTAGTAACTAATCCGCTGGGATCTCGCTTTTAAGTTGACAACAGTAGCATCTGTAGATAAGATCCGTATGATCGAACTACGTCTGGGGGCTGATTTGTCTTTCCATCTGAATGGTGTCGCGCGGAGGTGTGGTCTATGGGCCGCCGTCAGCCTGATCGCTCTGACGAGTGGCGGCCCGCTCCTTAACGGAGACGCCTTGTACGCCATATCGAATGACGATAATTTGATCTCCGTGAACACGAGTAACCCGAATGCGTCCACTTTGATCGGTACCTTGGACGTGACCGCCGCCTCGCTCGGGCTGTTTGCCGATTCCAACAAGCTCTACGTCTACGACACAAATAATAACGTGGTGCGGCAGGTAAACCCGTTGACCGCGGCAACGATTTCGACCATCAACATCGGGATAGGTAATCCCCCGTCGGAGGGCGATGTCGCTTTCCAAAACGGGGTTGGTTATTTGATCAGCACGACTCAACCCGATGGTTCTTTCGGTACAACCGGCACGCTCTATAAGTTCACCTTGGCCACTAATTCCGCCAAGGTTATCTCGACGAATGTGCCGATGATTGACGGCCTCGCTTTTTCATCGGCTGGAGTGCTTTACGGTCTCGCCCAGGGAGGCGGAACTCTTTACACTATCGATACGACAACTGGAGCCGCTACCTCAGTTGGTGCAACAAAGATTAATGACAACTGTGGAGGGAATCCCTGCTACAGCTTTGGCGGGCTCAGTTTCGGAGCGAGCGGTACTCTGTTTGCGGATTTAACAAACTTCGCAAGTCCAACGTCGGACTTTTTCAGCATCGATCCTACGACCGGTATTGGGACGATGGATGCCAATCCACTCCCGTTCGACCAGGTTGACGGACTCACCTCCGCAGTGCCCGAGCCAGCAAGCTTTTTTTTAATGGCAGCGGGATGCCTGATCGGGATTGCCTTGAAGCGCAAAGGGTCCTGAGTTACTGCTGCTCGTTCGGAAGCAACGCGGCACTGCTTAACGCATTGGTTCTGGCGGCTCTTCTCCGGCCCAATCGCGGATCTGGCGTTTGGCGTTCTCGCGCCGGATGCGGTTGCTCTCTTTCTTGGCTTCCCACTTGCAGCCCCAGTAGGCTCCGTTGCCGCGCTTGGGTCCGCAGTGTTCGGTTTTCTTCGCTTCGTAGCCCATTAGCGGTAAGCCTCCTTGCGGTCGAGCACGCGGAGAATCGCGATGTACTCGCTGTTGGCCATGTTCAGTTAGCGATCACGCCGGGCCGTTTCTCCGGGCAGGGATTCCTCGGCCATCTTCTCCCAATCGTCCATGGTCAAGCCGAACTCAGCGAGTACTTGCGCATGCGGAATCGGCTCATTGTGCTTGAGCCATTCATCGGCCTCGGTGATCGCCCGGCGCTCCGCTGGGCTGAGCGTGTCGCTGTCTTCATCGGGCGGTTGAACCACGGCGGCAAGCTGACTGGGATCAAGCTGATTCAGCAGTTCGACGGCCTGTTGCTTATCGGCAAGTGTCTGCATAGTTCTCCTCAGCGGCGCGCCGTCTTGAGTGCGGCGAGCTCAAGCTGAGTGAAACCACGTTCCCGGCGAATCCGCGCCGGGGGTTGGTGGACGCTTGCATAAGCGATATCTTAGCGCATTTTCTAATCGGATGAAAAGGTCGGTTGTCGCTCGCTTCCATCGGTCAGAGAGCGGGCTTTCTGGGAACCAAAGAGCGGCGTCCTTGACTACTCCGCCATGCCGGTGTGGTAAGCACTAATAAATGATTAAGCGATTAGCTGTTGTACTGGCGATGCTCGCGCCCGTGTTCGGTCTCGGGCAGAGTGAGCCCAGTCAACCCCCGCGCTGGACCAAAGACGCGGCGAACGAGTGGTATGCAAAGCAGCCGTGGCCGGTAGGGAGTAATTATCTTCCTGCAAGTGCGATTAATCAGCTTGAGATGTGGCAGGCCGCCACCTTCGATCCCAAGCGGATTGACCTGGAATTGGGTTGGGCGGAAAACATCGGCATGAACACGATGCGGGTGTTCCTGCATGACCTGCTTTGGAAGCAAGATAGCGCGGGGTTCAAGAAACGCATCGGTACGTTTCTGGAAATATCCGATAAACACCATATAAAACCAATTTTTGTGCTCTTCGATTCAGTGTGGGACCCCGAACCGAAGCTCGGCGCCCAAAGAAAACCTACGCCCGGCGTTCATAATTCAGGTTGGGTGCAGAGTCCGGGGGCAGCGGCGCTGCGGGATGAATCGCAATATCCGCGCTTGCGAGAGTATGTGGAAGGCGTGGTGGGTGCGTTCGCGAACGACGGCCGGGTTCTGGCCTGGGATTTGTGGAACGAACCCGACAATGGCAACGGCGGCAGCTATGCGAAGCTCGACCCGCCGGACAAAACAGCGTTAGTACTGGCTCTGCTTCCGCGCGTGTACGCCTGGGCGCGAGAAGCGAAGCCATCGCAGCCTTTGACGAGCGGAGTTTGGAAAGACGATCCCGAAATGCCGGAAAAGCTGTCGGCGATGGGGCAGGAACAACTGGAACTGTCCGATATCATTTCGTTTCACAACTACGATCCGCCGGCAAAGTTCGAACAGGAAGTGCAGTGGCTCCAGACCTATGGGCGCCCGATCATCTGCACCGAATATATGGCGCGGCCGCAGGGGAGTACATTCGAGGGGATTCTGCCGGTAGCCAAGAGAAGCAAGGTGGGAGCAATTAACTGGGGCTTTGTGGCTGGAAAATCGCAGACTTTCCTCCCGTGGGATTCATGGCAGAAACCGTATGTACACCGGCAGCCCGCGGTTTGGTTCCATGACATCTTTCATAAGGATGGAACGCCTTACAAGCCAACGGAAACGGAGTTTATCAGGGAAATTACGAAGGAATAGAATGCCGAAATTGGCCTTTAGCGGCAACCGAATTGAAAAGTACTCAGCAAATGAGAAAACACCGGCTCGAAGCGCTTGATTTCTCCCGCGCGGCATTGCAGCTCCAGGCGGTACAGCGACCCATCGCGATTGACGAAGACCACCTCCTCTACCCAACTGGCGCGCTCCTGCGGGTCGTAATAGCGGTTCTTGGTATATAGGGCAGCGTGCCCCTGGAAATTCATCTCGCGCTTTTCGAGAAATTCCATGCGCTCGGCGCGTTCGAATTTTTGCAAGCCTGCCAGATGATCTTCCAAATCCTGCACCAAGCTGACGGGCACGGCGCGGGCGTCTTTAAGCGGCGTCGAAAGGACGCCAAAGTCAATAGAACCGCTAGGCCGCGAGAATTTGCTCTCCCCCGTTTTCACAAACAGGCCAGCGCCGTCAAAAGCGTCGCCCTTTGCCCACCGTGCAGGATAGCTGACGCAATAGCCAAGGCTTGAATTCCGGTAACGCTTCCATGAGCGGTCCTGCTTTTCGTTCGTGCCTACATTGAGGAAGGCGTTTAGCAGAGAAGAAAAGGCGAGGCCGCAAAACAGGGCCGTACGCCACCCAAGCATTGATGCCATTCAGGAGTAAGCATATTGAATCAGAGTGGCCTTTGGCTAGTACTATTACACGAAAAAGGTAACGGGGTGAGTGAATTTCTTGTAAATAGTCGGGAATTCCCTATCCAACCTGAGGAGAAGGCGCGAGGGCTAGCGGGACTTCTTCAGTGCATGGATGACCGACGTAAACAGATTTTAGCCACTTTGGCGCAGATGGATAAGCAGTTTGGAAAGGGCTCGGTGTTAATGCTGGGCTCGAAATCGGCGCTGCCGGTGGAGGTTATATCCACCGGGTCAATAGCGGTGGATAATGCGCTAGGAACGGGCGGCTTTCCGCGTGGACGCGTGGTGGAGGTGTTCGGCCCAGAATCGTCGGGCAAGACGACACTGGCGCTGCAGGTAATTGCCGAAGCGCAGAGGGCTGGCGGCAATGCGGCCTTCATTGACGCGGAACATGCGTTAGACCCCACTTACGCGGGGAAACTCGGCGTGGATCTGGACAACCTTGTTGTATCGCAGCCGGATTATGGCGAGCAGGCGCTCGAAATCGCGCAGGCACTGGTGAGTTCGCAGGCGCTGGACGTGATTGTCATCGATTCAGTGGCGGCGCTGACGCCTAAGGCCGAGATCGACGGCGAAATGGGCGACAACCATATGGGCCTTCACGCCCGGATGATGTCGCAGGCATTGCGCAAGCTGACGGCTTCGGTCTCGAAGGCGAATACCTGCCTGATCTTCATTAACCAGCTGCGCGAAAAGATTGGCGTGATGTTCGGGAATCCCGAAACGACCACCGGCGGCCGGGCGTTAAAGTTTTTCGCCTCGGTACGCGTCGAGGTGCGCCGCGCGACTCCTATTAAGGACGGCGAGACCATTATTGGAAACCGCACGAAAGTCAAAATTGTTAAGAACAAGATTGCCGCGCCGTTCCGCGAAGCCGAAGTGGACATTCTCTATGGCCGGGGCATCTGCCGCGAAAGCGATGTGCTCGATTTGGGCGTGCTGCAAGGCATTGTGGAGAAAAGCGGATCCTGGTACAGCTACAAGGGCGAGCGCATTGGACAGGGACGCGACACGGCCCGTCAGACCTTGATAGATCAGGTGGAACTATGCCAACGCATCGAGACGGAGTTGCGGACGGCGCTCGGGTTTGGCGGCGTGCCGAAGAAGGAAGCGGAATTCGAGCTGAACGCGCAGCTTAGCGTGAAAAAGGCAGCGGTTTAGCCCGAAACTTGTACGCATTTACTTCGATCTTTCCGGGCGAAGTGCCGATACGTACTTTTGAAATCCCCTGATTCCTCACGACCCAGGGTTGCCAGTTTAACGGTGCAATGGGATGCCGTGGTGGGGGGCCAGCTGAGTTCTAGGGAATGAAAGTACTTTTCGCCGTGCTGTTAACGTGCTGCTACGGGTCCGCCCAGCAGCCCGTGGGCCGCGGCTCGGTCCCGGCACGCTCGCCGCGCACGCTCCAGTCCGGCGATATCGTCAATTTGACCAGCTATGGAGCGGTCTGCGATGGCGCGCACATAGCAGCCGACACTGCCGCCTTCGTGGCGGTGTTAACCAGCGGGTCCACGGGGAAATCCGTCCACGTTCCGACAGGCACCTGCCAGATCGACAACTCGACGGCCCCCTTACCGTCACGGCTTGGAACGGTCTGCTCTATGGCGACGGACCCGGCTCGCGGATTGCCTTCAACACGCTGACCAATCACGGCTTCAATTTTGCCGGAGTGAGCGATGTAGAGCTGCGCGATCTTGATATTTCCTATTCGCCCAATGTGACCACGCGTAACCTGTCGAACCTAATCCAAATCGTCTTCTCCTCGAACATCACGGTTGCGAATCTGTCGCTGCATAACGGCAACTCGATCGGCCTCGCCCTGACGAACGACAACAACGTAACAGTCCAGGGAGTCACGATCGAGAACTTCCTCGCCAACGGCATCCTGGGCGGGAACATCTCGGACGCAAGTTTCGCCAACATCGCTTGCTCGGGAGTGCAGGATGCCTGTTTTGAAGTCAGCTACTACGACTCGAATTCGCCTAATGTCTGTGACCGGATTGCGCTTGACGGGCTGACGAGCAGCGGCGATTATGCCGGCGTCAATATCAACGCCTGCCACCACGTGAGCGTCTCGAACTTTGTTATCGAGAACACGAAATTGACGGGGTTGTACGTGCGCCAGGATGCCGGCACGACCATTTTGGCGTACCCGGACAACATAACTATCACCGGCGGCACGATCAGCAACACGGGCATGAACACCGGGTCCGACCAGGCAGGCATCATGCTGCTGACCGATACGCCCAGCACCAATAAGCTGCGCGTGTCGATATCTAACGTCGTTGTTACTAACACGCCCTCCTGGGGCCTGCAGTTACTTGACTCCAATAACTACGACTTACAGTTGAATAATGTCTCATTCGACACAGTAGGCGCCAGTACGTATGGAGGGGCGGCAGCGGGCGGTCTCCTGCTGGAGGGCGATCAAGTCTACTTATCCAACGTCACCGTCAAGAATGCGGGCTTTCAATCGCTCGTCGTGCTGAATACGCCATTTGTGACCGCGAGCAATTTCACTTCCATGGATCCGAACCAGTTCGCCTCCGGTACCGATAGCATTCTCAATAGTTCGACCGGTATCGTGGACTTCAATAACGTGAACCTCTATGATTCGCGCGCTACGAACCGTTCGAGAATCGATAATGCGGCGGCGAGCGGCCCGCAAAACCTCACCAACGTCAACTCGTACGCCGCGAGCGTCTGGGCCGGCATCCTGTCGAGCAACAACGGAATCGTGACATCGTGTAACGTGATTGCGAGCGGATGTCAAAGGCAGGAAAGTCCATCAAACTCAGCGGGCGTGACAGTCGGCTTGCTGTTTGTCCCGATCACCCCATGCCGGGTGGCCGATACCCGGCGCGCTGACGGGGTCTTCGGCGGCCCCACGCTGAGCGAGATGGCGACACGCGATTTCGCGATCCCGAATAGCGCCTGCAACGTTCCAAATAATGCGGGGGCATACTCTTTGAATGTGACCGTTGTGCCGAAGTCCGAGTTGGGCTTTCTTTCGATCTGGCCGACCGGGCAAGGGCAACCGCTGGTTTCTACGTTGAACTCCGATGGCCGAGTGAAGGCCAACGCTGCGATTGTTCCCGCGGGAATTAATGGAGCGGTGAGTGTCTACGTTTCCGACCCAACCGATGTCATTGTGGACATCAATGGCTATTTTGCGGCCCCGGACAACACGCCCTCGCTCGCGTTTTATCCCCTGACTCCTTGCCGGGCCGCCGATACACGCAATGCAGCGGGCGCGCTCGGCGGTCCGGTACTGGCGGGCAGTCAGACGCGTCACTTTCCCATTCAGTCGAGCGGCTGCGGCGCGCCGGCTACCGCACAGGCATATTCGCTTAACTTCACGGCCGTTCCACGCGGTCCGGTAGGGTACATTTCCACCTGGCCTACCGGGCAATCGCAACCGTTGGTTTCTACGTTGAATGCATCCACCGGAGCAGTGACCGCGAATGCGGCTATTGTGCCTGCGGGAACGAACGGCGGCATTGACGTTTACACAAGTGACGCTAGCGATCTGGTGATTGACATAAATGGCTATTTCGGACCGCCCGCAACCGGTGGATTGTCACTTTACCCGGTGACGCCATGCCGGCTTGTGGACACCCGCAATCCGCCACCGGGAACACCGTTGGTTGGAACCCTGCTGGTAGACGCTATAGCAAGTTCCTGCGCCACTCCGGCGACCGCTCAGGCCTTGGTAGTGAATGCCACGGTTGTCCCGCCCGGCGATTTGGGTTTTCTGACGCTCTGGCCTCATGGAGTGAGCATGCCGCTAGTCTCGACGTTAAATGCAGAGGATGGGGCGGTGACATCGAACATGGCAATTGTGCCGGTGGCGAATGGCTCCGTGGATGTATTCAGTTCGAGTAGTACGCACCTGATTTTGGATGTGTCGAGCTACTTCGCGCCGTAATCTCGAACACCGGCGGGCATTGGTGAACCAGAAGGGCAGCAGCGAGACAGAAGCGCAGATGACGATTCCCAGAAACCCCCGATGAATGATTGCGCAATGGTGTCATTTGCGTAAACTGGAACATGTTATGCGACTGGCACTGCTTTTTGTTCTGTTCTTTGCACAAAGTGTCCAATCCGCCGATGTTGCAATTACCGGCGCCAAGGTTTACACTTCGCCCGAAGATCAGCCAATCTCCGAATGCCGTCATCATCCTCCACGATGGAAAAATCATCGCCGTCGGTTCTCGGTCAGCAATAAAGATTCCGGCAGGAGTTTCACTCTTGGATTGCTCCGCCGGCTACATAACAGCGGGATTCTGGAACAGTCACGTTCATATAATTACGCCGCCTTTACTGAATGCAAGAATCGCAACTCCGGCTCAGCTAAACCATGAAATGGACGCAATGTTTAATCGCTGGGGCTTCACGACTGTATTCGACATCGCGTCCATTCTTACGAACACGCTCGCGCTCCGCCGGCGGGTGAACGAGGGAAGTGTGCGAGGCCCCCGTATTCTAACCACTGGTGAACCCATCTGGACATTGCAGCCAATCTATATACAGCGTTTTTTGCTCGATCATCATCTTTCAATGCCTGTGGTCCGCTCGCCATCCGAGGCTAAGCAACGAGTTGCGTCGGAGATCAACCACGGCGCAGATGGAGCAAAGCTTTTTACTGGATCGGCTCAAGCGCAAGACGTGGTTAACATGCCCTTGGTTATCGCGCGAGCGGCCGCCGGCGAAGCGCACCGCTACCATGTTCCGGTTTTTGCGCATCCGCAGAACTCGGCTGGTGTGATTATTGCCATCGAAGCCGGAGTAGATGTTCTCGCTCACACTGCCCCTCAAGCTCCAGACTGGGACTTAATGGTTCCCCGCCTTCTAAGCTCACACATGGCGCTCATTCCTACGTTGACCTTATATGATTACGAGGCTCGTAAAGCTCACTTAGCAGACGATCGGCGCGAAAGACTTATAGGTGTCGCGGTCAATCAGCTGGCTGCCTTTTCATCCGCAGGCGGCCAGGTTCTTTTCGGCACAGATATCGGATATACAGATCATTTCGACACGGAACTCGAATTCGACCTCTTGTCACGAGCCGGCATGGGCTATCGAGCCATACTTGCTTCGTTGACCACAAATCCAGCAACTCGCTTCGGTTTTGAGAATCGCAGCGGCCGGGTTAAACCCGGCATGGATGCCGATTTAGTCGTTCTTGAAGACGACCCGAGCAAAACCGTCACTGCCTTTTCCAAGATAAAGGCAACGATCAAAAACGGCAGGGTCATCTTTTCCAAACCATAGGCCGGCGTGAATTAATCATATATAAACCGGCACTTACTATAATTTTCAGTGGCGCCATTCAGAATAGATGGCTCGTCTTCTTATGAGTGTGTCGATGCGTATGCTGTCGCTGCTCGTATGAGCGGGCCTCGAACAATTCACGCCGCGGCAGATTGAGCTGCTCGATCAGCCATCTTTTCACGTCCATTACACCCGCGCCGCTTTTCAGGTTTGTGAACAGGAATGGTTTATCAATTCGCATCGTCCTGGAGTCCCGTTCCATGACACTAAGGGAGGCTCCCACATGCGGCGCAAGGTCGATCTTATTGATAACGAGGAGGTCGGAACGAGTTATGCCCGGCCCTCCTTTTCGAGGGATTTTATCTCCTCCAGCAACATCAATTACATAAATCGAAACATCGGCCAGGTCGGGGCTGAACGAAGCGGCAAGATTATCTCCACCACTCTCCACGAACATAATGTCTACATGTCCGAGGGTCGCCTCAAGCTCCGCAATAGCCTCCAGATTCATCGAGCAGTCCTCGCGAATGGCGGAGTGCGGGCACCCACCGGTTTCCACCCCGCGAACCCGTTCCGGGGAAGCGCGCCGCTTCGAATCAGAAACTCGGCATCCTCGCGAGTATAGATGTCATTCGTTACCGCAGCCACGCTGTATTCGTCCCGCAAGCTGCGGCTCAGAGTATCCACGAGCGCTGTCTTCCCGCTTCCAACCGGCCCCGCTACTCCCACGCGAAACGCCCGATGAACACTGACGTTGTTTCATAATCACCTCAGAAAAGGAAATACCGCTGCGCCAGCGGCAGCACGCTCAGCGGCTCGCATGTTAATAGTTGGCCATCGGCGCGCACTTCGTAAGTCTCTGGATCCACTTCTATCTTTGGCACTGCCGAGTTACGAATCATGTCCCGTTTGCCGATGCTGCGGCATTTTCCCACGGCGGCAACTTGCTTCTGCAGCCCCAGTCTCGCAGTGGTACCGGCCTCAACGGCGGCTTGCGACATGAATGTGAGCGAGGTATGCCGGCGAGACAGGCCGAACGATCCAAACATAGGACGGTAAATCACCGACTGTGGGGTCGGAATGGAAGCATTAGCGTCGCCCATAACGCTCCATGCAATGAAACCTCCTTTGATCACGAGTTCCGGCTTGGTTCCGAAGAAAGCGGGCTTCCACAGCACGAGGTCGGCCATTTTCCCTGGTTCAATGGAGCCAACATATTCGGCAATGCCATGCGTAATAGCGGGATTGATTGTGTATTTTGCAATGTAACGCTTTACTCGCGCATTGTCATTGCGGGGCGAATCTTCAGGCAGCGGCCCCCGTTGCAATTTCATTTTGTGCGCCGTCTGCCAAGTGCGCGTGGCAACTTCACCTATACGCCCCATCGCCTGGGAATCGCTGGATATCATGCTGAAAACACCGAGGTCATGCAATATATCCTCCGCGGCAATGGTCTCCTGCCGGATTCGGCTTTCAGCAAATGCAACGTCCTCCGGAACAAGCGGACTCAGGTGATGGCAGACCATTAACATGTCCAGATGCTCGGCAATCGTGTTGATTGTCAGTGGACGCGTTGGGTTAGTGGAAGATGGCAAAACGTTTGGTTGCGCCGCGATGCTGATAATGTCGGGTGCATGTCCTCCGCCGGCACCCTCCGTATGATACGTGTGAATGGTTCTGCCTCTAATGGCGGCGATCGTGTCCGCCACAAAGCCGGATTCGTTGATTGTATCGGTGTGGATTGCCACTTGTACGTCGTAACGATCAGCCACTGCCAGGCAATGATCGATAGCCGCTGGAGTGCTGCCCCAATCCTCATGTAATTTCAAACCGCATGCGCCGGCGGCGAGTTGCTCCTCCAGCGGAATTTCGCTTGAGACATTTCCTTTGCCCAGGAAACCGAAATTCATGGGCCACTCTTCGGCGGCTTCGAGCATGCGAGCTATGTTCCACGCCCCAGGCGTACACGTGGTCGCGTTCGTACCTGTTGCCGGACCTGTGCCGCCGCCAATCATGGTTGTCGTGCCATTTGAAAGAGCTTCGAATATTTGTTGGGGACAAATGAAGTGAATGTGACTGTCCACACCGCCGGCCGTGACGATCATATTTTCCCCGGCGATGACCTCCGTGGATGCTCCCACTATCAGCAAAGGATCAACGCCGTCCAGTGTGTCGGGGTTACCGGCTTTGCCCACTTTGACGATTTTGCCGTCACGAATACCAATGTCGCCCTTTACGATTCCCCAGTGATCGATGACTATGGCATTAGTAATGACCAGATCGAGTACGCCTTGCTCAGAACGCGCGGCAGTGCTGCTCTGCCCCATGCCATCGCGGATCACCTTGCCGCCTCCGAAGGTGATCTCGTCGCCGTAGCAGGCGAAGTCCTCTTCAAGCTCGATCACTAACTCGGTGTCCGCCAACCGGACTCGATCTCCTTTTGTCGGGCCATACAAATCGGCGTAAGTTCGTCTGGGGATTTTCAAGCTCATGGCGTTGTCCCCTATAGGGTTCCGTTGATCTTGCCTTGGTGGCCGAAAACCCGGCGTTTACCTCCCAGCGCCACCAGTGTTATTTCCTTTTGCTCTCCCGGTTCGAAACGGACTCCCGTTCCCGCGGCAATGTTCAGCCGCATCCCGCGCGCTTTCACCCGATCGAAGACCAACGCAGCGTTTACTTCAAAGAAGTGATAATGGCTGCCCACTTGTATAGGGCGGTCGCCGCTATGGCGCACCAATATCGTACAGGTTTCACGTCCTGCGTTTGCATCCAACGGATCGGGTTGAAGAAAGTATTCGCCTGGAATCATAAGTGCCTGACTTACTGGATCGGGTCGTGGATTGTTACTAACTTCGTGCCATCCGGAAAAGTAGCTTCCACCTGGACGTCGTGAATCATCTCTGGAACCCCCTCCATAACGTCGCTTCGGGACAGAATGGCGGCGCCAAACGTCATAATTTCGCTAACTGTTTTGCCGTCGCGTGCTGCCTCCAGAATCTCAGCCGTCAGAATGGCCACCGCTTCCGGATAGTTCAACTTCAAACCGCGGCCTTTGCGGCGCCTGGCCACCTCCGCTGCGACAAAAATGAGCAGCTTTTCTTGTTCCCTCGGCGTTAAGTGCAAGGTTTCAATTCATCTTCCTCGGCATCACCGCATGCCTGTTCCAAACATGCTGTTTCACGGTTCGCCAAAATCTTTCCAGACCTCTCATTATCAAATTAGCTTCACACGCAAGGCCGCGGATGACAATGCCTTTTTCTACTAGAGCACTCGCCCCCCAGAGCGCTTTTGCATCTGAGATCCCGCCGCAGAGCTCGCCCAGACACCGCTCCAGAGTCAACCAGCGCGCCGCATCGTCGTCAATCAGGCAGACCCACATGGTTGCGCAGTGTTCAAAACGCCCAAATCGCGCCGTGGAACGCATATCTTGCGCCTTCGGCCGCAGCGAAAATCTTTCCAAAGCCAGCAGACGGCCGGGGCTGCGGATGGCCGTCGCGGAGGTGAACTCATCGAAGCAAAACGACTCGCCATAGGCTGTTCGCCCAGCCGCAAGGATCTCCCACGCGATGAGTCCCGCCCCGGGAGCGAGGTGAAATTCCACTTCCTGATGAAAACCGGCGTCGGCGTAGGGAATAACTGCATCGGGCAAGTATTCCAGCAGCGCTCCCTCCGCTACATGGAAACAGCTTGTCTGCTTCGCGCACACTCGCTCCGGCTTCTGCCGATAAATACGCGTAGCGCCGACAGAAGTGACTTGAGCGCGTGCACCTGCGTCCAAATTAACTTGCAGTTCGAGCAAGTCTCCGCCCAGAATCCCGCCCGATACGTTGTGAAGATGCACCAGAGATTCGCCCGACTCGTTCCGAAATCCGCGAATGGCACGCCACGGCGGATCTTGCTTGCCAACTCGCATATAGGTGCCACGATCCGGGGAAACCAAAAAGCTGAGCGCTAGAGTAGCGTGGTCCAAGAGCAAACGCCTAGCTTATAAACAATCGAGTCGGCAAAACAGGGTGTCGCATCGACGCTAAATCCGGCAGGTGCGAAAAGCAGAAAACATCTTCCGGTTTCAACGCGGCGCTCTTCTTCGTGGTTTCAAGTATCGGGAGTTTGAGGTTCCAGGCAATCCGGCCGGCGTCGGTTTGCCCCAATGAGATCAGCCGTTGCGCCGTTGAAAGAATGTTCAATACACTCTGATGAAGAAATGCCATCACGGTGTCGTCGGCGTTGAACCGAAGCGCCCCGCTAACCAGGCCAAATGCAACGGCGAAGTGCATTTCATCCAGCGCGAGCGCCGTTATCAGCACCTCGGAACGCTCCAAATCCGCCACTAAGTTTAGAAAGCGGCGGCCCAGCGCAAGGCTCGCCAACCGCGTTTCTCTTGCAACACGTATGGCGCTCAAGCGTTCATTCAACGCTTGCAGCTGGGCCATATCGTTCGTTGATCCGTGCGCGGTCCGGCAGTAAACGGCATCCATCAGCCAGCTCTCATCGAGCAGGTTGCTTATGTAATCGAAAATGTTGTCACGCGTTACGTGGCGCTCGCTGGTTAAACATTCCAGGCCGTAGGAATGGGAAAGCGATCCAATGGGAAGGGCGCTATCTGCAAGATGCAGCAATCGCAGGAAGGTGAGCAAGACTTGAAGTCTAACAGCTTTGCGCTTCTATTCGAACGTGATTCAATGTCTAACGACAATGAATCGCATTTTCGCAAGCTTCGCTCTCGCACCACTGCTCCTCACACTTCCGGCTGCCGCGGCTGATTTCCGTCCGCCAGCCGTGCCGCTGATTACGCACGATCCGTACTTCAGTATCTGGTCGATGGCCGATCACCTCAACGATGCTCCGACGAAGCATTGGACTGGCGCGGTCCATTCGCTTACCAGCTTGATTCGCATCGACGGGAAGATCTATCGGCTGATGGGTTCAGACCCGCGCGGGGCAACGCCGCTGGAGCAAACAAAGCTTGAGGTTTTGCCTACTCACACCATTTATCAGTTTGCGGGAGCCGGCGTTCGGGTGAACCTTACATTTCTAACGCCATCGCTGCCTGACGATTTGGATGTACTCTCCAGACCGGCTACCTATCTGACTTGGAACGTTGAATCGACGAATGGCGCGGGTCATCAAGCGGCACTCTATTTCGACGCGGGGTCTGAAATTGCAGTGAACACGAGGGATGAGCCAGTGACTTGGTCGCGCTTTCGTCTGGGCGATAACGAAGTATTGAGAACCGGCAGCCAGCAGCAGCCTGTACTCGAAAAGTCGGGTGACGATTTGCGGGGCGATTGGGGTTACCTTTATGCAATCGCGCCCGTTCAAAGCGGCACCTCACGGGCGGCTACAACCCGCCGGGAAGCAATCAAAGCTTTCACCACAACGGGGCAGGTACCAAATAGCGATGACTTGAAAAGCTTTCAGCCTTATGCACAACCTACTCCGGTGCTCGCGTATTCGTTCGACTTGGGAACGGTGGCGAAATCGGCAGTTTCTAGACAGGTCGTTCTGGCGTATGACGATGAATTTTCAATTGACTATTTTCAGCGGCATTTACGCCCTTACTGGCGGCGCAATGGCGATGGCGCAGCCGAACTTTTGACCGCCGCGCTTCGCGATTACTCAAAACTGGAAGAGCGTTCCGCGCGTTTCGATAAAACGGTGATGGCCGATTTGCGCGAGGTGGGCGGAGACAAATACGCGCAGCTATGCGCGCTTGCTTACCGGCAAACACTGGCGGCGCACAAGTTAGTGGCGGATGTGGATGGAACCCCGCTCTTCTTCTCAAAAGAAAACTTCAGCAACGGATCGATCGATACGGTGGATGTTACCTACCCAAGCTCGCCGTTTTTTCTCCTATTTAACGTGCGCCTGCTGGAAGGACAGTTGAAGCCGATTCTGGATTATGCGAATTTGCCGCGTTGGCCTTTCCCGTTTGCTCCGCACGATCTTGGCCGCTATCCACTAGCGGACGGGCAGCAATACGGCGGAGGCGAAAAGACCGAGGAGGACCAGATGCCGGTGGAAGAGAGCGGCAACATGCTGCTTATGGTGGCGGGTATTGCGGAGGTGACCGGCAAAGCCGATTTCGCGGGGCAGCATTGGCCAGTGCTCACAAAATGGGCAGAGTATTTGAAAGAGAAGGGGCTTGATCCTGAAAACCAGCTTTGCACCGACGATTTTGCCGGGCACCTGGCGCATAATGCCAATCTCTCCATCAAAGCGATTCTGGCTTTAGGCGCTTACGGGAAACTGGCCGGCATGCTGGGCCACCGTGACATTCACGACAAATATTCGGCTATGGCACGAGATTTCGCCGAGCGCTGGGCGAAGCTTGCCAACGATGGCGATCACGACCGGTTGGCGTTTGACCGCCCTGGTACATGGAGCCAAAAATACAACCTGGTCTGGGACAAACTCCTCGATCTGAACCTCTTCCCAACGGCCATTTCCGAAAGAGAAATATCTTTTTACAAAGCACACGCCAACAAGTACGGTCTTCCACTGGACAATCGCGCCGATTATACGAAGATCGATTGGCTGGCATGGACGGCTTCTTTGACGGGATCTAGAAAAGGGTTCTCGCAACTCTTTGACCCTGCCTACGATTTTGCGAACGATTCGCCGACTCGCGTACCCTTGAGCGACTGGTACGACACTAAGACCGCCAAGCAGGTCGGGTTCCAGGCGCGCTCAGTTGTGGGTGGGATATTCATTCAAATGTTACAGAACAAGGCTATGTGGAAAAAATACAGTGCAGCGGCGGCAAGGCAATAGCCACGTCTTTTTCGCATGTTTTCAATGGCTTTGTAATCCGAACTGGCGGCTGGTCGGCTAAGTTAGATTATTGTCTCTATCCCAAAGAGTTCTAGAACGGTGTGAGGAGATTGCACGGTTCAGTGAATCGCCTCACACAACACTCCGGCCTTTTCTGTGCGAGTCCATGCGTCTTTGCCACCAATCGCTGCGGGGTTGGATGGAACAGGCGGGAATGCGGGTCAACTTAGACGCGGCTGGGAACCTGCGCGGCATCTACGCGGGAGAAAGCGCCAGCGGCGGCCGCTTGGTGATCGGGTCACACTTAGACGCGGTAATCGGGGGCGGTCCTTACGACGGCGTTTTAGGCGTCGTGCTTGGCATTGCTGTGGTAGAGGCGCTCGATGGCGAACGCTTGCCGTATGAGGTGGAAGTAATTGGATTTTCCGAACAGAAGGGCGCTCGATTCGGCGTGCCGTTTATCGGGAGCAGGGCGATCATTGGCCGCATTGATGCCGAACTGTTGGAAACGGAAGATTCCAACGGAGTCACGCTGAAATCGGCTATCGAACAGTTTGGTCTCGACCCCATGCAGCTCCCGTACGCAGTTTTGAATCCGCGCACGTTTTGTTTTCTGGAATTTCACGCGGAGCAAGGCCCGATTCTCGACAGCATTAACAAACCCCTGGGCGTGGTGGAATCGATAACCGGCCGCAACCGGTTCAGCGTGCAGTTCTTCGGCGAACCGAGCCACGCCGGTACAACGCCCATGAATCTCCGCAGGGATGCCCTGAGCGGGGCCGCCGAGTGGATTGGCATGGTGGAACAAGAAGCGCGTTCGGTGACCGGGCTTGTGGCGACAGTCGAGGACGTTCGGGTATTGCCGGGATCGCACAATGTGGTGCCGTCGGAAGTCACCGTTCATCTCAATATGCGCCACCACCTGGACAGAACGCTGGGCGTGACCATCGAACGTTTGCTTGAAAAAGGGCGGCAGGTGGCACTCCGGCGCAAGCTGCACTTCGACGTGCAACCAAAGCTTGAACAAAAAGCCGTGGCCCTGAACCAGGGGTTAGTCGCGATCGCGGAACGGGCGTTGCGGCAAGCGCAGTACCCCGTGGCTCGGATGGTGAGTGGTCTCGGACATGATGCGATGATCGTGGCGGAGCGGGTACCGGCAGTGATGATTTTTGTTCGTACTCGCGATGGATTCGCGGAACGCCCCGGCAGCGTAGTCAGCAGCGGCGATATCGACTCAGCCATTAATGCGGGGCTTCATTTCTTGCATGAAGTAACCAGCTTTCAGAAGGCGGGCAAATCGGCTTATGCCTGACAGCAATTACGGTATCGGTGCGTTGATGCGGGCATTCGCCAGCAGTTGTTGAGCCTCTGTTAATTTTCTTTCCCGCGCGAAGTCTTCGGGCAGTTTGCCGTCGTCGGTTCTGGCCGATGGATTAGCTCCATGAGCCAGGAGCACACGAATGTACTCTAAATTACCGATGGCGGCAGCTTCATGCAACACAGTAAACCCGCCGCCCTCTCTCACATTCACGTCAGCGCCGCGAGCAAGTAACAGGTCGAAAATATCACCGTGACCTCCCGACACAGCGGAATGGATCGCAGAAAACGGGAACGCCGGATTGGTGGCAATAAGATCCAGCTTGGCTTCGTTGTTGAGAAGAAATTCCGCAGCGTCTTTGTGGCCGAAGAAAGCCGCCAAACCTAGCGGCGTTGCGCCGTCGTTGGAGCGGCTATTGACCAAAGAGGCATCGCGCTCAATCGCCTCGTGCAGAGTTTTCATTTCACCGATAGCGGCTGCGTCGTAAATGTCGAGATGTGCGCCGCGATCCACCAGAAGCCTGGCAATTTCGGGATGCCGGTAGTACGTCGCTATACGCGCGGCCGGAACGCCATCGGTGTCGCGGGCATCGACCAGCCTTGGATTTGAATCCAACAGACCGGCAACGGCCGCCGCATCGCCGCGCTTGACCGCGTCGAGCATCTCCTTATGTTGATCTGCATCGGCCGGAAACGCGGCGGCGGCTACCAGAGAGGCAAAAAGCAAGAGTTCCATGTAGGGAAGCTTATGGCGAATCACCGCCAGTTACTTCTCGGATCTTGCTAAATTGCGCCTCGCCTGAACTCCCTGGGTGAGCAACCGGTATGTTCGCGGAAGCGCGTGCTGAATGAGCCAAGACTCTCATATCCGCAGGCCAGACAAACTTCCGTCACAAGCATGCTGGTGTTCTTCAACAGATCTGATGCGCGTTCCATGCGGCGCCTGCTCAGGTAATCGAGCGGTGTCTCGCGAAAGAGACGGGTGAAACAACGGTGAAAGTGATAGGGCGAGAGTGCCGCTTGGCGAGCGATATCTTCGAGTGAAAGTCGTTCGCCCAGCGATCCTTCAATCACGTTCCGCCCCCGATGCAAGCGCTTCGACAGCTCTGCCTGCGTAGACGGCTTGGCCGCCGGCAACCTCGCTGCCTGTTCCCCAACTTCCGCCATTTGGAATATCAAGGCTTCAGCCAAGCGAAGAATGAGGTTTTCGCCGCCCGTCGCACGTAAGCTTTGCAACAAAGCAGTCAATAGGGAATCGTTGGGCTGAAAACGTTGGTGAAATTCGACGGTTTCGGCTTTGGCCGGCTCTCTCAAAAGAGCGGCATCGGAGTGGGTTAGTGCTCGCTGAATGTCTTCCACGTACCCGGCGGCGAAGAATACGCAAAAGGTCTCGACTGTCTCTTTCGAATCTACTGTTATCGAATATGGCTGTCCGTCGTTTATGACCAGGCAAGAGCCCGGGCCTATCTCAAAGCGACCTTCGTCCGTCTCCCAGGCAGCTAATCCGCAAACCATCGACTTGATAGAAAGCGGTCCGGGGAAGTTACCGACATAGTAGTCTCGACCCTTTCCATTCAAGATGACGTGAGAATTCCAGAGCGCTTTTGAGCTCGGGTTCACCTGCACCATGGAATAAGGGTAACGCTACTTCGCCCTGCTAGCTTAATTAAATTACTTTTCCAGCGAACGAATTTGATGGATATTCGTCTTTATTCTGAGAGATGGAAAAGACGACTGCCAGAAAATCGCTGGCCTGTGCGGTCGCAGCGGCCGTATCGGCCTTCATGCTCTGGCTCGCAACCGGCCTTCATCCAGTTTGGTGGCTCACCTGGATCGCAGCACTTCCGGTGCTGTTCGTTGCGCCACGCGTAAACCGCTGGCCAGCATTTGGCATGGCGTTGGGCGCATGGGCGACTGGCGATCTGAACGAATGGAAATTTCTCCATGGAATGATTGAACTTCCCGCCGCAGTTTTGTTGCTTGCTATCTTTGGTCCGGCGTTGGTGTTTGCACTAGCGGTCTTATTGTGGCGTCAATTCGTTCTGGCGGGTAAACTCGGCCGCGCGGCCCTGTCGTTTGCCTCCGTCTGGGTGACGTTCGAATACGCACTACAAGCGCTCAGCGCGAATTCCACCTATGGCGATCTCGCGTATTCGCAAATGAACTGCCTGCCCGTTCTGCAAGTCGCCTCGCTCGGGGGACCAAGCGGAATCGACTTTTTCCTGTTCTTTATTCCGGGCGCTTTGGCGGCGCTCATGGTGGGCAAAGCAACACTTTCCCATAAGCTGATACTCACCGGCGCGGTGGGTTCGCTGCTCACTCTCACCCTGGCATGGGGTGCTTCGCGACTGGCGAACACCAGCAGGAAAGATCCGCAAATCAGAGTGGGCCTAGTGGCTTCAGACGTCAAGGAGAACCGCTTTCCGCAAGATCGGGCCGCCCAGCAGCGCTTATTTCGCGAGTACAACACCCAGATTTCCCGTCTGATTGACGACGGCGCCGAGTTGGTTGTTCTTCCCGAAAAAATCGCCCCTGTGGAAAGCCGTCCGCAGTTCAATGCGCTTCACGATTCTGATGCCGTAGTGCTGGTTGGCGTAGAACTTGCCGCTGGCGGCCATCGATACAACGAGGCGCTGCTGAGTTGGCCTGGTTCCGCGGAACTTTGGCATTACATCTACCGCAAGCATCATCTTGTCCCCGGTTTCGAAGATCGCGAGACGCCGGGGAAAGAACGGCTGGTGATTCCCACGGTGAGCGGCAAATGGGGCGTGCAGATTTGCAAAGATCTGGACTTCCCGGCATTGAGCCGGCAGTATGGGAAAGACGAAGTGGGTTTGATGATTGTGCCCGCCTGGGACTTTATACTTGACGATTGGCTGCATGACCGGATGGCCGTGATGCGCGGCGTGGAAGACGGGTTCACCATCGTCCGCGTTGCAAAGCAGGGAAGGATGAGCGTGAGCGACGACCGGGGCCGCATCCTGGCCGAAAAATCGTCAAGCGCCGAGCCGTTTTCCACGCTGCTTGCCAATGCGCCGGTGCATCACACAATGACGCTTTATACGCGCTTCGGCGATTGGTTTGCTTGGGTAAACATTTTGTGGTTGATTGGCGTTCTGGTGTTCCGCCGCGCCCTTGCAAGCGCAGGAACACAGCAGCTTAGTTTCGCTGAATCGGAACAGGAGGAAGTAGGAATCTCGTCCTAATCGCTCAGCCGCAACGCCTTAAAATCCTGCTTTAACTCCGCGCACAGGGCCTCCACCACAAATTGATGATCGTCGCGTTGCGGCAGACCGGAAACGGTAACCGCGCCAATGACTCCCGCGCTTTTCACGCTCAGCGGGAAAGCTCCGCCGTGCGCCGCGCATTCGTTCAATGTCAAGCCAAACCGATCGAGCAGCGTTGTGTTCTTTAATTGAAGTTCCAAACCCATGGCGTAGGAACTGCGATGGAACCGCGCCACAGCTTTGGCCTTTCGTTGAGCCCAAATCGGGTTATCGGGCGACGTGCCCGCCAACGCGCTGAAAAAAAGCGGCTGCCCGAATTTACGAATATCAATCACCAGCGTCAGCGCGCGGGAGACGGCCATTATACGCAGCCGCGATCCCAACGCCCAAGCGGCCTCTTCATCGAAACTCGCGAACTGCAGCGTTGCTTCCTGTATGGCGATCTGTGCCAAATCTTCTGTCAATCCCATAATCCGTCAGCGCACCCTCTCCCTACTCGCAGCAAGGGTCTGCGGCGTAGAGCGGCGGGATGAGCACAAGGCAAGTTGCCGCAAAGGACGCGCGCATGAAGAATCATTTTGTCACCCTTACGATACGGTCCGTCCGCTTCTCAGTGCGGTTCAATCACAATCCGCATCGGTGCGAAATATCACGGGCAATTCGTGGTCTATCTTTTGTACGTCCGTTCATGTCCTTGCCCAAGACAATCGTCCGTCCTATTATTGAAACCGAGCGGAGGCAGCCCATGCCCATTGGCGCTCAATATTCGGCAAAGGCGGGTGGTACCCAGTTTCGCGTGTGGGCGCCGAATGCCAAGTCGATTGCAGTTACTTTTGAGGACGGCAGCAACCCACGTCCGTTGAAGGCCGAAGGGTTCGGGTACTTCTCTGGATTCGCCGTCGGTGTTCTGCCCGGAGTCAAGTACAAATACCTGTTTGATGAGGGCGAGGCGTATCCCGATCCAGCATCGCGCTATCAACCAACCGGTCCCCACGGCTTCTCGGAAGTTGTGGATGCCAGCGCGTTCGAATGGTCCGATGCCGAATGGCTGGGCGTGAAGCTGAAAGGTCAGGTGATCTATGAAATGCACCTTGGCACCTTTACTCACGAGGGGACTTGGGCTGGGGCAGCGGAAAAACTGGAATACCTGCACGACACAGGAATTACGCTGATTGAAGTGATGCCGGTAGCGGATTTCCCCGGCAAGTTCGGTTGGGGATACGACGGCGTTCAGCCCAATGCCCCCGCTTCCATCTATGGCACGCCAGATGACATGCGCGCTTTCGTCGACCGTGCGCATTCGTTGGAAATTGGAGTAATTCTGGATGTCGTTTATAACCATTTCGGACCGGATGGCAACTACTTCACCAAATACTCAAGCTTTTATTGCACGGAAAAGTACACCACCGATTGGGGCCCGGCCATCAACTTCGATGGCGAACATTGCGAACCCGTGCGCGATTTTTTTCTCGCGAACGCCGCTTACTGGATTCGCGAATTTCATTTAGACGGCTTACGACTCGACGCAACACAGGACATACACGATGATTCTGAACCACACATATTAGCTGAGATTGTGCAGGCGGCTAGGGAGGCGGCAGGGAAGCGAAGCATTGTGGTTATTGGTGAGAATGAGAGGCAGGATACTCGGTTAATCAAGTCTCGATCGCAAGGAGGCTTCGGCCTCGATGCGCTTTGGAACGACGACCTTCACCATTCGGCGATGGTCGCGCTCACTGGCAAGGCCGATGCGTATTACAGCGATTATCGGGGTGCTGCGCAGGAATTTGTTTCGGCGGTGAAGCATGGCTACCTGTACCAAGGCCAATACTACAGCTGGCAGAAGAAGCGGCGCGGCACATCTACGCTGGGACTGCCACGTCCGGCGATGGTCACTTTCATTCAGAACCACGACCAGATTGCGAATTCAGCGCGCGGATGGCGGATAAGCGCTCTCACCTCGCCCGGCAGGCTGAAGGCGATGACCGCATTGACGCTGCTCTCACCCGGAACGCCGATGTTATTTCAAGGCCAGGAGTTCGCATCGTCGAATCCGTTCCTGTTCTTTGCGGACCACAAGCCCGAACTGGCGGCGAAGGTTAGAAATGGGAGAGTGGAGTTTCTGGAGCAGTGGCGTGCTTTGCGAAATCCCGAGATGAAGCATCGCTTAGACGATCCCGCGTCGCCGTTTACCTTCAGGCGTTCGCGCATCGATCATTCGGAAGTGAAAATTCACGGTGAAATCTACCATCTGCATCGCGACCTGCTGAAATTGCGGCGCGAAGATCCGGTGATTTCGTTGCAGGGGGCGCATGGAATTGACGGAGCGGTGCTGTCGGCCAGTTGCTTTGCGATTCGTTTCTTCTCGACCGATTTCATGACCGACCGGCTCCTGTTTATCAATCTGGGCGTGGACTTGGAGTTGAATCCATCGCCTGAACCGCTGTTGGGTCCGCCGGCGTCTTGTGAATGGGAAACGCTGTGGTCAAGTGACGACCCTAAATACGGCGGGTGCGGCACCGCCGAACTCGACAGCGATGAAAATTGGAGAATACCAGGCCAAGCGGCGGTATTGCTGCGGCCCGAGCCTGTCAAGAAATGACCGATGTTTTCAATAGAAACGCTAATACGCCGTTGAGTGAAGGCGAACTGCGTACGCTCACGCATACCGAATGGCTGGTAACGAACGGCCTCGGCGGTTATGCCTCGGGCACGGTAGGAGGCACACTTACTCGCGTCTTCCACGGCTACTTGATTTCCGCACTGCCGTCGCCGTTGGGCCGCACAATGATGTTGAACGACATTCTGGAGGAGGCGATATTCCCGGATGGCCGCAGCGTTCTTCTTAACGGATTGCACACCGAGGCCGGCGATGAGAGTGAACGCGCCAGGTTCATCTCGCGATTCAGCTTGGATGCTGGGTTACCTGTCTGGACATATGAGTTCGAGGGCATCTCGCTCGAAAAGCGGCTGGTAATGCCGCACCGCCAGAATACCGTGTACATCATCTATCGCCTAACCTACGGCTCGAAACCGATCAAGCTGCGGTTGCGGCCCGCTGTTAACATGCGCGAGCATGAAGCGCCGGTGAACACTCCACTGGAAACTTACACGTTGACGGTTCGAGATCGTAATTGTGAGTTAAAGGCTGAAGGCGCCATTCCTCCGCTGCGGTTCAATTTGCACGGCAAGGACAGCTCTTTTTCGATCCACTCGCAGAAGATTTCGAACGTGCTGTACGAGGTTGAGAGAAGCCGGGGATACATGTTCCGAGGCGATCTCTGGAGCCCGGGCTATTTCACCATCGATGTAGATGAGCGCGAGACGGCGACTTTGGTTGCTTCCACCGAATCGTGGGAAGTCATGGCGGCGCTGACTCCGATGCAGGCATGGGACAGCGAGCAGGACCGGAAGCAGCGGCTGTTGCGCGAAGCCCATCCGCAGGCGTGTCACAGGATTTGCCGTGAACTTGTCTGGGCAGCCGATCAGTTTGTGTTTACGCCCGTGGGACGGCCGGAGGATACCGCGCGCGCGCGAGCCGCTGGAGACGAAATTCGCAGCATCATTGCGGGCTACCACTGGTTCACCGATTGGGGGCGCGACACCATGATCAGCCTGGAAGGGCTGACGCTGTCAACCGGACGCGTGGTAGAGGCAAGTTACATCTTGCGCACGTTCGCGCACTACATTCACGACGGCTTAATTCCTAACATGTTCCCGGAGGGCCGGACGAACGGTCTATATCACACCGCCGACGCGACGCTGTGGTTCTTTCATGCCGTTGGCCGCTATATTCGCCACACCGACGACAGGCATCTGTTGAGCCATCTCCTGCCTAAGCTCCTCGACATTGTGGGTCATCATCTGCGCGGCACTTTATTCAATATTCACGTCGACCAGAACGACGGCTTGCTGGTACAGGGGCAAGACGGATACCAGCTTACGTGGATGGATGCCAAGGTAGACGGCTGGGTGGTGACGCCGCGGCGCGGCAAAGCTGTTGAGATTAACGCTCTTTGGTATAACGCGTTGCGTTTGCTGGAAGCATGGCTGCGTGAAAGCGAGCGGAACGAGGAAGCGAACGGTATTGCCGAACATGCCGACCGCGCTTACGAATCATTCAACCGGCGCTTCTGGAATGCGGACGGTGGTTATCTGTTCGATGTAATTGACGGCGACGAGGGCGGTCCGGATGCGCGCTGCCGTCCCAACCAACTGTTCGCCATATCGTTGGATCATCCAGTTCTCGACGAAGACCGGTGGAAGCCAGTATTGAATATAGTGAAAGAGCGATTATTGACGCCTGTGGGCCTGCGTTCCCTGGCGCCGGGCGATCCGGATTACAAAGCAAAGTACGATGGCGATTTGCGATCGCGCGATGCGGCCTATCATCAAGGTACCGTTTGGGCTTGGCTAATCGGTCCGTTTGTCGACGCGTGGTTGAGGGTCCACCCGGGAGACTTTCGGACGGCTCGCAGTTTTCTCAGCGGCTTTAAGGGCCATCTTCAATCGGCGTGCGTTGGAACGGTCGGCGAAATCTTCGACGCTGAGGCGCCCTTCGCGCCCCGTGGTTGCTGCGCGCAAGCCTGGAGTGTTGCTGAAATCTTGCGCAGCTTCGTGAAGACGAGCGGGGAACCTGAACGGCAGCCTACGGGGCTCGAAATGGCGACCGCCACGGTGGAGTAACCAGTGTCACACTTGCCGGATCTTGCTGTCTAACGTCGAGAGCCAGCAAATGAATTCGGATGAAAAACATCGTCCGGCACCGGTAGCTGAGGTCAGCCGCCGTGATTTCGTCGGCATTACCGCTGCGGGTACGCTTGCAGCCAGTGTACCGGTCTCCGGTCAAATGGCGGAGCAGCAACAAAGCGCTCCCGTCAAAGCGAGTTTGACCATCAACGGCCAACCGCAAGATATTGAGGTAGATCCCCGGGTAAGCCTTCTCGACCTGCTGCGGGAACATCTGAAGCTCACGGGCACGAAGAAGGGCTGCGACCACGGCCAGTGCGGAGCCTGTACTGTGCTGGTGAACGGCCAGCGAATTAACTCCTGCTTGAGCTTGGCCGTGATGCACCACGGCGACGAGATCACAACCATTGAGGGATTGTCAAAAGAAGGCAAGCTGCATCCCATGCAGGCGGCCTTCATAGAGCATGACGGGTTTCAGTGCGGCTATTGCACGCCCGGACAGATCTGCTCGGCGGTGGCGCTGCTGAACGAGATTCACAAAGGCGCGCCGAGCGCCGTAACGCTGAACGCGAGGGCCGGGCAGCCGATTGAATTGACCGACGAAGAGATTCGCGAACGCATGAGCGGCAATATCTGCCGTTGCGGGGCTTACATGGGAATAGTCGCGGCGGTGCGCGCGGTTGCCGAAGGGCAGACTGCATGAAGCCGTTTACCTATATCCGCGCTAGCACTATAGAAGAAGCTACCGGGGCTTTCAGCTCCAGTGCCGAGGTGCATTATTTAGGCGGCGGTACGAATCTTCTCGATTTGATGAAGATGGGTGTCGAGCAGCCAACTACTCTCATCGACATAAACCGGCTTCCTCTAAAGGGCATTGAAGCGCACGAGGGTGGTATTCGAATCGGCGCGCTTGTTTCTAATTCCGATCTGGCCAATCATGAATTGATCCGAACGCGTTATCCGGTGCTGAGCCAAGCCATTCTCCAAGGAGCTTCGCAACAACTGAGAAATAGGGCGACTACCGGCGGCAACCTGCTGCAGCGCACTCGCTGTTATTATTTTTACGACCCTACGTACCACGAATGTAACAAGCGCCAGCCGGGCAGCGGTTGTGCAGCGCTTGAAGGAATAACGCGCATTCATGCCATTCTGGGCGCGAGCAAAGAGTGCATCGCCACGCACCCCAGCGATATGTGTGTCGCGCTAGCTGCGCTCGATGCGGTTGTTCACGTGAATGGGCCAAAAGGCGAACGCAAAATTCCATTCAACGAATTTCACCGCTTGCCGGGCAACGCTCCGGAACTGGATACGAATCTCCAGAGGGGCGAGTTGATTACCGCCGTAAGCGTGCCTGGCGATGCCGTACGCCACCCGTTCGTATTATTTGAAAATCCGCGATAGGAACAGTTATGCGTTTGCGCTCGTGTCGGCAGCGGCGGTGGTTGATCTCGATGAGTCTCAAACCTTTCGACACGTTCACATCGCGCTGGGGGGAATAGCTCACAAGCCTTGGCGCGCGACGAAAGCGGAAAGCTTCCTGGTTGGTAAGAAACTCGACCCAGGATATCTTAGAACGGCGGCGGACGAAGAACTCAGAGCTGCTAAACCGCATCGCGACAACGCATTCAAAGTGGAACTGGCGAAGCGGGCCATTATGCGCGCGGTGATGACGGCATCGCGGGCCGCGTAGGCGGAGCAAACAAATGGACGAGATATTAGGAAAGCCCATGAATCGAGTGGACGGACCACTCAAAGTGACCGGTCGAGCGCCATACTCCTATGAGCATCAGATCCCAAACGTTGCCTATGCGCATTTGCTTATGAGCAGCGTCGCCAAGGGGCGGATCAAATCTATCGATAGCAGCGCCGCCCAGCAGCTTCCGGGCATTCTGCTCGTGATGACTAACCAGAACGCGCCGAAGCTTCCGCAGATGCAGCCCACCGGGAAGAGTGGGCCGACCGGGAGGGTGGTCCAGCTCTTTCAGGATGATGTAGTGCGGTATGCCAACCAGCCGATTGGCGTCGCGGTGGCTGAAAATCTTGAGACCGCGATCGAAGCCGCGCGCTTGGTTGAGGTCCGCTATAGCAGCGAGAAGCCTGAAGTGAATCTGGAAAGACGATTGAGAAATGCATACGCGCAGGCTAAGGCTGGCGGCGGAGGCGATCCGGCGGCCTCGCAGCGCGGCAGCGTGGAAGCGGGAATGTCGCAGGCGAACGCCAAGATCGCGCACGTTTACAGCACTCCATTTGAGGTTCATAACCCGATGGAGCCGCACGCCACTATCGCGGTCTGGGACAAGCCCGATAGCCTGATTCTTTACGACGCGACACAGGGTGTGTTCTCAGATCAAGAGCGGGCAGCAACGCTATTGGGTATTCCCAAAGAGAACATTCGAATCGTTTCGCCATTCCTGGGTGGCGGCTTTGGAAGCAAAGGCCCGGTCTGGTCACATGTGGTGATCACGGCCATGGCGGCCCGGCAGTTAAACCGCCCGGTGAAGTTGGCCGTTTCGCGTCCACAGATGTTTGGCATGCTTGGATTCCGCAGCTATACCCATCAGCAGGTTGCGGCGGGCGCCAAGAAAGATGGCACGCTAACCGCGTTGCGCCACGATACTGTCAGCCACACTTCCACTTTTGATGAATTTGTGGAAGCCGCCAGCCTGCCAGGCCCGGATGCTATATACCACGCCGAATAACAGCACAAGTCATAGATTGGTCAGGTCGGATATTGGAACGCCTTCATTCATGCGCGCGCCGGGAGAAGCTCCTGGTACCTATGCGCTGGAGTGTGCCATGGACGAGCTCGCGTATGAATTGAAGATAGATCCGATCGAGCTGCGGCTGAAAAATTATGCGGAAAGCGACCCGCACGAGAACAAGCCGTGGTCGAGCAAATCGCTGCGTGAGTGTTATAGACAAGGAGCGGAGCGGTTTGGCTGGAGCAAACGGAAGGCGGAGCCGCGTTCGATGCGCGAGGGACATGAGCTTATCGGCTACGGCATGGCGACGGCGGTGTATCCGACCCGACGCCAAGCGTCCAGCGCAACGGCAGCGCTGAATGCCGACGGCACCATCTCAGTGGATGCAGGCACGCAAGACCTGGGCACTGGAACATACACGATCATGACTCAGATAGCGGCAGAAACGTTTGGTGTACCCGCCAAGCAGATCAAATTCCGCCTGGGCGACACTATACTTCCGAAAACCCCTGTATCGGGCGGCTCTCAGACCGCGGCGAGTACAGGTTCGGCCGTCTATGCAGCCACTCAAGCACTGCGCGAAAAGTTGATTCAGATTGCGGTAAGTAACGCGGAGTCGCCGTTGAATGGCGTTAAAGCTTCCGACATCGTGATCAAAGACGGATATCTCACTGCGAACAGCAGTCCAGGAAAGAAGGTGAGCCTGACCGATCTAGTGGGACACATAGGCGAAGGAACCATTGAAGCAAAGGCCGAGGCAAAGCCGGGATCGGAGAAGGAAGCCTATTCCATGTACGCATTCGGCGCGCAGTTTGCAGAAGTTCATGTGGATGCAGATTTCGGACAGATAAAGGTCGCGCGGATGGTGGCGTGTTTCGGCGCGGGCAAGATTCTGAACGCGAAGACAGCCCGCAGCCAATTGCTGGGCGGCATGATTTGGGGCATCGGAATGGCTCTCGAAGAGCACGCCATGATGGACGAGCGCCTAGGCCGCTGGGTGAATAATAATCTGGCGGAATATCATGTGCCGGTGAACGCGGATGCTCCAAGGATTGAGGCTATGTGGGTGGAAGAGAACGACGACCATATTAATCCTATCGGCGCGAAGGGTATCGGTGAAATTGGAATAACGGGCGCTGCCGCGGCAATTGCCAACGCAGTGTTCCACGCAACGGGCAAGCGGGTGCGTGATCTGCCCATTACGCTTGATAAACTGCTGTCTTAATTCAACAGCCGCTCACATAACGCATTATTTGTTCGCGCAGAGTGTTCAGGCTGACGGTTAGGCGGTCGGTTTCAATAAGTACGTATTCGTCCTCGCCTGAAAAACTGGCGCGCGCTTCCAAAAGACGGCGGTGATCTTCCCGCAGCCTTGGGAGATTGCCGCCCGCTGGACTCGATCCGCGGAGTGCAGACGCCAGGAAGTACAAGGTGAAATCGACGTCGCGCGCAAAAGCCTTCAGCACTTCGGCGGATGTATGCGTGTGCGCCTGGAGCATGCCCGCTTCAAGGCCCATAATGGCATGAATCAGCGCGTGCGAACTGGCGAGCATTGAGTTGAGGCAATCGCGCCGGGCGGCGGTGATTCCCGGTTCGCTCACCACGCGATCCACCGATGCTTCGGCGCTCGACCGTATCCTGCGCCATTCGCGCCTCCGTTTGTCCAAAACGGCATCGGGAGCGCCGTTCTCCTCTCCAAATCGCTGGAACACTGCCTGCACATACAAGCGGCAGGCATCCAGCATATCGGCCATGGCGTCTGAGACTTGTGTTTTCTCCCAAGTGGGCCAAAGGGCGTACGCAATCAGCGCCAGTATGCCGCCGGCGAACGTATTCACGGCGCGCGCCGCAACCACTTGGCCGGGCGTCGTTCCAGTGCCGGTGGCGGCAATCAGGAAGACAATTAATCCGCTTATTGCGACCGTGAAAACCCCATAATTTGCCGGTCCAAGATATCGCAGAAAAAAAGTGAAAATTCCTACCAGCAGCAATTCGGTCCACCCTGATTGCGGCAACAGATGGTACAGAACCGTGGCCAGCACAAGGCCGCCAAACGTTCCCATCAGCCGCAACACGCCACGGCTGAATGTCGCGGTGAAATCGGGCTTTAACACCACCGCCGCCGTCATAGGAAGCCAGTAAGCGCGCTGCCATCCGACGCTTCTTTCGATCAAATCGGCGAGGGCGACGCATAGACTTAAGCGAACTGCATGGCGGAAGATGGCCGACCGGAAATCGAGATTCGCGCGCAAGGTCGCCAGCCAGTTTGCGGCCCGCAGCTTAATAGGCGCAGCTTGTTCATGCTCACTGAAATTGTGCTCGCCTTGTGGCGTAACATTTGCGGCCAGGCGGTTCACTAACCGAAGCTGCCCGCCCAAGGCATCCACCGCCGCTGCAATGCTGGCTGCCAGCGGAAAGGCGGATTTCTGAGCTTGAATGCTCTCTGTCAGCCGGTGGAGTTCGCCAAGCAACCAAACGGAATCAGCCGCGGGACGGTCGTTCCGTAGAGCTTCGACTACTGAATCCAGCAGCTTCGCGGTTAGCCGCAAAAGTGAATCCAGGTGATCGGCGGCATCGCCCTCGGCGTCCGATTGCTGATCGTCCCTCTCGCCGAGTTCGTCGCGCAGACGGCTAACCAAGTAGATCGAAAGCCTCAACCGGTCGGCTTGGTCGAACAACAAGCGAAAGCGCTCACCGGCAACGCTGTGATCGCGTCCAAGTGCGGCGATCGTGTCTTCTGTCTCAGTAGTTACCGGCGCAAGCGGCGCGATGGGCAGCACATCGGCATTGGGATCGATTTCTTTCGCAAGCTTCGAATAAACTTGTCCCACCACTCGACGCTCCGGCTCATAGCGGCGTACCGGCCAAAAGAACAGCGCGAAAACCGTTTGCAGTAAGCCGCCCGCCAAAACCAATAATCCTGCGTAGAATGCTCCTCGCAGGGGCATTGCACCGCGCGCGGCAAAAACAATCAGCGTCACCAGCGTATTCAATCCCAGGTCGCCGGCGTGCGTACTGATTGAGATCAGCATTCCGGCCACAAAAGCCCAGGCCGCTGCGACGACAATAGAGCTGATCGGATGCGAACCAGTGACCGAGCCTATAAAAACCGTGATCGCCCCTAACAAGCTCCAGAGAAGCATCCGGCGCGCCCGCTGTCCATAAGGGTCGCGGCCATCCGAATAAGAGACGTTCAAAGCTCCCGTGCTGATGGCGACCGCGCCTAACGGATTGCCGATCTCAATCCCCACGCCAAGCGGCACCGCGACCGCCAATGAGTTCCGTACCGCCATCCACCAGTTGTTGATCTTGTTCTTATCGATGCGCTTGACAGTACGCCAGAATGCCGAGCCAGGACTCGGCTCTTCGCTATTGGACATGGCAGAGCTGGTGTTGGCCGCGCATCACATTACAATTATTAACTGTGACCCCGTTAGCGGAGGCAATCGGCTTTGACCCAAGCGATAGAAGTACGCGATCTCAAGAAAACCTACCGCAACAACGTTCGGGCTCTTGATGGATTAAACCTTTCAGTTGCCGCCGGAACGATCTTCGCGTTGCTCGGACCAAATGGCGCTGGCAAATCGACCACCATCAAAATTCTTACAACGCTGTCGAAGCCTGATTCGGGCTCGGCGCAAGTCGCCGGCTTCGATGTTCTCCGAGAACCCCAGAAAGTTCGCCGTGCCCTCGGCTGTATTGCGCAAAAATCGGGCGTTGACGATACTGCTACCGGCCGTGAAAACTTGACGCTGCAAGGGCAATTGCACGATCTTGGGGGAATAGACCTGAAACAGCGCGTAGACGAACTGCTGGAACGCTTTTCTCTTAAGGAAGCGGCCGGTCGAGTGGCCCAAACCTACTCCGGCGGTATGAAGCGCAAGCTTGATATCGCAATGGGCTTGATCCATCGCCCGAAAGTGTTGTTTCTCGATGAGCCCACCACCGGCCTCGATCCGGAAGCCCGCGCGAATCTCTGGGACGAAATAGCCCGGCTCTCCACCGAAGGTCTCACCATCCTTCTAACAACTCATTATTTGGAAGAGGCCGACCAATTGGCGCAGCGCATTGCCATCATTGACGGCGGGCGCGTCGTCGCCGAAGGAACCTCCGAAGAGTTGAAGGGCGAATTGCGCGGAGATTCCGTGGAAGTGGAGCTGACCGAACTGGCCGATGAGGCAAGAATCGTCGAAGCTTTGCGAGCAATGGACGGACTGCGCGGCTTGCAACTGACCGGTAAGATAGTGCATGCACGGGCCGAGCAAGGCGCCACGGCAGTACCGCCCATGCTGGTGGCGTTGGAATCTGCCGGTGTTCGCGTCTCTTCTGTAAAAGTGTCGCGCCCTTCGCTGGACGATGTCTATTTGCGCCACACCGGCAAGAGCTTTCAGCAGGCTGATACGGAGGTGGCGCGGTGAGCTTCTTCCCGCATTGCTGGTTTCTGACGTTACGCGTGTTGCGCAGCCTCTTGCGGCAGCCTTGGTATATCGCGCTCACCCTGTTTCAGCCGTTGATTTGGCTGATCCTCTATGGGCAGCTATTCAAACGCGTGGTGGAACTGCCCGGTTTCAAAACCAATTCGTACATCGATTTCCTCACGCCCGGCGTGGTCATCATGTCGGCCTTGTTCGGTTCGGGCTGGACAGGCATGGGCGTAATCCTCGATCTCGATCACGGAGTCATGGACCGTTTTCTGGTTTCGCCGGTCAGCAGACCCGCCATTATTATGGGCAGGCTCGCCTACCTGGCCATCGTTACCGTTGTGCAATCGTCCATTCTGTTCTGCGTCGGATCGCTTTTGGGCGCTCGCTATGCAGGCGGGATCGTCGGCCTCCTGGTCTTGCTGATCGCGGCGATTTCCCTTGGATTGCCGTTCGGGGCGCTTTCCATAGCGATGGCGCTTATGGTTCGCAAACAGGAATCGGTAATCGGCGCAGTAAACTTCCTGTTGTTGCCGCTTACGTTTATGGCGCCGGTATTTATCGCCAGCCCGCTGATGCCCGGCTGGATGCAGATGGCCACAAAACTCAATCCGGTAAATTGGGCTGTGCAGGCCGGCCGGACAGCTTTATCGGGCAGCGCCGATTGGTCGCACGTCGCGATCTGGTTGGCCTGCCTATGGGTCTTTGCCCTGGTGGGAATCTGGCTTGCGACGAAAGCGTTTCGCGCCTATCAAGCTTCGGCCTAGCGGCTTTTAGCGGGTATCGTCAAGTCCGCGTGCGGCGCGCCAGTATCGCCCATGTGCTCCAGCACAATGTTTCCGCTCGCATCCTTTTTCACTTGCGACTTTAGGAAATAAAGATAACCGGCCACAGGATGGTCGAATTTGCCCGAAGGCAAAGCGCGCGCTTGTAACTGGGATTGCAGCAAATCGCGATCCACATACACGCCAGCTGGATCGGCATATGGCGGATGGTCGCCCCCATGCTGCACGCCCACGCCCGCGCCCGTAGAGACGCCGCTGACTCGCCGCCCCGTGTACGGATCAGTCCCGCTGGAGTAACCAATGCTTGCTTCCGTAACAACATCGGTATTGCCCGTGTTTCGCCTGGGCGTGTTTTGCCGCTGAATATCACCAGCTACGGTGGCAGCTTCGCTTTGATGCGTGAACGCGCCTTTCGGGAGTTTCACCACAAAATCATCGGTGTCTATCTGCGAGGTGCGGTCAGCGTTCGGGAAGCACGCCACTTCAAAAACCAGGTAGGTTCCGCTGATATCGAATGCAAAAAGGTGCTTCGCTTGGTCCACCGGGATTAGCGACGCGGCATACGTCTCATTCGGGCCGGCCGCTTTCGCCACGTAATCGTCGGCCGTGGCCCGAGGATGAACTCCCCGATGTTGCGCATCTTGCTGTGCCCAAACAACACCGCCAGTAAGCAACAGCGACAGAATCGAGCTGCGGAGCATACGAGAGGGAGTTGGCATAGTGTGGCCCACCTTTGCTTCTCTAGGATATCCCAGAATGGTTGGCTGGCCATTCCGGTTGTGCCTAGAAGCATTTGGTAGTGTCCTTATCTTGCGTTGAACAAACTTTCTGACCAGACAGCAAGCGCTTGCTTCCATGTTACGGTTGAAGCGTGGCAAGTCCAAACACCCGCGAAGATGTGAAGGCGCTTCGGCGTATCATCTCGCAAGCAGACCTTGCGCTTGGCACGATTTCCAGTCCTCATCCTTCTGTTGCTCGTGCGCGGGAACTTCTAGGCGCGGCCATCAAACTGGCTACCGACTTAGCAAAGGAAAACCCGGCAGTAGCGATGGGTGCCAAAGGCGGATCAAAGACCGCGCAAAGAGGGCCGGAGTATTTCAAGCAGATTGCGGCCATGCGAAAGACTAGAGCTGGCGGAAGACCGAAGAAGGCGGAGTAGCTAGCTAACTACTGAGCCGCTCACCTATTAGTTCATCAATCCTTCGCGACTGCTTTTCCAGTTCATCCATTTCGGCCTCCGCTAGGTAACGAAACCCATGCCGATCACAGACAGCCATGCACAAACCTTCTATTGCGTTGTCCGCTTCGTTCCCCATCAGAATGATATGTGCCGCCAAGAGTTTTAGTTGCTGAACTGATTTCCCTCTTTGAAAATAGCGTTTGAAAAAAGTCGCAGTGTTAGCCGTAGCTCCCTCAATTGCTATTCTTTTCTCCTGAATCGCTGTACATCCTTTTTGTTTTGGGCGAATCTCAACCACCCATAGTTGAGGGTCCGAAACATCGGGCGCATAAATCGCCACCATTAGGCACCTGTTTAGTTCGTCCATAATTGGACCTACAAGATGCACCCGCTGGTCCGCCGCTTCGACTAAGGATGCGCGTACATCCTCAAATTGGAATCGCCCTTCCGTGATACTCGCTCTTATTTCGCTCGCTACCGCGTTCGCGACCCAATCACCAGCGAAAGCAACCGCTACGCCGCACTTGGGTGCTAGTTCGTAAATCTTGTAAACGTCGCCGCTCCCGCAAACCTGCCGCCCATCATTGGATGGACGGATTGATTTAGTATCTGCCGCGAGAACTATACCGTCAGTTCCAATAATTCCAACCAATAGCGTCATCCGGTTCATTGTACGCACCAACCACGGTGCTATTGCTATTGCTATTGGGCTTTCTTTGATGTCGAGAGACTCTAAAACTGTTTGCATTTTCGTTATAGCGCTTTAGTACACTTAGCGAATCAATTTGACGTTTAGATGGAACACCAGACGCAAGGGGACTTACAGGCCGTGCCACTAAAACCAAAAGGCATCCCTTCAGCCCTCGGAGTTGCGTGTGAGAGCGTAGAGCGAGCCTACGCCGACCTAACACGCGCAATTGTGGATGATCCAGCGAATGCAGAGAACGCGGCACTTAAGCATTTTGTCTATTGCTTCGACGTTCAGGCAGAACGGATGCTGGTTCATTGGATCGAAGAAGGACAATTTCAAGATTTTGCACTGGCACTTATAAACCAAAAACAAGCCGTTCTTAGCTCTGCCCCTAAGACCATTACCGATCTCCTAGTGGCCTGTCGCAAAGATAACGTTACCAATGTGGCGAGAGGGATCGGAGTACTTCCATTTGAAGGGCTTAGCGTGGGCGGAGTAGGCGCCGATGTAGCGCTTTAGCTTTCTTGCCAAGTCGGAGACAGAAGTAAAGACACCACGGGAGATGACGTCACGTTCGATCCGGGAGAACCAGATTTCGACTTGATTAAGCCAGGACGAGTAAGTCGGGGTGAAGTGCAAATGTACGTTCGGATGGTCGGCCAGGAAGTCATCGACAAGTTTGGTCTTGTGGGCCGAGAGGTTGTCGAGAATAATGTGGATCTCTTGTTTGGCCGGGCAAGTGGAGACGACTTCGCCTAGAAAGGCGACGAAGTCTGCACTGGTATGGCGAGGGGACGTTTTTCCGTGAACCTTTCCGGTTTTAGTATCGAGAGCAGCATAGAGCGACAAGGTGCCGTGCCGGTAATATTCGAAGCCATGGCGCTCGGCCCGTCCTGGACTGAGAGGCAATACCGGATCGAGGCGATCCAGCGCTTGAATGGCGCTCTTCTCATCGACACAAAATATCGCCGCATGTTGCGGAGGCTGAAGATAGAGAGCAATGATATCGGCCGCTTTCTTTTCGAAATCCGGATCGCTGCTGGCCATATAGCGATCCAGCCGATGCGGCTTGACTCCCGCCTCCCGCCAGACTCGGTGAACCAGATCCTTGCTGATGCCGAGTGCATCGGCTAACTTACGGCAACTCCAATGGGTCGAGCCGTCGCTCGGTTTCTTGCGTGTGACGTTCAAGACCTTGGCTCGTAAACTCGCGGTGAGTCGGTAGGGCCGCTGGCCCGGATGACTAGTGTCCAAGCCATCCATTCCTTGCGCCAGAAAGCGCTCTTTCCATCGAATAATCGTCGGATTCGTCGTCCCCAACCGCCGGCGGATGATCGCAAAGCTAGCTCCCTCATCCAACATCAAAATCAGTCTGGCTCGGAATACGTACCCGGCGGGGAGCGAGCGTGACTGGCTGATGCTGCTCAGTTCGCTTCTCTGTTCTTCATTCAATTGGATCGTAGGCGCGATACGCACCTCTATAAGACGTACTCTCACTGGTAACGGTTACTCTGCGACAAGCCACTAGTGACCTAGAGGCAGTCACCAGTGACTAAGTGTGAACCGAACCCCTGTATCTATTGGTTCAGAAAAAAATCACCTGGTGACCAGTTGCGCCGTCACCATATCACCAATCAGGCTTAAAGGCAGTAAATGAAAACGAAGGCCCGGTCTGCGCCAACAGAACCGGGCCGGAAAGGTGGTGAACAGTGGCAATTACTGTTCGCAAGGTCGACGGCAAAACCAGGATCAAGATTCAAATTGGATCTTTGGCGATCACCGTTGAATTCCCATTATAGGGGTGAAAGCCCCTATTCAACAAGCGGGGAACCTCCGGGGAATACCCAGTTCCCCGCTTTTTTCAATGCACGTCTATCTTGAATAACAGCAGGCGCTTGCTGTATAATAAAACCATGAGCACACAAGCCAAAGCCCACACCAAGATGATCTGCCCTGAGTGCCGCATTCAGTGCCGACGCTTCGGGACCCATCGCAACGGCTTACAGCGCTTCCGTTGCGCCGATTGCGGCAAAACCTACACCGAAGCCCACGCCAAGCCGCTTGGCGAAATGACTATCCCGTTTGAAAAGGCTGTTCTTGTGCTCCAACTATTGCTTGAAGGAACCAGCATCCGTACTGCTGAAAGAATCACTAACGTACACCGCGATACCATCTGCCGACTTCTCGCCGTCGCTGGAGAGAAAGCCGGAAACTGATGGCGAAGCGCGTATGCAACCTCACGCCGTCCGATGTGGAATGCGATGAGATATGGGGCTACATTCGCAAAAAGGAAGGCCATAAGACAGCCAAAGAAGTCGCCGAGAATGAAGATGGATTGGGCGATGCTTATTGCTTTATAGCCTCGAAAGGAACACCAAACTAGTGATCAACTTTTCTTTAGGCCGTCGCAACCAGAAGACGACCGATGTGTTCATTGAAGGTCTACGCGATGCGATTAAGCCGGGTCATTGCTTTCAGATCACCACGGATGGATTTGCGCCTTACGTAAGCGCAATTACCACCACGTTTGGAAACCGCGTAGACTTCGCGCAACTCATCAAGGTCTACAAGGCTGGCACGGAAGGCGAGGCGCGGTATTCTCCCGCCACAGTCGAATCCGTGAGGGTTGTCCCAGTCAGCGGCAATCCTGATCCCAAACGGATCTGCACATCGATTGTAGAGCGTCAGAATCTCACTGTTCGTATGCAGGTTCGCCGTATGACACGGCTAACGAATGGCTTTCTCCAAAAAGTTTGAAAATCACTGGGCTGCGCTTTGCCTGCATTTCGCTTATTACAACTTTTGCCGCGTCCACAAGTCGCTTCGTGTTACTCCGGCTATGCAAGCGGAGTTGACCGATCATGTTTGGACAATTGCGGAGTTGTTGGGGCTAAACCAGAATCCTCGCGAGGCGGACTGATCCTTATGGGTTGATTGGGACGCGACTGCTTAGCGGCTGGACGCTTTGGTTTTGATCTTGGTAACAAGTTCTTTCACTTTGGCCTCAACCTCGGAGTCCGCAGTGATACCGTCTAGTCGAAATGTTTTAACAAGGCTATCGATCTGGTCGCCGATCTCTGGTTGTAGATTGTCCGCGCGCTGGATGTTCATGGACGATCCTGGAGGAACTTCTGCGAATGGCCCTAGGCCGCATGCAGCGGATGCAGCCTGCAATGACGCAAGACGGTTTGACCGGACGACAGATGGGTCCTGATTGGATTTGGGGTGCAAGAATTCGTCTAAATGACCTAAAATTTTCGAAACAGGCTCAGTCATAGGTTTTTAGCATGACACACGGCGAAACAAGAGATACCCGGCCCGCAAACTGCTGTTTTCCATTCAACGCAAGATTAGGACACTACCAAGCATTTGCACCCTCATCCGCTAATTAGGTACCATATAAAAGTAAATTTACGAATCCAGGTTTAGCAGGTAAATGGCAAATACAGTATCTTCGTTGAAGCGCGTCCGAATCGCGGAAAGGCGGACCGCTGTCAACCGCTCAGAAAGACCCGGCTGCGGCACCAAATCCGTGCCATGCGCCGCCTTCTCGATCAAAAAGACGCCCAGGGCGCAGCTAAAGTAGTTCCGGCCACATTCTCGCTCGTTGACCGCGCTGCTAAGTGGGGCATCATTAAGAAGAATACAGCGTCTCGATATAAGAGCCGCCTTACTCTTCGGCTCCGCGCCATCAGCGTTGCGAAATAGTCTTTATCCCGCCCCCGAGCGTGCGGCTCGAGCTCATTTCCAAAACTTCCATTCTGCTCGCGTAGCGCGGCGCCAACGTGATGCGTACAACTGTTAGACTGGCTTGCATGCGATGTCGGCAGTTTGTTCCTGCACTGGTGTGCCTGCTCCCCGCTGTCAGCATCTCGGTATTCGCCAAGGAGCCGGTTCGTGCTCAGCACGGCATGGTGGTCGCCCAGGAGCCCTTGGCTGCCGATGTCGGTCTGCAGGTCCTCAAAGAGGGCGGAAATGCCATTGACGCCGCAGTAGCAGTAGGCTTTGCCTTGGCGGTGACGCACTCGTCGGCGGGCAACTTGGGCGGCGGCGGATTCATGCTCATCCGCCTCGCCAACGGCAAAACAACGTTCCTCGATTTCCGCGAGTGCGCTCCACAAAAAGCCAGCCGCGACATGTATCTCGATAAAGAAGGTAATCCTACTAAGGAAAGCATCTTCGGCTGGCGTTCCTCGGGTGTTCCGGGTTCAGTCGCAGGTTTCGAATTTGCTCACGAAAAGTTTGGCTCCAGAGCCTGGAAAGATCTGGTCGCCCCCGCCGTGAAACTCGCCAGCGACGGCGTAACGCTCAGCAAAAGCGAAGCCGAAAGTTTAAGTTCAGCGGCTAAAATGTTGGGCACTGATCCCGAATCGAAGCGCATCTTCCTGCGCGGTGGCGAACTTTATAAGGCCGGGGAAATTATGAAGCAGCCGGAACTCGCCGCCACTCTGGAACGAATTGCTAAGGGCGGCGCAAAAGGCTTCTATGAAGGTGAAACCGCCAAACTTTTAGCTGCGGCCATGGCGGCAAACGGCGGACTCATCACAGAGGCCGATCTTAAAAGTTACAAAGCAGCGGAACGCACTCCGCTCGAGGGCGATTACAAACAGTTCCACATCATTACTTCGCCCCCTCCCAGTGCCGGCGGTGTCGGCCTGCTGCAAATGCTGGCAATCTTGGATGGCACCGGCTACGAAAGCGACGGTCCGGATTCCGTGAAGGCGGTCCATTACGAAGCCGAAGCCATGCGCCGTTTTTACGCCGACCGCAGTGAATATCTCGGCGACCCCGATTTTTACAACGTGCCCGTGAAGCCGCTGCTCGATCCGGCGTACGTCGCGTGGCGCCGCAAAACTATCGACCCCAATCACGCCACGCCCAGCGAAATGGTCGCACCGGGCTTGCCGAGAGCTCAGGCGGCGCACCTTTCGCAGTTTGAAAGCAGCGAGACAACTCACTTCAATGTGGTCGATGAAAAGGGAAACGCCGTAGCGGTGACATACACTCTGAACAACTCATATGGCAATGGAATTACCGCGCCGGGATTGGGCTTTTTGTTGAACGACGAAATGGACGATTTCGCTGCCAAGCCAGGCGTGCCGAATATGTTCGGCGTTGTGGGCGGTGACGCGAATGCCATTGAGCCGGGAAAGCGTCCGCTTTCGTCCATGACGCCCACCATCATCACTAAAGATAGTAAATTTTTTATGGCGGTGGGCGCGCCGGGCGGTTCCCGGATCACCACCGGCGTTATGCAGGTGATACTTGACGTGCTCGATTTTCATACGAACGCGCAGGACGCTGTCGACCTTCCCCGCTTTCACGAGCAATGGAAGCCCGACACGCTCTTCCTGCAAAATGGCTTTCCGCCACAAGCTGCTGAAGAGCTGCGAGCCATGGGATACGACATAAAACCCGTCGGCGGTGTGGCGAGAGTCGAGGCCATTGTAGTCAATAATGGCTCCCTCGAGGGCGGAACTGAATCGCGCCTGAGCGGTAAAGTTTCCGGATATTGATTGCTCTCGAAGAACTCCGTCGCCGGCTAAGCACTACTCAGTTACAATCGAGAACACCAAAAATGCAGCACGTGCTTTCCACTCATCTTTTCGTACATCAGCGGCTCACCACAGCGGGCCTAGAACGAATCCGTAACGCAGGTTTTGATAGCGTTGAAATTTATTGCGCCCGCCAGCACCTGGATTACCGCGACACTGCGCAAATTGGCGAACTGGGCCACTGGTTCCGCGATTCCCCTCTGAAGATGCACGCGTTGCACTCGCCTTTATATAACGATGATGTGTGGGGGCGCTCAGGACCCCATGCGGTCCTGGACATTACCGAAAAGCTCAAAGCGAAACGCATGGCGGTGGTGGATGAAATCAAGCGCGCCCTGGAGATTGCCGAGCAGGTCCCCTTCCGTTATTTGATTCAGCACATAGGCACGGCAGGCGAAGAGATGGATGAGCGCCGCATCGAAATGGCATTCTCTTCGCTGGACGAAATCCGTGTCTTCGCCGGGCAGCGCGGCGTGCAAGTTTTGCTCGAAAACATTCCAAACGCTCTGTCTTCGGCCGAACGGCTCAACTATTTTTTGGCGCAGACTCATCTCAACCTGAACTACTGCTTCGATATCGGCCATGCGCATATGGGCGGTGGAATCGCCGCCGAATTCGAGCTGATGAAAGAGCGCATCCGCTCTACTCATATTCACGATAACGACGGCCATAGCGACCTGCATCAATTTCCCGGGCAAGGAGGTATCGATTGGCAACACGCGATGTCGCTTTTGCGTTCGCGGCCCGATCAATACCCCCTCGTATTGGAATTGAAATCGGTTCCCAAGATTGAGCACCCCGCCGATGACGCCAAGCGCGCGGTGGAACAACTAGAGAAATACGAAAGTTATTATGAGCAGTGAGATACATCCGGCTGCCGCAACGGCTGACCCGCCTGTTGCGCCGCCCGAGGCCAAGAAGATCAGAATCAGCGACGCGCATTTGCACGCCGGCGAACTGGTCAAGATCCAAGGCTGGCTCTACAACCTCCGAAAATCGGGCAAAATTGTTTTCCCGGTAATCCGTGACGGCAGCGGACTCATGCAATGCGTCGCCGTAAAGAGCAATCTGCCAGAGGCGGTGTTCGAAGCGCTGAAAGGGCTCACTCAAGAAAGCTCGCTCGAAATCTTCGGCACTGTGCGAGCGGAAGCACGCGCCCATGGCGGCTTCGAACTAGACGTTATCGATGCGCGCATTATTCAGCGCGTACCCGAAGAGCATCCCTACCCTATAACTCCTAAAGAGCACGGCGTTGATTTCTTGATGGATCACCGCCACCTCTGGCTGCGCAGTCGCCGCCAGCACGCCGCGATCCGCATACGCCACGAAGTAGTAAAAGGCATTCGCGATTATTTCGATTCGCACGGCTTCACGCTCGTTGACACGCCTATCTTCACGCCCGCCGCCTGCGAAGGAACCAGCACGCTCTTCGAAGTCGATTATTTCGAAGACGAAAAGGTGTATCTTACGCAATCGGGCCAGCTTTATAACGAAGCCAATGCCATGGCTTTCGGCAAAGTGTATTGCTTCGGTCCAACGTTCCGCGCAGAGAAGTCCAAAACACGCCGCCATCTGACTGAATTCTGGATGGTCGAGCCTGAAATGGCGTTCGCCGATCTCGAAGAAGTGAAGCGCGTGGCCGAAGATCTTGTTGTCTCGCTGGTAGCGCGCGTTCTCGAAAATCGCAAAGAAGACTTAAACGTCTTGGAACGCGATCTCTCGAAACTCGAAAGCATAAAAGCGCCCTTTCCTCGCATGAGCTACGACGATGCCGTCAAAGTGCTTCAAACCAAAGGCAGCGAAATTACCTGGGGCGGCGATTTCGGCAATACCGACGAAACGTTGCTCACTCAGGATTATGATCGGCCCGTAATGGTCGATCGTTATCCAACCGAAATCAAAGCATTCTATTTCCAGCCCGATGAACACCGGCCTGAAGTGGCGCTGGGCGTCGATTTGATTGCGCCGGAAGGCTACGGCGAAATCATCGGCGGCGGTCAGCGTATCCACGATTTGGCGTTGCTCGAAAAGCGTCTCGATGAACACAAGTTGCCGCGCGAAGCCTTCGAATGGTATTTAGACGTCCGGCGTTTCGGCTCCGTACCGCACGGCGGATTTGGCATGGGCGTTGAACGCTTCGTTGCCTGGATGTGCGGCGTGGAACATCTTCGCGAAACCATTCCCTACCCGCGGATGCTCTATCGCACCCGGCCCTGACGTTTTCTCATGCACTACTCGAATGTTGCAATAGTCGGCGCTCCGCTTGATTTCGGCGCTGGGCGCCGTGGCGTCGATATGGGGCCTTCCGCCTTGCGCCTTGCCGGATTGAACGCCAAGCTCGAAGCAATCGGCTACCGCGTCGAGGATCTCGGCAATGTCCCTGTGGTTCAGCAGGAAAGCATTCCCGAGGGTTCAAGTAAAGCCAAGTATCTTATGCCTATTTCGCAGTGCTGCGCGAAGCTGGCGGGCATTGTAAGACAAGCGCTGGCTGCTGGAAAATTTCCGCTTGTGCTCGGTGGCGACCATTCCGTGGCAGCGGGAACCGTCTCTGGCGTTGGGTCGGCATACCGCGAAAAAGGGCAAAGAATCGGCCTTATCTGGATCGACGCGCATGCCGATATGAACACCCCCGAAATCTCGCCGAGCGGAAATGTTCACGGCATGCCCTTGGCCTCGCTGCTAGGCCTGGGTCCGCGCGAGTTGACGCACATTTTCGATTACTCTCCCAAGCTTGAGGGCGAGAACGTGGTCTTGATCGGCCTTCGTGATGTCGACCCGCAAGAGCGCGAGCTCGTTCGTCAAACCGGCGTCACCGCATTCACCATGCGCGACATCGACGAACGCGGTCTGCGCAGCATTATGGAACTGGCCTTCGAAAAAGCCGGTAAAGGGACCGCCGGCTTTCATCTGTCTCTCGACATGGACGCCGTCGATCCCGACGAAGCTCCTGGCGTAGGCACTCCAGTTCGCGGCGGCATCAGCTATCGTGAAGCCCACCTCGCCATGGAAATGGTCTGCGATACCGGACGCATGTTATCGCTCGAAATCGTGGAAGTAAATCCCGTATTGGACGAAGCGAATCGGACAGCGTTATTAGGCGTGGAACTGGTGATGTCCGCCATGGGGAAAAAGATTTTGTGAGCGGCTTCGGAGCTTTGCTTCAGTTCAATAATCTCTTGTTCCGCACCGCCTGTACAACCTCCCGAATCCCACGAATCACCACATCCGGCTGATCAATCTCAACCGAATGAAAGCTTTCTTCCGCCTTCAACTGCTCGCTGTTCGAAGAAAGGGCCAGAATCCTCCGTTGCAATTCTCTATACCCAGGAGCAGTGTTACCAGTGCTGATAACCACCAGAGGTATGTCGCCTAACGGGTGAGGACCGCCGGCATGCTCCAACTGGGTTTGACAGTCTTTCGCAGTTTCGGCCGTCGCCGGAGCAGGTTGGCGCGCCTCGGCCCAATGCTGAAGTTCCTGAACTGCCTTCGGGAGCTTGCGAAAATCGGACGTCTCCTCTGTACTCAGCAATATGGGCGTCTCGCTGATCAGGACCGGCGGACTGTCCGCTCCCGGGGCAGGAATTTTATCTGCTTTCAATGGCTCAGCGCCGACAGGTAGAAAAGCGTGATCCACCATCACCATTCCTTCAATCTCTTTCGGATACAACGCCGCATATTCCCGGCCAACCAGGGCGCCAATGGAAAAGCCAACAAATAGAAACGGACGTTCTACGGCGGCGCTCTTGAGGAGTTTGTGGATCTCGCTCACCCTATCAAAACACGTCAGAGAAGGCCCAGAGTCGCTCCAGGCCGTTCCGGCGACGTCATAAGTGCATACCTTCGTCAGCTTGGCAATATCCGGTTGAACCAGCGCCCAATCGAACGAGAATCCGCCCACTATAAAGACCGTTGGGCTTCCCTCGCCGGTGCAGTAGAGATGAAGCCGGTAACCTCCAACTTCTAAAAGCTTCCCTAGAGGCGCGGGAGATGGGGCAGTTTGGGCACGCGGAGCGCTCACCGCAAATAACGAGAGGACTATTGTCTGAAGTATTATTCTCACCCAGGCGCGCTTTCTCAAACACGCGATCACAGCAGAGTGAAATAATGTCGGAAGCGTTCCTTCCCGCTTGGCAACTGCATCCAAACAAACCATTTAGATGCATTTATACTACTCCAAGTCCAACCGTTTCAAAGACGCAAATCGCATCTAACCCAGCGGCGGTCTCGTTAGGTTCGAGTTGGAAGCAAATCAGTTTGGCAGCCTACGGAATGGCTGATCCTTTGCATTTTGAGAGGGACATGAAAATTAATACAATTTCCGGACGGACCAGACGCCCCGTCACACCTCCAGATAAGGACGGGCTGGCTTACCGGCTCAACACTTTGCTGGTGGGGCAGCCAGAAGCAATCGAAACCATAGTTCCATATATACAAATGCACCAGGCCGGCCTATCTCCCGAAGGATCGCCCCTCGGGGTCGCGCTGCTTTTAGGGCCGACCGGTACCGGTAAGACTCGAACAGTAGAAGCGCTCGCCGAGGTGCTCCACGGAAGCAGTAAGAACGTACTAAAGGTCGATTGCGGCGAGTTTCAAATGGAGCACGAGGTGGCCAAGTTGATTGGCGCGCCTCCGGGCTATTTGGGTCACCGCGAAACACAGCCTATGTTGACGCAGGCAAAGATCAACGGCGTGGCCAGCGAGGACAGCGATATCTCAATCGTTCTCTTCGACGAGATTGAAAAGGCCGCGCCTTCCATGACACGGCTTCTTCTTGGAATTCTGGACAAGGCCACGTTGCGGCTAGGCGACAACTCGGTCGTCAGCTTTGAGAACTGCTTGATTTTCATGACCAGCAACGTGGGTGCAAGAACCTTGCAGAAAGCGAACAAGCCGGATTTTGGTTTTGAAGCAATGCTTCCCCCCAACCCCATCGGCGATCGCACCAAGCTGCAGAGTATCGGCATGGCGGCAGTCAGGCGAAAATTTTCGCCTGAGTTTGTGAACCGCATCGACTCAATCATCACCTACAAACCGCTTGATCGCACCGCTTGCGAAATCATTCTCGATCAGATTCTGGCGAACTGCGCCAGGCTCATTCACGACCGATTAGGTTTGCGCGGCTTCAGATTACTCTGCACGGAAGCGGCCAGGAATGAACTGTTGGAGGCCGGTATCAGCGTGGAGTTCGGCGCGCGTGAACTGAAACGGACCGTTCAGCGGAGTTTCATGCAACCGCTGGCGGCGCTGGTCGCGCAAGCCCAGATACCGCCAGGCAGTTCGGTAATTCTAGATGCGAGGGACGGCGACTTCAACATTCTGCTCCGCGGGTGACTAAACTCTAAACCCTATGCCTACTGCCCCGACCAGTTAAACGTTTGGGGAGGCAAATTCGAACCAGGAGAATCCAGCGACATTGAGATTTGGATTTTCCTGGTGAGATATTGATAATCCACTTCGCCGAGCTTCAATTCGTCCGATCCAAGATGAATGTCGCGCCGGCTCGGGCCATCCACAACGGTGACAACTGCTCCTCTGGCATGCACCACAAAGGGTGCATTGTGATCCCACGAGATCTTCAGCACATCTCCGCTGGAACTAACCGTTAGATCCGCCTGGTTTGAGACCGGGCGAAACCAGCGCGCGATACCGCCGGAAAAGGCAGCCAGAATTAAAAACAGGGCCAGCGCGAGAATATTGGCAACGGCGAGCCACCGATAATAGCGCCGGCCGCCTTTGACCTTTGCGCTGGGAAGCGCTCTCTGGTGTTCAAGTTCTTCGCCCTTGACCTCGGGGAGGAACTTAAACTCTGAGTCGTCAAAGAAGAACTTCTTGGTGGTCGGCTGATCGCTTAGCAATCCGCCCGAAGCTAGAAAAAAGGCTGCAGTGCGTGGCTGCCGGCTCTGTATGAGCAGCAAAACGTATGTGCTCTGGCCGAAATAATCCGCCAGAAAAGTCTTGTCCCCAAGCGACGGTTGCAGAGTTCCGGGACGCAAATGGCTTCTAAAAAACCCGACCGGCACCAGCTTGCGTTCCCGGGCTGATTCGCGGATCTCTTCCAGCCGGTGCTTCTGGTTTGGATCGAGCATATAAATGGCCCCGTCTTCGAAGCGTCGCGCAACCAGCGCCACTTCGTCCGCCCGGACGGTGGATGATTGAGCGCCCGGCAGCGTACCAATCAGCATCCCACCGATTTCAATGCCGTCGCGCTCAGCTTGGGCGAGTTGGGAGGTAATGTATGTCACCAAGTCGAGCCGCAATTCGACGGCATACGGAGAGAGTTCCGGATTCCATCGGACATAAAGCGGCACGTGCTCTGCAATTTGAGGTTGAGAAGAGGTCCGCATTCTGTTATCAATAGTTTACAAACAATTGACCTTTGCAATTATCAGACGAAGGTACACTTTGTAGTGCTTGTCTGGCGCGCTTTATCTTGTTGCAACACCAATTGGAAACCTGGAAGACATTACCCTCCGGGCGCTCAGGATTTTGCGTGATGAAGTAGCACTGATTGCCTGCGAGGATACCCGCCAAACGGCCAAGCTATTGCTGCATTTCGAGATACGCAAACCCTTAACTGCCTACCATGAGCATAACGAAACTTCTCGTACAGAGGAAATCCTGAGAATGCTAGGAGGGGGTGCGTCAATTGCTTTACTGAGTGATGCCGGCACTCCTCTGATATCCGACCCCGGTTATCGAGTTGTAAAAGCAGCTATTGAGTCCGGGTTCAGGGTTATTCCCATCCCTGGCGCATCGGCGGCGTTGGCGGCCCTATCGGCCTCGGGCTTGCCCAGTGACGAATTCCGTTTCATAGGCTTCCTACCGCCCAAAACGCATGCGCGGAGAAAAGTCTTCGAAGACATGCATGACGAGCAGGCGACCATCATCGCCTATGAAAGTCCGCACCGGATTCTCGAGTGCCTGGCAGACATGGAAGACGTCTTGGGCGAACGCCCCGTTGTTTTGGCACGCGAATTGACCAAGATCCATGAAGAATTCCTACGTGGCTCAGCCGCCCAAATCCGTGCGATTTTGCAAGAGCGCGGAACGGTCAAAGGTGAGATCACCCTGACAATCGGTCGAGCGTCCGAACACGCGCTAATCGGCGACCCTACAGCCGAAGTAGCCAAATTGCAGGCCGGCGGAATGGAGCGAATGCAAGCAATTAAGCTGGTCGCAAAGCGCATGGGACTTCCTAAGCGGGAGGTCTACCGCCTCTCGGCGGGGCAGGACAGCAATCCGCCGGACAAACGTCGTGATTAGGGGGGAACAAGCCAATCGCCAGCTTCGGCTCTGCTGGATCAAGACGCTCCTCGATAAGCTTCCGCAGCGTAGCAATGAATGCCGGATGCGTGCCAACGGTTGCCGCTCGCACCATCTTCATGCCGAGTTCCCGAGCCAGCGCCTGCGCCTCTGTATCGAGGTCGTAAACAACTTCGAGATGATCCGACACAAAGCCCAGCGGGGCAACCAAGATATTTTTCACGCCCGCGTCATGCAAATGGCGCAGATGGTCCAAAATATCAGGCTCAAGCCAAGGCTGCGTCGGAGTTCCACTCCGGCTTTGATAGACAAGTTCCCAATTCGAGAGACCCGCGGCTTCGGCTACCAAGCGGGCAGTCTCGCGCAACTGTTTCTCGTAAGCGCTGGTCTGCGCCATCGAACAAGGAATGCTATGCGCCGTAACCACGAAACGAACCGTGGAAGGATCGTCGAATTTCGCGAGTGCATCGAGCACCCGGCCGGTAGATGCCTCAATGAAACCAGGATGGTTGTAATAGACCCGCAACTTATCAACGGACGGAGCGCCTTCGCCAATTTCGGCTTGAGCGGCCGCAATATTCTCTCGATACTGCCGGCAGCTCGAGTACGAACTATAAGCCGATGTAAACAATCCTAAAGCGCGCTTTACACCGTCGTCGCGCATCTGCCGCAAAGTATCGGGCAGCAGTGGGTCCCAGTTGCGATTGCCCCAATAAATCGGCAGCTTAATTCCGAGTCGAGTTAGTTCCGCACGTAAAACCTCGATCAACCCGCGGTTCTGATCGTTAATGGGACTCTTCCCGCCGAAGTGGTAATAATGTTCGGACACCGCGAGCAACCGCTCGCGCGGTATACCGCGGCCATGCGTCACCCGTTCCAGGAAAGGAATTACATCCTCCCTCTTCTCCGGGCCGCCGAAGGAGACCAGCAAAATCGCGTCGTACATGCTCTGCTTAATTTGGGATGCCCGCCACCCGGTGCAGCTTCAGCATATTTGTCGAGCCGCGCAGGCCCACCGGTTGCCCTGCCACGAAAACAATATTGTCGCCCGGTTTTACCCCTCCCATCTCCACCAGTGAGCGTTCCATGTCGTGCAGCATCTGATCTGTCGAGATCATCGGCGGAGTAAGAATCGCTTGAACTCCGTAGACAATGGAAAGCTGGCGAACTACGTGTTCGTTATTCGAGAACGCGTATATGGGAGCGGGCGGCCGGTAACGCGCCAGCAATCGAGCCGAAGCGCCGGACGTTGTGCCTACCGCCAGCGCGACAACTCCGGCCGACCGGGCGCAATGGTATGCAGCATCCGCAATGATTTCGGGCATGCTCTGCTTCTCGCTCGAGCTTAAAGGTTCAGGGAATCCTTTTTGTTGGATAGACGCCTCGGTCTCGCAGGCAATGCGCGCCATCATTCGCACAGCCTCAACGGGATAATTGCCCGCGGATGTTTCGGCCGATAGCATCACCGCACTGGTGCCGTCATGAATGGCGTTCGCCACATCACTGACCTCGGCGCGAGTAGGAAACGGGTGCTCAATCATCGATTCCAGCATCTGCGTGGCGGTAATCACGAATCGTCCGCGTGAGCGCGCCTTGTCGATGATGATCTTCTGAATCGCCGGCACTTTCTCAAGCGCCATTTCGACACCCAGGTCGCCCCGCGCCACCATCACTCCATCGCACTCTTCAAGGATCGAATCGAGATTGTGCCACCCCTCCGGCTTTTCAATCTTCGCGATGATCGGTTGTTTTGCGTCGACCTCTTCCAGAAGGTGCCGCAGCCGCAGGATGTCGCGCGCCTGCCGCACGAACGACAGTGCGAAGAAATCAACCCCTTGTGCAACGCCAAAATGAGCGTCCGCTATATCTTTCTTCGAAAGCGAGGGTGTGCTCACGTTCACACCCGGCAAATTGACGCCTTTTCGGTCGCTGATCATGCCGCCGCTGACCACCAGGCAGCGTGCGGCTATTCCATCGCTCTCAATCACTCGCAGCGCCACCGAGCCGTCGGCCAGCAGCACGGAATCGCCCGGCTTCACGTCCTTCGCAAAATCTGGATACGTCGTGGAAGCGATATCGGAATTTCCGTCCACCTTTTCCACGGTGATAGTAAAAACAGAGCCGTTATTCAACAGGCAGGGGCCGTCTTTGAAAGTGCCAAGGCGAATCTTGGGGCCTTGCAGATCGAGCAGGATTCCCGTATTGCTCTTGAATTCGATGGCGAGCTCGCGAACTTTCTTAATCCGACGGGCATGGTCTTCTTGCGAGCCGTGCGACGCATTCAGCCTGAAAACGTCCACCCCCGCCTCAAAAAGGCTACGCATCACAGCGTCCGAATCAGTCGAAGGGCCGAGTGTCGCAACGATTTTAGTGGCGCGCATTTGTACCAGGATCTAATGGCGGTACGCTACCATAGCGAAGGCTCACACAAAAAGGAATATAGGTTCCCAACACCATCATTATGCCCCTTTACCAAGCGATTATCCTCGCTATTGTTCAAGGTTTAACCGAGTTTTTGCCCGTTAGCAGCACCGCACACTTAGCGCTCATTCCAAAGTTGTTCAACTGGACTGATCCTGGCCTTGGCTTCGACGTGGCGCTGCATCTGGGAACGCTGGCCGCCGTGCTGATCTACTTCTTCCGCGATTGGGTTCAGGTGATCGCGAACGGACTTGGTTTCGCCTATCGCGGAGCGAGGCCCGACGAGAATAGCCGTACTCTGCTATGGTACTTGGTTATTGGAAGCATACCTGCCGGGCTCGCCGGCTTGAAATTTCAGAAATACGCAGAGAATGCCTGGCGCACACCCTATGTCATAGGCGCAATGTTAATCCTTTTCGGTCTGTTAATGTGGGCGGCTGATCGTTATGGCAAAGAAATAAAAGACCTGAGTAAAATGAGTTGGACGGATGCGCTGACCGTGGGTGTAGCGCAAGCTCTGGCCATAATTCCGGGCGCATCGCGTAGCGGCGTCACTATCACCGCCGCTCGTTATCGCGAATTCAACCGCGAAGCTGCGGCGCGTTTCTCCTTTCTGCTTTCAACGCCCATCATTGCCGCTGCCGCCGCTAAAGACGCTTGGGATCTTCACAAAGAAGGCGGCGTACCGCCGGACATGAGACTGCCCTATTTAGTGGGCATCGCAGTCAGCGGAATCGTCGGCGTGGTAGTCATCGCGTTCTTCATCAAGTATCTCCGGAATCACAGTTTGAGCCTGTTTGTGTGGTATCGCGTGATATTTGGCATAATAGTAATCGCTCTGGCTGCGTTCTTCCGCATAGGCGGATGAGTTTCCTTTCACCCACCCAACACGCCCGTCTCAATGAGGCGGTAGGGATACTTTTGCTTCTGCTCAGCCTTGCTATCTGGCTGAGCCTGCTCTCCTACTCCTCGGCCGATCCTTCATGGAATACGGCGACGAGTGCCACTCATATCCATAATCTGCTAGGTGCCTATGGCGCGAAATGGTCCGATTTCCTGCTTCAGGTTTTCGGACTGAGCATTCTGCTATTACCCATTCACCTTGGCCTTCTGGGCTGGAAATGGGTACGCTCGGTAGACGTTGAAAGCCCTTGGTTCCGGATTTTCGGCAACCTATCGTTGTGGTTCTGCGTTTCCGCCGGTTTCGGCCTCGTCGCTCGTCACTGGTTCATCGGCGGCACCATTCGGCCCAGCGGTTTAGTCGGCATGGTATTGGCCGATTACCTGCGCGCGCGTTTCGATTTCGCCGGCTCCGCCATTATCACCGCCGCAATCGGCGTAATCGCACTCTATTTTGCGACAACTTTCGAAGTTGCCACTCTCGCCAGAATCTTCGCCGGACCCATAGCGAAGCTTAAATCGATGTGGGAGAACTGGAAGGCCGGGCGTGCTGAGCGCCGCGAACGCGCTCTGGAAGCCGCAAAAGCGAAAGCTGCCGATCGCGCCGCACGCCGCGCTGGCAACAACGAGCCGGCTGTTGCAGAGGAACCAGACATCGCTGATTCGGCCAGACCTCGCCGCGGTTCCCGCAACGGCCCAGTCATGGAATCGGCGATGGTGCAAGAACTGAACTACAATGGCCAGCCGCAGCCTACGCTCGAAACGGAAACCGAAGAGCCGCCGTTCGACATGCCGGGCCATCGCGCGGAACCGGATGAAATGGAAGACGAGGAAGAGGACGAAATACCCATTCGCTCTCTGGAAGACCAACCTTCTCCGCCGGTCATGCAGCCACTGCCCGCTCCGCAGTTGGTATTCAGCACAGACATTCAGCGTCAACAGGCGGGCCAACCCACTAAAAAACGGCGCGCCTATCATCTTCCTTCCAGCGATCTTTTGAATGAGATCCCGCCCGGCAACGGTTACGACAGCTTCGAATTGAAAGAAGTTGCGGCCAAAATAAAATCGAAGCTTGACGAGTTTAATGTTCGCGGCTCAGTGGTGCAAATCAACCCGGGGCCAGTCGTCACTACCTTTGAATTCAAACCCGAAGCAGGCATCAAATACAGCCGCATCACGACGCTGACCGAAGATCTCTGCCTAGGTTTGCAAGCGGAATCGGTGTTGATTGAACGCATTCCGGGTAAATCGACCGTCGGCATTGAAGTGCCTAATACCCGCCGCGAAGTCATCAGTCTGCGCGCCATCCTTGAATCGAACGAGTTCGATGAGGGCGTCTCCAAAATGACAATGGCGCTAGGCAAAGACATCAACGGGCGCATCAAAGTGGCATCGCTCGAAAACATGCCTCACTTGCTCATAGCCGGTTCCACCGGTTCCGGTAAGAGCGTCATGCTGAACGCCATGATTATGTCGTTCCTATATAAGGCGACACCCGATGAAGTGCGCATGATCATGGTTGATCCGAAGCGCGTCGAGCTTGGCATTTATGAAGGCATTCCACATTTATTGACGCCCGTCATTACCGAGCCCAAGAAGGCAACGAATGCTTTGCGCAATGCCGTTCTCGAAATGGAGCGGCGTCTTAAATTACTCGCCGCCCAGGGTGTGCGCAATATCGACCAGTACAACCGCAAGATGGCGCAATTACGCGCTGAGCCGCGCAGCCTGTTCGACGATGCAGACGACGACGAGAGCATGCGCAATCTGCCCTATGTGCTGATTCTGATCGACGAATTAGCCGACCTGATGATGCTCGAACGCGCCAATGTGGAAGAGTGCATCACACGTCTTGCCCAGATGGCCCGCGCCGTGGGCATGCATTTGGTGCTGGCAACACAACGGCCGAGCGTTGACGTCATCACCGGTTTGATCAAAGCGAATTTCCCGTCGCGCATCAGTTTCCGCGTAGCAACCCGCGTCGACTCGCGCACCGTGCTCGACTGCATGGGTGCCGAACACTTGCTTGGCAAAGGCGACATGTTGTTCCTGCCGCCCGGATCGTCGCGCCTGACGCGCGTTCACGGCGCATACGTTACCGAAGCCGAAACAAACCGGGTAGTCGATTTCTGGAAAGAACAAGCCACGCCCGAATACGACGAATCGTTCCTCCAAGCCCCGCCTACCGAGGAAGAGCTGGAAGCGGCCGAAGCGGAGGAAGCTTTCGAAGGCGAACAAGACCCCATGTACGAAGATGCCGTGCGCGTAGTGTTGGAAATGGGCAAAGCGTCCACTTCAACCCTGCAACGCCGGTTACGTTTGGGCTATGGCCGCGCGGCGCGAATCTTAGATGTGATGCAGCGCGATGGCATCATCGGTCCCCCCGACGGCAGCAAACCACGTGAAGTGCTGAAGCGGCCCGATTGGTTGCGCGAAGTGGAATTGCGGTAGCAGCCACCCGGCGTACGTGAAATTTCCCTTACTCGGCGTGCTGAAGAGCTTTGTGCCGGCTGACGCTATCGCCATCGTTGCTTTTCAGATCCCGGAAAATGATGGTAGACAGGACAGTGAGCGCGCCGAGAACCAGAAACGCCCGGTGTATGCCGTGGATCATCTCCGGTGGGCTGGAATGGAAGCGGTCGGGAATGAAGAACGCGGTAGCCAGCGAGGCTGAGGCCACGCCAAAGCTGATGGACATCTGCTGCATAGTGCTGGCGATAGTGCTGGCGCTGCTGGTCTGTTCAGTGGAGATGTCGGCATAAACCAGTGTGTTCATGCTGGTGTATTGGAGCGAAGTGAAGAAGCCGAAACAGAACACCTGGATCACGATGAGCCACACGGGAGTGCCTACGCCGATTGTTGCGAACAGGATGATCATGAGGCCTAGGATTAAGGTGTTCGAAACCAGCACGGCGCGATAACCAACCCGCGCGAGAATTTTCGGCATCGTCAATTTCAGGCTCATCGCCGCCAGCGCCTGGGGCATGAGCAGGAGGCCCGACTGAATGGGAGTAAAGCCAAGTCCTACCTGATAAAGAAGCGGGAAGAGGAACGGGATGCCGCCAATGCCTAGCCGGGTGAAGAAACTGCCGCTTACAGATGCTCGGAACGTGCGGATGGCGAACAGGTTCAGACGCAACAGTGGAAACTTGGTTCGTTTCGCGCGGAAGCCATAGCCTGCCAGCAGCAGGGCGGAGATTGTCAGGAGCCCAATAACTTCGAGCCCTGTGAGCTCATGTTCGCCGAACACTTCAAGAACGTACGAAAGCAGTCCGATGCCGGAGCCAAACAGAATCAGGCCGGCGACGTCCAGCGGGACTGAGTGCTCTTCGCGATAGTCGGGAAGATGCAGGTAGACCATGAACAAACCCAGCAAACCAATTGGGAGGTTCACGAAAAAGATGACGCGCCAGTGGAAATATCCAACGATCAAGCCGCCGGCAATGGGGCCGAGCATGGGACCCACCAGACCTGGGATTGCGACGAAGCTCATGGTCCGTACCAGTTCCGATTTCGCAAAGGTCCGCACAAGAGTGAGCCTGCCGACGGGCACCATCATCGCTCCGCCACACCCTTGCAGGATGCGGCACGCCACGAGCAGATGGATGTTGCTGGAGATGCCGCACAGAAGCGAGCCGAGCGTGAAGATGCCGATGGCGGACGCGAACACGCGGCGGGTTCCAAATCGATCGGCCATCCATCCGCTGATGGGGATGAAAACGGCGAGGCTCAAGGTGTAGCTTGCCAGGACCGACTTCATGCTGAGCGGAGCTACTTTTAGAGCGTCGGCGATAGCCGGCACGGCGGTGTTCAGAATGGTGGTATCAAGCGACTCCATGAAAAATGCGACGGCCACCAGCCACGGAAGGAGTCGCTTGCTGGATGTTTGGAGGGGAGCGGCAGGAGTGGTTGCCAGAAACTCGATTTTCTCACGTCGAGGAGGCGGAACCGCGTTAAACTGAAGCATGCCGCTCGTCGTCAGTGACGAATACCTGCCTGCCACTTTGACGGCTCATCCGATGACCGATGAGGAGTTCGCAGCATTTTGCGCCGAGCATCCAGACCTCTCCATTGAGATGACTGCCGACGGGGAAATCATCATCATGGCGCCGACCCATTCCTTAACCAGTGTTCGTAGCATAAAAATCGCCAGGCAGTTGGACGAGTGGACCCAGCGAGATGGTCGCGGCATGGCTTGCGACTCGTCCGGCGGAATTGTCCTACCCAATGGCGCTCGCCGTTCACCCGATGCTTCGTGGACGCTCTCGAGCCGTTTTGAACAACTTGATCCAGCGAGTCGGGATGGTTTTTGGCATCTCTGCCCAGATTTTGTAATTGAGCTTCAATCCGGAAGCGATCGTCCCCGGATGCTTCGGGAGAAGATGCGGGAGTACATGGCGAATGGGGCCGAATTGGGCTGGCTGATTGATCCGCAGAAGCGATCGGTGGCGATTTACCGCCCGGGTGGAGAAGTAGAGACGCGTACGGATATCAACTCGCTCGCCGGTGAGGGAGCTGTTACAGGTTTTGTGCTTGATCTAACTTTCATTTGGAATCCTCGGGGCCGCTAGCGCCGCGGCGCTTGCGCCATTCAGCAAACATGGCTTCAGCCTCTTTCTCGCGATGCATTTTGCGGTACAGCATGGCGAGCGAATAGCAGACGTCGGCAGCTTTTAGATCCAGCTTGGCAGCGGTCGCATATTCATTCACAGCCTCTTCATTTGAGCCTTTCTTCTCAAGAACCCGGCCCAGGTGATAATGGGCTGCCTGCATCGCGGGATCGTATCGAAGGGCTTCGCGTAAGGCAGACTCGGCGCGCTGGGTTTCACCCGTACGGAGCAAGAACGCCCCCAAATCGTGTGGCGGCCACGCTGATGGACGCGGCTGTTCACGATTCACCCGCACGCTTTCGTCAAACGCCTTGACAGCTTCATCCACATTGCCCTGCATGTCGTAGGCAAGGCCTAAGCTGTCCCAGGCGCGCGCAGATTTCGGGTCGAGTTGCGTGGCGCGCTTCAGATGCTCCACTCCTTCGGCGTAACGGCGCTGATCATAATCGACACGCCCGAGCCAATAGGCATAGAGAGCTTTCTGCGGCTGCTGCCGCGCTAACTGCGTGAGTTGTTCGCGAGCGTCGGCATCCTGGCCCAGTTGGACCCAGGCCATTGCCAGTGTGAAGCGGTCCGTCTCGCGAAGGGCTGAAATGGCCGCCGCCTCTTGAAAATGCTTCGCCGCGCTCTTCATATCGCCGCCTAAGAATTCAAGAGCTCCTTCCAACGCGGCAATCTCGCTGCGCGCCGGGTCTGTATTCGCGGGCGCGGTCGTCAGCATGCTTTCAACTTCGGAGAATTGCTTATTCTTAAGTAACGCTTCAGCTTGTGGGCCAAGGACACGCAAAACGCGTTGCTGGATATCATCGGTCCCGCCTAATAGCAGAGCGCCCGACAGCAATACAATTGTGAATCGAACGAGCATGGCTCAGGGCCTAATCTCAACGGTTCGCAACATGAGCTCCGCGCGCCGAGAGCGCTCTTCGTCCAACTTCTTCAAAAACTCGGATTGCGTTTCAGCCCGCTCATCGTGCGTTCGTTTATAGATGGCCAGCAACTGAGCATTAGCTTGAAAACTGTTGGGATCCAGCTTAAGAGCAAGCTTCAACTCGGTGAGAGCTTCCGCCTGCTTGTCTTCGAGCAGCCACACGCGCGCCAGTTCGGTATGCGATTCGGCGAACGAGGGCAGACCACGAATTGCTTTGGCGAGATGCTGCTTCGCACCGATCAAATCGCCATCGAGCCGGGCCATTCGGCCGAGGAAATATTCCGCGCTGCCCGCGATGGAGGCCTCGTGCTCCACGCTCACCATTTGGGCTGTTGCCTTAACGTAATCGCCGGAGGCAAACTCGGCGACTCCCAACGCGTAGCGCCCCCTGGGATCGTTCGGCTTGGCGCCGACGTACTTCTGGAAGTAGCTGGCGGCCGTAGCGGCATCGCGAGTGGACAAGATCACTGTGCCCATGGCGTAGTTGTAAACGGGATTGTCGGGCGCAAGCTTCAGAGCCCTTTCAAAAGACCGGCGCGCTTCGATGGGCAAGTTCATTTCCGCCGCGATCATTCCGAACAAATAATGAACCTGGGGGTCGTTTGGGGTTAGTTCGCGGGCGTGGCCCAGGTATCCCAGCGCGCCTTCACGATCTTTCGCCTTTTCGGCAACGCGCGCGAGTTCCAGGAGATGCGCCGGGTTCGAGGGTTCCTGAGCGGCGGCACGCTCCAATGTTTTTCGAGCATCGCTGAAACGGTTGGTGTTTTCATAGGCAACCGTCAGAAGGCGCAAGCCCTCTACTGTAAGTTTGCTTCGGGAATCCAGGGACTCGCAAAGAATCGCCATCACCACCGCGGCGCGGGGCGCGTCAAGCAGAGGTTCCATCGCCAATAGGTCCGCGAATTCGAAATCGGGCCTTTCGCCCAAATGCTTTGCCGCGGCGCTGGCCTCAGTCATGCGATTCAAGCCTACTAAGTCAAGGCAACGAACCATGAGATTGGCTGTTTGAGCGTTCGGGCCTTGTGCCGGGAATTGCGCAAGCAACTGCAACGATTCGGAATAACTTCCCGCGCGTTCACAGGCAAGCGCCAATCCGAGTTTGGCTTCGCGATCGGATGGCCGGGATTGCAAAACGTGTTTCCAGGCGCGGCCGGCGCACTCCACTTGCTCCTTTGCGGAATCGGTTTGACAGGCCCGAGCTAAATTCTGCCAAGCGGGTACTAGACCGGGCGAAAGCTCCACGGCGCGAACGAAATCGCGCCGGGCCTCCGCAAATTGGCTGCGCTGCGCATGCACGACTCCGCGCAAATTCAGTAAACCACCGTCGTCAGGGTGGGTCCGGAGCGCTGTTTCGAGCATGGCATTGGCGGTGTTGAGGTCGCCGCTGGTGATCGCATCTTGGATGGATGCCAGCAAAGGCTTGGCAGCGTTGCTCTGACCGGAAGACGAGGGTAGAAAAAGCAAAATAGCTTGCGCGAATAATGCCGCGCATACCGGCGCCATAGCTCTATACATACCTCATACAGTTTTTAGATCGGATACATTAATGTTTGGTATGTTCTGTCCAAATTGTGGTACCACCAACGAGAGCGGAGTAAGATTTTGCGCGAATTGCGGGACGGCGCTGGCTGCGGACACGGCCCCGCCGCCACAGCCGCTGCAGCCGGAAGTGGTTCCTACCTATACGGCACCGGGTGTGCCCAAGAATCGAAACGACTTTTTGCGATTCGCCGGGCTGGGCTGCATTGTGTTCATTGCGCTGGTTGCCTTGTTCGGCTTGTCTTGCATGCGGGCTTGTTTTGGTAGACGGCGTTTCCATTATCGCCGATAGGCGGTGCGCCTAGGAATCTCTCACCAGGCAGTTTGACCGCCGTCGACCGGCAGGATCTGACCTGTTACATAATCCGAGGCGCTCGAAGCCAAGAAGACGGCGGCGCCTTTCAGGTCGTGATCGGAGCCGAAGCGCCTAAGGGGGATGCGTTCAAGGAGGGCTGCCTGATTACGGCCGATTACTAACTCCGACATATTGGTTGGGAACCAGCCCGGCGCGATAGCGTTCACCTGAATATTGTGCTGTGCCCACTTGCAGGCAAGATCTTTAGTGAATGTGATGACACCTCCCTTGCTCGATTGATAGCCGATGGCCTGAAAACTGGGCGGAGAGCCACGGAGGCCGGCTACTGAGGCAATATTGATGATTTTGCCGCGGCCCTGGGGAATCATAATTTTGCCTACGGCCTGGCTGAAGAGGAACGTTCCAGTGAGATTAGTGGCAATGACTTTCTCCCAATGTTCAAGCTTCATCTCCTCCACAGGAGCGCCCCAGGAGGTACCAGCGTTGTTGATCAGAATATCGATCCGGCCAAACTCCGCAAGGGCTTTGTCGACGACGGCCTGGATGTCGGCGGGGCTCTTCACATCGCAGGCCAATGCCAAGGTTTTCACTCCCAAGAGCTTCAGCTGGTCGGCAGCTTGCTGGCAACCGGGCAGCTTACGGGCGCAGAGGACGAGATCTGCGCCAGCTTCAGCCAGACCCTGCGCCATTTGATATCCCAGCCCCTTGGAAGCGCCCGTAACAATCGCGACACGGCCGTTTAGGTCGAATAATTGCTTAACGTTCACTGGTATAGATCTTATCCAGCGATCAAATTGATATTCTGAGACCACAAGGTTGCGGAGGTATAACGATGAATTGCCGTCACTGGCTCGGTATTTGGGTGGCCTTTTGCATAGCGGGATTTGCAGGTGCGCAGGATCACAGCACGGAAGGAACCCGGCAACTGTATTATCTAGCGACCCCGCCGACGGATACGCTCCCGCCCATTAGCCGTGGCGCCACTCCGACCGCGGCCGCACCGAAAGCAGCAGCGCTGCATTTGGGTTTACTCTATAACGTTGTCCTGGTAAATGGGAACAACAAGGCCGAGCAGATTCCATCGAACCGTGTTCTGAAGGCGGGAGATTGCTTCGCTATTGATCTCCAGGCAAACCGGTCCAGCTATTTATATGTGCTTGTCCGGCAATCAAGCGGTTCCTGGATGCCGATTTTGCCTTCGGCGGAAACGCCGGACCAGCGAAACGAACTGGATCTGCATAAGAGAATTCGGGTCCCGACCGGGGGCGAATGCTTTACGATTCACAATCCTTCTGGATCGGAGACTTTTTTTGTCGTGCTGTCGCGCGACCCGAAAGACTTCTACGAACTCTATGCCGGCATAAAGTCGAAAGAGAGCAAGCCTAAAGCGAATGAGGCTCCCAGCGAAACTCAGACAGCAAGTGCAAAGGTGAACACGGCGGTAGAACACCTGGATGAAAAATTTGGGAGTTCTAGAGATATCTCGGTCACCAGGGTGGAAGGTCCGACCCGCAATGATGAGCCGGAGGGAGCGGTCTACGTGGTGAACAAATCAGATAAGCCGGCCGCGAGCCTGGTTACAAAGATAGAAATAAAACACAAATGACGCCGGCCAGCGCTTGACTACTTCACTATCTCCGCCGTGTCGGCTGTGATCACCAGCGCGAAAGGGTTTTTGACGAACGAATCGCCGGTGCCTTGAAAACTGAGTTTCGCACCGGCGGGGGCTGGCGTTGCTAGGGGAGCGGTCAGCTTCAAAGTAACATCAACGCCCGGTGACTCTGTCATCGAAAGAGCGATCTCGCGGGCGCCTCGGAGAGGGGTTGCTTTTACCACCGTGCCGCGCAACTTAGATAGAGGCTTGCCTTGCAGATCGCTCGCGAAATACTTCTCTCCGTCCGCGGCTTCCAACTGGCGCCGCATAGCCATCCAAGCAGCGAGTTCGGGATTAGTTTGACTAAGTTCAGCCTCAGCGCGGCGCGCATTCACTACGGTTACTGAATCGACGTTGAACCCTGGAGGGGGAAGCGCGGAACTGGCGGACACTTTGCGCAATTCGTCGAGACCTTCCGCCGATCCGTGATAGGAGGTGTACATGTTCTCCAGCATGGTGTTCACTTGGCGGCGCTGTTCTTCCGGCAAGGGAGTTGACAAATCCTTGTTGGTGGCGCGTGCCAAGTGCCATAAGGCTTGAGGTTGCTTGTCGGCCGTATCAAGAGCCGAAACGATGCCAAGCCAAGAGGAGACCTCCGCATTTCCGGGGTCTTTTTGAAGACAAGCGGAAAGATCGTCGGCTGCGGCGGAGTAATTGCCGCGCTGCCAGTTGGCCCAGCCGATGGTGCGCTGCGCCAGCACCTCCACGTTAAGCTTCTGCTTCTGCCAATCGGCATCGCTAACCGAAGGCGGTTTCTTCCCGGCCGCGAAGTATTTGCCGGCCGACTCCAGCAAAGTGTGCGCGGCTTTGTCGCCGGTATCCACAATCTCGGTGGTCTGGTTAGGTTGCTGCGGCGCGAGCACGGTGACCCAGTAAAGGCCGACAGGATCGTCCGATTGCGCGGCCAGAAGCTGTTTCGAAACCTCAAACATGTGAGCATGGTCGCTCAATGATTCATAAGTGGACAGATAGAGTTCCTGGCGGGCGCGACCCAAGCCAGTTTTGGGGTAGCTTTGGCTCCAGGAATCAAGCAAGGCCAAGCGCTTTTGCGGCGAGGATTCCGAGCGAATTGTCAGTACAAGGTCGTATTCTTTACGGTCGGTCCAATCGGTTGCTGCAACGGCTGCGACAGAGTTGAAGAGCAGACAAAAAGTAAGAATCCCGCGTTTCATAACCTACTTGCTCCTGGTCAGCACAACGGTTTTGGTTTGGAAAGCGACAACCTCCACCTCCTGCCCGCCGCCGACCACTACGCCCTTTTCCATGATCTGAACCTTATATTTGCCGGGCGGAAGCTTAATGACGGCCGGCAATTGCTCGGCCTGGGTTTCGCCATTGGCAAGTACCTTCGCGGTACCGATGGAGCCTATGAGCGAGAGAGAACCCGTGGCTTCCTGATCGCTGTGCTTGCGGATGGAGATGTCGCGCGACTCGCCAGTAGGATTCACTTCCACGTGGAGGAGGTCGTTGTCTAGTTTATTAGAGGCGGCCTGAACGGATGGCTCAGCCGGAGGAGGATATTTTGCGTCAACCAATTTGGCCCAGCGACCCACGGAAACCGGCGATGACTGAGCCGAGCGAATTCCAGCGGTCCAATCAGGAACGCCGAACTGCACGCTGCGAAATAGTTCCTGAACGGCGGGAGGGGCGGGAAGTTCCGCCTTGACAACCTGAGCGGCTTCCGGATACACCGGGCCAAGTTCCTTGAGCATCGCATTCGCTTTATCGACCGAGGCGCTCGTGCCGCGCACGCGGACAGTATTCAACAGGCGCACGGCTTCAGGCAAATGATCGCTCAGCAAATAGCTGTTGATGGCTGCATAGGCGGAATCGATTGAAAACGGATCAAGGTCAAGGGCTTTCTCATAGAGAAGGCCAGCTTGGTTAAAATCGCTCGCGTCATATTTTTCCTGCGCTTCTTTGCGAACGAGCAGGTAGGGAAGTTTGGCAGTAGCCGTGGATTCCAGCGTGCCGCCAGGTTTGCGTTTTAGGACTTCGTTGACCAAGCCGATAGCTTGATCCCAATCTTCACGTTGTTCACGGATCTGCGCTTCGAGCATCCATTTCTCGGCTACTGACGGATCGTTAGCTGTCTGTAGATTGGAAGGCGGATGGAAATAAAAGGTGCTGGTGAGGTTTGAAATGGTCCAGGGCGACTGCCGGCTCTCGGTGGCGGTTGAGACACGCGCTTTGACGCGTGTGAATACGTCGTCAAGGGTCAGCCCGGGCTCGTTAATCAGATCTCCCAAGGCTTCGGTGAAATAGCTGTCGCGGCCTGATGGATTATCGGCAGCCACTTGGCCAGGGCTAGTCGAGAATACAATGAACGATTCCATGCCCGACACCTGGGGTTGCGCGAGACCGGCTTGCAAGGCATTCTTTTCTGCTACCGGATTACTGCGGCAAGCGTCGAGAATGATGATGCTGCGCTTGGTTCTCTTTTTCAACTCTTCAAAGAGCTGGGCCAGGCGGAAGCATTTGAATTTGGCTTGGACGATAGTGCTGGTAGGTTCGAAATCTACGGGCACTAGGAAATTTTCGCTTTCAATCTGCACGCCATGCCCCGCGTAAAAGAACAGGGCCGTATCGTCAGGTCCAAGCTGTTCCGCCAATTTGGCGGCAGCTTCTTCCATCACCGGATACGTAGCGTCTTCCTTCAAAATTGTTTTGAAACCGGCCGCCTGCAAGGCCTTATCCATCAGGCGAGCATCGTTGATAGCGTTGCGCAGAGGGCTGGTCGAATAATTGTTATTGCCGATAATCAGGGCAATCCGCTTGCCTTCCTCCTGTGCGGAGGCGGGCACAATAGCGGTCAAAAACAGAATGCAGAGCGGTGCGCATATCCGAAATTTCAACGCGGAAAAGATAAACATTGTTCCACTCCTTAGCGGAATGTCACCTGTCTTGAGCGGTCGTCAAGCGATGAGTCGGTGGTGCATTGGGCCGAAGCCAAGCGGCCGCCGTTGTAGTTGTATTTGATGTGAGATGGCTTCCCGGAGCCGGAGATCTCTTCGGCAACTAGTTGCCCGTCCTGATATTCCAGCGTGCGGTCGTAAATCTTCGAGCGATGGCTGGCGGCTGTGCCCTGATAGCCGTGGACCGCCACCAGTTGCTGGCCATCCCAGTCGAAATCAAGCGTAATTCCGCTTAACGCGCCGCTCGAATCGGCGATCTCGGCGGCATGCGCAACGCGGCCTGCCGAATCGTAGGTAAACCGGAAGTAATGTATACGGTCCCAGACGAAGGGCTGGAAAAACTTATTGCCTGACATCCCGATGCTGACGTTCTTGCCGGTGAGTTTTTCCACCGCGTCGGGATCAAGATAGGGATTGTTCAGCACCACCAGCGACGAATGTTTCAAGAGATCGTCGGGATCGGCGATGTTAATGGCGGGCGGGCGAATATCGCCTTCAACGGCGGAAATGACCTGCGGGAACTTTTCGTTATAAGCGAAGCTGATCTTCCGCTCGCCGGTATTTTTTTCGGCCTTCTCGAACGTTGGAGTAATGGCGACCAGTTGATCGCCCTTCCATTCATAATCGACCTTCATTTTGCCGGAGCCGTCGATATGCTCGATTTTCGGCTGGAAGCCCAAGCTGATGGGACAGTAGAAGACATTGGCCGGGAGTTTCTTGCCGGATAGCCAGTTGCGTTCACCCGTCTCGGTTGTTGAACTAGCGGTGGCGCCGGCCAGTAGGGCGCGAACCTTCGCCCGTTGTTCCAAGTTTGCATCAAGAGTGTTAGTAGTGGCCAGGTAACGTGTAAACAGGGCCCGGCTCTGCTGTGTTTCGCGGCTGATAATGGAGGCGGTCGCGGCCTGGTACAGCATGTCGGGATCGTTGCCGCCCGCCCGCAAACCGCGCATCGCAAGATCGTGTACTTTGACAAAGTTGCCGTCCGCCCAGCTTTTCTGAATCTGTTCCTTCATGTCTTCAAGCGTGCTCTTCTGCTTGAATAACAGTTCGTTGCGCAAATTGCTGGCTTTCTCGCGCTCTTCATCCATGGCGCGCAGATCGTATTGATCGAGCGTGTCAAATGCCTTGGCAAATTCGCTCTGCGCCCCCAGAATCTCCGCTTTTTTCAACAGCATGGGTAGCGAACCCGGATCAACAGCCTCGGCTTCAGTGATGCTTTTCAACGCCAGGTCCAGTTTGCCTTCACCCTTATAGTTGGTAGCGAATTGGATAGCCTGATTTAGGATCTCGCGCTCACCCACGCCGAGTTGCTTCCGTTCACGCTTTTTATCGAGCGCTGCTTCACGCGAATAGCTGGCCCACGAGGCAACTACCCTCTGCTGCAGAAGTTTATCTGACGGTTGGCGCGTGCAGGCCACACGAAACTGCCGGAATGCGCCGGCATATTCCTTTTCCGCCAAAAGCTCTTCCCCAGTCTTCCGGTGCTGTTCCAGGCTAGTCTGTAGAGCCTTGCTGCGCAGATCGGCCAAATCGGGAAAAGAGTGCTCATATTGCTCAAAATCGCCATCGCCAATAATGAATTGGTCCCAGGAGTTCCCGGCGGCAAAGGCGCGCAGCACGGCTACTTTCCGATCAAGCCACAGTTTGCGCTGGGCAATCTGTTCCCGCAGTTTCGTCTGCTCTGCAACGTTAGGGTAAACGGTTTGTGACAAATCGGCATACTTAAGCGCCTGCTCAAGCACATCCACGCTCGCGGTGCCGTTTTCGAATTGTTCGTAACGGCTGCGCATGGCGTATTCCACATATCGCTCGAGTCCCGCTGAAGCCGGGTCTTTCGGATACGCCTTGGCCACCGCGGCAATCAGACTGAGCTGGGTGGCGAAGGTTTTGTTGGAACTGTCAATCAGCTTTACTAATTGTTCACTCTTGGCCAGGTTCACAAGATCCGGCACATCGCCGGGCAGGAAGGCCACAAATGATGCCGCCGGTATCTCGGCTTGAGTCTTGTCGGAAGCCTTAGCGGCAACGCGTGCGCTGTTCCAGATCGTCCACGCCACCTCCGTGTCTTTGGGAATCCCCTCAGGAAGGACATAGTTCAGCGAACCTTCGGAGCTAAGCGCCCAATAAGCGGTGGCGCCGTCCCGGTAGAGGGTCTCGCCGAGTTTGATGGATGGCAGCTTGCGGATGGGATTTTCAAACTTAGGATTTGAACCGATGCTTAAGACTTTATCTTTTCCGTTGACGTTGATGGAAACGGCTTCGGCAAACACAAATCCCTTATCGGTTTGCGTAAGGACGATGGCCGCACCAGCCGGGGCTGCTGCCATTACCAACGAGAGTCCTAGGAGGAAAGCGAACTTAGCAAAACGAGGCACAAAAAAACTCCGAGTAGTTAGAGTTTATCCAGTGTCGAGGTACTTAGCAAGTTTATTGCCTAACGCGAATCGGGCGTTTTGGCACACCTAAATCCGATATTCCGGGAGGCTAAGTGGGCAGGAAAGAAGGCCGGCTCCGTGAGCAACTCGGGCAAAAGCGGGTTACCGAAGTCGCCGCCTCGGATGACGTAATAGGCATCCTCCATTGTCAGCTTGGGATCCAGACCGAGTTGCATTTTCTTCAAGTTAACGAGCGTCGGCTTCTGATCGTCATCCACCCATTCCCAGACGTTTCCACACATATTCCGGGCCCCGTAGGGACTTGCTCCGGCGGGAAAAGAGTCGAACCGGCATCAACTCGTGTCTCGGAAGGTTGAGATTATCCGAGACGTTAGCGGACTCAGGTTTCCGATCGTTGCCCCAGGGATACAACCGGCCGTTGGTTCCGCGCGCTGCCTTTTCCCACTCCTGGTCGGTAGGCAGTCGCTTGCCCGCCCACTTCGCGAACTGAAGCGCATCGTATAGGGTGACGTTCACCACGGGATAGCCGGGCTTGTCTTCGGGGAAGTCTTTCGGCTTGCGCCACGACTTCTCTTTTATGAACTGCGCATATGCCTTGTTTGAGACCTCGGTCTTATCGATGTAGAAGTCCTTCAGGTTTACTTTGTGCTTGTCGTTTCCAAGAAGAGCGGGTCCGGCATCCACCAGCACCATATTGCCACTTGGCAAACTGAGTTGCTTGGCCAAAGCAGGCTTTTCGGAAAGCAAATGATATATCAGAACCCCGATGCAGATGAGCGCAATGGCCACGGCGCTTAACGGAAGCCACTGGGCTAGTTTGGATTGCGCCGGAGCGATGGCGGGCTGCACCATCGTGCGAGTAACAGGCGAAGCCTCGTCTAGTATGGCCTCAATGTCACGAGAAATTGAACCAAAATCCGCATAGCGATCTTCGGGTTTTCTTTCCAGACAGCGCTTAACGATACGCTGCACGGATTCAGGGACGGCGCGATCCGTAAGCAGTTGGTAATCAGGCGAAGTGTTGACAATGGAGGCCCAAAGGGTGTCGAGGGTCGGGCTTTGAAACGGCCGCCGGCCGCCGCAAAGCAGTTCGTACAGAACTACGCCAAATGCCCAAACATCGGTGCGAAAAGTAACCGGATCGCCAAGAATCTGTTCCGGCGCCATATAGTAAGCGGTGCCCTTTACTAATCCGGCCTGCGTCTTGTTCCACTCTACTGATTTCGCGATGCCGAAATCGACCAGCTTCACGCGGCCATTCTGATCGACGTGCAGATTCTGCGGCTTCAAATCGCGATGGACAATATCTTGCGAGTGAACGTAGGCCATCGCCCGGGCAATCTGGAGCGCCGTGCGAAGAACGCGCCTCAGATCTCCTTGCTGGCCATTCTTGATGAGCGTGTCCAGGTTTTCACCGCGCAGGAATTCCATGACGATGAAAGGGGAGCCTTCAAACTCCCCCTTGTCGTAGGTCATGACGATGTTTTCGTGGGAACAACGGCTGGCGAGTTGTACCTCATCGAGGAAACAAGCCCGGACTTCAGCGTCGTGCTGATTCGAAGGTTTTAGGATTTTGATGGCAACGTCGCGCGGAAGTTCCGTGTCGCGGGCGCGGTAAACGTCAGCCATTCCACCGCCGAGGTATTCCTCACATCGATACCTGCCTGCGTTGAACGGGACCTGCCTGGGGGTAACCAGTGCTTCCATTTGGTGTGAGAACGCCATTATTCTAGCGGATCGGGCGATGCTCATGCTCGCGAGTTCAGCAATATTTCCAACCGGCCGCATTGCAGCGGCCCGGTCCTCTGATTTTCTAAAATTGCTCGCGTTAGTCATTTGGGCCTCCATTAGCGGCGGTTTCCGGGCTTCCGGTTGAGTCCGCTTCGCGGAATTGAAGCGCAAGGGGTTTTTCCCGCCTATAAATATATATAGAGGGCGGTGGGGAATAAATGGGGCTGGCGGCGGAGAATCCGCACCGGCATTTAGCCCAAAAAATCGCTGCGGCGAGGTGTTTGCGTTTGCCGGAACAGGCCATCTTATGAAGAACCTTCAGGACGGCCATGTTTGCTTCGATGGAGCCCAATGTAAGTTCGCGGCGGAAGTGCTTGCGGAGGGTTTTGGGCGAGACGCCGACCACGGCGGCGATCCGGTCTTGCGGGATGCCCTTCGAGGCGAGAGAACGGGCTAGCTTGCGCTGACCGGCAGTGGGTTGGAACCGAGGGCGGCCGGGGCGTTTTGGCGATTGAGTTTGCATTGGGCGGAGAAATCCCTTCCGAGGTCAGGATAAAGGGCGGAGGTGGTCGCGCGTTCAAGCGTATGGCTGTAAGAGATTGATAAGGAACGGAAGATATATTTATTTTTTTGTGATCGTGAATAGATGGTGCGAGTGAGGATTAGCTGCGGATGATTGGAATAACGCGGATAAAGCATAATATTGCGGATTTGTTTTGGGGTTCCGAGGAGTTTTCGGGCGGTTCTTTGGAATTGTTAGAGTCAAAATTTGGGTCACGGATTTGGAGAGGGGCTGACCAGGAGATTGGCTCAATAGAGAAAATCTGGCGGAGTAGGGCATCGGAAGACTACGCCCGACTGAAGCAAGCGCATATATGACTAATATTTGAGGTCTTCAGGCGATATTCCGGGGAGTTTCCGAGAATTGTTTAGGGTGGAAATGAGCCCCCCAGCAGTCCTAGAAAACTTGGAAGCCAACCCTACCCCGGACTTCCACGATTACTTCGACCTACCTACCTCGCGCAACAAGCACGCGTGTAGCGTCTGCATGGGAGCGGCTTCCGTTCAAACGCCCAAGTGTTTATGTTTATGGAATCGTTCTCACCGTTGTCTTACTGCGGCCAGTTCAAAGCGGACAGGAAAACAACGGCAGTTGATCGGCCTCGCTATCAGATGTGCTGGCTTGCACAAGCGCATGGAGCGCTGCCCGAGTCTCAGGTGAGAGTTGTGTAGTGGTGTCCGCCAGCAACCGTTGCTTACACCACCTCAACTGCCGCGCCCAGCAAGCGGCGCAACCGGCCGGCCCGGGCGGCTCCATCCAAATGCTGTGAGCGCAGGTGTCCATAAGCGGCTATCTTCAACGCTTCCGCAGTGGCCTGCGAGACGTGATTCCCGGGGCTGAATCTGACCCGAAGAGTCTCTCTCCCGCACGCCACGGCTATGCCACGCGCACCGTGTGTCCCCCACCACCGTTCGGGGCCGCCCGTGAGCGGCCCTGAGAGTGAGCGATCGAAACGAAAAGCGCGTAACACAGCTAGAACACGATACGCGCTCCAAGTTGTAGGTTCCGCTGGGTCCGGGCCGACGTGATGGTTGCGGTAGACGTTGTCACGCCTACCAGGCCGGGGACAATTGACGCGTTGGGTTGGCCGAAGTTGGGGTGGTTGAGCACATCGAACGCGTCCGCCCGGACTTGTAACAGCCCCGCTTCACCAAGCCAGCGAAGCTTGAAGCTCTTGGCGAGGGAGGTGTTCATGTTGAAGAAACCCGGTCCGAACAGGACATTCCGTCCAGAGTTGCCGTAGGCTCCCTGTGGCGCACTGGGGAAACAGGCAGGGTTAAACCACCCCTGAATGCTGGGGTTGCTGATCGCCCCGTTGCAAACCCGGTTCGGGTACCAGGTTCCTGACCCGGAGAAATCGGAACCTCCGCCTCCCCAGGTAGGAGAGAACGGCATGCCGGTTTGTGCCTGCCAAGTGTTGCTGATTTGCCAACCGCCTACAAAACCATTCAAAACCGGGCCTTTATTGAGCAGGGCCCTACCCGTTCCGAAGGGCAAGTCGTATATAAATGAGCCGCTGAACGTGTGCCTTAGGTCAATTTGGGAGTTCCCATAACTGAGTCTCGGGTTCTGGGCGATCTGAAAGTCCGACTCAGCACCATTCCAGCCGTTCTGAGTGTTGGTGTCCAGCGCATGGGCGTAGGTATAGCTCGCTTGCAACAACAGGCCTTGCGACATGCGCTTCTTCAGGCTCATTTGGAGCGAATTGTAATCGCTCCACCCGCCCATCGCCTGTAAAGTAATACCGGTGTATTGGGGGTAGGGACGATAGGGCTGAAGGTTTACGCTGATTCCGCCGGCGGCGATGATTTGTTGAATGCCGGCTGCGGGAACTTGGTCCAGGTCGGAAGGATCGGGAAGGTGAACGCCCCGGGTCCCGACGTATGCCACCTCCAGCATCGTAGTATCGTTGAATTGGTGCTGCACGCTGAAGTGCCATTGCTGGACGTACGCCATCGGGATGTGATAAGGCCAATACGTTACAGCGCTGCCGTTATAGAAGGCAGCGCTGGGGGGAAAAGCTGGAATCGCCGGAGGGGCGTGTCCCCCGTCGAGGGTCATAAAGGGAACTAAAGGATTCCCGTGAAGACCAGCGGAATCGTTCCCGGCGACAGCAGTGCCGATGCCAACCCCGCTTTGATAGGTGTCTCCACCCCACATGTCGTCAAATAGTCCGTAAGCGCCGCGAATCGACCAGTTGTTCTTAGGCGCCCAGGCGAAACCAATGCGCGGTTGAAAATTGGCCCACTTGGTCGCCTGCAAGGCATTGTTACCGCTGGCGCGTATACCAACTCGTTGGCCGCCATACCACATCGCGCCGAGGGTGTTGGTGGCGGGGTTGACAATCGTCGGGTCGAAGGTTCCTATCCGGTTGAACTGTTCGGTGTACCCGCGCTGTTGCAACCAGCGCAAGCCGATATTCAACGTCAGCCTGGGAGTGATCTTGAAGTCGTCCTGAGCAAAGGCCTGGGCGGTGCCGGTTCGGTTGCCCGTCGGCGGGGTCCAGCCATCGGACCAGGAGCCCGGCGTGCCCAGCAAGAAGTCGGCGAGTCCCGCTCCGGTGGCAGAAGGATTTTGCGGATTCTCACTGAACTGCCCGGTGAAGCTGAAGTTCCCCGCATTCAAATCAGCCCACGCCAGGTTGTCCCGGCTGTTGTTATACTCACCACCGAATTTCAGGATGTGTTTGCCGTGGATGAAGGTGAGGGTATCCGCTTCCGTAAACGTGGTGTAGCCAAGGAGCGAGTGCTTGAACGAGGTGCCAATGGCGGCCGGGGCTCCCGATCCAGTGATAGTGATGCCGGGGAACGTCAACGCGGTCAGTTGCGCCATACCCAGTTTCTGGCCATAGTCCGTGCCTGTATCCGCCTCGGAAAACGGTTGGTGGGAGCGCATTAAAGAATCCCGGAATTCGTTGACAAGGTTGGGATTGATGCTCCACACGTCGCTGAGCACATACGTTGAGTAGTGGGAACCGTTGCTGACGCAATCGACGGGGCAGGTCGGCCCTTCCCCAGGCTGATTTTGCTCGTAGAGATTCTCAGAGAAATCCAGGCGGTTACCAGAGGAAATGTTGTAAGTGCCCTTCCAATCGAGGTTCCAACTGTTATTCGGGGCAGGCACCGCATAGTAGTAGTTGTTGACGTTTCCGGCGCTCAGGATGTTCGGCATTGGCATATACTTCATAATGTTGAGCGCCGCAGGATCGAGCTGACTTGACGGAATTTGGTTGTTGGCGAAAGGGGTACGCGTATACACGGTCCCGCTTTGCACCAGCGTATTGGGATCGTATATAGTAGGCAGGCCCGCCAGATTTCCCGCCCGCTCCGCCGCAGTTGGGTAAGTGGCTATGGCCGCCGAGGGAGTGTTGGTGGGATTGCGCTGGTAGCTAACGAAGAAGAAAGCCTTGTCCTTCTTGATGGGTCCGCCAACAGTGCCGCCATACATGTTCCAGCGAAGCGCCGGTATCGAGGGCGAGAAGAAGTTGCGGGCCTCGAATTTGTCATTCTGGACAAATTCAAAACCCTCGCCATGGAATTTGTTGGTTCCGCTCTTAATAATCACGTTGAATACGGCCAAGCCGTTGCTGTACTCCGCGCTGAAATTGCTCGTTGACATCTGTACTTCGCCGATGGCTTGGATGGGAACCACAACATAATTCTGGCCGGGCAGGAAGGTGGCGGTGCCGCCATCCTGAAGCCCTAACATCTGATATCCACCTTGCCCGTTGTACCCCGCGTTCGAACCGTTATTGTTGTTATTGAAAGAATTGGATGTCATCTGCCCGTTGGCGCCCGGCAACAGGTAGGTGTAGTCCATCCAATAACGATTGACGCTTGGGAGTTCGGAAACCTCCGTAGCCGTAATGGTTTGTGACAGGTCCGAGGTTTCCGTCTGCACTAGGGGCGCCCCGCCCTTGACCTCTATCTGCTGGCTTACCGAGCCCGGTTGCAATGTGGCGTTCACCGTGATAGCTTCCACATACAAAGTAATGTCGCTCTTGACAACCTTACTGAAGCCCTCCCTCTGAAAGGACACGGTGTAGGTGCCTGGATCCACGGACGCGGCGACGTAGACCCCCGAATTGTCGCTGGTGAGCCGGGTAACCACGCCCGTGAGTTGGTTCAGAATGGAAACAGCGACACCCGGCACCGCAGCGCCGCTGGAGTCCAAAACCGTGCCTCGAATCTCACCCGAGGCCCGGCTTTGGGCGTATGCCGGTGAAACCCTAAAAAAGCCGAACATCGCCAATAACATAAGAAGACTTGCAGCGATGGCGGCCTTGTCAGACGGCTTCGGAAGTTGCGCGTTTTTTCTCACGAATTATTGTCCTCTTCCCTGCACGAATTATTGTCCTCTTCCCGGATGACCCGAACCCGACGCAACAAACAAGACAATAAGAGACTTGCAGCGCTATCTCATTTCGACATAGAATTTAGCGAAATCATCATATTTAAGGCACGCCCATTTGTCAAGAAGTATTTACCCGAGTATCTTACGGATTTGCCGCTAAACATTAAGATCTATCCGCTTTCGAGAAACCGAAGCTGGAATGTGGAGCTGGAGATTGGAACTAAGTTCCAACATGGTTTTGCCGGTAAAGAGAAGATTGTCGTGCAATTGTTTGCTACATTGCGAGCTGGGATCGGCGCTTCGACCAGTCTCCCAGTCACACATCTGCTGGGGGAATCGAGTTGTGCAATACCCGGTTACACAGTTTGGAGGTGCTTCTGCGTGTGTACGGTTCTTCAAACCTGGCTTAACGGCAGCCAATCGGGCGCGATGCGAAGCCGGCCACGGAAAAAGATTGGTTTGTTTTTGGCTCTGGCGGTGTCGGCGGGGCCTGGTATCTTGCCGCAAAGCGATGTTTCCAAACAGCAGCAGATTCAAGCGCACCTGCAAAGGGGGCAGCAGGCAATTCTATCCCGTGATTTTGTCTCAGCGGAACGCGAGTTCCAGGCCGTCGTTACTCTGGATCCCAGCAATCTCGATGCTCGCGGCAACGCGGGGGTGATGCGGTATTTTCAAGGCGATTGGGCGGTCGCCGCCGAACAGTTCCGCAAAGTCCTAGAGATGCAGCCCAAGACCTGGAAAGTACAGGCATATCTGGGGATGTGCGAACAGCACCTGGGCCGCACAGCGCAGGCGCAGCAGCTGCTCGGGGAGGCCTTGCCCCACTTGCAGAAAGGTCCGTTTGAAACGCAAGCCGGCCTGGAGCTGGCGGGAATTCTCTATCAGGCCGGCGACCTCGATGGGGCCGTCGACGTAGTTCGGATCCTGCTTCCCTCCAATACTACGAATGTGGACGTGCTCTATACTGCCGCTCGGACCTATGCGGACCTCGCCAATCGGTCGCGCGACGCTCTGCTGCTGGTCGCACCCGATTCGGCGCGCACGCATCAGCTCATGGCGGAAATGTTGATCAATCGGGGCAACTCTCGCGCCGCCATGATCGGGTACCGCAAGGCGCTGGAGATCGACCCTAAACTTCGCGGTGTCCATTACGAGTTAGGAGAAGCCATTCTTGAGGACTCACGCGAGGAGAAGTCTCTCCAAGCTGCCGAAAAGGAGTTCGGGGCGGCCTTAGCCGAGAATCCCGCCGACGGTAACGCAGAGTACCGGTTGGGCACCATTTGCTCGCTAAGGAAAAATTATAAAACGGCCATTGAGCACTACTCGCGCGCCCTCCAGCTTCAGCCCGGTGACGCCTATGCTGATCAAGGGCTAGGTGCGGCATGGATCAAACTGGGCGAGCCGGAAAAGGCGCTGGAGCCTCTCCTCACGGCCACTCATCTGGATCCACTTTATTCAACCGCCCACTATCAACTTGGCATGGTGTACCGGCAATTGGGGCGTGAAGCCGATTCCCGCCGAGAGCTAGCTGCCTTCAAAAAGTTGGAAGAATCGAGAAAGCGGATCGATCAAGTGTACGTGCAAACGCGGGGAGAATTTCCGGAATCCAAACTCATCGGGGCGGACGCTCCCAACGACAACAAGTAACGTCAAACAGCTGCCAATCTTAGCAACCGCTTTAGTTCTTTGTAACTACTCGGCGAATTGCGTTGACATCTTGCGCCAGGCTTGCATCGAATGCTCCAGATTCGTGCGTGGGTCGCCCTTGATCGCATAACACTGCAGGCCAATTGGTCCGTCGTATCCTACTTGGATCAGCGTACGGACGAATCCGGCGACATCGAAGGCGCCGCGATCAAGCGGCTGAATTAACCGATCCCAGTCGCCCTGTTGATCCGCACCATTGATACTGACTGCGTAGAGCCGTGGCAGAGCACGTTCCAATAACGTTCTGACGTCAGGATCAAATCCGGATCGGAGTTCGTGGCAGAGATTGAACGTTACGCCGAGATTGCTGCGCTTTGCTTCATCGGCGACTCGCAGTGCGTCGCTCAGACGTGCCACATACATGCCGTAATGCGGGTAGAGCGCCACGCGGAGATTTTCCTGGGCCGCGAGATCACAGATCTTTCTCGCAGCTTCAACGGCCCGCTGCTCTGCTCCGGGACCGCCGCCGCGGATCGTAAGCCAAACGATTGTGCTCCGGCCTTTGAGGGCGCGAATCGAGTCTTCGATACCAGGTTCGTAGACGGTCTGTCCGTCGCTTACGTTCGCACCAACATAAAGGAAGAAGAATTGGAGCCCGCGCTCGTCCAGAGCTTTCAACCGCTCAGGGACGAGCTTGGCTCCATCAAACGAGATTCCATCGAAGCCGACCTCCTTCGCCAGTTCGGCCTCTTGCACGGGTGTCCCTCCACCTAAGCCATCGTCGAATACAAAGAAAGGATTATTGAGGCGGGGGGGCGCTGGAGCGCAACAGATGCAAGCAACCGTAAACAACCACAGCACGACAACGGTGTTGCAAGGCTTCATCACAATACGATTTTAAACGCAATACGCCTCCAAGTCGAATCGCGCATTTGTACAAGCCCGGCTCGACAGCGTCGAAGTGGAAACGGCTGCATACATAGCTCAGACCGTGTGCTTTCGGCGAGCGTGCGTGAAGCCGGCTACGACCATAGCGTCTTCGGCTGGATCGGGTCGAATAGCGGACTTATTACCGTTATCGACGCGGCCACAGGTAAGGAAAAACTGGAGTTTCTGAATCTCGGCTCTCGTGTTACACCGAAAAGGCTCATCGTTTTCGAGCGTTTCTACCCGCATTTCTCAGATCCATCGATTGTCTCCGATGCCATCGCGGAACTCGATCTCAAGCAGCCCATTCCTCACAACGTCCCTGCGCAGCCGAATGAGAACCTGGCCGAACAAGTCGGAACTACTATCTATCCGCAGGTGCCGACACCAGGCTTGAGGCACGAAATTGGAGATAACTATGTCATTACAGATGCCGGCACGGGTCTTTTTCTTCATTGACCGGTTGAGCACTGGGAAACGGTGCCTGGCCCGTTTACCGGTTAGCCGCTTGGATGACGATCAGGCGCTGAAAGAGAATTGCATGACATCCGAGAGCTTCGGAGTTTCTGATTTGTCAGGCGTCCATATCCGGCAATTCTCCGAAAACGCTTTTGGGAACCTCATTTTATCGACCGATCTAGGCGGACCAAAATCGGCCACCCAGAAAGACTTTGAGGTCGACAAAAGCTCGTTAAGCATGGCCGCCTTGAACACCAGTCCGGAGAAGGGTGGCGAGAAAGCTTTTTCCGTTCCCTGGCCCGTTCTGAGGACTGCGCTGGCCAGTTTCGTTCCTCTGGATGTCACCGCAAAGAGCGTCGCCCCTTACGCACAGGAAACCATGAAAGCGCGACTCCACATTGACACAAGGGGCGTCGTCCGCGAAGCAGCCGTTTCCGGTCTGCCGGATCCGCCGTCCCAATTGATCCGGGACGTTGTCTTGCAGTGGAGATTCGATCCGACAATTCTCGATGGCAGGAACATGGAGGTAACAACTGAATTTACTTCGCAAGTTGGTAAGCTCACTAAGATCCCGGATTGAGAGCGAAATAATGGGGGATTTAACCGCTGCTCAACGGTGGCTTGTCGAATCGTCTGACTGGCTATATCCGGGCCGCAGGCGGAGCCACTGATCGACGGTGAGCGCCAGCACCCCGAACATGCTTGCGAAGCAAGCTCCGCGGTAGAACGGAGACCGTCAGGTGCGCCATCACCTTGGCCGGACCCCTTACCGGATCTGGCGGGCTCCGAATTCGTCTTTGAGCCGCGCATTCACACGCATACGTGCGCGCCGCACTTAATTCCTAGTCTGGTGCTATTGACTCCAAATAGTTGATACACTAACGATGACTTGTTGAGAGTTTAGTCCTTCGAGTCAAGCCATCGCTCGTGGTTCGGTGTCTTGCATCTGCAGTCGTTTCAGAAGGAGACTGCATGACCATCGCCAACAAACTTGGGAAACTCCCGCCTTTAGTCCGGGTTAGGCTTTGCTGAAGAATTAACATCGGTAGCGGGCCGGCGTTCGTTTCTCAATGGATTAGGGAAGATTAGCTTGAGAGCGACAAGCGCCCTGTTATTCGGCGAGTCGCTCAAGGGCCAAAGCCGAGGGTGCCGAGGTAGATTCGGCAAACAACATTTTTCTCGCGGCGACTGTCGCGGAAGATTTAGCCACCACCTTTTATTACAACGGCCTTATCGGGGCTGTAATTCAGGATCCGGCTCTGGCCGGATCGGGCGGGACGGCAATTAATGTTAGTAGTACAGGTAACGTGCCTAATGTGGACTACTTACGCGCGGCCATGGCTCAGGAGATTTCACATGCCAACTTATTGGGGGCGGTAGGCAATTTGGGAGCCAGCGCAAGCAGCGATCCTTACCAGACATTCTACTTCCCGGCTGGAACCTTCGATACTCTTACTTCTTTTATAGGCGTGCTCAAGACGCTTGAACAAGCGTTTATAGGAGCCTATTTGACAGCCATTCGCGAGTTCTCCTTACTGGCCGCCCGCGCGACGTTCCGAGGCGTTCCCACCGGTCAGTACGGGGGCCCGTAACAGCGGGGCACAATTATCTTATTTTGCGGAAGTAGCTGCTTCCATCCTGGGAATTGAGTGCGAGCATCGCGTGCTGGGGATGGTAATCACGAATACGAACCAGCCAAATGATCGCAACTTTGAACAGACCTTCGGGCTAACCAGCGTCTACCACGGATCAGGTTCCGCGGTACTGCCCTGACCCCGTTTCTGACGCCGAGTACCGGCCCAGGGTTTACGCTATCGGCAGCTCTGGGCGGGGCTTCCACTGTTGGCCTAGCCGCACTTACCGGGGCAAGTCCGCCGAATATGTAGCTTTCAGGATGGAGTAACCGGCCAAAGACCGCTTGGGGCTTCTGCCCGAAGCGGTCTTTGTTTGACTAATGCGGAGAACTAAGCGCTAGTAAGCTGGTTCAACGACTGGCCGCCAGAGTACTGGCGTGTAGCCATTGACGGCCGTTGACGAAAAAACAGTCGTGAACATATTTCCGCTTTGCGTCTCGATAAAAGCGATCCCTTCACCTGGGCGACAAATGAAGAGTGAACTGGCGGTCCCGGTACCGCTGTAATCGAACGGAACGATCCGATCAGCCGTGGACTTAGGTCGAAGTTTCCCACCCCATTGTCGAGCCATTGTAGAGCAGATTGAAGGACAAATAAGCGGACTGGAGCACCCAAAATATGCCGCTGCCAGGTCGCGGTACGCGATGATGTGATCCCGGCTGCCACTCGCATTGTAATCGTAAGCAATAAGGCGGTCATTGGTCGAGCGTAAGTCATAGCCGCCGATCCCGCTCGATGACGTATAGACGGAAGTAAATACCCCATTGATGTTTTCGAGGATCGTACCATGCCGCTTCCCGGGCGGTAAGCAATGAGATGGTCGGCCGATCCAATGCTGTAATAGTCTAGCGGAACGAGCAAATCGGCGGCTTGGGTTAGAGGCCAGCCGCCAATACCCGCGCCGGATGCATAAACAGGACTGAAGGCGCCGGCTGTGTTTGCGAGGACGAACGCAATTCCGGAGCCGGGGCGATAGGCCAGTAAGTGGTCATTTAAGCCCGAGCCGTTGTAATCGAAGGCCATGATCCGGTCGTTCACCGAGGCCAGATCATAACCGCCAATGCCGCTAGCGCTGCCAGTGCCGGACGTGTAAACGGGCGAGAAGACACCACCGATGTTTTGGATGATGAATACAATACCGTTTCCAGGACGATAGCACACTAAGTGGTCGGCTGAACCGGACCCATTGTAATCGAACGGAACAATACGATCTCTGGAAGACTTCAGATCGTAACCGCCGATGCCTGTGCTTGAAGAAAAAACGGGAGTAAACTGGCCGCCATTGTCAGCAACGATGTAAACGATTCCGGTTCCTGGGCGATAGAGGAGTAAATGGTCCGCGGTGCCTGTTCCGTTATAGTCAAAGGCAACTGCTATGTCCTCAGGAGAGCGCAAGTCGTATGTTCCAATGCCATTAGCCTGCGCGAACAAGACGGGAACACCTATCGACAAAACACCCAGAACCAGAAGCAGCCTTTTTCCCACAGCGAGGGCGAGCGAGCTAACTCCAGCGACACCGCAATTTAGTCGTCTGTGCATAATTCCTTAAAGTCTCCTTTGACCGGAATCTGTTTGCGTCGCATTAGCAGCTATTTTGCCGGCGCAACTTACACCAAAGAACAGACGTTAAATGGCGAACTGGGACGAGGTTATCACGTCTGTTGCCGCTTGGAGCGAAAAGGTTCCGATTACCGGCGGATTTCTTTGCGGGATGATCGGGGACCGGCCTACTTCACGGGAATGTCTGGCCTGGGGCAAATCGGACAACTAACTTCTCCGAAAACTGGCCAAGATGCCGTCCTGAAGAGCATTGGTACGTTACGCGACGTCATAGTCGATTTTCTGAACGGATGCGCCAACGGCGCGCTTCTTGGGCTGATAGCGAACTCGCCAGATCGTGGCCGCGATGATGACCAGGGCGCAAATCTCCACCAGAACCTTCTCCCCATCGAGCAAATCGGGCGGCTGATTCTTCAGCAAAGGGTCGGTCAAAATGCCATGAGTGAAAAGCAAAGCGGCCGCAAAGTAAGAGACGTAGTGAAGTTTCTTCCACAGCCGGCTGCCTAAGCGGGATCGAATATACGAAGTCACAACCACGAAGACCACCGAATAGAAGGCTGCGGCGCCCAGGCAGTTGTATAGCGTCTGTTTGGGCGAGTGAACCGGCCACAGGACGTCAATCAGCCGAAAACCGCCTTCACTTGAAAAAAGCAGTAATACAGGATGAACCGTGATCAGAAACAGCGCAACGTAAGCCGTCCAATTGTGGACATCGAAGATCGGTAAGCGGCGGTGCGGCCAACTTCGTACAGTGTTGTAGCGCGCCGACAGAACGAGGCCCAGCAGGATATTGATGGTTAGAAGCACCATCGCCACCAGGCCAGCGTCGCTTGAAAGCTCAAGAGCCGACATGCCCGGCCGCTATTTCCGTTCGCTGCCCAAGTAGTAGCGAATTCCTCCAAAGGCGCCGACCAGAGTGTCGCTGAAAAACATGTCTTGCTTAGGCGATGTCTTGAAGTGGTAACCTTTCTTCGCCGGCTACAATTTCGAAGCTGCCTATGCGGACCCCGACGGTGGCTTGGGCGTCCCAAATATCCGGGAGATGCGGAAGGCCGAAGCCGGAGCCCTTCACCTCCCATCGGAAATACTTGCCCAGTGCCGAACCGACGGCCATTCCCAAGGTGGGGTAGATCAGGTTTTTCGAGCCGGTCGCTGTGTTGTAGTCGGTGGTACCAGTGGTAGCGTCGGTGGTTACCGCCTTAAACGGCGCAACGAAGTTTGTTCCGATATTTACATACTGCACTTCATAGAGGGTCCTCAGGTGGATATCCATGCTTGGCTTGTGCCAGGTGTACGACAAGTAATCCCAAGAGATCTTGGCCGATTGGAGCAGGTAATTGGCGGATACGTAATCGCCCGGCGAATAGGTCTCGCTGAAGATAACGGTATTTGTGCCAATGGTGGCGTTAGCGTTGCCCTGGGACCGAAAATAGGAAACCCATAAAGTGTTCGATCGGCCAGCGGGGATACCGATCTCCCCGCCAAGAGACGCCTTCGCATCGCCCGTGTAGCCGAAGTTTCCATAACCGAGAGCTTGTACACCGCCGGCAAGACTTGGCTGCTTCTTGTTAAACCAGTAGAAAGGCTCAATCGAAAGGCCGCCGTTTTCAAGAAACTTTGGATCGGCAGGCGGCGGCGTCTGCGCTGGAGTTGCGGTTTGTACGGGAGAGGCCGGCGGCGCTGGAGCGGCTGGCGGTTGGGTTGCCGGCGGCTGCGTATCGGTCTGCGCCCAAATTGGGCAAGCCGCGGCTCCTAAAAGAGCGGACACGGCCAAGACACCAAAGCTTGAAAATTTACTCATTGCGAATGACGACGTAAATGAGATTGTAGCGGTTAAGAAAATTTTGAATCGATCATGACGGGTATTCAACCCCAAAACGGCGACGGTGTACGTTCAGTAGGTTATGATCGCGATTGAAATTTCTGCATTTGGACCGCCAGAGGTTCTAAAACCGGTGGAACGCCCCCTACCAGAGCCGCAGTCCGATGAAATCGTAATTCGAGTTGAGGCCGCGGGCGTGGCGCACGCCGACCTGCATCAGAGGGAAGGAAATTACCCTCCGCCGCCGGGTGCGTCCGATATTCCAGGTCTGGATGTCGCCGGCACAATTCACGCCGTTGGAAAGGACGTCGGCCGCCCCTGGAGCGTGGGTGCTAAAGTCTGCGCCATACTCGCTGGCGGCGGCTATGCGGAGTACTGCGCCGTGCCAGCATCGCAAGTGTTGCCCGTTCCAGATGGCTGGAGCTTTGTCGAAGCAGCCACCCTGCCCGAAAACATCTTTACGGTTTACGATAACCTGATTACCCGCGGCGGATTGAAGCGCGGCGAGACGGTCCTCATTCATGGTGGTTCGAGCGGCATTGGAACCATGGCTGTCATGCTGGCGCGAAGTTGGGGCGCTGTGCCGGTTGTCACAGCGGGCAGCGCGGCCAAATGCACCGCCTGTCTCAACTTGGGCGCGGAACACGCAATCAATTACCGCGAGCAGAATTTTACTGAGGAAACAAAAAAGTTCACTGGCGGCAAAGGCGCCGACTTGGTGCTCGATATGGTGGGCGGTTCTTACCTGGACGGTAACCTCAGCGCTCTTGCCGTGGAAGGACGCCTGGTGATCGTAGCCACCCAGGGTGGCCGGGTCGCTCAGTTAGACATCAGAAAGTTGATGATAAAGCGCCTGCGCGTGATCGGCTCCACCATGCGGGCCCGCAGTGCTGCCGCGAAGGGCGAAGTTGCTGAAGCGCTCAAGCGCGACATTTGGCCGCTCTTACCCGGCAAGACTCAAATCCGCCCTATTATTGATTCCACCTTCCCTTTGCGTCAAGCCGCCGCGTCTCACCGGCGCATGGAAGAAGGAACGCACATCGGCAAGATCGTTCTCGTCGCGGGGGCAGCTCGATAGGTGGCAATTCAACAGCGAGTAGCCGTAGTGGGCGCGGGGGTTTTCGGCGCGTGGACAGCTTACGCCTTGCAGCGAGATGGCTGCCAAGTTACGCTGCTTGACGCATACGGACCAGCCAACAGCCTGGCAAGCTCCGGCGGGGAATCGCGGATCATTCGAGCCGCCTATGGAAAAGATCGCCTGTATACCAACATGGCTCTGCGTTCTTTATCGCTTTGGCTGGAGTTCTTTAAACGGACGAACCGTAATTTCTTTCACAGGACCGGGGCACTTTGGCTAGCTAAGAATGACAACCAGCATGCGAACGAAAGCCGCGCGGCTTTGCGCGACGCTGGAGTGGAATTCGAGGATTTGTCTCCCGCAGACCTGCGCAAGCGCTATCCCCAAATTCACCCCGAGCCTGGCATGGGCGCGGTGTTCGAAGTGAATGCCGGTGCGCTGATGGCGCGGCAAGCTGTTCGGGCAGTTGTTGAGGAATTCGTTCGAATCGGCGGTAGTTATCAACAGACCGCCATCGCTCCAGTGGAAGAAAGTGGTCCGGCGGTGAAGGTTTCGACAGTATCGGGCGACGCGCTTGATGCCGATATATACGTGTTCGCGTGCGGCGCGTGGTTAGGTAAAGTACTTCCGAAAACGCTAGGAAACCGTATTTTCCCGACCCGGCAGGAAATTCTGTTCTTTGGTATTCCTCCTGGAGACCGCCGTTTCGAGGCGCTGCAGTTGCCCATCTGGCTCGACTTTGAAGATCCGCTTGGTGCGTACGGATTCCCCGACCTGGAGGCCAGAGGCTTCAAAATCGCTCTCGACCGGCATGGTGAGGCTTTCGATCCAGACGCCACCGACCGGATTGTGAGCCGCAATACAGTCGCCTATGCTCGCGATTATCTGGCGCGGCGCTTTCCGGCGCTCACTAGATCTCCGATTGTCGATTCGCGGGTTTGCCAATACGAGAACACCTCAAGCGGCGATTTCCTGATTGACCGCCACCCGTCCTTCGATAATGTCTGGATCGTCGGCGGTGGATCGGGACACGGTTTCAAGCACGGACCGGCAGTCGGCGAGTATGCTTCAGCGCAAATTGCAGGTAGTACAAATCAGCCAATCGAAGTGCGGTTCTCATACGCTATGAAAGCGACTTCGCAACAACGATCTGTCGTATAAGGCGAGTTGGATTGGGGTGCGGGCACTTTGGGTTTCGGGTATTTGGGGTAAAGTGCCCGCGTCTGTTACGGGGTTAATGTTTAAACGAATCTCGGGCACGGGCAGGTTACTGCCGTGCGCTCAGAAACCGCAGGGGTAGTAATTTTCCCAGAGATTGCTGGATTAGTCGAACATTCCCTCAAACAGCGCTGATGTAAGGTAGCGTTCGCCGCTGTCGGGCAGTATTACAACAATTGTTTTATCCGCCATAGCTGGTTCTTTGGCCACGCGGACGGCCGCGGCAACGGCCGCTCCACAGGAAATCCCGGACAGAATCCCCTCTTCACGAGCCAGCCTTCGCGCCATCTCAATCGACTCCTCGTTCGTCACGAGTTCGACACGATCCACTTGCGTCAAGTCAAGATTTTTCGGAATGAAGCCAGCGCCAAGCCCTTGTATCTTGTGCGGACCAGGCTTCACTTCCTGATTCGCCAACGTCTGCATAATGACGGGACTTGCTGTCGGTTCCACAGCGATGGAAATCAGCGGGTGCTTCTTTTCTCCTTTGATGTATCGCGAAACACCGGTAATGGTTCCGCCAGTACCCACACCAGACACCAAAACATCCACCACGCCGCCGGTATCCTCCCAGATCTCAGGGCCGGTGGTTTCCAGGTGAATCCGCGGGTTTGCCGGGTTGTCGAATTGCTGCGGTAGAAAGAATCGATCAGGATCGCCCGCAAGAATCTCCTCTGCTTTGGCGATTGCGCCTTTCATGCCTTTGGCACCCTCGGTAAGCACCAGATTCGCCCCGAATATTTTAAGCACTTTACGCCGTTCAATCGACATCGTCTCCGGCATTGTCAAAGTGATGGGATAACCTCGTGCCGCCGCCACAAACGCCAGCGCAATTCCCGTGTTCCCACTGGTAGGCTCCACAATTTCTTTACCCGGCTTTAGAAGCCCGCGCTCCTCCGCATCCCAAACCATAGACGCGCCTATGCGGCACTTCACTGAATAGGCCGGATTGCGGCCTTCAATCTTGGCTAGAACCGTACCCCGCGCACCGTCCACAACTTTGTTTAGCTTTACGAGGGGAGTTCTGCCGATGCTGAATGAATTGTCCTTGTAAGTCAAAGTCTTCTCCTAAATCTCCCAATTGGGAACGTATTTCGTTTGTTTGGCTTTCCAGTCGCGCGCCAGTTCACCGAAACTGGTCCTATCGAGTACATCCGACACAGCGGAATCGACCCGCTGCCAAATTTTGCCGAACGGATCGTCTCTCGAGCCACGTCCGGCATTCTTCACGTTTTCCACCGCCCTTAAAACCTCACCTAACGTAATGGCGTCGGGCCCTTTGGCAAGCAGGTAGCCGCCTTCCGCGCCGCGGCGAGAATCGACAAATCCGTTCTGCTTTAGCCCGGCGAGGATCAGTTCCAGGAACTTCTGCGGAATTTTCTGACGCTTGGCGATGTCGGCGATTTTCACCGGCGACATGGCAGCACCCTGTGGGATTGTCAAATATTGAGATGCTAAATCGAACACAGCCTTGAGCGCATATTCGCTCTTGACCGAAATATTCATCTTCTAACCCACTACCGATTCTAATCCCTATCGAGATTCCAATCCTATCGGGAAGCTAGAGTTGCAGCGGTGGGCTGCTATTCCAACGCATTACCCATACCAATCATTAAGGAAATTCCTAATGCCATCGAAAAGCTAGAGTTGGTACTTTCGGCACGGAGCGTATCACAATGGTTAGTTGAGCCCGGAAAATTTCATATCGGAGTCACCTTGTTGAGACAGCTCTTTGGAACGGACGGTATTCGCGGCGTCGCTGGCGAACCGCCATTAGATCGCAGAACCGCGCACGCTCTGGGTTATGCGTTGGGAAGATGGGCGCAAGATGCCCATCCGGAGAACCTGTCCGATGGCGCCGCTGAAGTGCTCATCGGGATGGATACGCGGGAAAGCGGTCCCTGGCTGGCTGAACAGGTCGCCGGCGGCCTGAAGCGGGTGGGGGTGAAAGCCCGGTTCGCGGGAGTGATCACCACACCCGGCGTGGCCTATTTGACTCGTACCGGACCATTCGTCGCTGGCGTGATGATCTCCGCTTCGCACAATCCGTACCTCGATAACGGCCTCAAAGTGATCAGCCATTCCGGCTACAAGCTGGCCGACGATGTGGAACTGTATCTTGAGAAGCTCATCCTCGAGTGGCTTGCATCGGGCCAGGAGGCAATGGCCGAGAAACTGACTGTCGACCTCAGCCTCGATAACCTGTATACCGATTATCTGGCGGGTACCGTCGAAGGCACGTTCCCACTGAAACTCACGATCGACTGCGCAAACGGAGCCGCGACCGAGGTTGCACCTAGGCTGTTCAAGGGGCTTGGGTCGCACGTCGATTGGATCGGCTGTGAACCGGATGGACGTAATATTAATTTGGATTGCGGTTCGCTTTATCTGGAGCGGCTGCGGAAGCGCGTTCTGGAGACTGGCGCCGAACTCGGCGTTGCCTTTGACGGTGATGCCGACCGCGCGTTGTTTGTATCCGGCAGCGGCAAGGTTGTGGACGGCGACGCTGTGCTGTTCCTCGCGGGTGTCGGCTTGAAGAAGTGCGGCAAGTTGCCCGGCAATGTGGTGGTGGCGACAGTAATGTCGAACCTCGGCTTACAGAAGGCGCTTGAAGCGCACGGCATCGAAATGTTGCGCACACCGGTCGGCGACAAGTACGTTCTGGAAGAGATGCTGAAACGCGGCGCGGCGATTGGCGGTGAACAATCGGGCCACGTGATTTTCCTGCAGCATGCCACGACGGGCGATGGGTTACTGACCGCCCTGCGCGTGCTTGAGATTGTGCGAGACTCGGGCAAGACGCTCGACCAACTCGTCGATGAGATCAAGACATATCCGCAGAAGCTGGTGAACGTGCGCGTGAAGTTCAAAAAACCCCTTGCCGAATTGAGCAGCGTACAGGCTGAGATTCAAGCGGCTGAACGTGAGTTCGCTGGCAGCGGCCGTGTAGTGGTGCGCTTCTCCGGCACCGAACCCCTTGCCCGCGTAATGATCGAAGCCAAGACCGACGCCGATGTCGATAAGTGGACCGGACGCATTGCCGATGCTATTCGTGCGGAGCTAGGGGCAGCTGGTTGACCTACCTTAATGCATGAATATGACACGGTTCTAAAAGACCTTCTACAGGGCTCCGAAAATTCCATCTTCGAGCGTGTGACCGGCGCTCGCATTGCGCGCTGGTTGCCTGTCGAATTTCCGGAAGTGCAGCAAACTCGAGTAGACCTACTGGGCGAAACGGCCGATGAAGCCCGTACTCTGGTCTGCTTGGAGCTGCAAAGCGCCAATGACGTGCATATGCCCTTGCGCATGGCTGAGTATTCACTGCGGGTATATCGGACCTATCAGCGGCTGCCGCGGCTGTTTGTGCTGTATGTAGGGGAGGCGGAAATGCGCATGCCGGCGGAACTATCCGGACCTGATTTTTCCTGCCGTTACAAGATCCTCGACGTCCGCAACCTGGATGCCGAGGCACTGCTCGATAGCCCCTTCAATGCGGATAATATCCTAGCGATTTTGGCTGGTCATCGCGACCGCCGGGAAACGATCCGGCGGATTCTGGTGCGAATCGCTACACTGGAAACTAGCGCGCGGGATGCAGCCCTTAAAAAGCTGACCATCTTATCCGGCTTGCGCAAACTGGGGAATTCGATCCGCACGGAGGTTCAACACATGCCCATTCTCGACGACATCATGGATCACGACCTTCTCGGTCCCGCCATTCGGCAAGGCCTGCAGGAGGGACGGCAGGAGGAAGGTTTAGCCATTTTGCAGCGTCTTATCGAGAAACGCTTCGGCCCGCTTCCGCCTTGGGTTCAAGAGCGCTTGGCGAAATCGTCTATCGCCGCAATCGAGGACCTGTCGCTGGGCGTGCTCGACGCTAAAACTCTCAATGAATTGTTTGATCGTTAGCCTCGCATTCAAGCCGGCGCGTTGCGTGCTACACTTCGTAAGCCGCTAGTTCTTCGCTCTTCTCCCCCGCTGTTGTTCTGCAGTTCAGAACCGAGCATTATGGAACGCGCTGCCCGGCTCATCAAAGACAATACGTTCTCGAAGAAGGTCTTCAGCGATGAAGATTTTGCGCGTGCCGTGTGGCCCATGGCTGTGGGTAAAGCTATTGCCTCGCACACGTCCCGTATCCGTCTGGTACGTTCGAAACTCGTTGTCGAAGTAGAAGATGCCGTCTGGCAGCGGCAGCTTCATACCCTCAGTTTTCAGATTCTCGACCGTCTTAAGCGCGTAACAGGCAACAGCGGCATTCAAGAGCTTGAATTCCGCATTGCCGTTCCGCGCCGCCAACCTCAAAAGGCCGAGACCCGCGAAAGCGCCGCCACGCCCGCACCTCCCGCCGATGAAGCCGATGCCATTCAAGACCCTGTGCTAAAGAAGTTATATCGACTCTCTCGCAAGAAGGCCACCGCTTGAACTTATCTGAAAAAGAGGTACGCTACGTTGCCGATTTGGCTAACCTGCGGCTCTCCGACGAAGAAGTGCCGCGCATGTCCCACGACCTGGGCCAGATTCTCACCTATATCGAAGAGCTCAATCAGCTTGATACTTCGAACGTCGAGCCCATGGCGCAAGTACTTTTCGACGCCGACGAGACAGCTACTCTGCGCGAAGACGTTCCGCACACTCCGCTCACCAATAAAGACGCTTTAGCCAATGCCAATCTGAGCGGAGCGGGTTATTACAAAGTGCCGAAGGTGATTGATCGCACATGAGCATTCCCGTTGCCTCTCTCACCATCTCCGCCGTGCATGCCGGCCTTCTCAAGAAGCAGTTTTCAGCAAAAGAGCTAGCCGAGGCGGCGCTCGCCTTCGCCCAAACAGAGAATCCAAAAACCAACGCCTATCTCACCTTCTCGCCTGAACGCGCCTTGGCATCCGCCGCCAAAGTGGACCATGAGATTGCTCAGAACGGCTTTGTTGGTCCAATGGCTGGTGTCCCTCTTGGCGTGAAAGACGTCATCGTCACCAAGGGTCTGCGGACCACTTGCGGCTCGCATATTCTCGAACACTACATCCCGCCCTACGACGCTACCGCAGTCTACCGGTTGGAGTCCGAGGGCGCCATCGTCATCGGCAAGCTGAATTGCGACGAGTTCGCCATGGGTTCGTCGAACGAAAATTCGGCGTTCGGCCCAGTGCATAACCCGAAAGCGTTTGATCGGGTTCCCGGCGGCTCCAGCGGTGGTTCGGCAGCAGCGGTCGCCCAAGGTACGGCGGTGGTTTCGCTTGGTTCCGATACCGGCGGCTCCATCCGTCAGCCCGCTAGTTTCTGCGGTGTGGTGGGGGTGACTCCCACTTACGGCCGCGTTTCGCGTTACGGTCTGGTTGCCTTTGCCAGTTCTCTCGATCACATCGGCCCTTTCGCCCGCAACGTGGAAGACGCCGCCACGGTCCTTCGGATTATGGCCGGCCGCGATGAACAGGATTCCACCTCCGCGTTCGCGCCTGTCGATGATTACGACGCCCTGATGAAGCATCCCGTTAAAGGCCTGAAACTCGGTCTGCCCAAAGAATATTTCGAAGGTCTGAACGCCGCCACCGGCAATGTCATTCACGCCGCCGTGGATCAGCTTCAAAAGCTCGGCTGCGAAATAAGAGAGATCAACCTGCCGCATACCAAGTACGCTCTCTCGTGCTACTACATCATTGCCACAGCGGAGGCAAGTTCGAACTTAGCCCGCTACGATGGCGTGCGCTACACCGTTCGCAGCGACGGCGGCACCCTTTCTGAGATGTACCGCAACACTCGCGGCTGCGGGTTCGGCGCGGAAGTAAAACGCCGCATCATGCTCGGCACCTATGTTCTCAGCGCCGGCTATTACGACGCTTACTACAAAAAAGCGCAGCAGGTGCGCACCCTGATTGCACGCGACTTTAGCCACGCATTCGAAGACGTCGACGCCATCCTTGCGCCCGTTTCGCCGTTTCCTGCGTTCAAAATTGGCGAGAAAGTCGATGATCCGCTCGCCATGTATCTTTCCGACGTCTATACGCTGACGGGCGATCTCGCTGGTGTCCCGTGTATGTCTGTTCCTTGTGGCACATCGCCCGACGGCTTACCTATCGGCCTTCAAATCTTCGCCAAACATTTCGACGAAGCCACCATGTTCCGCGTCGCCTACAACTACCAGCAAGCTGCCTCGCACTGACCCTATTCCGGCGGCGGCTATCCTTCGAAACGGATTGAGTTCCGAACCTCCACCATGGGCATGCTCTTCCAGAACTGGTTGAAGTTATCCACGCTCATAAAACTTCGCGTGTGCATGCGGTCGATATAGATCGTCCCGTGCAAATGATCGATTTCATGCTGCAATATACGCGCGTACCAGCCTGATGCTTCAATCACCTTCGCGTTACCCTTGTGATCGAGACAATCGACTCTAACCTTGCGCGCACGCGCGACCGCCGCCGTGAAATTCGTCAAGCTTAAGCATCCCTCAAAGAATTCCACGTCGGACGGCGCCTCAAGCGTGATCTTTGGGTTGATAATCACGTGAAATGGAACCGCCTTCCGCTCGCGGTCCTTCAAGAAGTCCGGCGGTGCGTCTTTTATATTCTCCGGCTTATCTTCAATCACCGCCAGTTGCAGGCCCAATCCCACTTGCGGCGCAGCCAGGCCCACGCCGGGAGCGTCATGCATCGTCTCGCGCATCGATTCAATTAGGTCCTTGATTTCACGGCTGCGAATCTCGTCCCTGCTTAACTTTCTAGCACGTTCGCGCAACACCGCCTCCCCTACTTGCAAAATCTTCATCCGCATATGCTTACCATCTTCGCTGTAAATCCGGAAATCGCCCCGTCGTACACTCATCGAGACGGGACATGCAAGAAACTTCAAAAGAACTGTCTCAAAATGGGCCTCATGAACCTGTGTTCGACATGGAACCCGAACCGCGCTGGCCGGCTGTCATTGCCGCCATTGCCAGCGGCGGACTCTACCTCTCAGTTCCCGAACGCTTAACCCCCGGCCCGAGTTGGCTCTTGTTGGTGGTGGTCTTCATCATTCTCATACCTACCGTACTCACCCACCGTCTCGGGATTACCAAGCTGAATTACATTTTCGGAACGCTTCTGACCGGCATCATTACCGCGGCGATGATCTGGTCGCTTGCCGTGTTGATCTCAGGCTTGCCTGCCAAGAAGGAGAATCCCACCGATCTGCTGCGCGCCGCCGGAGCATTGTGGATCTGTAACATTCTGGTTTTCGCCTGCTGGTACTGGCGATTGGACGCTGGTGGACCTCACTCGCGCGACTTGCGCCGCTTTCATACATGCGGTGCATTCCTATTTCCACAGATGACCCTGCCCCCACACTCCAAGATGCTGAAAGCCAATTGGAAACCCGGCTTTGTCGACTATCTATTTCTGGCCTTCAATACCAGCACCGCGTTTTCACCAACCGACGTGCCGGTGCTCTCACGTTGGGCAAAGTCGCTGATGATGGTGCAGAGCAGTATTTCGCTGGGAACACTCGCCATCCTCGCGGCGCGCGCCATTAACATTTTGTAGAAATTTTCATTCTGGAGGCGGTTCGAGAGACCGCTTAAAAGTCGTCAATTGGAAGCTGTCAGCTCAAGTATCTCGACCGGCTCGGTACTCAAGAATTTCACCTGTACGCCACGGCTCCAATCGGATTTGGTGAACACTCCGAGATCTTTGTTCGTAATCACCGAATGCACCTTGAATTTTCCTTCGGGCATGAGCGGTAATTGGACATCTGCGGTCACTGCATTGGACTTATTACGGAAGAGGGCGATCACGCCATTGCCAGTGTGTTCCAAGCGCGCGAAGCCATCCCACATAGCGGGTGAGGGCTGAAGCCAGCTGCCGAGCGGGAAGAAACTCTCGCTGATCTTGGTAGTCTTTCTCAGTTTCTTAAACCACGATGTCTTCTCGTGGTACCACTGCTGATCCTCCGCCGTCAGATTGCGAAGATCGCCTAACAACAGCGGCGCCGAACCGATTTCCGTGGCGAAACTTTCCTGGATCGAGGGTAGTTCTCCATGGATATTCCCGATGAGCATGCTTTCAACCGGCATGGAAGCGGCGCGCTGGTACAGCAGCGTGCGAGCTTGCAACGGGCGGCGGAATCGCGGTGGTTGTCGTCAACATTGCTCATCCAGTCGAGGTCGCCGGCCGCCAGCAGTCCTGCATCAATCACGTGCTTCTGGCCCCAAAGTTCGAACGTGAGATCAAGCAGAACGTCCGGGTGCTTTTGGTACACCTTGGCCGTGACGTATGAGATGCCTTCGTAAATCATGTTCAGTGATTCCGCCCAGTCCTGGTGATTGTGGCCCTTGGCCCAACATCCCGGCGCCTCGCCATAGGCGTTGAAGATGGTGGTGAGGTCGAGCTTTACATAGGCCAGGTGGAATTCGTCAATCGCCTGGTTCACGCGGTCAGCGGCGGCACCTCGAAAGGGGCTGGCGAGACACATCACAGCTTTCGGTCCTGCCGCAGTCCCGGTAATCTTCTGCTTTCCCGCTTGATCGAGTGCCGCCCATTCGGGATGGTTGCGGTAATCCGCGGTGGTTGTGCCGATAGCAGCAAGAGGAATCCACAATCCGAGCCGCATGCCTTTCGCTTCGACCAGTTGCTGAATTGGCTTCAGCCCTCCCGGAAATGCCGTAGGATTCACGGCGTTCTCGCCATATTCCTGCTGCCAGCCGTCATCAATCGTGAAAATGTCTATTCCAATGTTGCTGGCCACATCAATCAGTTTCAGCACGGTCTCGCGATTGATAACGCGTTCGAACGGTTCCCAGGTGTTGTAGATCCAAGGCGCACCTTGCGCATCGATTTTTCGCATCAAAATCTTGGCTGTATAGGACGGCAAGATCCAATGCGGATCTCGAAATCCATCGCCGTTCCGAAAGGTCACTAGCGAAACACTGGCGGTCTTGAATTCTTCACCCGGTGCGATGGAGCGTTCAAACGGCATCAAATCGGTGTCATAGAGAACGCCAACGCGGACACATTCCGGATCGTCCCAACCGCCAATCTCGGTCCGCTTCATATAGCCAGGAACTTCACTGACGATTGCAAAGCCGACTCCAGTACGCCCATTGGCCACCAGCAGACCGGCATCCTCGGAACGGCCAGTGTAGAAGATCTCGCGCGGAATCGTTCCATATTGCGTGTTCAGAGTCGTTTCATTCGCGGGGCCGACGGAGGGTGCAATAGCTTCGATGTTCAGATGCGAGAGATGGAGCGCAGCAGCGCCGGTATTCCGAAACGTGAGATGTTTGCGGATGGCCGGATGCCCAGCATAGACGTCATAAACGACGGAAACTTCGAGCGGAAGTTGCTTTGTGCGCAAGCGGAGGGTCAGCGATTTCCCATTTGCCAAGGGGGCTTCATCGCCACTGACGAGAGTGAATTCCGCGCTCGCTCCCCGGTAACTGCCTCCATTGCATTGGAACGAAAATTCAGGAGCCATGCCTAAGTGGAGCTTTCCGGGCTCAATAAAATCGCTATGAGTTGTAAGATCGGACAACTGTTGCGTGTATAGGCCGGACGCCTCACTGAACGCCAACGTTCGGGTTATCTGATCGTTGCCGATTGTCCAGGTCTGAGATGCACTGTGGGATAGGAGCGGCAGGATCAATGCCGCCAATGGGGACCAAACTTTCATCGATTTTGACTCCGTCGTGGTTCTGAGTGGCTTTAGATTACGACATTATGATGTATTGCGCCGCTATACCGTTTGCCTTGTCAGATCCGATCATAACGTCATGATATATTTCGGCTGTGATTGAATTGGATCGACGGAGCTTTGTCCAGCTTACGACCGGAGCACTTTGGGCCGCCTGTTCCTCCCAACTCGCTGCTGAAATCAAACCGGCTCGAATCTCAAGTCAGGATGGGCTGCTGCGAGTGAGCGGCTCGAACTACGCTTGGGAATATGAACAGAAGCACGATCGCTTCCGCTTTTTCGATTCAAAGAACAGGCTGATCACGGCGGGCGCACTGCAACCTGCCGTCGTGGTGGCGCCCGCGGACGAGGCGGCTTCGAGACAATGTACTGCCGGAAAGCTGACCCGGCATCACGCTGACGGAAATCGCGTCACTTTCGAATACGAGGCGGTGAACGGCACGGGCCGCCTCTCCGTTACATGGCGCTTTGACGACAACTGCGTCTGGATTGAACCGGTTCTGTATAACGCACCTTCAGCCCAAGATGTAGTGAGCCTGTACTACTTCACGGACGTAAACGGGACAAGCAAAATTCCTTCTCTTCATGCTTCCTTTTTCGTTGTGCCGGGAATCAGCGAATCCTCCGCGATCAGTCCGATCTTGGGGCGCGACGTTCACCTGAACCAGACGGTTTGGCTCGGCCGCGGCAGTTCGGTCCAAGGGCTGTTGCAGCAATGGGGTCTGCCAGTTCACTATTTCGGAGGCTTCAGCGTTGACGGTTCGAGCGAGCACGCCCGGAATGTGTACGTCGATCAGAGATCCGATTCGTTCATTTGCGGTTTAGCGGATCTTCCGAATGCCGATCTCTTTCTGGATCTTCATGAAGGTCTCTGCAGCATGTGGATGGATTACCGCAGCGATCTATGGAAGCACGTTCGAGGGCCGGGCCAATTGTCACTTGGCGCGACGCTGGTATGGGCCATTGGATCGGACACTCACGAGGCAATAGGAAACTATTACGGCGCTTTGGTGAATGCAGGAATCGTCCGAAAAAAGGAGAATTCGGCCAAGAAGACGGCGATTGCGCTGAGCCCGCAATTCTGCACCTGGGGAGCGCAGGTGGCTCGGGAGAAGACGGGAGGCCATCTGGATCAGGCCTTTCTCGATGATATTTACGCAGAGCTAAGGGCCTCCGGGATGAAAACCGGCATGTTCTCGATCGACGACAAATGGGAAGGCAGCTACGGGAAGCTGGAACATTCAGCCGAGAGATTTCCGCATTTTGAGCAGTTTTTGGATCGGGTTCGCGCAGATGGGAACCGTATTGGTTTATGGGCCGCGCTCATGCGTTGCGAGAAGCCGTCGGACATTGGGCTGACTGAGGAGCACATGCTGAAAGGAACGGATGGCGCTCCCATCGCGGCCGGAGGCGGCACGTATTTCATCCTTGATTTCACCCAACCTGAAGTCGCAAAGGTGTTGAGCGATCTGGCGCGCCAATTCATCCGCAGATACAAGCCAGATCTAGTGAAGTTCGATTTCGGCTACGAACTGCCGCCGGTTTCACAAGCCGCGCCGAAAGACAGGCATTGGGCGGGTGAGCGGATGATGTGGAAAGGGCTGGATGTCGTTATTAAAGCTATGCGCCAGGAGAATCCAGACCTGGTTGTGATGTACTACCAACTGTCTCCCTTGTTCCTGGAATACTTCGATCTGCACAGTCCGGATGACCTGTTTCTGACCTCGGGTGAATATGACATTGAAGCGAATAGGCGATTCTTTTTCAGTAGTGTTCTGGGTGAATTGGGCGTTCCCACCTATGGATCTTCCGGTTACGACTGGGAAACAGTTCCGAATATCTGGTTTGATTCGGCGGTTGTGGGAACGCTCGGATCTATGAACGATTTCAAGGGAGACGAGCGCGGGGAGAAAGGCACTCCCGAACTGATTGCGAAATACAACGGCCTTACGCACGCTCTGCGATCATCCAATTTTTTCAAGGTTGTGCCGCTGGACGGGGCGACGGAGGGCGCAACGCGTGGCGCTCATTCCGGTTCCTGGGCGCGCATTGAACACGGTAAGGCTGTCCTGCTGGCAATACGCCCGGATGTGCGGCCCGGCCAGCGAACCATTCCTCCGTTGCGCGCACTTGTTGACTGCACTATGCCGGTGGTGGTGGCTTCGCGGACTGACGAAGATGTCGCACATAGCGGCAAACTCGCGGTGGTACCGTATGGCGCCGGACAGATATCGATCCACAGAGAAACAGGCCAGCGAGCAAACGTTTTGTCACACCATTTCGGAGGCGCAGTTACGCAGACCCATATCGCCATTGAGAATGCCCGGTTGAACCTCTCGATCACCCAAGAACTGCTGGAGTGGATCGAGATTGATTCTCCTCCTGAAATTTAATCGCGGAAAACAATGGACAGCGGAGTCGGAGGGGGAGTTCTTTTCGGAATCGTCTCGGGTACTTTACTCGGCATTTTTGCGCTGCCGATGAAAGCTGTCCGGCGATGGCGCTGGGAAAATACATGGCTCATGTATTGCTTTTGGAGTCTGCTCATCCTCCCGTGGGCATTAGCCCTACTCACCGTGCCCCGTCTCTTGGATGTAATGGGAGGGGCGCCCATCAGTTCGCTGGCGTGGCCATTCGTATTCGGTTTTGGATGGGGAATCGCGTGCGTTCTGTTTGGCCTCGGTCTTAAGCTGGTGGGTTTAGCTCTAGGAACAGCTATTGTTCTGGGCCTGAACAATGCTTTGGGAGCAATCCTCCCGCTCCTCCTATCGCATCGATCGGAGATCGCGAGCGCCAGCGCGCAGACCCTCATTGGAGGTGTCGTAATTATGCTCTTGGGCGTCGTTTTATGTTCATGGGCAGGAAAGCAGAAGGAAGGGAACTCGAACATTGAAGGCGTCGGCAACTCTGGACGGGCCAGGGGCATATTGATTTGCATTGCCGGCGGCGTAATTGGAACGTGCTTCAACTTGGCTCTGGTGTATGGGAGCGATCTGAGCAGCGCGGCTCTCAAGGCCGGCGCTTCCCAATTGAATGCCAACAATCCGGTCTGGTGTATTTCGCTCCTTGGCGGCTTCATACCCAATTTCGCGTACTGCTCCTATCTCCTTAGCAAGAATTCGGGCTGGAGTTTGTTTAAGCCGGAGAATTCGAAGATCGATTGGATTCTGGCGTTCGCGATGGGGTTTATGTGGTTGAGCGGCGTGGCGGTTTACGGCATGTCGGTTCAACAACTAGGAAAATTTGGAGCTTCAATCGGCTGGGCGCTCATTCAAAGCACAGCGATCATCGCTGGAAACGTGTCCGGCTTCGTAACTGGGGAATGGAAAGGAACGGCCGCAAAAGCGAAGAAAACGATGGTTGCCGGGCTATTTGTCCTTATATTAGGAATCGTGGTTGTAGGTTGGTCGGCTACGATGTAGCCCTCAAGTCTACTTGCGAACCGGTTCCAGCCGATTGGGATTCGAGAGAGCACGCGCATAACGGCGCCGCTGATCGGCCAGCCATTCATCGTAGTTCACTTGAGTCTGGCCGAGATGCATGTTCTGGAGCACCTGATGCTTGACACCGCGCCGATCCAGTTCCTGAATCGTCAGTTCGTTCAGGGAGTGTACCAGAGTGAGCGCGCCTATATTCGACAAGGGGCAAATATGGTAAGTCTCGTGGCCTTCGACAGTAATTGAGACGTCTCCGAGCGGCATGCAGTTATCGAGGAGGAAGCCACGCTCGGCTTGTGTCACAACGTGGTAGAGCGTTTTGCCCGATGAGTGTTTTGGCAGGGCCTCGCGCGATTGTTGGAGTGAGGTAATGGCGATGAGTGGATTATGCGGATAGCGCTGGTTGAATTCGATGGCGATGTCGACCGCAGCCTGGGTTTGCCCGGTGGCAGACACAACGATCAACGGCTCTTGATGAGCGAATTCGAATTCGTCCAGTATCTTTGCTCCCAAGCCTTCAATCTTTTCGAGAGCCTGATTGAGTCTCAGGCTATCGGCTCCCACCACGTCCGTAAAATTCGCCAGAGCGTGCGAGAGAAGCGGGTGGAATCCGGTCAAGGCTCCCATGCGAACACAGAGTTCCTCCACAGTAACTCGTGAGTGCCCGTTGGCGTAAACGTGAACCAGGCCGCCGCCCGAGATCGCATCGGCAAAACATTTGGCGACGGCGATTAATGTGGATTCTTGCGCGAGCACGCCATCGCGAATACGGTTTAGTTGAAGCGGAAATGTAAGATTCATTCGAGAGTTGCACCCGATTCGCGAAGCTTGTCCTGAAGCTTCGGCACATTCAGCTCGCGCGGAAGCTTGTTCTGAGAAAGGCAGAGAGCCGCTCCGGTTCCGGCCGCCTGCCCCATTGCCATGCACTGCGCCATGCTGCGTACCGACGCGTGTGCATCGTGGGTCGCGGAAAAGCAACGGCCCGCGACATAGAGGTTTTCAATCTTCTGCGGAACGAGCGTTCGATATGGAATGTCAACCGTGGCGCCATCGGGCAAGTAGAGCCATTTAGTAGTCGCTCCGGCGTGATGATCTTCTATAGGTGCGCCGCACAACCCAACGACATCTTCGAACTTGCGGGCGCTGAGCACGTCGTCTCGGTTGAGCCGGTATTCGCCATAAACTCTGCGCGTCTCGCGAATGCCGATCTGGGTACTGAAAGTGACCAGGCGTGACGCTTCATAGCCTGGAATATAATCGCGGAGAAAGCGCTCATATTCGAGAGCCTGGCGTCTGCCTTCGATTTCCGCTGCGGTAAGGTCGCAAGGATTAGTGGGGTCGGCAACTTCAAGGCGGGTCATGATAGTGGCCATGACGCCTTCAATCGGGGTAATGTGAACGCTTCCTTCGCGGCGAGGCAGGTCGTAATTACCCGAATCGGCCGCCTCTCCCATTCGCGAGAGAAACTCGGCGCGAGGAAGTTTCTGAGCCACCGCAACGTTCACGTTCGCAAGCTTAAATGTGGTTGTCAGGGTTTGCGCGGGATCGATGTCGCCCGCTTTTTCGAAGGGTACCTGGGCTAGCGCGCACACATCGGCATCGCCGGTGGCATCGATGATAATTTTGGGTCGGATCAAGCCCAGCCCCGCCTTGCCATCGACGATGACACCGGTAACGCGGCTGCCTTCGACAACAACATCGGTAATGAACGTGTGAAACAACAAATCCACTCTGGCGTGCTGTGCTAAGCGCTCCCAAACAACTTTCAATAACTCGGGATTGTAAGTTACGCCGGTACCCGCGCCGAATGTGTTTGGCCGCTCAATGACCCGATCGATTTTGCGTAATCCCGCGATGACATCATCAGGAATGCCAGAAACCACTTTCTTCGAAACCGTTCCAGGCATATAAAAGCCATAGAACGTGTCGAGCACGGCGGTACTGGTTCCTCCGGCAAAACCATAACGCTCAACCAGCAGAACTTTGGCTTGCGGATTTGTACCCTGGAGCGTGCGTGCCGCGGCGATCGCGGCGGTCGACCCGGCTGAACCGGAGCCCGCGACAAGCAGATCAGGCGTCGCAATGATCGGAATTAGCTTGCTATAGGTGTACACTTTCCGTGACCTCCGAGACTCCTTCTCCCGCCAGGAGTCTCGGAAAAAGATCCTGGAGGCGCGGATAGAGCTCAAGATAGATGGAAAAGAAGCGCCGATATTCTTCGTGTGATTTCCAGGAAGGAGAAAAAGTAGTGCGGAGCTTGGCGTGGGCGCGCTGCATGACCAGCGGATCGGTGAACAACTGCGCTCCCAAGCCGGCGAGGATGGCGTCTCCCAACGCGGCTCCACCTTTGTCCTCCATGGCATGAATAGGCAGGCCTGTGACATCGGAGATGATTTGACACCAGAGATCGTTTCGGACAGGGCCACCCACGGCGAATATCTGTTTGGGAGAAGCACCGGCCCGGCGGGCGAAACTCAGATTGTGAGCGATTGCAAATGCAGTACCCTCCAGGACCGCACGAAATAAATGCGGTTTAGTGGTCTGCAAAGACAGGCCAAAAAATACTCCGCGCGCAAATCCGTCATTGATGGGCTGCAATTCACCCGCCAAGTAGGGAAGGAAGATCAAGCCATTTGCTCCGGGTTCGATATGCGCGGCCCGATCCGTGAGCTCATCTAGCGTGCCGTCCAGAGCCTTGAGCAGCCAGTCGACCGCCTGGCCACCGGCGACCATCGAGCCGCCCAGCAGCGTTAATCCATCGATAACGTGTGGAAAGGCAAGGAGGTTCGAATCGGTAGGAGTCTGCCGAATAGGAACGTATAGCGTACTTGCCGATCCCATGGAGAGCTGAACATCGTCTCCGGAGACCACGCCCATAGCCAGCCCGGCACTGCTAGTGTCTTCGCCTCCGGCGATCACGGGCAAGCCCGGAGGAAGACCGGTTTGAGCCGCTGCTTCCGGCGTGATTGCGCCGATTATTTCATGGCACGAAGCCAATTCGCAGAAGATGCGCGAAGGCAAATCCATGCACGCCAGCGCTTCTTGCGACCAACAGCGCCTGGCGAGATCGTAGGAGAGGAGAATACCGCCATCGGAGTGATTCATGACGGCTTGGCCGGTTAGCCGGAAAGTGACATACGCCGTAGTAGTCATCACTTTCCAGATGCCGTTCCAGGTAGCCGGCTCATGCTGCCGGAGCCACAGAAGTTTAGGCTCGACATTGTAGGCTGCGGGTTTTTTCCCACTGATGGCCACGAGCCTTTCGCCGTGCAATTCGCATAGCTCGGCCGCTTGGGGAGCGCTGCGGGTGTCGATCCAAAGAATGGCATTTCGCAGCGGTTTGCGATTTTGTCCAAGGACTACGGCGGCTACGCCCTGCCCGCTGATGCCTACTGCGCGCAGGCGGGACCGGGCTTCCGGATAGGCCGCGAGGAGTTCCGCTGTGGTAGCGCAAACCGCATCCCACCAATCTTTGGGATCCTGCTCGGCTTGGCCGTGCTCCGGTGTTACATAGCTGTACGAGTGGGTTGCCGATGCAAAGAAGTTTCCGCTAGGGTCCGCAAGAACTGCCTTGGTAGAGGTTGTTCCAACATCTATACCGAGAATCAGAGAATCGGGCAAATTTGATCGTTTCCGAGCTTTAATTGGCGAATGCGAATGCGCGAGCCGGATTACCCACCAGCATCGCGTCTATATGCTGCGCCTGAAAGCCTTCTTTTTTAAGCCTGGGAATGAACTGTTCCAGGATATAGGCAATGCCGGTAGCGCCGCCGTTCGCTTTCCAATAAGAACGCTGTGCGGTATCTCCGCCGAGAAGAATCTGGCCGCCCAATCCCAATTCGAACATTTTCGAAATCAGATCCATGACGGCATTTTCCGGAAGGTACTTGATTCTTCCGGGACCATCGTATTCGAGAAACGCCCCGGTTTGCGCTATGTCCCGATGCAATTTCCAATCGGGGTTTCTGTCCATGTGTGAAAGGACGACGTGAGATGGCGAGACGCCTTGTTTCGTGAGTAGATCAAGCTGCTGCTGCGCCATGGTTCCCATCTCGGTATGTGTCAGGATAGGCGCTCCGGTCTCGCAGTGGGCTAACGCGGCTGCTTCAAACGCGACGCGAATGGCGGGCGAAAATCTTTGATACTCCGAAGCTACTTTGATAACTCCGGCCCGCGCCGAAGCCGTTTTGCGGAAAGGACTCTCGAAGGCATATTCGTCCATCCCAACCTTAATCTCCTCGATAAAAAGTTCAGCGATCTGTTCGGCGCGGAGACGATTGCGCCAATGAGAATCAAGATAATAGCGCGGCTTGTGGAACCCAGTCGATGCCACGACATGTACTCCGGTGGCGCGCGATACGTTCACCAGCCCTTCCGGGTTGCGGCCCACTCCGAGAGGAGATGTGTCTATAATTGCCTGACCTCCGTGAGAACGGAAATCGGTTACTTCGGAGACAGCATGAGCTTCTGAATCGAGGCGAAACTCCGGTTCAAGAAGAACAATCAAGCCGTCACGGATGAAAAGGTGCTCGTGGGCGTTGGTGCGGCCGAGCAGGGTGGAATCGATATCGCCTAGAACTGTTCGAACCTTTGCCATAGAAGCCTACGCAATGGGATCCGCGGAATGAGCTAACATCAGCCAGCTATCTCCGCTCCGTCAGTTAATCCGCTGGTTAAAGCATGATCGGTACGCGCGCGGCCATGCAGTGTGACGCGATATTGGTAACGGTCGCCGCGCGAGATAGCGGTCACCAGTTCAAGCGGAGTGCCGTCTTTCAGAAAACTCAGACGCGTCACCACAAGAATGGGCGACCAAGCCTCAATGCCCAGTGTCTCAGCCTCTTCATCGGTCGCCGATCTCGTTTCGACGGTATCTATGGCGCGTTCCGGAATTAAGCCATAGCGTTGTTCAAGAAGTTCGTAGAGCGATTCCACCATTTCGGATGTCTTAATGATGTTCGGCACCAGCCGGCTGGGGAGGTAGTTCGTCATCAGCGAGAGCGGTTCGTCGCCGGCAAGCCTGGTTCGACGCAACATCACGACCTTTTCATCGGCCGCCAAAGATAGTGCGTGCGCCACCCTGCGCGGGGGAGATATTTCGCGGCAGATGCGCTGCACCGTTCGCGGATTGTATCCCAGAGATCGGAGTTGTTCAGTCCAACTGGTAATGGTATTTAATTCGTGCGTTAATTTGGGAACGCTGGTAAACGTGCCTCTTCCCTGGTGGCGTTCCAATAAACCTTCGACCACTAAATCGTCGATTGCCTTTCGCAAAGTGATTCTGCTGACGCCGAAACGCTCAATCAATTCCAGTTCAGTGGGAATACTTGTCTTCGGCGGCAACTGGCTGTATTCGCCCCGCAGGATTTCACGCACTTGGACATAAAGGGGAACTCCGTTGGTCTTAATCACCATCAAAGAAACGATTCCTCAACTCAAGATTGCCATTCTTGTGCCGTGCGACTAGCGATAACGTGCCGGTTGAAGGCCACGCATTCCCCGGACAAAGATCATGATGTCATATTCTCTGCTGCCATCGCAAGATATTAAGGGCTTACGCCACGATCAGAAATCCGAGTAGCCCTTCTACGTCGCTTCCGGTATGTAGAGTTAGCATTCCATTCACCCAAGTCCAATCGGGCCAGTCCGCATCTGACGAGCGACTCACACCGATGACGCGGCTGGGACGGGATGATCGTGGAATTTGGACGTTTGTGCCACCGACTGGCATGCAGGCAAGCCGCCGAGACTGGAAGATGTCTTGCTCATCCTGTGCAATCAAGGCCCAGCATCCCTGGTAAGTTATGCCGCTGAGCGCGTTTGAGGGCAGCGCATAACCCGCTTCATTTTCGCGGAGCACTAAAGCAGTGAGCCGATCTTTTCCGTCAATCTGTTCCAGCCGGCCAAAGCAGCGCATCACCGGATCCTGCAACACACCGCCGGGGGATGAATTGAGCCACAAAGGCGTCCAGCCGATGGTTCGCCGATACCATCGATTCAGGGCCATCCGCCTATTCAGGAACTTCGCTGGAACAGGCGAGCCATCTTCCATGGTTCGCGACAGGACTGCGCCGGGAACACCGATTACGGCAGAATCCAAAACCACTTCGGCATCGGCGTTCCAATCGTAGCCGCTCGAAGCCATGATGTTGGATTTGGCTCCCCCCAGCGCCGACCAAATACTCCACTGCCGGTGCCCCCGCGCTTCTTCATTCCCGGCGTCGCCCAAATCGTCCAATGCGATCACATCGGCAATCGAGCGCACCAGGGGATGGACGCTGTAGTACTCGATAGCAACGTTCGGATTGATCGAGCGAGCAGCTTCGGCAATGATTTCAAGGAGGCGGAGGCTGAATCGCTCCCCCCGCAGGCTTGGATCGCGCGGCACACCAACATTCGGAGATGGAAGACCATATCCGAAATCCAATTTCAAGAGGACCGGACGGTACTTTTGCATCAGACTGGTCGTTCGCCGGCGTAAGAACTGGACGGCTCTCGGCGAACTCGGATCGAGGCAATAATGACCGCGGCTGCGCGGATTGTTATCCCAAGCGACGCGTCGCGGACGGCCATCCTTCCCCACAATCAAATCGCCGTCTGAAAGTTCCACTCTTTCGGGATAATCAACCCAGCCGACGGGCTGCCAGAATCCAACGCTCAGGGCCTTAGCTTTTATATAATTGATGTCGTCGTCGAACTTTGGAAAGCGTTCCAGATTGGGTTCGCCGCTGCCGGTAAAACTCTCCCATCTATCATCCAACCCCAGAATGCCGGCACCGCATGCTTTTCGTCCAGTCCGCCAGCACGCGCAGGTCATAGAAATTTTTCCTGAAGTCTCCCCAGGTGTTCCACTGAGGCTCCATAGGCGCACTTCGGACAAGCGTTCGTGAATCGAACGAACTGAAAAGCTTCTGGTAACCGCGCCACGGATCGCGCGCCCAGGCGAGTCTAAGCGGGGCATCCCAAGCTCGGCGTTTAGGTTTAGGAGATCCCCATATATCCTCTCGGTAAAGCACATGTAGGGAGGCTGAAGACGATTCCACCGTCAGAGTTAATGCTCCATCCATGGCGCTTCCGGCACCCAGGCAAACCCAGCCGTCCTGATTTCCCATTGCCGCCGCATATAACGGACGCGGATACGCCGCCGCATACGGTGTGCCGAGCGATGGTCCAAAACTGCCCAAAGGGAAGTTCGCGGAGCCCAGATCCCAACGCCGAAAGACGCTTTGAAGGGGCGCTCCTTTTGCGCCGGGAATGCAGAAACAAGCGGAATCCCAATTAGGCCAGAAAGACCGATCAAGCGTTGGTGCGGCAAGTCTTTCGCCGTCCGACAACGGCGCGGTTCCAAAATAGAGGCCGATGATAGGGAGCGGCTCGGCTGTCCACTCAATGGAAAGATGGGTGAAATCGATACCGTAATCTTGGCGTTGAAATGCCAGTTCGCCAACGGCGAAGGTCCCCAGCGTGAAAGCTAGCTTTCCGCCGGACGGGCCGATGGAGCTATTGCTCAGGTTGACGGTTGTTTTGACGTAAACAGGTGTCCGGTCCAAGCCCGCCATGAGGAAAGCGGGCAGCAGTCCTCCGGTCCAGATTGGCATCTCAATTCGTGCGGCTTGCACCGTGGCGCGATCGTCTTCAATGCTCCATGTGAAGGTGAAATCATCGGAACTTACGGACCATGGCGCAGCTTTTACAGGAGACGACGCCAGAGTCTTACTGTTCGCCCAGATAAGCGCGCCTTTCCCGGCTTGCGAGAGCAAATCTCTTCTGGTTTGAAGGTCTGAGCGTCGGGAATAGCTTGATGACATCAAGATTGCGGCAGTCGGTTCTAAGGTTTTGCGATTACTTGGCGTTCTTTATCTTAAATTGACTTAGTTTGGGCTTGACATCATGACGTCATAATATACAATTGCCAGTAGTTCTCAGCATCATTGAAGAACCTTTTAACCTTCCCCGAGGAGAGGAACCGATGAAATTACCTGCTGCGGCACGCACAGCCCGAATGGTTTTGGCCGCTCTGCTCTTTCTTCCCTTTACCCTGCTGGGCCAAAGTTCGAACGCTTCCATCAGCGGAGTGGTAACAGACAGTACCAGTGCCACGGTGGCCGGTGCGGAACTTACTCTTCAGGCCACTGATTCCGCGGCAACATCTAAAGCCATCAGCGGGGAAGGCGGTTTATTCTCTTTTCCAAATCTGCCTGCCGGAAATTATCAATTGAAAGTTTCCGCGAAGGGGTTCAAGGATTTCGTTCAAACGGGCATCGTTCTCCACTTGAACGATTCAGTGACTCTGCCCGTCTCGCTCCAAGTTGGCGCTGCCTCGCAAACCATCGAGGTGAATGCAAATGCGTCGCCGCTGAACTTCGAGAACGGAGAAGTGAAAGGGACTCTTGCTAAGGAGGAAATCCTGGCTCTTCCGCTTCAGGTTGCCGGAGGGCAACGGTCGGCCGCCGGATTTGTCACGCTGCTGCCGGGTGTTAACACCGGCAATGCGCCATCGAGTTCGTCAACGGCCCGGTTCAACGGCGGACAGGAACGGTCTGACGAGGCTACTCTGGACGGCATCACAATGGAAGAAGGTCTTCTCAGCCAGAGCGGGATGACGGCCATTCAAGCCGATTTCCCCATCTCACCGGAAGCGGTGGGCGAGATAAGCGTTCTCACTTCCAACTACGATGTGCAATACGGGGCTTCAGGAGCCGCCGTAATTGTGGCGAGCACAAAGGAAGGAACCAATGAACTGCATGGCGGAGGTTATGAATTTCAAAGAAATAATTTCTTTAACGCCCGCCCCTACGGTTCGCCGAAGACGCCTCGCGATCTTGAAAACGACTATGGCGGATATGTCGGAGGCCGGGCCAAGCTGCCTGGTCTATGGACAAGCTTCAACAAAACATACTTCTTCGTGAATTACGAACAGTATCGATCTGTGGGCGCTACCACTCAGCCGATTCTGACGGTTCCCACGGCCCAGATGCGTAGCGGCGATTTCAGCCAATGGCCGTATCCCATTTACGATCCCGACACGACGAAGGCCAATCCGAATTACAATCCAAATGCGCCGAGCGGCGCGAACAACCTTCCGTATACCCGTCAACAGTTCATGGGCTGCAACGGTAACCAGCCTAACGTCATCTGTCCAACCGATCCTCGCCTGGCGAGTTCGCTGGCTTCACAATGGCTGAAGCTTGTGCCGACGGCAAATCTACCTGGGCTTCAAAACAACTATATTTCTCCTAACGGCCTTGCGAATGCATTGAACGCGAACACCGATCAATGGGACGCGCGCGGCGACGAGTATTTCGGCGAAAAGGATCACCTTTTCGGAACCTATCACTACCGGGGGACTTTGCCGTATACGCAGAGCGCTTTTCCGGCGGTTATCGATACGAACAACACGCGAATTCCCAACTATAGTAATGTCACTCGTGTCAATTACGACCACGTCTTCTCTCCCACGCTGATCAATCATTTCGCCTGGGGTTATCTGGATCTAAGAACCGCTGAATACAACGCAAGCGACTGTTGCGTTACTCAAGTGCCCCAAATCGCGGGAGTGTACAGCCACACGCATGAGCCGGTTTTGAATTTCGACAATTTCAGCTCCTATGGCGGCAACGCAGATCTGTTAAGCACGCGGCCCACCTACGTGACCACCGACACGCTTACCTGGGTGAAGGGATCACATTCGCTGCATTTCGGCGGTGAGTACCGCAGCCTGAATTATCCGACGGCGCAGCAACCCAACGCCTCTGGGACGTTTAACTTTTCAAACGCGAGCACCGGTCTGCTTGGGCTCACCAGCGGAAATTCGATGGCGAGTTTCCTGCTTGGCGAGGTTGCTTCAGCAAGCGCCGGATTCTATACCCTTCCAAAATTCAATCCGGAGGCAAAGGCATACGGCTTATTTGCCGGAGACACATGGAAGGCAAGCAAGAAACTGAGCGTGACACTTGGGTTGCGGTGGGATGTGTTTACCCCCTCGGTTGAAGCAAATAATCAAACCTCGTTCTTCGATCCGACGGGAGCTAATCCCGGTGCTGGCAATTTGCCGGGCCGCCTGGCGTTCGCCGGCTCCAAGTGGGGCGCTGCCAGCTACGGCGCGGACGCACCCGAAAACACTTCCTACAAGGCTTTTGGTCCGCGCGTGGGCCTGGCGTATGCGCTCACTCCGGGAACTGTCATTCGCGCGGGCTATGGCATCTTCTTCGAGCAGGCTTATTATCCCGGATGGAATGGCGGAATTGCGACGGACGGCTTCAACGAGACAGTCACCTTCAATAGCACGCTTGGCGGTATACAACCGGCTTTCCTCTTGCAGAACGGACTTCCGCAAAACTTCACGAAACCGCCATTCATCGATTCGTCGTTTCTCAATGGCCAGAACGCTCCCAACTACCGTCCGGCGGACGCAAACCGCCGTCCCTATACCCAGCAATGGAACTTCACCATTGAACGTCAGGTGGGCAAAGATATTTTGGTGACTGCGGCGTACGTCGGCAACAAAGGCACGCGATTGCTGTCGCAGATAAATGCGATCAACGCGCTGAACCCTTCGCTGCTTTCCATGGGTAACCAGCTGAATGACCAATTTGCACCGGGTCAAACCGTCCTGGACGGAGTGAAGATTCCTTATGCCGGATGGGCGCAGCAAATGACTGGTTGCGCGCCAACCGTGGCGCAGGCTTTACTGCCGTATCCACAATATTGCGGGAACATCTTCGGCCAAAATGAGAGCGATGGAAACTCCACCTATCACGCTTTGGAAATAAGCGCGGAAAGGCGGTTCTCGAACGGCCTCTATTTCTTGGGAGCTTACACTTTTTCCAAAACACTCACCGATGCCGATTATTCGCAATCGAGTCAAGGCCCTATTTACGCCATCTCGCCCTTTCAACAAACCCGCGACAAGGCTCTGTCAAATCAGGACACTCCAAACGCGGTTACAATCTCGAGCACTTACGATCTGCCCATTGGCAAGGGCAAGCCGTTTCTCGGTTCCAGGGGAACGGTTATGAATTTTCTCGTTTCGGGCTGGCAGCTCAATGGCATTTTCCACGCAAACTCCGGTCAACCGATTCCATTTCGTTCCAGCTATTGCAACGTTCCTTCACAGTTCGCCGCTGCTTGTATCCCAACCGTGTTGGCGGGCGCGAACCCGTATGCTCAAAGCCGGGGCTCGTTTAATCCGGACTCGCCCTTGTTTAATGTCAACTCGTTCACGCCGATAGATACTTTCAACTTTAATTTTGGCGACGGTCCGAGAGTTTCAAATCTGCGTGGCTTCGGCTATACGAATTTAGACTTCGGCATAACAAAGAATTTCACGATCAGAGAGCGCTGGAGAATTCAGATTCGCGGTGAAGCCTTCAACGTGTTTAATTTCCATTCCTTCCTGAATAACTTTGTCAGCGATATTCAGAGTCCGAGTTTCGGCACTTGGAATGGAACGGCGACCGCACCGCGCAATCTGCAGCTCGGAGGTAAAATTACTTTCTAGTAGTGAAGAAGAATCGTCACCGGCGAATAGGCTTTTGGCGTGGCGTCCTGGCAGCCGCCGGTTGCGCAATCACAAGTTGGTGTGCAACTACGGATGCCGCTATCCTTCGAATCCAAGGCGAGATACAGGCCGGAAAGATTGACCAGGCGGAAACCGAGATCAAAGCCGCTCTCAAAGACAGCCCCGAAGACGGCGGCCTTTATAATCTGCTGGGGATTGTCTACGCGAACCGGAACGAGATAAAGGCGGCCGCCGCGAATTTTACGCAAGCTGTTCACTTCAGCCCACGCCTGGTGGGCGCGTACCTTAATCTTGGTCGAGCCTGTGAATTACTGAGCAGCACCGAACCAGGCGCCCGTGATCGCGCTATCGAGCAATATCGTCGGCTGTTGAAGTTGGAGCCAGGGTCTTACGAAATGCGGCGGCAACTTTCAAAGCTGCTTGAACAGCGTGGAGCATACGAAGCCTCCCTTCAGGAACTGGCGCAGTTGCCGGTCTCCGAACGTGGCGGAGGACTCGCCATTGCTCTGCGATGCACCGATCTGGCCAGCTTGAACCGAAAAAAAGAGGCGGAGACAATCGCACAAGCTTTGGCTACCGCGCCGAACCTCGATGAACAAGTCGTGGACGCGGTTCTTCCAGCTTTGCTGAAGAGCAAAGCGGATTCGATCATAGTCCAAATGCTAAGCGCTATCAACCAGCGCCAGCCGCTTTCCTCTGTCTATTTGCAACAGCTGGCGACTGCGTATGAGCGTTGCGGCCAACTTGCTGAAGCGCGCCAGATACTCGAAAAAATGGTCCAGGCCGATGCCGCGAATATTTCACCATTGATGGAACTGGCGCGGATCGCTCAGAAACAGAACGATTTGAATGGCGCGCTGGGATATTTGGCGCATGCCCGCGATCTGAAACCGGATTATGCTCCTGTTCACTTCTTCTTCGGTGTCGTTTGCATCGAGCTCGATCTTCCTCTTGAGGCGAAAAAGTCGCTGCAAAAAGCCTTAGATCTCGATCCTGAAAATGCCGTCTACAACTACGCCAGAGGGTCGGTTGAGTTGCAAGGCCGGGCTGCCTGGCAGGCGATACCCTACTTTAAAAAGTTTGTGGCTGCGGAACCGAACGATCAAAGAGGTCATTTTGCCTTGGGGGCGGCCGAGTTTGCCAGCCAGGATTACGAAGCAGCGGCCAAAGAAATGAATTCCGCCGCTAACCATAAAGAGACCGCTGCCGGAGCGCAATATTTCCTGGGCCGAATCGCCAAGGCGCAGGGCGATTGGGCCAGGGCGGCCGAACATTGCCAGAAATCAATCGAAGCGGACAGTAACTATGCCGATTCCCATGCTGAGCTGGGGTTGGCGCGAATGCATCTGGAGGATTTGGCCGGCGCGAGAAAAGAACTTGATCGAGCGCTTGCGTTGAATCCGGATAGTTACATCGCTAATGGCAATCTGCTTGACGCTATTTCGGCGCACGAAAGACCCACTTGCTTCCTCCCAGGAACAGCGATTGCGCAACCTGGATGTGAAGCGATCGGAGAAGCAGGAGCTGATGCTGCGCACGATTGAGATCAGCCGGTACGCGAATTAGAGTTGAGCTTCAACCCTACTCTTCCTTGAGCCCGAACGCATAAAGGGTGGAATCATGCGTCGAGGTATAGACACGGCCGTCGCTGACAGCGATCCCGCCGAAGTGGGTGAACGATGGCATGATCTTCTCGCTGGAGAAAAGTTCTTTGCCCGTTTGAGCGTCAAAGGCGTAAAGAGTAGCATTGCCCTTTGTGAGCGCTATCCGCTCTTCGGCCGTATACAGCTGACCGTTCTCTTTCACCTGCCGTATGAATTCACCACTCGATATTGCGAACACCACGCCATTCGCGATTACCGGAGGCTCCGGAACGGCCATATTGCGAGAGACCCAGGCGGGAGTCAACTGCGGCTTGGCCCTCCTTCTCTTCTATCTTGAAAGCCATAATGCTGCCATCGGGCGTCGCGCCATTTGTAATTGGAAACGCCGGCGCTTTGGTGCTGGATGGTCCCCAGGCTGGCGCGTAGAGCCAGCGGCTGCCCTTAGAGTCTTCCCAGGTTGCAAAGCCACCCCAGAATCCCCGGCCGGCAATGTCGGCGCCTTCATTCACATACAGCGGCCCTTGGAACATGGGCTTGCGATGAGTTTCGCCGCCTAACGATTTCGCGTCAAGCATAAAGAGCGCGCCCTCTTTCCCCGAACCCACCACTAATTCTCTTCCCTTGTAAGAAAAGACAGCCGGAGTCATGTTACCCATATCCAGATCTTTCCGCGTCAGATAACTGACATTTGCCGGGGTGTAGAAATCCTGAAGTTTGAGATCTCGCGGCGAAAGCGCAAGGAGAGTGTTGCCGTACTTGCCATTTGCGGAATCAAAGGGGCCATCCCCGGTTTCTGCATAGATGGTCCCGCCGGCGCCGATGGACGCTCCTCCTCTTCCCCAGATTCCGCCGCCGTAGGTATTGGATTGGAACGAAATGACCGGCTTGTCTGGACTGCCGAGGTCCATGCCCCATACGCCAGACTTCACGTGACCGCATCCCTGAGATGTGGTCGTATAGATGAATGTACCGAAGGAGTTCAAGCTCCAATTCTTCGAGTAAGCAGGCACAAACTGCTTGGGTGGGAAGCGATCTTCTCCATTAACTAAGTTCAAACCATGCAGCTTGCCGTCGATTGAGATTACATAGACCGTTGGCCCCGCCTGCTCGTGCATGATCAACGGCGTGTCGTTCAAGGCATCCGGGCAGAAGTAGGAGCCAGTGCCCAGGTTTCCAGCCGGTGCTGGAGCGTCATTAGTAAAGTGCTTCTGCCAGGCGACCTTCCCTGTGTCAGCATCGACAACGTACAAGTTGTCTGAACTGCCTCCGACCACTACGTAGGTTTCGGCGCCTTTGTTGGTATACACCGGATTAATTACTATAGGCGATGTCAAATCATTCAGTTGCTTCGGCTGGTTGTCAAGCTTGAGCTGCCAAAGCAATCGCATCCCTTTGACCGTGTCGACTGAGATGGCGGTCTCGCCCTGTGCCCAGCCATCTCGCGAAGGGCCGCCGCCAAAAGTAAGCCAGCTGGCAGCCGTCACCGAGCAGCTCAATGCTAGAACGGCGCCGAGCCGCCAGTGTTTTTCTAATTTGACGTAGCGAAAACCTATCCCTTGCATGCGTGCGGAAACTTAGAAACTTAACTTCAAACTGAGCTGAATGATTCGGGGAAGGTTCTCCGTGCCGTAGGCGGTCCCGAAAGGTGCGCATGACGATTGCGAAAGGTCCAGACACACACTGTTGTACTGCGCGTAGTTAAAGACGTTCAAGAATTCTCCACGCAGCCAAGCCTGATAGCGTTCCGTTCCCAGGTTCTTTCCAATTGAGATATCGACGTTTCGAGCTGCCCGCTCACGCAGTTGGGTCATGCGCTGCGGCGCGTTTCCGAGTTGGTATATAGACACGGGTGTAGCGTAAGCAGAGGCGTTGACCCAGTTATTCGGGGTCTGATTTGTTGGGACCACATTTTTATTGACCAGATCCGGCAATTGTGCGCCCGGATAACCATAGTTATTCAGTTGGTTACTCGGACTGTTCATCAGGCCGTAAAGCGGTAATCCGCTTGCCAGCCGGATGGTGGAAGAGAGTTGCCAATTGCCAAGCACTTCCTTCACGGCTGCGGGTGCGCCGCTTCCCCAATGTTTACCGCGGCCGTACGGAAGCTCATACACCAGGGCAGTCGCAAAGCTCTGGGGAACATCGTGCGTACTGATGTTGTAGTCGAGCATGGTATTGTAAGCGTCCCGCCATTGATTACCGGTAGCCCATCCGAAGAAATCCTCCGGACCGTTGTCGAGCGCTTTAGACCAAGAGTAAGTTGTCAACAGGCTCAGGCCACCATTGAAACTATAGTTGTACTTCACATTCATGGCGTTGTACGACGACCTTGCACCGGGCAGGGAACGCGTCCATTGCAGGTAAGTGTATTGAGGGAAAGGCCGAAGCAACTCATTGTAGGCGATAGTTGGCTGAGAGCCCAAATAAGTATTTGCCGGAGCGACGTTATAGAAGGGATTTGTTACTTGTTGATCGAGCTGCGATCCGAGACTCAGGAATTGATCCGGAAGCTGATCGGCATCGAGATTCGGATTTCCGTACAGCAGCTTTCGGCCGGCGTTGCCCGTATAACCGATTTGGAACACCGAGTGGGGACTGACCTGATATTGAAAATCGATGCTCCAGGATTCGCTATAAGGAGTAGGATGCGGAGCGAGCGGCCAGATTTGGCCCTGGCCGTTTCCAACAAGCGTGAGCGCGCCTTGTGAGCTGCCCTGCGGCTGAGTAATCCCAGACGGGAACGGGTTACTCACCAGATTGAGCGGCGTGTAACCGTTGTTAGTGGTTGCCAGATATGACGTTGACGAACTGAATCCGTAGAACTGCCCTGGATTGTCATAGCTGATCATGGCCGATGCGGGCAGATAGAATAGGCCCGCGCCGATTCGCATCACTAACCGGTCGGTGATCTTATAGGCGATGCCCGCTCGCGGTGCGAAGTTGAGATTTTGCGGAGGCCAAGCGTACCGGTCATTCCCCCCTTGGTTGGCGTATTCGAATGCTCCCGTGATCTGCCGCCCGAGAACCGGGGCAACGGCCGCGCTGATTGGGTTCGCCGCGTTAGGGTCGAAATAGACCAAGCGGTTAAAGCGCTCGGTTGCGGGACGTTGATTTTCATAGCGCAAGCCGAAGTTGACAGTAAGGCGCTGATCGACACGCCATTGATCCTGAATGTATGCGCCGTAAGTGTGCAGAGCCATCGCCGGATCGATATTAATCGACTGGCCGCCGCCGCTTGCCGTCCCGAGAAGCATGGAGGCGATCGGGTTGCCGCTTTCCGTAGATCCATAGTTCAGGGCAGTACACGGGCCTCCGTTCGAAGTCGGATCGCATGAGGTTTGCGCGCTGCTGAAGTTAAAGGAGCCGGGCGCCTCGTTGATGCTGTTGATCTGCTGCTCGTCGAAGTTTGCGCCGAATTTCAGCGTGTGCCTGGAAAACTGCTTAGTCAAATTGACCTGGGCCGTATCCGAATAGCGGACATAGCGCTGGTAGCTGCCGTTTCCAAGGGAATTGTATGCACCGTCCGGGTAGATTGTCGGCAGCAGCGGCGCTTGAAACAAAGAGGGAGACAGACCGATAGTTGACGCGCTGGCGATTCCATAACCCTGCGCCGTATGCTCCTCCTTCCAGCGGCTGTAGCTGAGATAACTGTTGATTACCCAAGTTGCGCTGGGCGTAACGGTATCGTTGACAACCACTTGAAAGCCGTTGTTGGCTTGATTATTGCCCGTGTCGGCACCGTTGCAGAAGTAACAGGGCACTACTTGATCTTGCCGGAAGCGGTCTGACCAGCGAACAAACAAACGATGGACGGAGTTCTGATCCCAATCGAAACGCGTGTCCATTTTGTCGTTATAAGTGTTGCCCGAACCCTGGGCATAGTAGTTGAACAGGTCGTTCGGCCCCACACCGGGCCGGTTGGGCAGCGGGTATAAATTAGCGATCTTCTGGCCGACTGGATTGATGAGGCTGGCGGGAATGGTATTGCCCGCAAACTGGCTGCGCGTGAAGTTGCTTCCGGTGTTATCGAGACCGGTAGTTGAAAAGGGATTATAAATTAGATTAGCCGTGCCGTCGGCGTTGAAAGACTGCGAGAAATCGCCGTTTCGCTCTGCCTGAGTGGGAACTGTAATGAGGCCGGTGTTCTGGGTATTCGGCTGGCGGAATCCTTCGTAGCCGCCAAAGAAGAAGAGATTCCAGCGCTTCAGGATAGGGCCGCTGACGTTGCCGCCGAATTGGTTTTGCTTAAAGGGCCCTTTAGCCGCGCCGTTTCGATTGTTGGTCCAACTATTGGCATCCAGTGCGGAATTTTGCAAGTAGTCGTACACCTCCCCATGGAACGAGTTGGTGCCGCCCTTGGTTACCAGCGTGACGATGCCGGCACCCGATCTTTCATACTGTGCGTCGTAGGTATTCGAAACTATCTGTTGTTCCTGAACAGAATCCTGCAAAGGAGCCACAATCAAACCGCCCCAGTCGACAGCCTGCGATGGTGCGCCGTCAATGAGGATAGACTCGTCACCGGTTCGGCCGCCATTCAGTCCGAAATTACTCGACATTTGATCGAGCGATCCACTCTTCTGAGTTTGACCGCCTGGAGCCTCGGTGGTGCCCGCCACCGCGAAGACAAAGTTGAGAGGATTACGCGTGCTGTTCGGAAGCGCTTCTATAAGATGGCTATCCATGGTGACTGAACTGTTGGCTGTTTCCGTATCTACCAGAACGGTAGAACCCTGCACTTCCACCTTCTGCTGCGTATCGCCCAATTCCAAAGGAACGTTTACCGTAGTTGCGATTTGCGCTTGCAAAATCAGATTGCTCTTAATGTAAGTCTTAAAACCCGGAGAGGTAATGGTGAGCTGATAAGTGCCCGGATTAAGATTGCTGAAGTTGAAAGAGCCGCTTTGGCCGGTAGTTGACTTATGCACGTCGCCGGTACCAACGTTTTTGAGCTCCGCTTGAGCGGAAATGACAAACGCGCCACTAGGATCGGTGACATTGCCCGTTATGGATGAGGTAAAAGTTTGACCGAAAGCGAATGGGCTGAAATTGATGGATAAAGCCAGCGCGAACAAGGCGCCAAAGGGCGAGAGTTGTTGGCGCAGCGCACGAAGCCGACGTAGGGGTAAACGCACACATGCCTCCATGAAAGACGACCTTCCTGAAAAAAGGTTCTGCAAGCCAAGATATCAGACCGGCCATGAACGTTTCACAAGAAGTTCATCATTGCTATGAATCTCACGGCTTAGGGGAACAAAACGGAGAGAATATGTTTCGTGTCTCCGGAACCGTCCACCAGTTCCGCAGGCGCGCCGAGTGCGGCGCCAGTTTGCCTCATCACGCGCGCCGGTTCCTGCTGCTGGCGCGAATCCAGGACCAGCGCGTTCGCGATCCAAACCTTGTACCATTCCGGCCAGCGGCTCTCAATCCCTTTGAACTCGCTATCCGATCGTGTTTGATCTCCACTGAAAGACAGCGACAAAGCGTGAAGCAGTTGAAGATCGGGATCGCCGGCCTTCACCCGAACGGCATCCGTCAATAATTGCGTGGCTTGGGGAAGACGATTGTGCGTGAGCAAGAGCGCTGCCGCCTGGATATAAAGATCAGAGCGCTTCGGGCCAGCGCGAATGGCTTGCTGTAGACAGAGATCGGAATCAGAATGACGGTTTTGCGACTCCAGGATTTGAGAACGAGCCAGATAATAGTCGCCGTTTCGTTCTGATTGAGGAATACGATTCAAAGCGTCCAGCCCGGCCTCAGCACCCGACAAATGAAACGCCGCCACCGCGCTGTCGAGCAAAAGTTCAGGAGACGAAGGCGATCCGCTGTTGCTCAAGAGTTGCCGGGCCAGAGAATAGTGTCCCGAGGACAGCAGCATGCCAACGGCATCTATAACTAAGGGAAGCGGCAGCTTCAGCCTGCCGAGCAGACCGACAACGGCGGATGCGTCATTGATCCGGTTATCGTCTAACAAGATGCCCAGATAGCGGATTTGAGCCTCAGCATCATCTGGATTACTCTGGACCGTTCGCTCCACGCCGCTCCGATAGCGTGCTCTTTGCTCGTCCGGGGAGAGACCCAGGAATTCAATCAAACCCGCTGGATGGGGCGACGCCGAACGATTGGGACCCAAGGTGCGGCAACGGGCGAATACAATATCCGCTTCCTGTTGCTGTCCGGCCTTCGATAGAGCCCGGCCCAAATGCAGCAGCACTGTTGAGTTCGAAGGTTGCAGATCGGCAGCTTTGCGCAAGACCGGCAAAGCATCATTGGTGCGGTCCAGAGCCATATAGGTCTCGCCTAGGCGGTCAAGAACAGCCCCATTCTTCGGCTCTTTTTGCGCGGCGAACTGAAAATCAGGCAGCGCCGCTTCCGGTTTCCCACGCCGGTACAGAACAAGACCACGTGCAACATGCGCACCGCTAAGGTCCGGCTTCAGGATAAGCGCCCGATTCAGTTCCTGTAACGCCTGCTCAGGGTCTTGCGGCGTTTCGGCCGTGCCGAGTTCATAATGGCCTTCGGCGTCGGACGGGTGCTTGCGAACGAACGCGCTGAGTTCCCCCAGGCTGTCACTCGTCTTTTCACCGGTTGCCGATTTCGCAAATGCACGTTCTCGCCGGGCGATGTCGTCGGTGGGTCGAAACTTTAGATATTCATCCCAGGTATGCGCCGCATCGGCAAAGTAGCCCAGAGCAGCAGCCGTCCGAGCCTCCAGCTGTAGCACGTCCGTGCGCTCCGGAGCTAAGTGCGACGCTTTGGACAGAGAGGCGAGTGCCGATTCCTTGTCATCAAGTGCCACATCGACGGCAGCCAGATCGTACAGAACGTTAACATTTTGCGGCTGCTGGGCCAATGCCTGCTGAAGTACGCTGCGCGCCCGTTCATTGTGCCCGGCATGCGCGGCGGCAAGGCCCAGATTGTAAAGCACATCGAAATCGGACAGTTTCGCTTCCAAGGCCTTCGAAAAAAAGGTTTCAGCCTTGTCGTACTGATGAGCGGACGCGAGAGCGATACCGAGTCCATAGACTTGATCCGTCTCCGCCTTAGAAGAAAGCTCCTTCAGAATGGCATCGCCCTCCGTCCTGTGGCCCAGTAAATAGTCGGCTTGCATACGCAAAATCACGCCGTCAGAACGGTTGCGTTCGGCGGCAGGAATCCGATTGAGATATCCCAGTGCTTCATTAGCAGCATTGTTCTGCAGCGCAATCCGCGCCAGCTGCACTAACGCGTTATTGTTTCCAGCATCCAGCCCGATCACCCGTAGAAACGTCTTTCGCGCTTCCGCCAGCTTACCGGCGGCAATCAGATGGTTGCCGAAGTTATTCAGCAAAGCGGGTTCCGGCGGCGAGTTTGCTAACGCGCGGCGGTAGACCTCGTCAGCCTCTCCGTACTTCTTTTCCTGATCGAGAACAACGCCCAATACTCCAAGCGCCTCATGATCTCCGGGTTGTGCGCGCAAGCGATCTCTTAGCATCTGCTCGGCTGAAGCGTAGTCGGACCGCTGAAGAGCGGCTATCGCCTTGGTAAGTGCATCCTCTTGCGCCACGGCGCGTATTCCCAAAATGCACGTGATAAGAACGGCAACCAGCCGGATCGCTTCGACTCTCAATCGATTTCTGATCGAACCACCCATCGCAACTTCAGTGGGTAGCGGTGGTTATGGCCAAATCGGAGGGCTTCACGCCAGCCGTATAAATTTCATTCAGAAACGAGTGCGGGTCGTACTTGCCGACGAAGGCGACATTAGCTTTCTGCGGAATGTCGGCCTCCATTCCAAGCGCCCAATACACCGCGTTGCAGATCATCCGGCGCAGCGCTTCATTTTCGATATCGTCAGCAGCGCCGATGGTTGAAGTAAATACCCGCGCCGTCTTGCCCGATTCCGTGGTAACCGCGTTCGTCCATGCGATGGGCATCATGGGGCTGTTCTTGCCGGCCACGGGAGTTCCTTCAGGGCTCAGCCACGAAAGAACCTGGCCCAATAGCAGTGGATGGCAAGTGGGAAGCATGGGCAGATGCACCTCATACGTATCGGTAGGGCCCCAAATCTCTCCATCGTTGATGCCGCGCAGGATAGCGCTGCCATTGGCGTCCGGCGCGAACCAAGCCCGTGTACTCTGTGTGCCATGGTTGCCGTGATGAGCCACCCATGTTTCACCCAAAACCTTACGGCCAAATCCGCCCTCCCATCCTGGAACCTGGCTATCCCACGACCATTTTTCGTAGGTGTGGCTGGTCTTTAGTTCAAACGGATGGGTGCCCGTGCGCAACGCAATGATGGGACGTCCGGATTCAAAGTAATCGACGAAGTACCGCATCTGCTCATCGGGAAGATCACGCCACCGGATAAAGAGAATCAACAGATCCGCGGTTCGCAGAGCTTCAAGACCAGGTATGTTGCGTTTCGCGCGCGGATCGATTGTTCCGTCGTTCGGGTTGATAGAGAAAAGCACGGTACACGTAAAGCCGTGGCGGACCGCAAGAATTTTCGCCAACGCTGGCAGCGCTTCTTCGGAATGATACTCCGCATCGTCCCCTGCTACCAGAACAATGTGTTTGCCGTGCCCGTATTCCGCCGCCCCACCCTGGTACGTGACGCCAGCGGCGCGAGCAAGCAATTGACCGCAGATAACGAAATCAAAAGAACGAGCGATTTTTCAAAGAGAGACAACATGCTAAAGACTCCTGCGCCCGAATGCAAGCCGCTAAAGCATCATATGCTCTTCTTTGCGCAACGGACGGCAGGTACTTCGCTTCACTAGACAGGTAGGAAGAGAGAAGCTTCGAACGTCCTTATCCTGTTCTTCAATCTGCGCGATAGCGGCCTTGGCAAGCTGGCGACCCACTTCTACCATATCCACAGAAACGCTGGTCAAATTAGAGGCGCGGGCTCGCCCCGAATCGTGTTCAAATCCGATGAGGCTCACGTGCTTCGGCACCTCAAACCGGTGCTGCCTCAATCCTTCGCGTGCGCCAAATGCCAGTCCATCGGAACCGGCTACAATCGCCGTGATCTGCCATTCCTGCTCTAAGATGTACGAAATGGCCGCTTGCCCGCTCTCAAACTCATCGTCGGAAAGTGCAATCGTATGCGAGTGATGCTCCAGTTCCAGTTCGGCGATGGCTTGTGAGTAGCCCTTGAAGCGATTCTTATTCCACGGCTTCGAGGCGTCTCCGAGATACCAGATATTTTTGTGGCCCAGTTGCGCAAGGTATTGAGTTGCCTGGTAACATCCGCCGAAATCGTCGTATTGCACCATACTGCCGCCCGGTTCGCCATCTCCGGGATCCATTAAATGGTTGCCCAGCAGCACACAGCGGAGGCCATGATTCTCAAGAGCTTTCAAGATGTTCTGATGGATAGCCCCGGCAACAATCACGCAATCCGCCAAGCCCGGCGTTTGCACTACGTTGGGGATCTCTAAGGTTTCCGGAGCGTCGCCGGGCGGATATTGATGCCGGGCAAATAACAGATAATACCCCGCGTTCGAACAGTATTCTTCGATACCAAGCAGCAGCAGCGTTTGCGCGGAACTGAGGCCGAAATCGTTCAGCAAGAGCAGACCGATAATTCGCGATCTGCTATGCACCACGTTGCGCGTTCGCTCGCTCAGCCGATAGCCCACCTTGAGCGCTACGGTTTCCACGCGCTCCCGCAGTTTGTCGTCAACATCTTGATGGCGGTTCAAAACTCGCGAGACCGTGCCCACCGAGACCTTCGCGTGGCGCGCGATGTCTTTCATTGTTGGAGAAGAGGTGCGGCGAGCCATGCTGTGCCTGTCTAAGTAACCGGCGCTTTCTGAGAGACTTCGGCAATCGAGATGGACCGGCGCTCCCGGATAGAGAGGTAACCGGCTTCGATGATCGCCATCGTTTTCAAATTATCCGCTCCATTGGTTGCCGGCTCTGATTTCGTGGCGATGGCTTGCATAAGCTCCGCCATCGGGCCCTGGAAAGCGTCCGGAAACCAGACCTCTTGCCATCTTGGTGTAAACCACACGTTGGGCTGGGCAGTTGTCGTGAACGTCAGGGTACTCGGCGAGTGGTTTGGATAATTCGGCCAGCCAATAGTGCCTTCCGCCAAACCTTCTGTTCCTTCCACCCGCCATTTGATGTACGGCTTCAAATCGTCTTGCTGACTGCGCGGCCCGGTCCAAACGTCATCCCAGGCGCACGACCGCATACCGTTTGCGTACTCCAGAACGTAAAGGCAGATTCCATCTTCATGCGGAAACGCCGTTCTTGGATCTTTACGCGCACTCACAAAAATAGATTCCGGGTTGCCGAACAGATAACGAAACGTGTCTATATGGTGAATGCTGACATTCAGAAGCGTAAGCCGGTGATAATCCTGCAACCACGTCTGCCAGTGCGGAACCGCGCGCATTTCAATAGTGGCCAAGACGGGCGATCCCAAATAGCCGCGATCGAGAATCGTCTTCAATGCGCGGATGGATTGGTCATACCGCATGTTCTGGTTAACGGCGAGCGGCATCCCGCTTGCTTCGCACAGGTCAACAATCTCGGCTGCGGATTCATAATTGAGCGCCAGCGGCTTCTGGGCCAGAATGCCTTTTAGATGCTTCCCATGCGCTATGGCCTGCTTAACAATGCTCAACTGTAAATGCGGCGGCACTGCTATATCCAGCACCTGCACCTCGGGATCCTGCAGCATCTGCCGCAGCGTGTCGTAGACCCTTGGGATGCCGCGCAAATCGGCTACTTCGTGCGCGATTTCAGGCGTCCTTGAGGTAATGGCCGCAACTTTGAACCCTGCGTCCGCATAAGCTTTCAACTGCACGTCGCGCATGATAAATCCAGCTCCCACCGCGCCAATGCCAAGATCGCTACGCGGCGGTTTGGGAACTGAATGATTAAGATTGAGGTTGAAATCCATTCACGCTCCGTCTATGAATTTTACGCTCAATATTCATGAGTACCACGGGAAGTTTATGATACTATCTCCTTCGACGGAGAGCAATCCATGAAGCTTGGCCTCATCAACTCCGCTTGGCTTGATACCTCCGTTGGCTTGGCGCAGGGCGTTCAACTCACCAAGGAAATCGGTTTTGATTCCATCGATATCTTTGCCGACCCGCTTTCTATGCGTCCTGAAGACCTGAAGACTTTCTCCGACGCCTGCTCTTCAGAGGGTCTGCCGGTAATCTCCGCCGTTTGCTGCGCTCTAGGCTTGGCCGATTTCAACGAACCAGTGCGGCGCTTCCATGTAGACCGTGCCAAACAATTTGTCGACCTCTGCCATAAGTTGCGGGGCAAGAACGTGGTATTGGTGATGGGCGAATACATATGGAACCAGGAAGTGATTCCGCCCGCCGATCAGTGGAAATGGGCAGTCGAGGGAGCGCGAGCTTTGGGCGAATATGCCGCCCCGTTTGGGCTTGAGATCGCCTTGGAACTGGAACCTTTTCCTTTGTCTATCGTCAACAACGTTGACAAGATGGCGCGTTTCTTAACCGATGTGGACCACCCGCAAGTGAGGGCGAACGTGGATATTTCGCACCTGGTGCTCGCACACGACATGCCGGAGACGATCAAAAAGCTGACCGGGCGCATCGCCCACGTTCACCTTTCCGATTGCGACGGAATTAAGCACGGAGACCTGCCTCCGGGACGCGGTGTTGTGGATTTTCGCCCTTACTTGAAAGCCCTGGCCGAAAGCGGCTTCGATGGCGCCGTCAGCCTGGAGCTCGAATATTCGCCGGAGCCCGGCAAAATTGTAGATTGGGTTCGCGAGGCATATCAATCCACCAGCGGCATCATGGAATCGCTGGGAATCCGTTCTAAAGAAGTAGAGGTGTACTGATGGCCGCAGGTCCGCTGGGAAAAGATGTATTGAGCGAATACGAAGCTAATGGTTTCGTCGTTGCAAAGGGCATGTTCGATGGAGAGGAGATCAATCTCCTAAGCCGTGCGGCGAAGGAAGACAGACAACTCGACCAGCACTCATACGGCAAAGGAGACGGTGAAGGCGGCACAGTACGGCTGTCGTTATGGAATCACCCCGGCGACACGATTTATGGAATGTTCGCTCGTTGCGAGAGCATTGTCAATTCAGCCGAAACTCTGCTGGGAGGCGAGGTCTATCATTACCACTCCAAAATGATCATGAAAGACGCCAAGGTGGGCGGCGCCTGGGCGTGGCATCAGGATTACGGCTATTGGTATCAGAACGGCGTATTATTTCCGCTGCTCACCAGCGCGTTCATCGCCGTTGATCCGGCAACGCGCCAGAACGGCTGCATGCAGGTGCTTAGCGGTTCGCACAATATGGGGCGTATCGATCATGTTCTGACTGGCGATCAAGCGGGGGCCGATCTTGAGCGCGTAACCGAAGCGGAGAAACGGCTGGAACTCGTCTATGTGGAAATGGATCCCGGCGACGTTCTTTTCTTCCACGCCAACCTGCTTCACAGGTCGGACCAGAACCGGTCGGAAAACCCGCGCTGGGCCATGATCTGCTGCTATAACGCGGCACGGAACAATCCCTACAAGGAAGCGCATCATCCCCGTTATACGCCGCTCCACAAAGTTCCCGATTCAGCCATCCTCGAAGCGGGCATGCGTCGTTTTAGCGCGGCCGATGAAAATGCCTGGTTGGATGAGGCGAAAGATAAGAGCGCGCGAAGTCTTGCAAATCCGGAGGCGGCCTCCTCGCAGCAGCGGTAGCCAAAAAACTACCCAAAGATATCGTACAACCAGAAAAAATCTACTCAGACCGTAATCGTGCGGTCTACACTCAGTTAAAACGTCATATACTAAAAGCAGTTTCTTCCCGCGTTATGAAGACCTATCTGAAGTTCGGCTCCCTCATGGTTCTTATTGTCGGTTCCCTTGTTTGGCTGGCGGTAGGCGGCGTGAAAGACACCAAGACCTATTACAAAACCATCCCCGAACTTCAGCAAATGGGTAAAGATGCGCAATCCCACAGGATGCGGGTCGCCGGCGATATCAAGCCTGGTTCGATTCTGAAATCCGCCGGCGGGGTGGCTTTTGTTTTGCATCAGGGCGCAAACACGCTGAACGTTCTATACACCGGGTCTGATCCGCTTCCCGACACCTTCCGCGACAACGCCAATGCGCTCGCCGATGGCCGGCTTGGTCCCGACGGCGTGTTTCAGGCGAATAAGATTCAAGCTAAATGCGCCTCTAAATACGAGGCCAAACCCGTGCAGCGTGGCCTTAGCCACGATGCGGCCCCGCCAAAAATCACGAGTTAGTAGTTGGCCCTTGGAGGCAATTAAGTAGAGATGGAAAACATCGGCGCGCTTTCAATTCTGGTAGCTTTTTGTCTGGCGGTATTTGCCATTGCGGCATCGCTCGCGGGCAAATACGGGAAACGTCCCTTCCTTGTAATAAGCGGCGAACGCGCCGTCTATGCCGCCTGGGGCCTTTTGACAGTCGCGTCGGCTTTATTGGTTTACGCGCTCATCGCCGGAGATTATCGCCTTGCTTACGTGCAGGCGCACAGCAACAAAGACATGTCGGTGATCTATAAGTTCACCGCCTGGTGGGGTGGGCAGGAAGGCTCACTCCTGCTCTGGTCATGGCTGCTTTCTACTTACTCCGCGATCGTTGTTTTCACCAACCGCCGCAAGTTTCGCGAGATGATGCCCCTGGTCACATCCATCCTCATGACCACGCTCGCCTTCTTCATCGGCATGATCACCTTCGTCGCCAGTCCGTTCCGGGTGTTGATGGCTGGCCGCGGAATTGTAGACGTCGGCGATGGCAACGGTCTCAGTCCGCTTTTGCAGTGGTGGACCATGGCCATCCATCCGCCGTTTCTCTATCTCGGTTACGTGGGCTTTGCCGTGCCGTTCGCTTTCGCCATGGCCTCGCTCATCACCAAGCAACCCGGCGAAGCCTGGATTCACACCACCCGCCGCTGGGCCATCCTTACTTGGCTATTCCAAAGCACCGGCGTCCTGCTGGGAATGGGCTGGGCTTACACGGTATTAGGCTGGGGTGGATATTGGGGTTGGGACCCGGTTGAGAACGCCTCGCTCATGCCTTGGATCACCGCCACTGCATTCCTTCACTCCGTCATGATGCAGGAAAAGAAGGGCATGATGAAGGTGTGGAACATGGTACTCGTTTCCGCCACGTTCCTGCTGAGTATCTTAGGCACGACGCTGACCCGCACTGGCCTTGTTTCATCGGTGCACGCCTTTGCGCAGTCGCCAGTTAAGCCCTACTTCACAACGTTCCTGATCAGCGCCACTGCTTTCACCATAATTGCCATCGTCTGGCGCCTGCCTCACCTTAAGAGCGAAGTGAAACTGGAAAGCGTCATCTCGCGTGAATCCAGCTTTCTCTTTAATAACCTCATTCTTCTGGCTAGCTGCTTTGCCGTTCTGTGGGGCACGCTCTTCCCGGTCGTTATGGAAGCCCTCACCGGCGAGAAAGAAACCATCGACGGTCCCTATTACATCAAGGTCAACATTCCCATCGCGCTATTTTTGATTTTCCTGACTGGTGTTGGTCCGCTTATCGCTTGGCGCAAGAGTTCCCTTGCCAGCCTGAAGCGGTCGTTCACGATCCCGTCGATTGTTGGCCTGGCGGTAATGGCCGGTCTGCTCGCTGCCGGTATCCGCCAAATTGCACCGCTCATCTCTTTTGGACTTTGCGCGTTCGTCATCGGCACCATCGTCACCGAATTTTGGAAGGGTTCCCGCGCCATTCAGCTCAAAGAAGGCCGCAGCCTGCCGCGTTCCGCGTTTGAACTCACCTGGCGCAACACCCGGCGCTATGGCGGTTATCTGGTCCACATGGGAATCGTGTTCATGTTTATCGGCTTCACCGGCAGCGCCTTCAACCAGCATGAGACCCGCAGCGTCGGCCTGAATCAGCCCTTGCGTTTTGGCTCCTATGACCTGACGTTGAAAAACGTCAATGATGGCGAGACCCCTAACTACCAGTTCAGCCATGCTGTCGTAGACGTCTCCCGCAACGGCGCAGTCATCGACCGGCTTGACCCGGAAATCCGCGTCTATAAATCCAGCCAGGAGCAGGCATCCACTATCGGCATTCGCCGCCGCCTGAACGAAGACCTGTATGTGAACTACGCCGGCATTTCGCCCGACAACACCAAAATCATCTTGCAGCTGCATATTTTCCCCCTGGTCTCGTGCATTTGGATCGGCTATTGGGTGTTGCTCTTCGGCACCATCGTCTGTTTGATTCCTGGAAAGGTGCGCTTGCAGTATGCGCGCACGGAGGTTAGTCGGCATTGCCAGCACCACGCCCGTCACAGTTCAGTCTTAAACTGTTCTTGGCGTTCTTCGCCGTTATTGCCGCTCTCGTTGCGCAAGATTCGACGTCTTACATGACTCCCGACGTGACGCGAGTGGGCGGTCGTCTTGCCTGCCGCTGCGGTGGCTGCCGCAACACTGTTGGCGATTGCCCAATGCTGCATTGCAGTTCGGCCGACCCCAAGCGCCATCGCATTTACGAAATGAAGCAGCAGGGCGCCAGCGACAACGATATCGTGAACACCATTGTTCGCGAAGAAGGAATTGTCGCGCTGGCTACTCCGCCCAGCGAAGGATTCGGCCCCATCATCACTTGGGTCATGCCCACGATTGCTCTTGCTCTGGGCTTTCTTTTCTATTCCTGGTGGGTCCGCCGCAATCGCAAAGAACCTGAAACGCTTGCTCCTGTCGACGAAGCAGTCCTCGAACGCTTCCGCGCTCAAATCGATCGTGAACTGGATGATTCGCCCGCCGGCTCCAAGAAATGATCATTGTCGTCGCCATCGCCTTAGTTTTGGCCGCTTTGTTCTATACATTATTCGTTCGTGACCGCGACATCCCTGAACCCATACCCGTATCGCCTATCCAGCATTTGGAAGACCGCAAGCGCGCTATCTACGACAATCTCCGCGACCTCCAATTCGAATATCGCCTGGGCAAGCTTTCCGATCAGGATTATCAGCAAACTAAGCAAGCTTTGCAAAAAGAGCTGGCCGTTGTTCTTGCTGAGACTGAGGAAACAGTGAAGCGCTTGGGATTAAGCTCCGTCCGGGTACAGGCCGCTTCCAAAACAAAAGCATCCGCCAGGAAAACCGTGTGTCCGCATTGCGGCGCTTCATTCCCCCAAGCTCTCAAATTCTGCGGCGAGTGCGGAAAGGCCATCGCATGAAGCTCCGCCTGTTTCTTTTCCTCGGATTGAGTGCGGTTTCCTTGATGGCATCTATCGACGGTACCGTTGTGAATCGCACCACTGGCAAACCGCAGGCTGGCGTAAACATCACTCTGGTAAAGCCGGGCCAGCAAGGGATGCAAACTCTGGGAACTACCGTCAGCGACGCATCCGGGCGCTTCGTCTTTGAGAAAGACCAACCCGGCGGCGGTCCCCAGCTCTTGCAGGCTTCTTACGATGGCGTCAATTACAACAAGCTGATGACGCCCAACATTCCCACGTCAAATGTCGAGTTGCCTGTTTACGAAGCCACAAAATCACCTGCTATCGCCCACATCGCCCAGCAGATGATGCTGCTGGAACCGACAACCAGCCAGATCGCCGTTAGCGAGACTGTCATCGTTCAAAACGATTCCAACAACACCTACAACAATCCCTCTGTCGGTGGTGTTCGCTTCTATCTGCCGCCCGCTGCCAACGGCCAGGTGCAGGTTCGCGTCGAGGGTCCGCAGGGCATGCCTCTGCCGCGCGCAGCCGAAAGGACCGAGGAGACTGACGTTTACAAGGTCGATTACCCCATTAAGCCCGGCGAGACGCAATTCGAAGTCACCTACATGATTCCTGCCGGTTCGCCATTCACTTTCCGCGGCCGCGCCGCCGGTGTTAAGGGAATGCCTGCCGGTCCTCTGCGCCTCATCGCTCCGCAAGGCGTGACGCTCACCGGCAAAGACATCGAAAGCGTCGGCACTGAGCCGAAGACCCAAGCCAGCATCTATACGCTCGCGGCCACCGGCGCGTACTCTTTCGATCTCACCGGCACCGGCTCTCTGCGGCCGCCTCAAGAGGACGAGACCGACACCAGTGATCGGCCCCCCATCACCGAAGGTCAGCCGCAAATGTACCGGCACCTGGGCTGGCTCGCTGGCTTGGCGTTTTCCATCCTCGCTGCCGGACTGGTTTACCTCTACGTCAGTTCGCCCGTTCGCTCGCCCTACGGAAAATAGCCATCCATCCATGGGCCAAGCCATTGAAATCGACCATGTGTGGAAGTACTATGGCGATTATCCGGCGCTGCGCGATTGCACTCTCACCATTGGCGAAAGCACTTGTTGCGCGCTTCTCGGCCGCAATGGGGCGGGGAAGACAACACTGCTTCGCATATTAGCCGGGCTGTCTCCTTTTCAGCGCGGCGCGGTTACCATCTTCGGTGAGAACCCGCGCAGCGAAAGCGCTCGCCGCCAGTCCGGTTTTCTCGGCCACGGCATCGGCATCTACGAAGATTTATCAGCCGCGGAGAATCTCAAATTTTTCGCGAGCATTACCTGCGCTGGCCACGCCAAAAGCCTGACTAAACAATGGTTGGTGCGCGTTGGGCTGAGTCGCGTCGCCAGTATGCCCGTGCGGCAGTTTTCGCGTGGCATGCGCCAGCGCCTTGCTTTGGCGCGCACCTTCATCCACTCACCTAAGATTCTGCTGCTCGATGAGCCTTTTACTTCTCTTGATGACCGCGCCATCGCCATGCTCAGCGAACTGCTGGTCGAAGCGCGCCAGCGCGGCTCAACCATCGTGTTATCCACTCACCAACTGCGCGAAGCCCTCGCCATCGCTTCCCATGTAGCGTTAGTGGAAAATGGCCGGCTTCGCCACGCCGGAGAACGAACGCAGGAAATGCTCGACGATCCTGGCTTGTTGTACCGCCTCCATACGGAGTTGGGCGCGGCTTGAATTTTCTTCGTCAAGCGGTCGCCGTAGCTCGTAAAGATCTTGCCATAGAGATTCGCACCAAAGAATCCGTAAACGCCGCCGGCGCTTTTGCCATCGTCATTCTGCTGCTTTTCAGCTTCGCTTTCGACCCAACCTCCGATGAAACTCGCGAACTGGGCGGCGGCCTCCTCTGGATCGTCTTCGCCTTTGCCGGAGCACTGGTATTTAACCGGGGCTTTGCGCGCGAACTGCCCAACGAATGTCTCGATGCGCTGCTGTCGTCCCCGCTCTCCGCCGCCAGTTTGGTCGTCGGCAAGGCCATGGCGAACTGGGTGATGCTGATGGCAGTTGAGATTGTCTCACTCATCGTCTTTGGCATCTTCTATAACATCCCGTGGGTGCGCCAGTCGCTTCCATTAAGCGGCGTCTTTGCTCTGGGTACCTGGGGCGTCTCCATTCTTGGTGCCGTCTTCGGCGCGCTCACAGTGAACCTACGTTTGCGCGAGCTCATGCTGCCCGTCATCATCTATCCGTTAATGCTTCCGTTGCTCATTGGCGCTATCGAAATCACGAATGCTTTGCTCAACAACGTCTCAATCGGCGCTTATGAGTTGCTCTGGGTGCGCGTGCTGGTCGTCTTCGATATCGTATTTACAGCCTTAGCGTGTGCCTTGGCGGATAACATCCTGGTGAATTAGTTGGAGAATATGGAATAAGGAACCTCTATGCGTGAAAAAATTGTCATTGCCCTAATCGCCATCGGCGGCGTCCTGCTGGCCTACAATCTCTACCAAATCTTCCTTGTCTTGCCGGACGACGTGAATCAAGGCCCCATCTACCGGATCATGTACTTTCACATTCCGGCGGCTATCGTCGGCATGATTGGCTATTTCGTTGCGCTCACGCTCAGCGTCATGTATTGGTCGACGAATAACCTGCGCTGGGATTCTCTGGCCGCGTCCGTGGTCGAAGTCTCGGTCGTGTTCTCGGTTGTTAACATCGTCACGGGCAGCATCTGGGCGCGCGTCATCTGGGGCATCTGGTGGACCTGGGATTACCGCCTGACCTCCGCGCTCGTCTGCGTTCTCATATTCAGCGGGTATTTGATGATGCGCCGGGCCATCGATGAACCAACGCAGCGCGCGCGCTTATCGTCCGCGCTTTGCATTTTCGGTTGCGTCGATGTCGTTATTGTATGGAAATCAATCGAGTGGTTCCGCAATAATCATCCTGGCCCGGTGCTCAGCATCCGCACCGGCGGCGGCACCATCGATCCCGCCATGGAACACATGATCTACCTGTGCTTCTACGCCTTCGCCATCATTGCGACCGCGCTCATTCTGATCCGTACTCGCCAGGAAGCCACTGCGCGCGAAATCGATTCTCTGCGCCGCTTGGCAAACGCCGCCGCTTAGAAAGGATATTCATATGGACGCTCGAAATTTCGCTTTCATGTTTTACGGCTTTCTAGCCGCGTGGCTAATCGTGCTCCTCTATGTTGTGAGCTTGGCGCGCCGCGGTGCGCGCCTTAAGAAAGAACTCGAAGACGTGAAGCAACTCGTCGGCTCGACCCAAGCTGGTCAGGAATCCCGAATTCAAGACCGCTAAAATGCGAGCAATGCTGCGACGCGCCGTCCTCGCAATCCTGTTTGTCCCGCTGCTGGCCGCCAAACGTCCTCTGAATCATGGCGATTACGATAGCTGGCGCCACATCCAGAATCAGCAACTATCAAACGACGGAAAGTATCTCGCTTATGCCCTTTTCCCTCAGCAGGGCGATGGTGAACTGATCGTTCTAAATCTGGCGACTGGGAAGGAAATCCGCCAGCCCATCGGCGAGCTGCCTCCTCCTCCTCGTCCGAACTTCGCTGTGCCGCAGCCGGAAGACGCGCCGCCCCCCACCGCCGGTATCGCCGTGAAGTTTTCTTTCGATAGCCGGTTCGTGGTTTTCACCGGCTTCGCTCCCCGCGCTGAGGTAGAAAAAGCCAAGCGTGAGAAGCGCAAGCCGGAAGAGATGCCGCAAGGCGACATGGGCATTGTCAACCTCGCTTCGGGTGAGGCGTTTCGCGATCCCCGCGTGAAAAGCTTTCAGCTTGCGGATGACGCGCCGGGCTATGTTGCTTACCTCCAATCGCCGGAAAAGCCAGTGAAGAAATCCGAAGCCGCCGAACTTGTTTTGCGCCGCTTGGCCGACGGCAGTGAACGGAAGTTTGGCGGTGTTTCCGAGTACCTGCTCACCCGCGATGGAAAAAATCTAATCTACGTAGCGGAAACCGAGGGTGTTTATAGCCTTGCTCCGGATGACAACTCCGTCACAACTCTGATCGCCGGCAAAGGCCCTTTCAAAAAGCTGGCCTTCGACGAAGACCAGACTCGTTTCGCTTTCTTGAGTAAAGATTCGCTCTATACCTGGCAGCGGAAAGCGGCTCAAGCGGACCGGCTCAACATCGAGTTGCCGGATGGCTGGGTCATCTCCGACAAAGCCACCGTCTCCGTCTCCAAGGGCGGAGGCAAAATCTTCCTGGGTACTGCGCCCGCACCGCCGCCTGAAAAGCAAGCAGACGATACTCCGCCAGATGAACGCGTTTCTGTCGATCTTTGGTCGTGGCGGGACGATTACATCCAGCCCATGCAAAAGGTCAGAGCCGGCGTGGAACGTAACCGCTCATATCGCGCCGTCTATGACATCGCGGCGAACAAATTCATCCAGCTTGCCGACCCATCCATGTACGAAGTCGTCCCCAGCGATGATGGTCTTTACGGTATTGGCAGCGACGACCGCGCCTATCGCCGCATGCAGGAGTATGACACCAATTACGAAGACGCCTACTTAGTAAATACCTCCGATGGCGAACGTAAGTTGATCGCCGCCAAGCATTACGGCCACCTTAGCTGGTCGCCTGATGGTAACTACATCATTTACTTCAGCGGCAAAGATTGGATCACCATCTCAGTTCCCGATTGCGAGGAAATAAACCTCACAACCAAAATTAAACAGTCCTTCGGCCGCGAAGATTACGATGCTCCGGGTATTGCGCCTCCTTACGGATTTGCCGGTTGGACTAAAGACGGTAAGTACGTTCTGATTTATGATCGCTTCGATATCTGGCAATGCCGTCCCGACGGCTCCTCGGCCGTCAATCTCACCCAAAACGTGGGACGCAAGCAGCACCTGATCTTCCGCGTCATTCGATTCGATTACGGCGAACCCTCTTCGCGCTGGCTGGATCCCGCGCAGCCTCTTCTGCTGCGCGCTGAAAACGAAGACACTCGTGAAAGCGGATTTTATCGTTCGAATCTCATCAAGCTCGGGCCTCCTCAGAAACTGGTGATGGAAGCCAAAAATTTCGCGGTACCCATCAAAGCCCGTAATGCCGACGTCTATGTAACCGCCTCCTCCACATTTAGCGAGTACCCGGATTTATTAGTAACTGACGGTTCATTTCAACGTTTTCACAAGGTGACCGACGCCAATCCGCAAAAAGCGAACCTCCTGTGGGGCACTTCTGAGCTGATTCACTTTCAGAGCGCAAACGGCAAAGACCTTGCGGGCATCCTCTATAAGCCCGAAAACTTCGATCCCAAAAAGAAATACTCGCTGCTGGTCTACATCTACGAGCGCCTCTCGCAAAACGTTTACAACTTCATTGAACCTCGCCCCGCGCACACCATTAACGCCAGTTACTACGTCAGCAATGGCTATCTGGTCTTAGAGCCCGACATCACTTACCGTATCGGCTATCCCGGCGAAAGCGCGCTCGATTGCGTTCTGCCTGCGATTCAATCGGTGGTCGACGATGGATTCGTCAATGAGAAAGCCATCGGTATCCAGGGCCACAGTTGGGGCGGCTATCAGATTTCCTATATGCTCACCCGCACGAATCGCTTTCGCGCCGCTGCCGTAGGAGCGCCGGTTGCCGACATGATCAGCGCTTACGATTCTATTCGCTGGGGTCCGGGCAGGCCCCGGCAGTTTCAATATGAACACGCCCAGAGCCGCATCGGCGGAACCATCTGGGAATACCCGCTGCGTTACATCGAGAACTCACCCATCTTCGCCATGGACCGCGTCACCACGCCCGTTCTCATGATTCATAACGATGCGGACGACGCCGTGCCATGGTACCAGGGTATTGAGATGTTTCTGGCGCTACGCCGCTTAAACAAAGAAGCCTATATGTTCACGTACAACGGTGAACCGCACGGGCTGCGCCGCCGGGCCAATCAGCAGGACTACACCGTGCGTCTTCAGCAATTTTTCGATTACTATCTGAAAGCCGCTGATAAACCCGAGTGGATGCAGCACGGCGTGCCTTACATCGAGAAACAAGGCATTACCGCGACCGACGCCGATCGCTAAGCTCGGGCCATGTCATACAACGCGCGAATGTACCCGATGCTGAAAGCCCAACCCGTGCGCCGGTCGCCAACCATCCTGGGGACATGATCGGCAATCAGAATCCCGCGAAAATCAACGTCCACTAACGTTCGCATCAGCCGTTTCATGTCGGTGTAACCGCCGTCGACGTAAGTCTCGACAAAATCCGGCACTGGAGAAGTCACGTTGCGGAAATGAATCTTCCAAAGTTTGCCCATTCCGGCAAAGGCGCGGGCGGCGTCGAATATGTTCTTGCCCATCAGGTCGCCGCCCTCCATCCAAGTTCCGCAGCACAAGCACACGCCAATGTTTGGGCTGTTGGCAATCTCCAAGGCGCGGGCATATCCATCGAAATTACCGAAAATACAACGCGGCACGCCCCCGAGTTCTGGCACCGGCGGATCGTCGGGATGAATGCCTATGCGAACCCCGCTCTCTTCGGCCACCGGAACTACCTGCTTTATGAAGTACGTGTAGTTCTCCCAAATCTCCTCTTTGCTGAACTTGCGTCCCTGGGTGAGCGGCGGCTTGAATGTGATGTTGGTCCAATGCCCCTCAGCGGTTGCAAGATGAAAAGCGCGCGAGGGCGCCCCGCCTCTGGTGGTCTCGCTCGGCGAACTCCAGATGCCGTTGCCCATGTGAGCATAAGTAGTGTAGTAAATGCCAGCTTTGCTCAAGTCGCGTAAGTATTGCTTATACTCTTCAATTTTCTTGTCGCGTCCAGGCAGGTTAAGAGTAACTTCGGGCATGTTATGTACATTCGTATTCCCGATGTTGCTGACAAGCAGCCCGGTGGCCTCCACGCGTTCTTTGATTCCGGAGAAGGTCTCGTAAGTTCCGCCGTTAGTTCCCGTGTTCACATACCTGACGCCAATCTGCTTCGCAAAGCTAAGGTCGTCGGCATCGAAATCCGTCGGCATTTGCAGCGTAATCTTCGCGCCAGGCGATAGCGGCTCCAGCGGTTTGCCAGTCAAACTCGCGCCCGCGCCGATGGCCATGGCGGCCTGCGCAAATTCGCGCCTGTTCATAAACCACCCATGCAGGTGTATTTCACGGAAAGATAATCGTCCATGCCGTACTTAGAGCCTTCCCGCCCCACGCCGCTTTCTTTCACCCCGCCGAAGGGAGCAACCTCGGTCGTAATGATGCCCTCGTTCACGCCTACCAGCCCGTACTCCAAAGCTTCGGAAACGCGAAACGCACGGCCCAAATCGCGCGTGCAAAAATAGGCCGCCAATCCGAACTCGGTGTCGTTGGCCAGCTTCACCGCTTCGTTCTCGTCCTTGAATCGGAACAGCGCGGACACTGGCCCGAATGTCTCTTCCCGTGCCAGCGCCATGCCGGGTGTTGCTTCGGTAAGCACCGTCGGCTCATAGAACGTGCCGCCCAGGCTATGCCGCTTCCCGCCGGTTACCAATTTGGCTCCCTTCTGAACCGCGTCCTGAATATGCCGCTCCACCTTCCCTAGCGCTTTGCCGTCGATCAGCGGACCTTGCTCCACGCCATTTTCAAAACCGTCACCCACCTTCAACTTGCGCGAGGCGTCGCTAATCCGTTCGGCAAATCTGTCGAAAATGCCCTCCTGCACCAGGAAGCGGTTCACGCAAACGCAGGTCTGGCCGGCGTTCCGGTACTTGGCGGCCATTCCAGTCGTAACGGCCCGCTCCAGATCGGCATCGTCGAAGACAATGAACGGTGCATTCCCGCCCAGTTCCATGGACACTTTCTTCATGGTCTTGGCCGATTGGCCCATGAGCAGTTTTCCCACCGCCGTTGAGCCGGTGAAGGTGATCTTTTTCACCAGCGGATTTTGGGTCAGTTCAGCGCCAATCTCCTCGGCCGGCCCAGTCACGATGTTCACTACTCCCGCTGGAATGCCCGCTTCTTCCGCAAGCGCGCCCCAAGCCAACCCGGAGAACGGCGTTTGCGGAGCGGGCTTACTTACGAACGTGCAGCCGGCGGCCAGCGCAGCGCCCAGCTTGCGAGCAATCATCGACGATGGAAAGTTCCACGGAGTGATGGCGCCCACCACTCCCACCGGTTCCTTTGTCACCAATATGCGGCGGTTCGGCCAGGGCGATGGTACAACGTCGCCATAAACCCGTCGCGCTTCTTCGGCGAACCACAACACGTAAGCGGCCGACATGCCTACTTCACCGCGCGCCTCGCTAAGCGGCTTGCCTTGCTCGCAAGTGAGCAAACGCGCCAGTTCCTCCTGGTTCTCCGTGATTAACGCGCTCAGCCGCCGCAGCAGATTCGCTCTGTCAGCCGCCGTTTTGGCCCGCCATCCCGGGAACGCCCCATAGGCCGCATCAATCGCTCGCTTAGTCTCTGCGCGGCCGCACTGCGGGACCGTTCCAAGCACCTCCCCGCGCGACGGGTTCAAAATCGTTAACGTGGCTCCGCTGTCGGCGTCAATCCATTGCCCGCCAACGTAATTCTTGGTCCGAAGCAGTTGCATGGTGTTACGGCTCGCGCGATGCCGTGTAGGCGGCAATGTTCAGCATGTCCTCTTCGCTCAACTTGCTCACCACGGGTTTCATCAAGTCGGTCCAATTGCCCTTGCGGGTCCCCTGTTGCATATCGTACAACTGCCGGACCAGGTAACTTGGTGAACGGCCCGCTATTCCGGGTACCGGGCCCATGCCCTTCAAATCCGCGCCGTGGCAGATGCCGCATTGCGTGGTTTTACTGTTCTGTTTAGTAACCAGCGCTTCGCCCTTGTGAATACTGCCCACAGGCGCATAAGCGATGAAACCCGAACGCGGACTGCGCAGCACTTCGGTTGCTTCCGGGTCAACCGGCATCTCTATAATCCGCTGGCCGATTGGCTCCTTCTCAGCGCCGGGCAGCGGCATGAACATGCCCACCGATGAATACATCTTCGGCACGCTTTTCGTTTCGACCACTTTGATCCAAGGGGTCCACTTCATGGAAGAGAAATATTGGGCGGCAGCCTCAATCTCCGCGTCCGTCATGGCCTTCGCGATCGATATCATGAGATTCGTATTTTGTTTGCGCGTGTCGGCGCTCTTGCGGTTGCCCTCTCTGAATTCATGCATCTGCTCGACGAAGTATTCGCGCGGATATCCGGCAACACTGGCGTTTTCCGGCTTCCCTTTGCCGTTCGGCAAGTGGCAGAGCGAGCAGGCCCAGATCTCGGGCTTGCGGCCATTTGCCACGACCTCGGGCATGGCCGGGTGATCGCCCGGATACCAATCCCCAGGACCAAAACGGTCGTTGGCTTGCGCACGGGTGAACCCAACATTGCTGCCCGGCAAATGATGGATGCTTTCGTCGTGCGCCTGCGGCTCAGCCGGTGGTTTCACGGCGGGCGTTTGAATCCCATACGCCCACTCGGGAGGTCCATCGGCCGATTGGCAGAAGCTTGCGCTGAAGGCAAGCGTGAATAGGCAGGCTAGGGCTTTCATCATTTATTCAAAACGCGAATTACCAAGTGTACTAACGGCGTTTTGAAGCGCTAGCTGCCGCTTACAAATCAACCGCGGATTTTGCCGGCCGATTTTCGTGAATAGAATGCAACCAGCGAAATACCAAATCCAAGCAGCAACAGCGTGGAGGGTTCCGGCACCGCGTCAATGCGCGCAAACAGTCCACCGGTCTCCCCGTTGGGACCGGCTGTTACGTAGAGCGAATTAGTAAGTCCGCCGCTGCCGCCGTTTCCAAACGTAATGTCCCACAAGCCGTCCGTTGCTAGCGGGTTTCCCTGCGAATTGCCCAGGCTGCCGATCAGCGCGAACGTTACCGGGTTGTAGATGTTGATCAAGCCGTCCCCGAAGTTACTAACCAGAAGGTCGCCGCCCAAAGAGCCGAACCCGACCGGTGCGACGGCGATGCCCCAAGGCGAGTTTAAAGCTCCCTGAGAGACCAGGCGCGTGAAGGTATGCGTCGTGGGATCGAAAACATCCACAAAGCCGTGGCCTGCGCCGGATATGTCATCATGGCCGTTGCTGAGGGCAAAGGTCACATAAATCTTCCCGCCAAGATTCTCGACATTGAAAGGTGCGTAGCCAGCGGGAACGGTGGGGTCGCTGAATGCACCGATGCGGCTTGCACCTTTGAAAACGTCAATGGTTCCTTGGGAGAAGTTGGCTGCATACAAGACGTCTTTCGCGTTTGAGATAGCTAGGCCCTTGTAAACCGCGCCTGTCTCGGAAAAGACCTGCTCGGCGGTTGTGCCCAGCGCGCCCCGCCAGCCGGCTATAGTGCCGTTTTCGGATGCAAACAGAAAGCTGTCACCGTTGAAAGACCCCGAGCCATCGAATACCTGGCCTGTGATGGGCGCCGAGCCCGCCGGCATCGTTACAACCAGGCCTTGTTTTGCCCCGGAAGAGTTATAAAGCGTGGCTTTTCCGGTACCGTTGTCGGACACCCAAAACGGGCTGCTCGCGCTAAACGACACGCCCCACGGATTTACCAGGTCGGGATCGGTTGCGTTTGTGACCAAAGTAGTCTCCGCAAATCCCCCCACGGATCCAGCGAAAGCGGCAGATGCAGCCAGCAAAAAGCAAGACCCTAGCACGGCCGATCGAATCTTGAACATAATTCCTCCCCAAGAAAATAGAGCACACTCGCTTAACGCTATAAGCGAAGCGATTTCAGTCTATCGGGAGACGCACTTTACATGGTTTATGGCTTGTAAAAGATTTGTAAAAAGCGCTTTCACTCATTCCTTAGCGCTTGGATGGGATTGATAGACGCGGCCCGAGCGGCTGGAATCAGAGAGGCCACGCCTCCGGCCACAAGCAGCGTGCCGGCCGCAACCACGAGCGAAGAAACGATTCCATTCTCCATGCCGCTGAAGAAATGTTGCAGCAGCCCGGTAGCGCCCGCCGATAAGCATATGCCGATGGTGAGCCCTATCCCGATCCGCAACATGGAACTTTTCAACACCATTCCCAGCACTTCATGCCGCTGAGCCCCCAGAGCCATGCGTACCCCGACTTCAACAGTGCGCTGGGCAGTGATGTAACTGATCAAGGCATAAACGCCAATGGCTGCCAGCAAGAGCGCGACAGCCGCGAATGCGCCTAGCATCCAAACGATCAAACGCCTCCCCGCCAGCGAGTTTGAAACCAGGAAATCCATGCCCCTGATTTCCGACGCCGTCTGCGTGGCATCCACCCCGGCAATCGCGTGTTGCATGCCCTCCATCAGTGAATTAGGATTTCCGCTGGCGCGAATCAGAAAATTGGCAAATAGGCCGGTTTGCTGGGCAAACGGATAGTACATCATGCCATCGCTGGTATCGTCTTCAAGCGAATCGAAGCGAATGTTTGAAACAATGCCCACAATAGTGTTCCACGGCGTATCGCGGCCGTTGCGCACGTGCTGCCCAATGGGGTTCTGATTCGGCCAGTAGCGGCGCGCTAGCCGGGCGTCGATCACCACCACCGGCTGCGCGGCTCCCGTGTCCCCGGTGGTAAACCAGCGCCCTTGAACAAGCGGGATCTGCATCACCTTTAAGTATTCGGGAGTGACTAGATTCTGCTGGCTGTGCGGTCCGGGGTCGTTAGGTCCGGTGGGCCGTCCTTCCACGCTGAATGAACCCGATTCTTTGCCGTCGGCAAACGGCAGAGGCTGAGCCGCCGCAACTGCATGCACGCCCGGCAGGGCCCGCAAACTATCCATGGCCGCTTCGACATAAGCGGCTTGACGCTGCTCGCTGTTTCTGAAGTCCGCTCCCGCGAACACAACCCGGGCCGCCAGCACCCCATGAGGATTAAACCCGGGATTCACCTGCTGCAGTTTTTGAAAACTGATCAAAAACAGACCCGTACCGGTCAGCAGTAGAAATGCGAGCGCCACTTCGCCAATGACGAAGGCGCTCCGTAAACGCTGCTTCCCCGTCTGGTCTGTCACGGAGCGGCCCGTTTCATGCAGCGCTGAATTTTCACGGCTCCGAATGATCTTCACCGCGGGACCGATGCCCGCAATCAAACAGGTGAGCAATCCGGCGGCGGCGCTGAACGCAAGCACCACCGGTTCCATATGGACGTCAAAGCCCTGCGCCAAATTATGCGGAACGGAAATCAGCAGCAGTTTTCCGAGCACCGGGCCCGCCGCGATACCGATGGCCGTGGCCGCTATCGCCAGCAGCAATGTTTCAGCCATCACCTGCGCGGTCAGCGCGGACGAGGTTGCCCCCAGCGCCATGCGAATCGCAAACTCGCGCGAGCGCGTCGATATGCGAGCCAGGAACAGCCCCGCTACATTAGCCGAAGCGATGAGCAGAACCAGTACGACGACTGCGAACAATACGTAGAGCGGCTGTTTTAAACTGCCCGCTGCATAGTCGGTCAGCGGCGAGGCGTAGACAGACCAGCCGGAGCTGCCCGCGAAACCGGAAGTCCCCTCGCGCACCATCTTTTGGCGGATCGTCGTGGAATAGGCGGCGTTCAGGCGCTCGACTGTGACGCCTGGGCGGAGCCGCACCGCGCATTGATAGTTTTCGTTGAATCGGTTGCCGGTGCTGAAGTCTTTGGGCGGCAGCGCGATGGGCGTCCAAATCTGTTTGCCGCGCGGCCAATCGAAATCGCTGCGCATCACTCCCACAACCCGGTAAGGCTTTTGATCGAGTTCGATAGTTTGCCCGATTACACTCCGCTGACCGAACTCGCTTTGCCACAATCCATAGCTCAGTACGGCGACGGCCGAAGCCCCTGGCTCATCTTCGTCGTGCGAGAACGTCCGGCCAACAATCGGCTTGGCCCCGAACACCTGGAACCAGCGCCACGAGACTTTCGCCGCTGAAAGATGCTGCGAACTGCCGTTGTGAACGATATTGAAGGCGTTGTCCGATTCAACCGCGGATTCGTCAACCTGATCTTTGAGCGCGGCCGCGTCGGCGAAATCGGGTATTTGAGATATACGGTACGTCCAAGCCGAATTGCTTGTATCGAACGTACATCATGGCGACGCGGCTAGGTTCGTCAACTCCTGCGGGATGCCGCAACACCGCATTCACTACGCTGAAAATCGCCGTATTCGCCCCAATACCCAGGGCCAGCGAAAAGATGGCTGCAATGCTGAATGCCGGATTTTTCAGGCTGTGGCGGATGGCGAACCGGGCGTCGTCGAGAATCATGGGCAGAGAACTCCAGATTACAGGCTCGCATTCGGCTGGCCGAACAGGCGTTAAGCCTAAGTTTTGATTCTGGGCGGGTTGCGCACCGGCACTATGGCCAACGGCGTTCGTTCGTGGGAAAGTAACTGTCCGATTAGGTACGGGGAAAACGAGGAAAACAGAAGAATCGGGGCGGTGAAGACCGCCCCAACTTACTACTTCTTGACGATAACGAAGCTAAGGAACGACAGTAGGTGAGCAGTGAATGCCGGTGCTGAGTATGACGCCGTTGTGAAGATCAACACCCTCGCCGCTGTCTAATCTGAATGAGAGAAGATCTCCCGCATTAACGGGTACCGATAGTGCGGTATTGCTGTTCCCCAATCCGTCGCCAGCAGTCAGGGACACGAGGGTGGCGGCGGGATTGCCCCCTCCGGCGGGGTCTAACCAGAGACTTACCGTGATGGGAAATTCACTGGTATTCCCCGCTTGGAAGAGATACACCGCGTCGATGGTGCAAGCCAGGGGCATGACAACCGCCGTGTGGGAAAAGCTGTTAAGGGTTACTCCCGTATTCGACGGCCCAGATGAGTTGATCGAGAAAAAGAATGGTGACACTGGCCCCGCTGTGGGGTAGACAAGTTGGCCTAGGATCGTTAGGCCGGTGCTTGCGCCCGTTGCGCCAGTGACTCCCGTTGCGCCAGTAGCTCCAGTCGCGCCGCTAACTCCCTGTAGGCCGCTGAATCCCGTTGCGCCAGTGGCTCCCGTTGGGCCAGTAGCTCCGGTCGCGCCGCTAACTCCCTGTGCACCGGTGACTCCCGTTGCGCCAGTGGCTCCCGTTGGGCCAGTAGCTCCAGTCGCGCCGCTAACTCCGGTTGCGCCGGTAACCCCGGTTGGGCCAGTAACTCCAGTTGCGCCGGTGACTCCGGTTGCGCCGGTAACTCCCGCTTGGGCCAGAGGTGACCAGTTAGTGGTATCGACGTTGGGCGTGACAACCGATGCCGCATGAACGGTGATCGAGTAATAACTCGAACCTGCGAAGGTCACCACATTACCGATGGAGTACCCAGTTGTCCCGCTAAACGGGCCTACGTAAATCGCCCCTTGAACCAAGAGGGACCACGAAGTGTTCGATGGCGTGTCAGGCTGGACGCCCGTGTTTGACGCCTGAAGGCTGATGTAGCTCGACCCGTTGTAATACACCGTATCGGCAATGGAATAGGTATGGACAGAACTCCAGGTTCCCTGATAGGCAAGCCCGGCGGCGCCCGTTGCACCGGTGGCTCCGACGGTTCCAATGGGGCCAATCGCTCCTTGCCGGTCCGGCGGTGCCGGTCTCGCCGGCGGGACCGATTCGGCCCGTGGCTCCGGTCAGACCGATCGGCCCGGTCGAGCCTGACAGATCGGCGTAATAGCCGCTCACATCGATGATGACATCAGTTACGTCGGTGACATAAACCGATACTGAGCCGCCCGTGCCGGCCGTAATAGTAGCCGCGTTAGCGACAACTGAGCCAAAGGGAGAGTTCAGCGTTGACACACCCGGCTGGGGAGATCCGGCTGGCCAAATCGTTAAGTAAGACAATTCCCCAGTGGACGGGACAACCGTAATGTTCAGCGAGTAAGCCTTGACAGTCGATGGTATGCCTATGCAGTTGGGACTTTTCCAAAGTTGAAAGTCGCGCTTGATTCCGGCAAGCATGCTGGGCGTTCCAAACGTCCCTGACGTACCGATTCCGCGCGTGTCCACCGCCCGGCAGGGCGTCATTGCTATATATGACAATTGGCTTTCCGTTGCCTGGGCGTTGGGCACAACAAGCCCTAAACTCCCCAATAGGCAAAGTGCCGAAAAATTGACTCGGATTTTTCTTAAGTGTTTCAAACTCACCTTCTTCACTAATTCCTTGCGTCTTAGCTCTTTAAGAGCCGTGAGACCGACCGAGGTTCACCAGACGCCATGCCCCTCATGTTGGGAGTGGGACGAAGCTGGGTAAATCTCATAGGAATTTACTCGGCGAGGCTTCCTAAAAACTTTAGCCCTGTAAGAGATTTATCCCTGTGGGTGCTGCTAACTATAGGGTGTTTAGGCGGCAGGACGGAGGACGCTCATCAAATGTCATGACTGGGCCGAAGGGCCTCCTTGTTGGCTGGCGCGGTAGGCGGCGAGCACCTTATCGAGGTTCGGATACTCGCCAGTGAGCTTGTAGTAGGTGTCGATTTGAGCGCAATAGTGTTCGAATTCGTCGAGTGAAAATTCGAAGCCATCGGTGCGAAGCAGTGACCGCTTCGCGGCCATGGTCACCTGGATTAAAGGGGAGACGGTGCTTGCGGGCGTTATTGGAAATTTTCAAGGCGCGCTCCATTTCTTTGTAGGACTTTTGGGCGGCGGATTTTTCCTTCTCGACGCGCTCGTGTTGAACTGCCTGGAGCTTTTCGGAATCGGCCTTGTACTGGCTGCGAAGACGGCGCTCCTGGAGAGCGAGATTTCCGAGGTCGCGGCGGTAGATGATGAAGATGTTGCCGACGAGAAGCGCTTCGCGGTTGACGGGATCGGGTTCATCGGCGACGGTGTGAGCGAGTTCACGGCGGCCGAGGGCGTAGAGGCTGGCTTCGAGAGGGGCGATGCGGAGGAGACGCCATTCGGTATCGGCGATGAATTGGACGAGGGTGTGTTCCTGGTCGGTGGGCGGGGGCGAGACGGGCGAAATGGCGGGCGACATGTTGGCTGTAGGCTTGGGCGTCGTCAGTGGGGAGGACGACAGTGCGGCCAGTGAGGCCGGTTTTGACGGCATTGAGGGAAGATTTGGCTTTGCCCTCAGCAGTGTTCGGGCCGGTGGATAGCTGGGCATTGGCGCGGTTGGCCGCGAGGCGCGCGTCGGAGATTTGATAGTTGGCGGATTGCTCCGCGGGGTCGGAAGGCTCGATGAAATCGAGGGTGGAGAGCGGTTGGTCGCAGCCGTTAGCGGAGGCGGACATTGCTTTGACGGCCGGAACAGCGATGGCCGCCTGCACTTTGCTGGTTTTGGCGGCCAGTTTGGCAGTTTGGCGCTCGGCGGCGCGGCGAAGGGAGCGGGGTGACATATTTGTCTGCATTTAGGTTGGTTCCATTGGAAAATTGGGTGGTTCGCGGCGAGAGGAAACTCGGGCGAACCTGAGTTATGGTGGCAACGTGAGGGGTGGGAGCGGATTAGAAAGGGAATTGCGAGGCGGGATCGGGCGGGTATAA
>CAVQZK010000024.1:0-55329 GCA_963718465.1 Bryobacterales bacterium | reverse complement strand
TCGCGATGAGTCCCGCGCGAAAACGGCTGCATCGCTCCATCGGCTTATTTCCGCTCGCGCGGCGCAGCGGCTTTAACCGCCCGAAATTTTTCAAGAGCGGCTTTCGCTTTACCTTCCTGCCCCAACTGTCCGTACTCCTTCGCCAACAGGTACAGCGGCTCCGGGTACTTCGCGTCCAATGCGGCAGACCGTTCCAGCCAGTTGACGCTCAAACCGTGCTTGCCGAACTGCGCTAGCGCTTTCCCTCCTAAATAGAAATTACGTGCCGAGATGGATTCCTTGCCGCCTTCAATGCCGCCGCGAACGCCTTCTCGGCATCTCCTTTCTCAAGAAGGAGATTCGCCAGGTTCGCATAAGCCCAATCGTAATCCGCCGCATCGTGCTCTGCCAGCTTGATGGACGTTAAAAAATACCGAGTCGCCGTCTCGGTATCGCCGAGCGCCTCGTAACACAGCCCGAATATGATCCAAGGCCTTATAGGATTTAGGGTTGATCCTCAACACGCGTTGGAACTGCCCGCTCGCTTGCTCCATACGTCCCTCCTGATAATAAATACGGCCCAGCATATACGCGCCTTCTTCGTCCTCCGGATGGATATCCAGCAGCGCCATGAAAGTTTTCAACGCCTTATCCGGCTGGCCTGAGAGATACTGAATGTTGCCTCTCAGTTTGAGTGCGGTTGGCTCCGCCGGTTGCAATTTCAGGACATCGTCCACTTTCTGCAAAGAGTCAGGCAGCCTCTGAGCCATGAAATAGGCATTTGCCAGTGCAAGTTCACCCGTGATTGAACCAGGCTCTAATTTCAGAAACTCGTTGGCGCTCCCATCGCCTGTGAACTCGCGCCGCCGAAGATTCGCCTCCGACATTTGAAGCAGAATCGAATGCTGGCTCGGACATGCATCAAAGGCCTCCTGAAAATTTCTCGCCGCCTCCGCAAAATGCTTGCTCTCCATAGCCTGCCGGGCATTTTGTCTTGCCTGTTCGCTGCGAATCAGATCGCAAGATGTGGCGCCCGCGTGCCCGGACTGCATCGTCAACGCCGCAATCATCAACAACGCTGCCATCCGCTACCGCATCGCCGCCAGTTCCTGTTTCACCTGTGGAATGACCGTACCGTACCGCTCGCGCGGCGCCGCGCCAAAAAAGCCTCGAAACACGCCTTCGCGCGCGGAATATCTCCCGCCATCTTGTAGATGAGACCGAGGTTCAGTTGCGCCTCTACTAAGATGAGGGTCGAGCGCAACGGCACGTTCGAATTGCTCCCGAGCCGCCGCTGCATCATGGCGCTGAATTGCAATCAATCCCAAGCCATTGTATGCGGGCGCATAGTTTCAATAGTAAGCGCCCATCGAAAACAGCGCTCCGCATCCGCGATTTTTCCCTCCTCAAGGTAAACCGTCGCCAGATTAGTTTGGCTCTGTACATCCGAGGGATTGTACTGCGCCGCCTTCTCGTAAGCGGCAATCGCCTGCTCCTTTTTTCCGCTGCGCAGGTACAAATCGCCCAACCGCGAAAGCAACCTCCCGTTTAAGACACCATCTTTCTGCGCATCCTCGCAAACCAAAACCGCTTGATCGTAGCGTCCGGCCTTCTCGTATTCAGCGGCCAGGTAGAAATACAGAGATGGGTTTTTAGTATCCTTCCTCAGCGCCTGCCGCAGCAATTCAATCTTTCGCACCTGCGAAAGTTTGCTTGAACCCGGTCCCAGCGCAGTCTGGAACGCGAGTAGAGTGGCCGTTCGGTCTTTCGGGTGTCCCCCTTGCCGTTTAACTCAAACTCGCCCGATGCCGCTCCTGAGAGATACCCCAGAGACTTGAGTTGATCCACAGTACGCGCATCCACCTGACTCGCTGAAACCTTCTCGTCGCCGCCCGCTCCCGCCGCGGTGAGCGCTTCCAATTGCGATTCAAGCTCTGAAACTCTGTCCGATGGCTGTCGATTACGTTGCTTTTTTCTCCAGGGTCGTTCAGCAAATCGTAAAGTTCAGGCTTGGGCGCACGCACGTATTTCCATCTGGTCGTACGAACACCCCGTAATTCGGCCCAGCCCATGTTGATCTTCGGATAGAGAGTTTCCTCGTACGAAAAGGTTGTGGGAACGTCCTTGCCGGCAAAGGCTGGCGTTAGAGTCCCTTGGCACGCGGTCGGAGGTTTGCCTTTCATTAGATCCAGAATAGTGGGTAAGACGTCGATTGTTCTGGCCTGCTGCGCCACCTTCACCGCCCGAATCCCGGGCGCGCCATCAGCATGGGAATTCGTAGTGTCGAGTCGTATAAAAAAACTCCGTGGTTAAACTCCCCGGGTTCGCCGAGGCTTTCCCCATGGTCGCCAACGACAACGATTAGCGTCTTCTCAGGATGCCACTTCTTACCCACTGCGTCCAGCAGACGTCCTAATTGCTGATCGGTGTACGCCACTTCTCCGTCATACAGGTTTTACGGTACTTTGCGCGAAACGGCTCCGGCGGGTCGTAAGGCTCGTGTGGGTCGTATAAATGAACCCACAGGAAAAACGGCTTGCCCGCTTGAGAGTTCAACCAGTTCAACGCATGATCCACCACTACGCTGGCGCGCCGCTCGGGATATTCCAGGTCCTCGCGGCTGTTCCCCTGCTTCGGCATCTGGTCGTCGTAATCGTTGAATCCTGGGCTGAATCCGGCCCCCTTTTTGAGAACGGAAGAACCCACGAAAGCCGCCGTATCCCAGCCTTGGGCCTTTAAGATCTTGGCTAATGTCATTGACGAGGGCTTCAGCGACACCCACCGGTATCCCGAACCTGATGCACATTTGGATTTGTTCCAGTGAAGATGCTGGCGTGAGACGGGGGCGTCAACGGAGCTTGCGCCACCGCATTTTCAAACTGCGCGCCTTGCTGAGCCAAGCCATCCAGCGTCGGAGTTTCAATATTGCCGTTGCCGTAACAACGCAGGCGATCTGCGCGCAGCGTGTCGATTGTCACTACAACCAGGTTCAGCGGCCGCAGCGATTGGTTTGCCGCCGGCACTGCTGTATGATCCGGTGCGGCGGGTCTGCACGAAACTAGTGCGGCCATAATAGCTGCCGCCACCAGCGCCTGCCGCGCGCCCGGGCAATCTCTTCCGGATCCCGTTCTGGCCCACTGGCCATTCAGCATAGCAGGCAAGCTAGTGATAGCATGGCCTCCGATGAGACCGTTGTATCTCCTTTTCTTAGCCTTTGCTCGCTCTTCGGGCAGCCACATATTACGTCGATTCCGGCAGCGGAAATGATGCGAACGCCGGAACGTCCCAAAATGCGCCGTGGAAAAGCCTGGAGAAGGTAAACGCAACCGAACTTCACCCGGGTGATCGCGTCCTCTTCCGAAGTGGCGCCGTGTGGCAGGGGCAATTAGTACCGCGGGTTTCCGCGCTGCGGAATCCCCCATTGTTATTAGCCGCTATGGAAACGGTGCTCTTCCTCGTATTGATGCAGCCGGACTGTTCCCGGACGCGGTTCGCCTCTACAATGTGCAATTCATCGAACTCCGCAATCTTGAAGTCACTAACCATGTCGCGACCCCTGCCGCTCGCCGTGGCGTTCACGTCTTCCTCGACAATTTCGGTACCGCCAAGCACATCGTTGTAGCCGGCCTTTATATTCACGACGTCAACGGAGACAACGGAAATGGCGATAACGGGAAAGATAATGGAGGGATTATTTTGACCCTCGGCGATAAGAAACCCAGCCGCTTCGATGGGCTGACAATCGAACGTAACATCGTCTGGAAGGTTGATCGATCCGCCATCGCCGCTCAAAGTTATCACTGGCGGCGAACAAAGTGGTTTCCCAGTCTGAATGTTGTAATTCGCGGCAACTTTGTCGATGACATCGGCGGCGACGGCATCGTCCCTTGGGCAACCGATGGCCCGTGATAGAACACAATATCGCGCTCAACTGCAACCGCCGCGCCTGCAGTTACAACGCCGGGATCTGGCCCTGGAACACCGAAAATTCGCTATTCCAATTGAATGAGGCGGCATTTACTCACACCACCTTGGATGGCGAGGGCTTCGATTCAGACTTTAACTCCCGCAATACGCTCTTTCAATACAACTACAGCCACGAAAATGAGGGCGGAATATGCTTATCTGCACCCCAGGCAAACGGGACAAGGACAACCTGGGCAATCTCGGAACGGAGGTTCGCTACAACATCAGCCGCAACGATCGCACTCGAATTGTCAATCTCAGCGCCGCCTCCCATACTGCTTTTCACGACAACGCCATCTATGTTGGCCCGGGCATTGATTTGCAAATGCTCATCGTCACCGATTGGGAGGGCTGGGCGGATAAGGCCATATTCCAAGGCAATTTTTTCTATGTGCAGGGAACCGCGCGCTACGGCCATCAAGCCAGCCGGAACAATGATGGCACCTACGGAATCGCGCCGGGATGGGGTCCGGCAAAGGATATCGTTTTCGAGGGCAATCATTACATCGGGCGGAATATCGATCGCCCCGAAGATCCGGGCGCCCACGACGCGGTCGTTACCCCGCCAAAACTTAATTTTGAAGAACCTACATTCGATCCCGCTCATCCCGAGTTGTTCGATGCCTTCATCGCTCAGCACCGCGCTTGGATCATGCGTTTGTTCGAACGCCAATTCGGGAAGCCCCCGCGCTTGGAGAGATGATGCGTTCTCTGGCCCTGGCTCTTATGGCCGCAGTCGCCTTTTCCCAAACGCCAACGAACCTGCGCGCACCTGCCCCGCGGGATTTTGCCCTGATGGCGTGGGGTGACTCGCCATCCGATCCCATTCAACTACAAGGGATGCGCGAAGCGGGGCTGAATATCTCGGGTTTCTGCCGTGCGGCCGACCTCGCCAAAGTAAACACAGCCAGCCTCGCTTGCTTTGTCAATGACAGCGCCATAAATGACCTAGATCCGCTCCACCTTCCTCCCGATGATGAAATTCGCCGCATCATTTCCTCCCTCAATGATCGGATCGCAGGCAATCCCGCCGCGCTAGGCTTTTTTCTCCGCGATGAACCTGAGGCCGCGCTGATGCCTGGACTAGGCAAGATCGCCACAATGATCCACCAGGTCATGCCGGCAATGTGGCCCTATGTAAATCTCTTCCCCAGCCGCGTCTCGCCACAACGGCTTGGCACAAGCGATTACGATTCTTACGTTCGCATGCTGGTCAAGACTCTCGGCCAGCCCTTCCTCAGCTATGACAATTACTCGCTGGTGAACGGCGAGATGCTCGATTATTTCTACACCAACCTGGAAATCGTGCGGCGGTTGGGTCTGGAAACGAAAACTCCTTTCTGGAACTGTATTCTCGCTAATTCGCATTTCAACTACATGGAGCCCTCCGACGCTACCTTCAATTTGCAGGTGTACGCCACATTGGCGTATGGCGGCCGAGGAATTCAGTACTTCACTTATTTCGCGCCCACCATCGGAAACTACCGGCTCGCCGCTGTCGATCAGTTTGGCAATCGCACTCCGACTTGGGGTATGCTGCGCCGTATCGATAACCAAATCCATGCGCTTGCGCCAACACTGGTCCGCCTTCGCAGCACCGGCGTCTATCATTTTCCTGACGTTCCCGATCAGGCGCAAGCTCTTCGAAGCAGCAAGCTGATCGAAAGTGTTGAAATGACCCAGCGCTACACTCGCACCCCGGTTGCCGGCCGCTTTCTTATTGGAGAATTTGAAGATGCCGATCGCCGCCCTTACTTTATGCTTGTCAATAAGGATCTGGCGAATTCATTTCAGTTCAATATCCTGCTCCGGCAAAAAGATCGAAAACTGATTCGCGTTTCGCCGTATTCGGGCCAAGAAGAGCCTTTTGGACGGGAAATGGACTGGCTTGCTCCCGGCGCCGGCGTTCTATTTCGTGTCGAATAACGGTTCCTCCTAATGGCCCGGCAGCATGACCGGAGTAACAATGTCGCCCGCCGCCTCGACATCGGAATCCGTCGGCCCGTGCCAAATAGAACCGCCAAACGTGCCCACATAAATCATTCCTGGGTTCTTCGGATCCGGAAACACTCGCTGGCCCCATTTGAAGTTATATCCTTTGACGCGTGTCCAGCTTTCACCACGATCAATCGACTTCCAGACTGATGATTCAAAACCAGTCGCGTACAGAACCCTTGGCTTGTTTGCGTCCACCGTAACGTCGAAGATGTGCTGGTCTCTATTCAAAACATTCTTCCAGGTCTTGCCGGCATCCGCCGAAACGAAGATTCCTCCTCCGCTATCTCCAGACATCCCAACCCTTCCCCAGGCAGCCAGATAGAGGCGGTTGGGATCCTCCGGATCGATCGCCAGGCCATTCGGAGCGTTGCATCCCGTAGGGAGCATCAGCTTCTCCCAATGCTCCGCGCGATCCACTGAACGATATAGCGCTCCGTCCAGCGGAGTTCCCACCCTCCCGTCTTCACCCCGGCGCGCTACCAGCAAGTACAATCGGTCTTTAGAATCCTCCGCCAGTCGCCACGCAAAAGGTTCGCTTCCCTCAAGTCCCGCGTTCTTCAACAGCCAGTGTCGTCCGCCATCAACAGATTTGTAGACGCCTTTTCCGAAGCCGCAAACATAAAGCGTGCGAGCCGAGGCTGGACTTTTCCGATCAAGGAGGATATGGGTAGCCGCCGTCTGCGGCATTCCTTCCACGCTTGGGCTCCAACTCCGTCCGCCATCGTCGCTGATCACCACTCCGCCCCGATAATTTGTTACTCCAGCGCTCCTCCACATCTTGGGGCGCGGAAGATCGTGGGTGCCGCTCACCGCTGCCCAGATACGCCCCTTCACATCCGGATCAAACAGCACCCAGTACGCGGTGTTCTGCCATTCCGCGGGTATGCCCCGGCTTGTGGCCTCCTTCCATGAATGCCCATTTTCATAGCTTTCGAACAAGCCAATGTCAGTGAAGCTTACGAACCAATGGCTTCCGTCGAATGGGTCGAAGTGAATGCCGTGCGTCGTTAAGACGTCAAGCCCTGTTGTGGTCGTGCTGCCATCTTCGAAGCGGTGGGCATACACCCCCTGCCAGATCTTGCCGCCATCGCGGGTTCGTACCGTTCGGCCAAAATCCGTACCGAAACAGATTTCAGGATCGACCGGCGAGACACCGAGCGCAAAGGGATTTTCCGCCCAGTCAGGCCCAAACCGCTGATTTATCCAAGGGTCTTGCATATTCGCGGCGGCGGTCGCCCCCACATCGCGCCAGACCATCTGCCAGCTCTTTCCCGTGTCCATGGTCTTGGCAACGCCAATATTCCGCTTTCCGGCCGCTAGCTCCCGAGTGTGATCGCGAAAGGAGAGATAGGCGGTTTGCGGATGATTAAGACTTGTGCCCACGGCGCGCAGTTCCAGCTTTGCAGTTCCTTTGGGCGCATTCGAAAGGAAGTCAACGGGAATGCTCCGCCAGCCCGCACCGCCGTCAACCGATACAAAGAGGCCCGTGGCTCCTGTATCTCCTCCTCTCCAATTAATCCCGGAGACCGCATAGAATACAGGCTTCTTTCCTCCTCCCGGAAAACCGGCTGCGATATCCAGGAATCGGTTCACGCCCGCTGGACCGTTCTGATCGCGCAATACGCCGTTCTCCAGCAGATGAACCGAATTGCCGCCGGCCAGGTAAACTGTACGGTTTTCGCTCGGAGAATCGGGATCGATATAGATCCTTCCAATGGCCGGAACATCTCGGACGAACTCCCAAGCCTTCCCCCCGTCCTTGCTCCGGTAAACGCCGGCACGCTTGTTTTTTGAGATAACGGCTAAGAGCGAACTGGAATCGCTTGGATCAACCGCTAAAGCGTCGACAATACGCTCCACTCCATCGCGCGAGACAATTCGCTCGTCCGCATGATCGCCGGAGATCACAACTCTTGCGACATCGCTGGGGTGCGGATAGATGAGTTCCCAGGTCTTTCCTTTGTCTTTGCTGCGGTAAAGGCCCTTCGTCGCGGCATAGATGACGTTGCTATCCAGTGGATCGGTAACGAAAAAGCGTACTACGCCCCTCAGATTGAACATCCGCCACGAGTTTCCTCCGTCTACGCTGACGTATGATCCCGTCATGTCGCAATTGACCAGCACCAGATTCGGGTCAACCGGACTCAAAGTAGGATTGAACTGCGCGCCTCCTCCTCCCGGCCCTAGAACATGCCAACCATCCAGACGCGGAGCCGTATAGTCGCTGCTCGCGCCCCACAGCACTTGCGCTGCGATGAATCCAAGGGCCCAGAGCCCAATAGCAATGTAAGTTTTCACTACCGTGTCTCAGGCTCGGCCCTCAGCAGTGGTTGCAGATCTTCCCAGCGCCATTTGCCTTCACCGGCGCACTCGGCGGAACATCATTGGCCGGATTCATCGAGAAAAACCCGTTGGGCTTCAGCGTGAAACCAATGTAGGCGGTGGGCATAACCGGGTAATCTTCAGGCCGCGGTAAGTGAGTGTGCCCGAACGTGTACCAGAACACCACGTCTTTGTTTTCGATAGGACGGTCCGCGCTGGTCCATTTTGGAAGGCCATCGCCACCCTGAGACTGATTTGGATAATCGCCCGCCGCATAGTTTTCGCCTTCGGCGTATGGCGTTACCCAAACATGATGATTCACGAAGCCCGGCTCGCTTCCGCCACCACGCGTTCTTCGAAGCGAACGGAACGGAGTTGTCGCCTGGGAGGAATTTATAACCCACCGGTTCTCCCACCGCGTTCTTAGAGTTCGGATTGACAATTCTCCAGGCTCTCGCCGTCTCCACATTCAGATTCGCAAGCGCTTGCTGCTCTGTCTGAAGCGAAGCCGCTTTCACATGGAAAGCATTTTCAAACGGATTCGAATCATCAATCGGATCGGAGACCACATCCATTTGTTGAACGGTATTCTCCGCGCCGTCGATATCGAAGTCCAGTCGTACATTGAAAAAATGCTGGTGATTGGGCGCGTACAGCAATGGAGCGATCAACGCCCCGTATTTAGGCTTTTCGCCTTCGTGAAGTGCGCCTAAAGACAAAATCCCGGTCAGTTTGATTTCGAACTGAATGTTGCCGTCTTGATAGAAATACCAAAAAAAGCCGTATTCGTAATTCTCAACGGTGGAAATCGAGGAGACTACTAAGCGGCGGGAACGCCGGACCTCTGGCGCATCCGGCAAGCGCCGGTCTGTATGCTTCCACAGAATTCCATAATCCTCCTCGTGGATACAAATGGCGTTTTCCAGCCTGAAAGCGCGGCCTCGGCTGTCACAAAGATGCGCGTCAAGGTAGGCGATATGCCCCAGACAATCGCAGCCCAGCTGCAGGCTATTCGCGCACATGCCCATCCCATACTCGCCAACATCAAACGCGTTCTTGCGGGCCTGTGTCGGATTAGGGTCGCCATACGGAACCACCATCTCGGTAAGTGAGGCTCGGTACAGTATCGATCGGTCACGATCATTGTCGCGGTAACGCACGTGGTGCAGCGTCAAGCCTTCGCGTGCATTGAAGCCTATAACAAATTTCCAGTTTTGCCACGCGATGCTGTTCCCATCCAGCGTAAAACTGGGTCCTTCGGGCTGAGTTATGGCCAGCGGTTTGATGTCGGGCCGGAAGTTGTCCATCCGCGAAGCCGCATAGTTACCGGCTTCCGGCGGCAAAGGCCAATGGCCGTATTCTTCAACGCGGATGACCTCCATGGCATTAAGGTCCACAACCGGACGAATGCCTTCTATCGGCCGTGCATAGCCGTTCTCCGTTGCGTCGGCGCGCAAGAAACAGAGAGGCCGAGTCAAGCGGCGTGTGCGTTCTTCCTCTTGCCCGTAGTAACCCGCGCTCCAGATATCCACCATCACCAGCGAAGCGTCCGTGATTCCGTATTGCTTTTCCAGAGCGGCACGAAACGCAGGGCTGCGAAGCACTGCTTGTTCACACTCAATCTGCTCGTCCGCCGAAAGCGTCGGCTGAGCTCCGGGAGGCGCTGTACGCTTCTGAGTGACGTGCCTCCCAGTCAGATCCAAATCGATCGCATATGTTGCGTTTATCGCATTGTCCAGCAGAACGGCCCGCGCCTGGCGTCCATTTGCCGCCGGCGAAGGCCCAGCGTGAACAGACTCTTTCGGAGGCTCCTTCAACATGACGCTGATGATGCGGGTGGTGCCGTTGAACTCAGGCATCGCCTTCAGCAGCGACACCGCGGCCTCAACCTCCTGCGCGCTTAAGGGTTCAAGTGGATGTTTACTCATGGATAGGGCCTCTCTTAACAAACGACATTTTGGGATCTGAGACGCGACGCGCCAGCTCAATTCGCCGCGATAGGCTCGCTTTCCCTCGACAGCAGAATTCCGCCCAACAGAGCGCAAGCTACACCCACCCATTCTAAAGCCGAAGGCCGTTCGCCCAGAATCGAAACTCCCAGAACGACCGTGATTAAAGGAAACAGCCCCGTTAACGGAACGGCCACAGAAGCCTTCGCTCCGCTCTCCAGCGACAGGAACAGAAACCACGACCCCAGCGCGTTGAGAAAACCGCTCAGAATTCCGATGAACAGCAGATAGTGGTTCAATTCAGAAAGCTGCGCGAATGGCAGAAACGGCACCAGAACAGCAAACCCGACGAAAAGCCACACTAGTACCGAACGCGACGAAATCCGGTTTGTTCCGAGTTTTTGCAGCAAGCCCACGGCTCCCCACGACACTACCGTGACTAGCGCATACAAGAACCAGCCGCCTGATCCCATTATTTTCATTGTGAGAAGATCACAATCGCCACCAACGAAAGAGCTACACCGGCAACCTGCACGCGATTCAGCCGCTCACGTAGAAAAACGAACGCCAAAACCACGGTAAGCAGCGGAAACAATGACGTCACCGGCCCGACAACTGAAACTTTTCCGCGATTCACCGCGGCATAAAACGCCAGAAGTCCAATTCCGCTGAGCACGCCATTTAGAATTCCATAGGTTATCCCGCGGGTATCTTTCTCAAGCCGCATACGAAGCTGAAGAAACGCCACCAATGCAAGTGGGAACGTACCTGCTGTGGCCAGAATCTGAAGAGGTCCAGGCGCAATCTTGTCGGCGCCCAATTTAGCTATAAATCCCCAAGTTCCCCATGCGATCATGCAAAGCAGTGCGTACGCGAGCCAGCGCGAAAGTTTCATGATTGAACATCCATCCTATCGAACGACGGTCCTTTGCGTAGATATTGGCGGAACGTCTACTAAGGCCGGTTTGCTCGATGGAGTTGGGCACATCTCTTTTATCGAGTCCATTCCAACCGGGCCGAATGCAGACCAATTCGTAACGGCGTTATGCCAGCTGATTGATCGCACGATAAGGGCGGCAGATGCAGCCGCCGCACCTCGCGGAATCGGCGTCGCTATTGCGGGATTTCTTGACGCCGAACGAACCAACCTCGCCTATAATCCGAATCTCCCTTGGCTTGAGCACGTTCCTTTGAAGGAGCGCATTGCCCAGCGTTTCGATTTGCCGATTGAGCTGGAAATCGATTCCAATGCCGCCTGCATGGCCGAGTACCGCTTCGGCTACAACGAAATTCCCGAACGGTTCATGTGCCTCACCGCCGGCACCGGGCTCGGTGTCGGAATGACAGTAAAAGGCGAACTCCTGCGCTTTTCGCACGGCTGCATGGGAGATCCCGGCCATGTGATTGTAGACCACCATGGACCACTGTGCAGTTGTGGCGGGCGCGGCTGTGCTGAGGCAATTATTTCCGCACCTTCCCTGGCGCGCCGGTTCGAGGAGGCGGCCAAAGTTAGTGGCCTCTCCTTGCGCGACGTGATCTCGGCGGCCGAGAGTGGAAATACTTGCGCTACGAAAATTCTGCGTGATGCGGGCTCAGCCCTCGGAGTCGCCATCGTATCGTTAGCCCATATCTTTTTTCCCGATGAGATTGCCGTAGCGGGAGGCTTGTCCGCCGCGGGCGACCTCATCATGAAACCAGTGAAAGAAACATTCCGCGAACTGGCCAGCGAACACGCACGTTCCCAAACCAAGATCTCGCGGGCCTCCTTGGGTCCTCACGCAACTCTCATCGGAGCGGCATGGCCCTTTTGGAAGGAGCTTAAATGAATACGTCCAGACGCGAATGGCTGTCGTTCCTGGCCAGTTGTGCATTGATGCCGAAGCTCGGAGCCACTACTTTATCCGGGCTCTATTATCGTAACTACTCACAGTGCCTTCCGTCGTATCTCTCATCGCTCGCCCGCGCCGCTTACGAGAAGCGCAACCGCGCCCTATCCGCATTGACAACTCCGTCCTTAATTCAGCAAAGGCAGCACTGGGTGCGTGAAACATTTTGGAAGCTGGTAGGCGGAGAACCGCAGCGTACGCCCCTGAACGCCAAAGTTACCGGCAGCCTTGAACGCTCAGGCTACCGTATCGACAAAGTGATTTACCAAAGCCAGCCGGGCATCGTGATAAGCGCGAATCTCTATATACCAACAGGTGGACGGCCGCCCTTTCCGGGCGTTCTTTTCCAAATGGGCCACGCCTACAACGGGAAAGCGTACCGCCCGTATCAAAAATGCTGTCAGGGTCTGGTGAAGCTCGGCTACGTCGTACTCGCTTTCGATCCGATGGGTCAAGGCGAACGCGTCGCGTATCCCGATGCCTCCGGTACCAACACTCGCCTCAGTTCGGTCGATGAAGAGCACAGCGTTCCGGGAAAACAATTGCTGCTGCTGGGCGACTCGGCAACCCGTTATCAAGTCTGGGACGCCATTCGCAGCTTAGACTATCTCGCCTCTCATCCATTAGTCGATCCGCGGCGGCTCGCGTCTGCCGGGCAGTCGGGAGGAGCTACAGTCACTATGCTGCTTGCCTGCATTGACAGTCGCCTCAGCGCTGCCGCCATTTCCTCTGGAAACACCGAGAATTTCGCCTGCGCGAATTTCAACCCACCTGGCTCGACGGACGATGCGGAGCAGGATTTAATCGCTTCCGGTCCTCTCGGCTTTGATCGGTGGGATCTTCTCTATCCCATGGCCCCCAAGCCTCTGCTTGTACAGGTAAGCGCGCACGATTTCTTTGGTACATACTCACCGCGTTACTTGGACGATGGCCGCGAACAATTTACTAAGCTATCCAGAACCTACAATATGCTCGGCCATCCCGAACGTCTCGCATGGCGCGCCACACCACTCCCGCACGGCTTGACATACGAATTGCGCCTCGACATTTACAACTGGTTTGAACGTTGGCTAAAGAACTCCGGCGCCAAATTCGACAAAGAACCTCCTGTTTCCCCAGAAGAAGAATCCGCCCTTTGGACCGGTCCTACGGGCAACGTAGCCCGCGACTTTCAGAGCCTTCGGCCTTTCGACCTAATTAAACAACGCGCAAATGCTCCCGATCGTTCCCATGACGCGAATGCATGGATTCAATCCTTGAACATCCAGCTTCCGCCGCGCACTCTAAGAATAAAAACTCTCGCCCAGACTCCGCTCTCTGGCGTTCGAGTCAGAGCCGCCGAAATCAATTCCGCGCCGGGCGTTTGGATACCCGCGTGGTGGTTTGTTCCCGATAATCCTGACCCGAACAAAGCGCCACTGCTAGTTTTGGACGACCATGGAAGAAATGCCCATTCGCACGAGGACGATCTCTATCACCGCTTGGCACAGTCCGGCCGCAGTATCTTCGCAGCCGATGTGCGGTGCATTGGAGACGCTCGACCGGAGCTCGGCCGCGGCAACCCGGCGTACACCATTCCCCATGATGCAGAAGAAGCGTTCGGGTGGGCATCGCTGATCCTCGGAAATTCTCTTCTGTCACAAAGAATCATCGATATTCTGGCCATCGTACAGGCTCTAACGAACGAGTTGTCCATTGGCAAAAATGTATCCATCGCCGCGCGCGGCCTACTCACCATACCTGCACTGTTCTCCTTCGCCTTAGCGGACAACGCTGCATCGCTCTACCTGGCTGGAGGTCTAGTTTCCTATCGGAATGTACTTGAGACAGAGGAATACCAGCAATCTATCGCAAACTTGGGCTGGAAATTGTTTCAATATACCGATCTTCCGTTGGTGGCTACCGGTGCCGCCTCGCGCCATATTCATCTCGCCGGGACGGTAAATGCCGCTAGTCAACCGATGCTCCCTGACGCGGTACGATCAATCTACCCCGATTCAAGAATTCAGATTTCCGCCGAACCGGCTTGGAACGAAGCGGCGCTCACAACCGCCTAGCTCGTCCGCCAGAGCGAAGATAAACTATCCATAGATTTATGAAACGACGCTCGGTCCTCCGATCTCTTATAACATTTCCGGCCGTTGCCGCCGCGCAGGCAACCGTACCTGCACAGAAAGGTCTGCCAGCCGGGCCGCCATTAGTTCCTCCCGGCATAACCGAAACTCCTAACACGCCCGTCGTCATAGCTGGCGAGACCGCCGATGGTGTCAGCCTCACCTTTACTCCCGACCAGTTTTCCGCGCTCAACAAACTCGGTTCGCTCATCGTGCCCTCCTGGAATGGCCTGCCCGGTGCATCCGAAGCTGGCGCCGTGGAATTTCTGGATTTCTTGATTGGTTGCTCGCCCCAACCTCGCCTGGAACTCTATCGCAACGGCCTCGACAATTTGAACCGCGGTGCGCTACAGAAGTTTGCCAGAAACTTCGCCGAGCTTGACTCCGAGCAGGCTGGCACGCTTCTTTCTCCGCTCCACCAAGCCTGGGAATTCCATGCCAAAGACAATGACCTCTTAGCTTTTCTCCAAGCAGCCAAAGGAGACCTCCTGCGCGCCACGCTAAATTCGAAACCATATATCGGCGCCCTATCGCAATCCCGCCGTCCACGCAACGCCTCCGCATTTTATTGGTATCCAATCGGCTAACCCATGCTTCACCGTAAATACGACGTCCTCATTATCGGCTCGGGAGCCTCTGGCGGAACTGCGGCCCGGCAGCTTACCAGAAAAGGGATCCACTGCCTGATGCTCGACGCCGGTCCCGCCGTTGATTTCGGGCGCGATCGCGAATTGAAAAAGGTGTACACGCTCCCTTATCGGGGTTTCGGTGAGCCCGGCCGCTTTCCTCACGTGACACAAGCCGACGAATACACCGAAAATGTCTGGGCCGACGAGAAGCAAAATCCATACACCTATCCGTCTGACGATCCGTACTACTGGGTGCGCGTCCGTTTAATAGGCGGTAAAACTCTATTCTGGGGCCGCGCATCCTGGCGGCTGAGCAATTTCGAGTTCAAGGGCAAAGACCATGATGGTTTCGGTGAAAATTGGCCCATCGAATATGCCGACCTCGCGCCTTATTACGACCAGGTTGAGCCCATGCTTCGCGTCTCCGGACGTAAGGAGGGCCTCCCGCAGCTGCCCGACGGCGTCTTCATCGAAGACCACTCACCCGATACCGAAACCATCCAGCGGTTTATTCAAGCTGCCAAACGCCGCGGCATACCAACTACCAAAGAGCGGGTCGCCACTGGTCAACTGGCAAGCTCCGTCAACCGCATGCTGCCCGATGCTCTCGAAACTGGAAAGTTGCAGATCGTCTCGAACGCCGTCGTCCGCCAAATCACCACCGACCGCAACACCGGGCTCGCGAACGGCGCAATTTTTATCGATAGGCGCAGCAAACAGGAGTTCCATGCAACGGCCCGCGTCGTAATCGTGGGCGCGTCCACTTTAGAGAGCACTCGCCTCCTCCTCAATTCCGGCCTGGCAAACTCAAGCGGCGTTCTCGGTCATTACCTCTTCGATCAGTTCTATGTCAAGGACGTAGTCAGCTGTATCGTACCTGAAGCTCGCGGCGGCAACCCTCGTCCCGGCTTGATCGGCGGCGATGGCTACGTCCCGCGCTTCCGTAACCTCACAAACCGCGAGAAAACCTTCATTCGTGGGTACGCGATGGATTTCGGCAGCGGAGGAACTCCTCATCCCGAGCATCTCCCTTTATATGGGGCAGACCTCCTGAAAAGCCTCGCTGAACTCCAGGGCTCCTCCTTCAGCATGACCACCATGGGCGAGGTTCTCCCGCGCTACGAGAACTTCGTTGAAATCGATAAATCCCTCGACGACGCCTGGGGCATCCCGTCGCTGCACATCACCGCCAAATACAGCAACAATGAATTCGAAATGGCGAAAGATTCGATGAATGTAGCCGAAGAACTCTGTCACGACGCCGGTTTTGAACTCCTCGCCAAACATTGGCAGATGGTGCCTCCCGGCGAAAGCATTCACGAACTCGGAACTTGCCGCATGGGCGCCAATCCGAAAACATCCATCTTGAACAAATGGAATCAAACGCACGACGTCAAAAACCTCTTCGTCGTCGACGGCAGTTCATTCGTATCGGGCGGATCGCAAAATCCGACTCTGACTATTTGCGCCCTTTCCATGCGTGCCTCAGACTACATCGCAACCCAGATGAGCCGAGGTGAACTTTGATACGGTTCCTCTTCCTATTGCTTATAGCAGCGATTGTCTCCGCCCAGAATCAGCCCATGACCACTATCGTTGGCCAGCCCATACCTTTCAGTCACAAGCAACACACAGCGGTAGCTCACATGAAGTGCGCCGGCTGCCACACCTTGGCTCCTTCCGGCGAAGTCGTTTCCATTCCAACCGGCAAAACTTGCATGGCCTGTCACTCTCAGATTGCCCGCGATAGTGCGTCAATCAAAGATCTGAAGTCTTATGTGGATGAGAGCCAGCCGGTTCCGTGGGTTCGCGTCTATGAAGTGCCAGGCTTTGTAGAATTCAACCACAAGGTTCACTTGGACGCAAAAGCGGCGTGCAACACATGTCACGGCCCTGTCGCAACGCGCGATCGTCTATGGCGTGAAACGGATCTAGGCATGGGTGGCTGCGTCACCTGTCACCGTGCGAACCGTGCCAGCACAAATTGCAGCACGTGCCACGACCTGTAAAGCCAGTAAAGGCGGATCTCAACCCGCCAAGATCGCCTTGCAATATGCGAAGCACTTCTTCACCTCTGCAACCGTGTTCAGTCCCGGTTGTTCATCGTTGTATTCATATTCAACGTTGGCCGGAATTGGATAATGTTTGTTCCTCAATAGCAGCAGCACTTCCCGGATTCGCGTGTCGCCCTGCCCAAACGGCACGTTCGGCCCATGAGCCTTTTTCCTATCCTTTATATGCAGCATGAGGATCTTGGAATGCTGTTCCTCAATGTAAGAGACAGGATCGTATCCGCCCGCCGTAAAATGCCCGATATCCAAGTTGATGTAGAACTGCGGTGACATCGCGAGCGCCCGCGCGAAACTCTCCGGAGTGGCAAACTCATTAGGCTTGTCGGTCTCGTCATGGCCGTGCATCGCAACCTTCACCTTGTGTTTTTCAGCCGGCGCGACAAGTCGCTTGGCGCACGTCAGTGTCGTCAACGTCGTAATAATGTCCACTCCCAGCGCCTTCGTCATCTCAAAGCCGCGGTCGAGTTCTGCATCAGAGAAGCTGTCTCTGAAATTCAACGAGTAGGCAGAAAGCCCAACACCGGCATCGTCAAACTTTTGCCGAATTTGGCGGAAGTAACTCAGCGGAGTAGTCAGGCGCCACTTCTTAAGAGCCTCTCCATGGGTGTCTGCCGGCTCCACGTGACCCATATAGAGCTCGCATTCGCCAATCCCAATCTCTCGCATCGCCGCAATCGCCGCATCCAGCGAAAGATCCCGGAAGCTGTAGCTCTGAACGCCAAGTTGAACACCGTTGATCTTGGAATTGATTAAGGTCGCAAGCGCCCTCGTCGTTGGCAGCGCAGCCAAAACCATCGCTCCGAAACTTCGCCTCGTATACATGTTCGCTCCAATTTAATGTACCGCCGCCTCAAATCGGGACAATCCCCTACAGATGACCGGTGCTGCTGCCGATAACTTGGGTATGGACAACATTTATCTGTACGGGTTGTGGCTCTTCGTGGCGGGCGTCGTGGCGCTGGCGTATATTGGCCGGCGGCGCAAAAGAAAAATGTCCCTGCAATCGATCACGCCAATCGAAGACTAACCCCGCGGCACTTATCGCGCAAAACTGGTCTGATTGCAGTATTCCAAAGCCTGTTAAGGTGGCTGAATCAGGACCTCGGGCTCCTCTGCGTTGTGAGTCTGACGGTTGCGGCCGCCGGTCCTCAACCAGTTCGCTAGACCAAGACTAATCCGGCGGGTACTTACGTATTTTGTACGCTCTTGCCTTACGTGATCCGTCCGATCTATCGTAATACTATGTTCGCTTGTACGTCTACGCTCTTCCTTTCTGTATTAGGAAGGAGACTCCTATGATTCTGATCACCGGAGCCTCCGGAAACGTGGGCCGCGCGGTTCAGGATGAAGTGCTCAAGACCGGCAAGCCCATTCGCGCAATGTATCGTAGTGAGGTTGATGCTGGCAACGCCCCGACGGGAGCCTCCACGGTGATTGCGGATTTTTCTTCCAAAGACAGCCTCAATCGCGCGCTGGCCGGTGCCGACACTGTCTTCCTCGTCTGTTCGCCAATTCCTGCACTGGTGGAACTAGAGAACAACGTCGTCGAAGCTTGCCAGGCAAACCAGGTGAAACACGTTGTACTGAATTCCGCTCTTGGCGCTGGCGATTACCCGAAGTCCTTTCCGGCTTGGCACCGGCTTGTCGAAGACAACCTGCGGACCTCCGGATTGGGATACACGGTCCTCCGGCCGAACAGCTTCATGCAGAACATCTTGGCATTCCACGCGCCCGGCATTCGTACAACCGGCGCGTTCTATGCCGGCTATGGAGAGGCGCGGATCAGTTATATCGACCTGCGGGATATTGCCTCTGTGGCGTCGAACATCCTAGCCGCGCCGGACGGCCACGCCGGGAAAACGTACGAGTTGAACGGTCCCGAAGCCGTCACCTCCGTCAACCTAGCCGAGCGGATTTCTCGCGCCGCCAATCGAAGCGTAAAGTACGTGGACATACCGGAATCCGCACAGCGGAAAAGCATGTTGGAATTGGGCATGCCCGAATGGCAGGTCGATGCTCTTCTCGATTTACAGCGCTATTACACGAACGGCCAAGGTGGCGAAGTGACTGACGTGTTGCCCCGGCTGCTGGGGCGCACGCCCGTCAAACTCGACGAGTTCTTAGACGAGTTTAAAGACCACTTCCGCAGCCAAGCCGCCGGTGCATAGACCGTGGAAAAGATCCGATGCACATGACTAACGCCCGGAACCCTGGCGAACTGAATTCACCACATCGCGAATGGCTTGATCATTACGGTCAACATTGAGTTAGCTCTCGTCCGGTCCTTCTCGCAACGCTCATTTCATACCTAGTCGAACGTTCCGAATTACTACTTACATTCAGATACTTCTATCCAGGCGAGGAGATCAGCAACCAACTTCGTTTGCTAGTGAATGCAACAAAAGTACTATAAGTTCTATAAACGTCTAGCATTACTGCCCTTACTTCCGGTATGCTTAGCCCTCAAGCTTTTTCAATCTGGAGAATCTATGGCAAAACTTGCGACGTTCTCAGTTCTTTTTCTGGGTTTTGGATTATTTGTATCCGCCCCGATCTATGGAGCTTCTCAGAATCCAGTGTTAACCGTTGGCCATTCGATAGGGAATAACACGCCTAAGTTTACGGCAGCCGCTAAGAATATCGGCCCGTTAAATCCGTCGGCTGTCATCGACGTAAGCCTTTGGCTTAACTTGCACAATCGGAGTGAGTTAGACTCCCTGGTAAGCGAACTCTACAACCGTAACTCGCCGAATTTCCATCACTGGATGGACCGGGCCGATCTGGTGGCGAAATTTGCACCGACGGCGCAGGAGGTGCAAACTGTCCAAGATTTTTTGACCGCGAATAAGCTGTCGGTAGTGGCGGTCGGTCCAGCGAACTTTTTCGTAAAAGCGCGGGGCACCGTGGCTAATGCCCAGGCTGCATTTCACGTTGCGATCCACCAATTCGAAGTCAATGGCAAGATCTATCGTGGCAATACCAGCGACCCTTACGTCGAGGGTCCCGCAGGAACGCTGGTCGGAGCGGTGTACGGCTTAGACAATCTGAGTTTCAAGCACCCCATTGTGAGCCGGAATAGCGTTTCGGCGAAACCTACTCCGCCAGGCGTTAAAAGCGCGAGCACCGCTTCCGGCCCCGATCCGGTTTTTTTTACGTCGAACTGTTTCACTGGACCGAAAACAGAAAGTTACACGAGCGCGACCTATAAGGGCAATGGTTATAACGGAACGGAGAACATCGCGGGTTGCGGCTACACGCCGGCAGACGTCTACGACGCCTACAACTTGAATGGACTGTACAGAGAGGGATATGACGGTTCCGGACAGACCATCGTCATCATTGATTGGTGCGGTTCGCCCACGATTAGGCAAGACGCCAATGCCTTTTCGGCCAGGTTTGGCCTGCCGCCGTTGACTACATCAACCTTCAAAATCATTGATTACCCCACGCCAGGAACGTGTGCGTCGGTGGATCCGGAAATCAATATCGATGTCGAGTGGGCCCACGCCATTGCACCGGGCGCAGCGATAGACCTGGTAGTTCCGCCTACACCCATGTTTGACGACGTCGACGCGGCTGTGCTCTTCGCGGTGATCAACCAGTTGGGCAGCGTTATCTCCGGAAGTTATGGGAGTGAAGAAGCGGGCACTCCCATCAATATCTTGGCCACCGAGGATCTCATCAATGAAGTTGCGGCTGCGTTCGGCATATCGGCCAACTTCTCGACGGGCGACTCTGGCGATTTTACTTTTGACCTTAACGATCCGGTTAACTATCCTGCTTCAGTCAGTGCGCCGGCGGATTCCCCATATGCAACGGGGGTGGGCGGCGTTACGCTTGGCGCTGAAGTCAAACCACACCATACAGTTCCAAACGGGGTGGGGCAATAACGAGACGCCGCTCATTCAGTGCAAGGGTCCATTTATGATCCGCCCCTCAACTTCGGTTTCCTTATGGCTCGGGCGGTGGACCCAGCGCAGTGTTCTCAAAGCCTTCCTTCCAATCGACCTTGCCTGGTAAGAAACGTCAGCTTCCAGACATCTCTTGGTTGGCCGACCCATTCACGGGAGCCGTAATCGCAATCACCGAACCGTTCACTTTCCCTCCGATCACTTATCAGGTCTTTGGGGGGACGAGCCTGGCGTGCCCGATGTTTTCGGCGCTGTGGGCCATTGCGAACCAGGAGGCTGGTTTCCCGCTCGGCCAAGCCGCACCTTGGCTATACTACATGCCGGCAGGGACAATCACCGATGTTCTTCCTGTCGGCTCAAACACCAACGTGACGGCAACAATTCAGGACGAGTTCGGCACAACCACCTACACGGCGGCGCAACTAGCAGCACCATTGGAAAATACGACCAAGTTTTACAGTGCGCTTTGGGATATTCCGCTTTCTCAAGACACCACTTATGTACTTACTTTCGGTACTGATAGCGGGCTGACAACCAAAGTCGGCTGGGACAACGTTACGGGCTTGGGGACACCGAACGGCAAGGCCTTTGCCGATGCCTTTAGGTTCTAATTTGTAAGCCAGCGGTTGCCATCTAGTGTGGGGAGCTCCGCTTGCTCCCCACCCGCTTCTCTGATTTAGTGCCATACTATTTTCAGGTGAATCCCAAACTGACTACGTGGCTCATTGCTACAGTCCTGGCGTTAACCACGGCATGGTGCGCGCCGGCTTCGAGTGCATCGAATTTCGCGGGTCGCACAGAAATTTGCTGTACCGTCAAGGCGCCCCGCGCGAAACGTACTGTTCAAGTTCCTTCTAAGCCGGTCTTCGCCCAATCGGAACGTCCGGTTGTTTTTGCCCTTGCTCGCGCGCGCGTTATCCCGGTTGCACTTGATCGCAGTCTCTTCCAGCGACCCCCTCCAAGTCTCTTTTTCTCTTAACCCAATCCATAGCTGTTGTTTTTGAAAATGAGAGAGGAGGGTGCAAGTGCGCCCAAATTGGAAAACATTTTTCAGCCCTGCGCGGAAGGATGCTGGGGAGATTCGAAAGATTAACGCCTGGCGGGAAGAGTTTGCGCGGTTAAGCGGCGACAAGCTCGAAGCCAAGGCCAAAGAGATAACCGCATTGCCTGAATGGCTGGCACTTACGGCAGTTATTTCGAGCCGTGTTCTTGGGCAAGAGATGTTCGATGTGCAGTTGCGAGGCGCACTGGCACTGGCCCGCGGGAGCATCGCCGAAATGCAAACCGGGGAGGGCAAAACTCTGGCGGCGGTGCCGGCCATTTCCTGGTTTGCCCGTCAGCGGAGAGGCGTCCACGTCATGACGGTAAACGATTACCTGGCGCGGCGCGATGCCGCCTGGATGGGCGAGATTTACCAGCGGCTCGGCTTCAACGTTGCTTCCATTCAGCAGACAATGAATGCAGCGGAGCGACGGACGGCTTATGCGGCCGATATCACCTATGCCACGGCGAACGAAATCGGTTTTGATTTTCTGCGGGATCAGTTGGCACTTCACCCTGGGGAACAGGTACACCGGCCATTTGCCGCCGCCGTGATTGACGAGGCCGATTCGTGCCTTATCGATGAGGCGCGCATTCCGCTGGTGATTGCCGGCGGCAGCAATGACAATCATTCGATAGCGTTTGCAGTGGATCGTATTGTAAAAGGCTTGTGGATCGGCGTCCACTACACGATCGATCTCGGCGGACGCAATGTGGTGCTGACCGATTCGGGCATTCGAACGGTGGAAAGGGCGTCGGGCTGCGCCAATTTATTCGATGCCGGCAATATCGCAATTTTCACCGCCGTGCAAGATGCGCTGTATGCGCATGCGCTGCTTCATCGGGATGTGGATTACGTGATTAAGAACGGCGCGGTGGAGATGGTTGATGAATTCAAGGGAAGGATCGCGCAAGACCGCCGCTGGCCGGCCGGTCTGCATACCGCGATTGAGGTGAAAGAGGGCGTGGCGGCGAAACGGCAGGGAATGATATTGGGCTCAATCACAATGCAGCACCTGGCGGCCATGTATCCGGCGATTTGCGGAATGACGGGGACCGCCGCATCGTCAGCCATCGAATTCCAGACCATGTACCTGCTGCCCGTCGAAATCATTCCAACGAACAAGCCGGTGGTGCGGGTAGATCATCCCGACAGGGTGTTCCAGACGAAAGCGGAAAAGATGCGCGCCGCAGCGGCGGAGATTCGGAGTGCGTTTCAGCGGCGGCAGCCGGTCCTGGTGGGGACGTCGAGCATTGCCGAGTCGGAGGAACTGAGCGGAATGCTCGGCGATATTCCGCATCACGTCTTGAACGCCAAGAACGATGAAGCGGAAGCAGCTATCGTGGCGCGGGCGGGCGAAGCCAGCGCGGTGACGATTTCAACCAACATGGCTGGGCGCGGGACGGACATCCGGCTCGGCGAGGGCGTCGCCGAGTTAGGCGGATTGTATGTGATCGGGATGAACAAGCACGAGAGCCGGCGGGTGGATAATCAGCTGCGCGGACGGTCGGGACGGCAGGGAGATCCGGGATGCTCGCAGTTTTTCATCTCGCTCGAAGACGAACTTATGGTGAAGCATGGCGAGCTGAACCCGCGTGCAGCGGGACAGCCCGAAAGGGTGCAGGGGCTGGTGGAAGGGCGGAATCTCGATCAGCGGATTTTCCTGCAGAAGTTTGAGATACCCATTGAGGGGCAGCGGAACAAGATCCAGAATTACCGGCAGCAAGTGTTAGAAGGGCGCGATGGCAGCGAAAGCGAACTGGAGCGGCTGGTGACGTTGCGCACCATAGACGATCTTTGGGCGGATTACCTGGTGCAGGTTACAGAGCTGCGGGAAAGCGTGCCATGGATGGCGCTGGCCGATAGAAATCCGCATTGGGAGTATCTGCGGAAAATTCACGTTTGGTTTCGCCAGTTGGAAGCGGCTTTGCCCGGAGAGATTGCAACGCGTCTTGAGGAGGCGAAGGCGGGACGCGGCAAAGACCCGAATGAACGCGGGGCGGTTTGGACCTATGTAACTACCGATCAGCCATTCGGGACGTGGACAGAACGGCTGATGAAAGGCATCGGGCGAAAGGTCAAAAACAGGAAGATTTGGGGATAGGACCGGGATTGCCCTAGGCCGATCATTTAAGGGCTGGTGGACGTCGGCTGGAGAATCGCATCGATTGCCAGCCCCAATCCAGCAAGGACCGTCGCCGTAAGAAGGTACAAAGCTGCCGTCCGGCGCTTCGCATTGTTATTGTTTGTACTGGCGCCACTGCTGGGATTAGTTTGGCCAGCGGCTCCGGTTTGGAACGCCGAGGCCGTTCCAGCTCCAATTCGGGTCAATAGCACGCCCTGTTGATTAAAAATGTTTAAACTACCGGTTAGCGCGGCAATCTCGACGGCATCGTTGTCTAACCGGACAACAGCCTGAGAGGGATTCAGACCTTGGCGGACTACTATCTTATCTGCGGTAATAGAATAGCCGGTCATGTTATCGATCTTGGTGGCGCCCTGATTCAACTGGAAATGGTCCCTGTAAATAGTACCCGCCGAGTTAACTCCCAGTACGATGGCAGCACCGCTCATCAGATAAACTTTACTAGAAGCCTTGTCCGTGCGAATCTGCGAACCATCAAAAAGATTGGCGTTGCCTTCGACTTTAGAGCTGTTAACGATAAAGGTACCCACAGCCGAAGCAACGCCGATTGCAGGAGTAACAGCAAAGGAACTGGAAATCGTCAGAAGAGCAGTCAGGAGGAGCTTTGAAATTTGATGTAGCTTCATGTCGAACCGCTGATCGCAAGCCATTGAGGGGCCGCGACTTCCTTGAGTATAGCGGAATCGATTATGATGATCAAACAGAAGAATTGCGATGAATTATTACGAGGAATTGGGAATCAAACCTGATGCGGATGCGGAGGAAATCCGCAAGGCGCATCGCCGGCTCGTAAAGTTAATGCATCCCGACCACCAGCGGGATGAGAGCTTGAAACTGCTGGCTGAGACGCAGATGCGGCGCCTCAATTCCATTGTCGCCGTGCTGCTTGACAAAGAAGAGCGCGAGGAATACGACGAGGAACTGCGTGGCCGCGACCATATCAAACCAGCGCCCACGACTTGGCATTCAATTCCGTGGTGGATCGCCAGTACTTTGGGTGCGGTAGTGCTGACGGTAGGCGGCGTGTGGTTTTATGCCGACCACGTGGGCAGTGGACTAGGAGGAGGGGGGAATCCGGTCTATATCCCACCCCAAGAAACGTCCTCAAGACCGGACGCGCCGGTGAAATCTTCGCCAGGGGCTGAAGATTCGGCATCGCCCGTTGAGTCGGCGGACTCACCGGCAACGCCTGCTGCCCCAACGGTAGACGGAGATGTCCGAACGAATGCCCCGAGCGTTTCCGCAGCCTCAATTCCCGCTTCTTCGAAGCCGATAGCACCGGTTCCGGACAACAAACGGGCGCTGGCTGAAGCATCTCGCGCGGCTGAACGAAAAGCAGCGGCCGAGGCGGACAAGGCAGCGCGTGAAAGCAAACTCCGAGAAGATACCGAGAGGGCCAGGGCTGCTGAACTCGTCAAGGCTCGCCAACTCACCCCGCCTAAAGGGACACAGGTGGCGCAAACGAAAGCAGATGGCGTTCCGAAAACCAGCGATTCGCAAAAGAGCGCCCCACCGAAGAAAGTTTTTAATCTGCCGTCTAACGTTCAAATAGCCAGCGCCCGACGTCCCGTTAATCAAAATCCAATCGCGTTCACACCTCCGCCCGGCCTATACCCGGCTCTGGTACCGCGTGAAGATGGGCTGACGGCTGTTTCCTCATTACCGATTGCTAAAGCGCCGAAACCCGAACCGGTGGACGCACCGTCAGTCACTGGCGCTTCCGAGCATCGGGACCGTTGGAAGGCGATTGGGTATACGCGCCCAAAGAACCGGAAAAAAGAAGAACCGGCTTTTATCCGCCGCAATTTATAAGCCTTAAAATTATTAAGCAAGCCGACGGATTCCACGGGCAATACAGTGCTCGATACGATGTTGCCGATAACCGGCCAATCTCGCCTGACGTGAACTTCCAGGTTAAATCCGTTGACAAAACGGCGCGCAAGTTCGTCTGGCAATCGCGTGATGGCAGCCGCGGCACGCTGGCAATTCATCCTCTCGATGGCGAAACGATCAGATTGGAATGGAGAACAACGGTGTTCAGCGGCGGTCCGGCCCTTTCGTCGGGTATCGCGACGCTGGTTCGCCGCGGCGATTAGCGCTCCGGGATTTTCACTTGCGCTAGGAAGCGTTAGGTTGTGAATTGCCGTACCCGTGAATATGCCCGCTTCGGCGAAGTTTCCGATGGCAAAAGCGCTGCGAAGATCTTTATGCCTGCGGAAGAGAATCTGCGGCACTAGAACGCCGAGTCCGAAACTGGCTTTGATAGCAACGCCCTTAGCGCCAAACGTTCCATCGGATGATGCTAAGAAACTATTGGATTCATGTTTGTGCCAGGAGGTGGCGGAATCAAAGGTGGTAGCGGCAGCCATGGCGACCAAGCTGGAAATCCAAATGGCCTTCATGCGCCGGTCGCGACGGTCGGCAACGGAGGCAATGTCCGGGTCCCGCACGAGCGAGTTTGCCGGACTGCCGAAGTCTGGGTGATATCTTGACTCCCGGCCATAGGTCAATTCGCCCGGAACCTGTGGGGATTGAGCTGGGAGCAACGTCGAGCCGGCAAACAGGACGAAAGCCAATCCAATGAGCCTTGACGATTTCATAAGAGTCTCCAACGGTGGCGTGATCACTACACTCATCGGCAGGAAATAGCTGGCGGCTTTAGGGGGCTCCGGATGGAAATTTTTGAGCGGCTACGCGGGGTTTGGGATACCCGCTGAGAGAACCTAATGAAAGAATCGTCAAGTGCGGCAACCCGAACCCAGAACAAGAGTGCAGTGGCAGCGCATGCTGCTAATGGGCATGGTGCTTTCAGCGGTTTTGCTGCTGTCCGCTTTGTGGGTAGCGTGGCGTACCGTTCGTCACATCAATGAAGACACGCAGGGCTTCGCGGAAGGAGAGACCTCGGCCAAAGGCGCTATCGAGGGCATTGAGAACAAGCAGCTCGAGCTGAACAATCGGTGGCTACAGCTAGCGCGCAAGAAAGATTTCGTCAGGCGCGAAGAGATTCTCGATCAACTCTCGGAAAACCGGCAGCAAATGAGCAGCGCTCTCGAAAGCGCTTATGAACAGGCTGAGCTGCTGCGGGAAAGCATCTACGAGCAAGGGCACGGCTTGTGGAGATGGACCCTCTGGACCTTTTCCGGATGTGTCGTCTTGTGGCTCGCCTGCGCGGCGTGGGCTGTGCAGGCCTCAGCCGGGCTGTTTCGCCGCCTTGAGGAGCAGGCCGGCGCGCTCACCCGTCTGCAGTTCCAATTTTTGGAATCGCAAGAGAACACTGCCCGCCGGTTCTCGCACGAACTCCATGACGAACTCGGCCAGGCGCTCACCGCGGTGAAAGCGAACCTCTCCGCATTGCGCGGAAACGCGGACGAGGCGCGTGTTGACGATTGTATGAAGCTGGTGGACCAAGCGATCCACGACGTTCGGAAGATGTCGCAGCTTCTACGTCCGACCATGCTCGATGATTTTGGTCTCGACGTGGCATTGAACGCGCTGGGTGAAAGCTTTTCGCAACGCACCGGCATTACGGTCACTTACACCAGCAGCCTAGATGGTCACCGATTACCCGACCAAGCTGAAACCAACCTTTTCCGAATCGCGCAGGAAGCACTGACTAACGTGGCGCGCCACTCGCAAGCTACTGCCGTGACCGTTAACTTAGGCCGTCAGAATGGAGAGGTAAGCCTCGTCATTCGAGACAATGGGAAAGGCATGGCGGTGGGAAATCGCAAGACAACGAGTTCAGGCTTGGGATCTGGCGGGTTAGGAGTAGCCGGTATGGAGACTCGCGCGCGAGCTTGCGGCGGCCGCCTCCATTTAGAGACATCGCCCGGAAACGGCATGAAGATTGAGGTGACGTGTCCGATCGGATAAAGATCCTGGTTGCCGACGATCACACAATCGTCCGGCAAGGCTTGAAACTCATCCTCGCCGCCCAGCCGGATTTGGAAGTAGTGGGTGAAGCGGCAAACGGCCGCGAAGCTGTTGATCTGGCCGGGAAGCTGCGGCCCGACATCGTACTGATGGATGTGGCCATGCCTGAACTGAACGGCATTGACGCTACCCGCAAAATGGTGGAAGCCAATTCCCGGATTCGGATTCTGGTGCTGAGCATGCACAAGGAATCGGTCTATGTTCGCGAAATACTGCGCGCCGGAGCCCGCGGCTACATCTTGAAAGATGCAATCGATACGGAGTTGCTAAGCGCGGTGCGGTCTGTCGCCCGTGGCGACGGCTACATCAGCCCCGCCGTTTCCGGGACGCTTTTAGACAATTTTCAAAAAACCGGCAACCCCGCCGATTCCTTATCGCCGCGCGAACGCGAGGTTCTGCTGCTGATTGCAGAAGGCAAGACTAACAAAGAAATTGCCACGAAGCTGAATCTTAGCGTTTACACCGTGGATTCGCATCGTGGCAAAATTATGGAGAAACTGAATCTTCACAGCACGGGCGAGTTGGTTCGCTTCGCTATGAAGAACGGGCTGGTGGATTGAGTCTCTTCCAAATGTGTCTGAAAGGCCGACGCATTTTACGCCGAGGCAAATTTGCGTTTGCGAAGTTCGTCCAGCCCGACGGCCGCAATGATGACCGCGCCGATGGTCACCTGCTGCCAGTACGGGTTAATGCCTAACAGGTCGCTGCCGTTTGAAAGCAGTCCGATAATGAACGCGCCGATCAACGTGCCTACTACGCTGCCTTCGCCGCCTTGCAGACTGCCGCCGCCGATGACTACCGCCGCGATGGCTTGCAGCTCATAGCCCTGCCCTGAGGTGGGTTGGCCGGTCATAAGGCGCGATGCTTCCACCATTCCGGCCAAGCCCGCCAGCGCGCCGGCAATGGCATAAACCGAAGTCAGATGAAAATTAATAGGCACTCCGGCGTAGAAAGCCGCGCTCTGATTACTGCCGATGGCAAACGCATACCGTCCGAGCTTGGTATTCTCCATGAGAAAGTGCATCACCACCGCGCAGAACGCCAGAAGCCACAGCGAAAAAGGAATCCCCAGCAGATTGCCATCGCCCAGAAACGAGAAGCTGTCCGGAATATCATGTACCGGTAAGCCTTTCGATTTCACCAGCGCTAATCCCCGATACGCTTCCAAGGTGCCCAATGTGACGATGAAGGGGCTGATCCGCAGCTGCGTGATCATCAGACCGTTCAGCAATCCGCACAACAAACCGGCAAGCATGCCAATTGCCACCGATTCGGGAAGGGAATGGTTGTTCTTAAAAGCCGCGCTGCCGAACAGCCCGGCAAGCGCCAGCATCGAACCAACCGAGAGATCGATTCCGCCGGTAATAATCACCAGCGTCATCCCCAACGCCAGCAGGTTTATGACGGCGGTTTGACGGGCAACACTCGCCAGGTTTAGCGCGGTTAAGAAATGCGGAGTCGCAATGGTAAGAACAACAGCTAAAAGGATGAGCGTGACGAAAGGAAGCAGCCGTTGCAGCCGGTTCACTAAACAATCTCCGTGCGCATAGCTTCAGCAGGCGCTGCCAAACGCATAATTTCTTCTTGCGTGGTGTTACCCGGCAATTCACCGGTAATGCGCCCTTGCGACATCACAAGAATGCGGTCAGTTACCTGGATCAGTTCCGGCAATTCCGAACTAACCATCAGAACGGCGGCGCCTGAACTTGCTAACCGGCCCATCTGTTCGAAGACTTCGTGTTTGGCGCCGACGTCGATGCCGCGGGTCGGCTCGTCAAACAGAAAGATGCGAGCGCCGCGCGCGACCCATTTTGCAATCACAATTTTTTGTTGATTACCGCCGCTCAAACGCCCGGCTAGCTGCCGCGGCGAATCGAACTTGATCCGCAGCCGCTGCCGGTAATCCTGGGCAATGTTGCTTTCAGCCGTCTTATTCAAAACGCCCATGCTGCAAACACGGCCCATGTCGGGCATGGTGATGTTATAGGAAATAGGCAATTTCAGCGCGAGTCCGTTGATTTGGCGGTCTTCGGGGATCAGAGCGACTCCTGCCGCCACGGCCTGCCGGGGATTCTTGGGGTTTACCGTCTTGCCCGCGATCTCAATCCTGCCCTTTTCCGCCGGGTCAAGCCCGAAAAGAACGCGGCAGAGTTCCGTGCGCCCCGCTCCCATCAATCCTCCGAGTCCGACTATTTCGCCTGCCCGCACGGTTAGCGAGATGTCGCGCAATATCCCCCGGCAGACGCCGTTCACCTGGAGTAAAGTCTCGCCATACTCGCACGGGTTGCGGTGATAAATGGCATCTACCGATCGCCCCACCATGTGTTGAATCAACTGATCGCGGGACAATTCGTTCAGCGCGCCGGTATGGACGGTTGCTCCGTCACGCAACACCGTCACGCGGTCGCCTATGGAACGCAGTTCTTCCAAACGGTGGGTTATGTAAATCACCCCAAGTTTTCGACGACGCAGTTCGCTGACAATGCGAAACACTTCAGCCGTCTCTTTCTCGGAAAGAGATGAAGTCGGCTCATCGAAGATCAGCAGGCTCGATCCCTGCGCCACGGCGCGGCAGATCTCAACCAGCTGCTTGCCCGCGGGGCTGAGCTTTGAAACGCGCGCTTCTGCGTTCAGGCTGAACCCATGCTCGGAAATGATCCGCCGCGCCTTTTCGAAGATTTCGCCGCGCTTCACCCAACCTATTTTCGATTTAGTCTCTCGGCCGAGGAAGATGTTTTCGGCCACCGTCAAGTGGGGCGCAAGCAGCGATTCCTGGTGGACCATTGAGATGCCGTTGGCCGACGCTTCAGAAGGCCTAGAGAATGAAACCGGTTGCCCGCGCCACAGCATCTCGCCCGAATCGCGCTGATGCATACCGGCCACGATCTTCATCAACGTGCTCTTACCGGCCCCGTTCTCACCCATTAAAAGGTGGACTTCGCCTTCGTTGATATCGAGATTGCCGTGGCGGAGCGCCTGTACCCCGCCAAAGCTTTTCTTGATATTTCTGAGGGAGAGCAGCACCTCAGAGAGTTTATTACACGCGCGATTTCGCTGCCGGTTATAAATCGAATAGATTCAATGTAGTTTGCATCCGGCCCCCCAGGTAGTCTTCAATGCGCTCGGGGTGCTTCATAGCGGTTGGGCCTGCTCAACACCTTGTTGCGAAATTTCAGTGGCAATCCATTCGGAGTTAGCACAGATACCGGCACCCCCAGCAACTTTTCGGCGTCAATCTGCAAACCGGCAATCGTAAGCAGGCTGGTGGATTCCACGGGATCAACCAGTAAATCAAGATCGCTCTCGTCCGTGTCGGTGCCGCTCACAACAGATCCGAAAACGCGCGGGCGCGATAGGCAGTAGCGGCTGACAAACTGCCCCAACTCCGCGCGATGGGCTGTAACGGCTTGGGATGGTTTCATGATGTGCACGCTAAGGAAAAACGATACTCCGCGCAATAACCTTCATGATGCCTTAGGCGTTGGGTGCGAATCCAGAAAGTTACCCGTTGCGGAACGTCCGGCGATTATCGCGACGAGCCGAGAGCCAGCTTCTCTTGATACGCTCAAAACTGGAGATTTATTGATGGTGCGTGTCTATGCAGAGCGCTTTTGGCAATGGTTGTCTGGGCGTACGCCACCACAGGATCCGTACTCTTCTGTACGGCAACCAGTCCGTCGCGGACCGCCATCTCTGAATGCTGCTGTGGCCTTAGACGAACCCACACCCCGGCTTAGCATAAATCTGCTCGGCCGTGTGCTTTCGAAGAAATCGTCTCCGCAGGATTAGACACTCATCAGCCCACCGTGGTTAGGCTTGATAATTCCGCCCCACAAAGGACACTTTGCGAGACAGTCACGCTGGTTTTTAACACGCGGCGCTTAAAGCGATGGATGCTCGACAAGGCGCGGAATGTTTATTTTGCGTTGGTTCTTTCGCGCCTGCGCAAGATCATAAGCGCCCTGCATTCGCAGCCACATGTCGGCGCTGCCGCCGAAAGCCTTTTCAAAGCGCAGCGCCATCTCAGGCGTGAGGGGCTTCTGCCTTGCATCACATTGTGAAGCTGTTGGCGCGTGATCTTCATCGTTTTCGCTGCTTCCGCCATACTTAAGTTAAGTTCGTCAAGGTTCGCCTTGGCGAGTGCGCCGGGGTGAACGGGGTTTTTCATCGGCATAGCACCGTCCCTCCTAATGGGAATCTTCCAAATCCACATCGTAGGCGTCACCTCCCTCATAGCGGAAGGTCACCCGCCAGTTGGCCGTACCGTCACCGCCCAGACGCCTTTGCGGTTACCCTTGAGCGGATGCAATCAAAACGTGGGCTGGCTCATATCCTGCACATCGTTGGCTTGGTCCAGCGCCGAAAGGATTAACGCAAACGGTCAACTTGATCGGCTTTAACCCTGGGGCGTCGTCCTGTTCGAACAAGTTCCGCCGGCCCTTAAAGCTCTCGATCATCGTCCGACTGTAAAACGTCAATTAACGTTTGTCAACACGGAAGTGCTGCGCTCAAGGCCCGAACGACTATGAAACGTCGCAATCCGGAGATTGGCGCAACGTTGCAAACTTACCATCGATGAGCGGCGCCTCGGTCCGTGGCGAGAGTTTATTACACGCGCGATTCGTGGCTATTGCACCACCGTGCTTCTGTCATGCCATGTCCGGAACGCTTTTGCTCCGGCGCGGCCCATCACGCGCTCCAGTATCTGTGTGGACGCGGTTCGCAGGTCTGCCAGCACAAGCGCATCTAAGGCGTTCGAAAAATGGGGATCTACATTAAAGCCGAGGAATTGCCCGCCGACTTTCAAGTACTGCCTGATCAGCACCGGCAGACCCTTGCCGTCGCGTTCCAAATCCTGGATGGAAGAAGAAAGCTCTTCCACGCTGCCGATCAATCGGCCCAGTTGCTTTACATGCTTGGGCAGCAAGGCATGACGCCGGAAGGCCCGGCGCGGACGCACTAAACTGGCCAGTTCTTTCGCCAAGTGGCCCTGGAGATAATCGACAATCAGCGTCCGCGAGATGGATTGGTACTCGCTGCTGATACTGACTGCGCCAAAGAGCACGGCGCACTCGGGGCGTTTCTGAACGTAACTCGCAATTCCCTTCCAAAGAAGCAGCAAGGGTGCATAGTGCTTCTGATAATCGGCACGCACGAACGAGCGGCCCAATTCGAGCGCCGGACCAATTCGCTCAAAGAACGCCGGGTTGTAGTGGAACAGCGTGTTGGTGTAAAGCCCTTTGACGCCGCGCGAAAACAGAACGTCCTGGGTGGCAGCCAAGCGGTAGGCTCCGGCCACGCGCCGGTCGGCATCGTGCCAGAGGAACATGTGCTGGTAATAGGAATCGAATTCGTCCAGATCGATCGAATTGCCAGTGCCTTCCCCAATCTCGCGGTAGGTCAATTCCCGGCAGCGGCCAATCTCGCGCAAGACATTTGGAATCTCTTTCGCGCCGGCAAGCAACACACGGAAGCCGTTCCCGGCGTGAAGAACTTCAAGATCCGCTACCTCGCGCTCTAGAACATTTGAGGAAGACTTCGAGACTACCGGCTGGGCTGAGTTCGGCGAAGGCTTGCCCTCCGGGACGCTCCGGTTCAGTAATAGATAAGTACGCGCCCGCAGATAACTGGTCGCCGACTCCGCATCCGCGTAAGCTCTGAGCGCGTTCGCTGAAATCGGCGTTCCCACCCGCACATTGATGCTGTGATTGCGCTTCTTCACCAGCTCGCGGGCCAGATTCAAAGTTCGCAACTGGGGATGGATAGTTCCCAGCATCTGGAATGGCATGCTATTCGCCCCATTGAAGAACAAAGGCAAAGTGGGGCAGCCCACCTTAAGAGCCAAGCGCGCTGATGCGGTATTCCATTTCGGATCGGCCACCGGCATCTCGCCCCAATTCAAGTGAGATACTTCGCCCGCGGGGAACATGACCAGCAATCCACCGCCGTGCAGCCATTCAAGAGAAGCGCGCAGGCTGCGGCTGTTTTCCTGTTTCGATCCGTTGTCAAAAGGGTTAACAAAAAATACTTTTTGGCGAAGGGCTGGCGTCGTAGCTAGCATCGAGTTAGCAACGATGCGGTAATCGCTTCGAACCTTCTCCAGCAAATCGACCAGGATAAGGCCTTCCAAGATCCCAAACGGATGATTTGCCGTCACCACCGTCGCGCCGGTTGTTGGAATCCGCTCCAAGTCGCCGCTGCTTAGGTCATAACTAATGTCAAGGTTCCGCAACATGCTTCGAACAAACTCAGCGGCAGTTTGTCCGTCGTTGCGCGAAACCGAGTAACTGCGCACCAGTTCCTCCGGGATGAGCAGACGGACCAGTGCGGGATCGAAGGGACGGACTAAGTTCTTAAACGGGTTTGGAACAAAAGAAGAGGCTGCAACCTCAAATGGTAACTGCCTAACATACATGCTAGTAGCTTGGCCATGTAACGTTAAGGTCGGATGATTATTGAGTTACTAGTTGATTCTCATCTTGCATAAGCGTGGCTTGTCCTACTCTAATGCTGTCCAATAGCCGGTGGCGTGGACATGCAAGTCTCCAGGCTTGCGGAGGCTTAACGGACAGCCGGTGATAGCCGACTTGCTGTGGGTCCGGCGGCACAAACGTCACGTGCAGCGGTTGTGAATTTCGGTCCCGATCACGCTCAACTGTGTCTCAAGGCCATGAAGAGTGCTGAAATTTATCATGGCCGCGGGCCTCTTACGATAAATTTCCGGGAATTTCGGGAAGCGTGCCGCGCTGGTCAGGATGAACGGCTGCGACATCAAACATGTCGAGGTCCAACGCCGCAGCACCCGTACCGGGCAAACGCACCCTATCGGAGGCTTCGTGGTGAAGCCGAATACGAAGGAACCTTGCGGAGTCCTACCCTATTTAAGAGCCGCTCAATGGACTGACGTGGGCCGCCAAACGGTCTGGGGCAAGGCCAAATCCTCAAGGAAACATGGTCAAAGAGCCGATCCTTGTTTTCTACTGATGGCGGAGCGCGATCGCCGGGTCGATGCGAGCCGCCTTCCAGGCTGGAATGCAGCAGGCGATGACTGAGATAGCGAGCATACATATTGGAACAGCGATGAAGGTGACAGGATCGGTAGCGTTGACGCCGTAAAGCAGGCTTGACATTGCGCGGGTAAGGGCAAAGGCCAGCGCGAGACCGACGGCGAGTCCGGTTCCCGTAAGGGTTAAGCCATACTGGACGATCATCGCCAGTACTGCGCGGCGCGGGAAGCTCCGAGCGCCATGCGAACGCCTACTTCCGCGGTACGTTGTCTTACGGCGTATGAGAGAAGGCCATAAAGACCGACCAGCGCAAGCAGAAGCGCAATACCGGCAAACGCCATGAGGATCGCAGTTTGAAACGTTCGGTGCGCGTTGGCTTCCACCACATAATCGTTCATCGTTTTTACGTCGGTGAGCGCGGCTCCGTTCACTGCGGCAACCACTTTGCGAATCAAGGAAATAGCTGTGCTCGTTGGTAAGGCAGTCTGAATGGTGAGCGTTGACCTGAGCCACGAAGGGCAATACACAATCGCTTTAGGAACCTCTTCAAGGGTTGAATGTCGAACGTCGGCCACTACGCCGACGATGGTAGACCAGCCCTCCTGCTTGAGCCGCAAACGCCTACCTACGGCGTTGCTGTGAGGGAAGTACAATTTCGCTAATTTCTCACTCACGACTACAGCACGAGGAGGGGTTCGAGGGTCGGAGGGAATATCTGCATCGTTCAGGTAACGGCCTGCAATCAATTGGATCTGCATTGCTTTGAAATAGTCGCCATTCGTATGCCGAACGTGCGCCCCGCGTCCCGGCTTGGGAGCATTCCCCTCTACGTCCATCACAAAAACATCTTCGGAGTGGCTGAGTGGAAGGTCGTCTATTCCGCCGACGGCTTGTACGCCAGGAATTGAACGGATGCGCCCAGCAACTTCGTGGAAGGCGGCCGCTATACGGTTTTGCTGGGCTTGAACGTCGGCATCCCGAACAGGCGGCGATTGGGAATGCTGGGTGAACGTCTCGTTCATCGTAAGTGTGGATGGAGCGAAGCCCTTGTCTTCGCCCTGGACGACAAGATAGCTGCGCAGGAGAAGGCCCGCGCCGGCAAGAGGTCGGCGTAAGGCGGTGAGATCTCTTTGGGGAGGCCGTCCATCTGAGGCTCAGGGATCCACATGTAGACAAGACGCTCTACCTTGCCGTAGGGCAATGAGCGAAGGAGGACGGCGTTGACTAGGCTGAAAACGGTGGTAACCGAACTGATGCCCAGCGCGACCGCCAGCAATGCAGTGAATGTAAAAAGCGGCGCTTTCAGCAGTGCGCGCATGCCGGGGATAAGGGTGCTGGCCAGAGAAACACTATCGCACAAAGGCGCGCGCCGATATTTAATGCTTGCGATGCCGGGCGCGATAGGCCAAAGCGGAAAGGTCGGGCTTGAATTCCCGGAAGATCGCATTGGCGAAGTAGCTGCTGTAAACCATCCCGGAGTGTATCAGGCCTCCCTCAATGGGGGTTTCACCGCGATAGCGATAACAAGCAATACTGGTCATCCCTGAGCTAAAAGACCCAGCCAACGGAGCGAAAGCCGGACGAACTTTACCATCGGCGTCAGTCGTCTGCACAACGCTCAAGAGGGCCGCACGCACACGGTTCCAGTTACCGTGCAGACCACTCGGATGTTTGAGCGGATCTTCATGGTTCAGGTAGCCGGCCAGCAGTTCGCCTGCGCCCTGGGCGGAGTGGCGAGCATAAAACGCCGAAAAGCGGTGGCCCATATCGTCCCCATCCTGCTTATCGATATTTGGCGAATTGCGCCATTGGCCTAAGGCAGCAGCGGCCGCGCTACGGGCCAACATGCCGGGACTCAGAAGATGGAAGAACTCCGCGCAAGCGCGTTCCTCAAGTGTCGGAGTACTGGAAGCGAGCTGAAGCCGCCACGGATTGCAAGAGGCGCTGGCACCCGTCTTCGATTGTTGCGCAAAAGCAACCCCCGCAACAACCAACCATGCGAGAAGCGTGGTTACGACGCGCAAACGGTGCAAAGATACCACATTAACTACTTAAAAGATACTAGCTCAGGTGTAACGTAGCTCGAGTATAACCGAAAAGCCCCGAAATAACCACAGTTAAATACACAAAAATCGCCGCCTGGTTTGCGATAGAGCCTTGTGAGCGAATTCGTTGACACAGCCGTTGAGATCCTAAAAACGGCAGAGTCGGCCCTCGATGCAGGTCAGAAGCCGTCGGATTACACCATTTTGTTGGGAACGGCTGGCGGAATTCGCATGGTCACCGATTCCGATTGGTCATTGGATTCACTGCGGCGTGAGTTTGGGGCACAGCGCGCCTACCGCATTACGGCGTCATCGGGTCAGGTGAACGTGGATGGGAAAGATGACCACCGAAGCTGCCGGTTTGAAGGCATGTCGATGGCGAAGGCCGCTCTTTTCATGCTGAATGCCCGGCCTGCCTGGCAATATTTGGTCGCCTAAATATTAATCAGACTGAATCAGGCTAGCCTAACGCCATTCGCCACCTGTGTTTTGCCGCTCGTCCAAACGGCAAGCACTGAAAACGAAAGCCGACGTAATGTAAGCACATGGCAAAACAAAATCTGTTTCTAATCGCAAGCTTACTCTCGATTACTGCCCTCTCCAGTGCGGAGGATCGGCAAATGCCTTCTTTCAAGGTGGATGTAGAGGGTAAAGGTGCGCCCGTTATTTTGATTCCGGGGCTCGGTTGTTCGTCCGAGGTTTGGCGGGAAACAGTGGCGCACCTGAATGAGAAGGAATTTCAAACGCACGCGCTTACCATCGCTGGGTTTGGAGGGACAAAACCCATCTCTACGGACCATCTGCTTAATACGGTTCGCGACGACATCGCGGCCTATATAGAACAGAACAAACTCGATCACCCGAATAATCATCGGCCACAGCCTTGGAGGATTCATCGCATTGTCACTGGCCGCACAGCGTCCGGATTTGACTGGCAAGGTGATTAGCGTGGATGGTTTGCCTTATCTGCCCGTTATGATTAACCCGACAATTACCCCAGAAGGCGCACGCAACATGGCGGCTGGTATGAAAGCGCAGATGATGATGCCGCAGACGGAGGAGAAGCGGCGGGAATCGGCCAAGGATACTTTAGCCGGCATTATCACGTCGCCCGAGAATATCGAGCGGGAAATGAAGGTGGATCTGATGGCGGATCAGGCTACGATGGGGGAGGCGATGTCGGAGATGATGAGCATTGACCTGCGTAATGAAGTGGGCAGGATTAAGGCGCCCGGTGCTGGTGCTGGAACGTGGATCGCTTATAAAGATTATGGGGTGACGCGGGAGAGCCAAATTGCGGCGTACTCCGAGCAATTCAAGCAGCTGCCAAGCGCCAAGATCATGGTCAGCGAAACATCACGGCACTTTATACAACTGGATGTGCCCGAATGGTTCTATCGCCAGATGGATCAGTTCCTGGGCAAAGACTGACATGCGGAGCGAGAAAGCCGGCAACGATGGTTCGAAAAGCGGGCTGTTGTATTGGAGCCTGCAATTGGCAGGCTGGGGCGGCTACTTCTCCTTAGCGGCCGCCGGCATGTATGCCAGCGACCGGCGGGCTATTGTTCTTCTTGTTTGGCTCGGGATCATGCTCGGCCACTTAGCCGGGCGGACGCGCTGCGTTTTGTTATCAGGCGGAATGAATGGCTGCGGCTGCCGGTTTCGAAGCTGTTGTTGCGGCTTTTGGGCGTGGTGAGCCTGTTCGCCGTGGTGGTTGAACTCTTCGCCGCTCCGGTAGCCGCGTTGGCAGGGATTGCCACTTACCGGCAACAGCTTTCGATGTATTGGTTCTATGTCGTCGCGAGTTTCATTCTGTTCAGCCTGTGGTCGCTCTGTTACGTGGCATTCGTGCGGTATCGGGAGAGTGAAATGCGAACGTTGCGTTTAAAGGTAAGCCTGCGGGAAGCCGAGTTGCGTGCGCTGAAATCGCAGGTCAACCCGCATAGGAACTTGCCAAAGGGTCCGGTAGGAGTTGACTTCTTAAGAGGTCGCGGCAAGAAGCTTGATTTACTTCAGAGCTTCGTTGATTTCGATGTCGCGCTTCAATACGTCCGTCAGGAGTTCCGGCAGGCCAATTCCCTTTTGTTCTGCCCGTCGTGAGAACTATTCCCAAACGCTTTGTTCGATAGATGTAGGCAAAAAGACCTGTGCGTCTACAGGAATGTGATGCAGTCCGCGGACGCCCGCGCTGAAATCTATCTCAGCGGCCATCTCGTCATCTTCGACGGGCTGATCACTCATACGACCTACCTATAGCATATCGGCGAATTTCTATTTGCGTGGCTGCGCGAGCTGAGATAAGCCGGATTTTCGTAGTGTCAGAGTCGGATTCCAGCGCGCGCGTTAGCGGTGGCTTTGTTCTCGTCCCACTCGAACTGAACCTGCTTCAGCATCCACGGTTATCTCCGATACCATGTTATGAGTCTGGTGGTCTCAGCTAGGTGTTCAGCTATGTTATTCTCATGGCGTCGGCCCTTCACCGACTTTTTTGCGGACAGGTGGGTGAGTGGTTAAAGCCAACAGACTGTAAATCTGTCCCTCCTTGCGAGGTACGAAGGTTCGAATCCTTCCCTGTCCACCATGCACAGGCCCAGCGTGACTTAGGCCGTTGTAGCTCAGATGGTAGAGCGCGTCCTTGGTAAGGACGAGGTCACCGGTTCAATCCCGGTCAACGGCTCCAGCCCTCACCAGCAGCTCATGGTATTCTTTGTTGGGGTGAATTATCGCCCTCTGGAAGTGTTCCCGCCTTTGTTCCGCCCGTTTCCGGGTGCGCAATAAAACCCACCGGTGGTTAGGCACTTCGGTCTGTAGCGACCCTAAGCTTAAGCAGTTCTTCTCCCCTATTAAGGACGACGAATAGTAAGCAGTTGAAGCATATTTATGGCGAAAGAGAAATTTAACCGGAACAAGCCGCACGTCAACATTGGAACGATCGGGCACATCGATCATGGCAAGACGACGTTGACGGCGGCAATCACCAAAACGCTGTCGAAGCATAATCCGAAGAACGTATTTCGCAGCTTCGATTCGATCGATAACGCGCCGGAGGAAAAAGCGCGCGGGATCACCATCGCGGTGGCGCACGTGGAGTATGAGACGGCGAACCGGCATTACGCGCACGTCGATTGCCCGGGCCATGCCGATTACATCAAGAACATGATCACCGGCGCCGCGCAGATGGATGGCGCGATTCTGGTGGTGGCGGCGACCGACGGTCCGATGCCGCAGACGCGCGAGCATATTCTGTTGGCCCGGCAGGTGGGCGTTCCCTATATTGTGGTCGCTTTGAACAAAGTGGACATGGTGGACGATGCCGAACTGCTGGAACTGGTGGAGCTGGAAGTGCGCGAGCTGCTGACGAGCTATCAGTTTCCGGGCGACGATCTGCCGGTAGTGCGGGTGAGCGCTTTGGGGGCTTTGAACGGCGAACCGAAGTGGGAAGCCAGCGTGGACGAGCTGATGGCGAAGGTGGATTCCTACATTCCGATTCCGGAGCGTTTGGTGGACAAGCCGTTCATCATGCCGATTGAAGATATCTTTTCGATCCAGGGCCGCGGCACGGTGGTGACGGGGCGCATTGAGCGGGGCATCTGCAAGGTGGGCGAGGAAATGGAGATCGTCGGCTTCACGGATACGCGCAAGACGGTGGTGACGGGCGTCGAAATGTTCAAGAAGCTGTTGGACGAGGGGCGCGCGGGCGATAACGTGGGTTTGCTGTTGCGCGGTATTGAAAAGAACGACGTGGAGCGCGGGCAGGTGATTGCGAAGCCCGGGTCGATCAAGGGCTACAAGCGGTTTAAGGGTGAAGTGTACGTGTTGTCGAAGGAAGAAGGCGGGCGCCATACGCCCTTCTTTAATGGCTACCGGCCGCAGTTCTATTTCCGCACGACGGATGTGACGGGCGTGGCGAAACTGCCGGAAGGCATGGAAATGGTGATGCCGGGCGACAACGTGGCGGTGGAAGTGGAGTTGATCACGCCGGTGGCGATGGATAAGGGGCTGCGCTTTGCCATCCGCGAAGGCGGCAGAACGGTCGGCGCAGGGACCGTGACCGAGATACTTTCGTAAGGATTTTTGAAGGAACATTATGCCGCGTGAAATCATTCAGTTCCAGTGCAGCGAATGCAAGAACCGGAACTACAGCAAGACCAAGAATAAGCGCACAACCACGGAGCGTATTGAACTGAAGAAGTTCTGTCCGTTCTGCCGGAAACATCAACCGCATCGAGAGACCAAGTAAAGGATTGAGCCGGGGCGTGTTTTTTCTCTGCTAGTCTGTAATTGCAACCACAAATAGGGGCATAGGCTAACGGTAAACCAGCGGTCTCCAAAACCGCCTTTGGGGGTTCGAATCCCTCTGCCCCTGCCAGTAATTTTCTTTCTCGGACAAAAACTCAAATGGAACTCGAAAAGGCTGGCAGTTGGCCTGGACAAGCAAAGTCGTACATAGAAGAAGTTAAGAGCGAGATGAAGCGCGTAACCTGGCCGAGTTGGCCTCAGGTTCGCGCCACTACGGGCGTTGTGATTGGGGCGGTCTTTCTGTTCGCTGGCTATTTTTTTGTCGTCGACACAGTGGTCAACTCAGGAATTCAGAAGGTTATCAATCATTTTACGAAGTAGATTGAGGCTGGGCCGCGAGGCTGGTTGGGATTAAATAGCAATGGCAGAAGAAGAACTCGATAGAAAGCTACAGTTGCTTGACGGCGACGAACACGCCGAAGGCGATGGACAAGCGCAGCAGCAACTGGCGGAGTCTCATGACGAGCCCGGCGACGAAGAGCATGGCGACAGTGAAGATCCCCTTGAAGAGGATCAGGGCGTTCATCAGGATGAAATTCACGCTGAAGAGATTCACGCCGAAGCTGCTGAAGAAGCTTCGACCGCCGAACATGCACCGGCGCCTGTCGAACCTGTTGGACCTGAAAAGCACTGGTACATCATTCACGCCTATTCCGGCTTCGAGCAGAAGGTAGCCGAGTCGTTGCGGACGCGTTCGCAGGCTTTTGGTTTTGCCGAGCGGGTGGGCCAGATTCTGATTCCCACTGAAGAAGTGATCGAACTTCGCAATGGAAAAAAGGTCACCAGCAAACGTCTTCTCTATCCCGGCTACGTACTGGTTGAAATGGAGATGGACGACGAACTCTGGCACGCCGTTAAATCGACGCCGCGAGTGACCGGCTTTGTGGGCGGTGGCACCAAACCTGTTCCGCTGACCGCCGACGAAGTGAACTCCGTACTGTACCGGCAGGCCACAAGCGCCGACCGCCCGCGCCCCAAGATGAAGTTCGAAAAGGGCGAAAATGTGAAGATCACCGACGGGCCATTCACGAACTTTTCGGGCAAGGTGGACGAGGTCAATACCGAACGCAACACACTGCGCGTCATGGTTACTATCTTCGGCCGCTCAACTCCGGTGGAATTAGAATATTTGCAAGTGGAAAAGATATAAGGATTTTGAGAAATGGCTAAGAAAGTTACTGCTGAAGTAAAGCTGCAGATTCCGGCGGGCAAAGCAACTCCCGCGCCTCCGGTTGGTACCGCGCTGGGACCGCAGGGCGTGAACATCATGGAGTTCTGCAAGGCCTTCAATGCGAAGACTTCGGCGAAAGATCAGGAAGGTTTGATCATTCCGGTAGTCATCACGATTTACTCCGATCGTTCGTTTACGTTCATCACGAAGACGCCGCCAGTGGCTATCCTGGTGAAGCGCGCCGTGAACCTGGCAAAAGGTTCCGCCGAGCCGAACAAAAACAAGGTGGGCAAGATCACCATGCAGCAAGTGGAAGAAATCGCCAAGATCAAGATGCCCGATTTGAACTCGTTCACTCTCGAATCGGCTGTTGAGCAGGTGAAGGGTGCCTGCCGCAGCATGGGCGTGGAAGTCGTTTAGCTTATTACTGTTACGAGCGGAGAGCTTAATCCCTTTCCGCTATTGTTTTACTGAGAGAAAGTACGTTATCCTCATACTGTAGTTAGTAGCCAGCACAGTATTTCTGCTTGGCAGTGCCAATTAGTTTTACCCCGCCTAAGCTGGCGTTAGTCCCTGTCACAGTTAGACATTTTTTAGGTTAGAGCGCTGTCTCTAATTTGTAACTGGTGCTTCGTTCGCGCCCCCCTATCAGTTCAAGACTCTAGAGGAGATCACAAATGAAGCGTAAATTGTTTAAATCACTTGCATTCACCGGTGTCGTTATGGGGATGGCTCTTACAGCGTCCGCCGAAGAACACTTAAGGGTCAATGTCCCATTCTCGTTCGTGTTGGCAGGCAAACAGTTCGCAGCCGGCCAGTACACGGTGAATGAAAACAACAATGGAGTGGTGATTGTTCAGGGCGCTGGCCAGGCGGCAGCGGTCGTAACAACTCCTGCCGAGTACCCGAAGTCTGGGTCTCCCACGGGGCTCCGTTTCACTTCGGCCAACAATCGCGAGTATTATCTGGTGGCCGTTCAAGTTGAAGGGGAAACGAGCCGCGCTATCCCGGCCTCGTCCTATCAACTCCATAAGCTAACCATCGCCTCGCGCTAAACCAACCCGAAGCGGTATCAGAAAGGAAGAAGCAGCAGCGCTGGCTGGGTCGGACGGCGCTGCGCCTAATCGCGTTTACCGATGTTGTTGAGCTGACCCGAAGTGACGGGGTCGGTACCATAAAAGCGGTCGACGGTTTGGGCGCTGATCAATTGATGTTCGGTAAACACCGCCGGCGGAGGATTCTTGTGTTCGAGGATATCCAAGGCGAGCCGGATCAATGCGGAGCCATACCTTTCGGGGAAGAAAGCGACCGAGCCGATAAACCGCGTCTGGGAACTCCGTAATTCGTTTCGCGCCTCGAGCACTGCGCCATGTCCGACGACCGCGCAGTTTTCGAGAGCACCGGCTTCTTCAAACGCCCGTAGCGCACCCAGAGCGCACGCATCGTTAATCGCCGCTACCAGCACCCGTTGAGGACGGTGAGTCCGCAGATAATTCCGCACCTTTATTAGACTTCGCCGGAAGGTGTCATGCCCTTCCAAACGAACCACGCGCGAATCGGGAATATCGGAGAGCCGCTCGCGGATTCCTGCCAATGCGCCGGTTAGACGCAGTTGCGGAAGACGCCCGGCCGAAATGAACTCAACCAGCAGAACCTCGTCAACTTTGCCCTCCCAATGACGCCTGGCCCAAGATCCGAGCGCTCGTCCTGCAATCAACCCCGCTTCGTAGTTGTTGGCGCCATAGTAAATAGCGCCCGGGTGAGGAACATCAATTGCGATCACCGGAATGCGAGCCCTCTGCAGAATCGAAGAGACAACGGAGGCGACCGCATCGAAGGTTTGAAATTCGATTGCGATATCCACCTTCTCTTTTACAAGCCGTTCGGCATTTGCAATCGCACTTTTCGCATTCAACCGGTTGTCTAAAGAAATCAGCTCAAGTCCGGCGTTTTCCGCGGCGCGGCGGATGCCGGCAGTCACTTCGTGCGAAAACATCGAGTTCTCAGTCTGCGACGCGTAACCCACTTTGTAGCGGCGGGTTTCGACAAAGCGGACGCCGGAAGAATACTGGCCCGTGGAACCGCGTCGCAGAACGCCTGCAGCCTGAAGCGTTCCTACTAACCGCGATACAGTGGCTTTATGGAGACCAGTGCGCTCGACAATCTCGCGCACTCGCAAGCTTTCATTCTCGCCTCGAAATGCTCTAAGAATGTCACAGGCTCTAACGACCGACTGAACACGGTTCTGCACCGCACTTGATTCTGGTCTCGCATTACGAGACATGCAGCGGCGACCCTCTATTTGTTCTAGATTTTATAAATCCACCTATATTGCGCACACGCCGGTACTCACGTCTCATAATGTGAGACGCATGGTGGGCAGGAATATTACTGTATCCATCGGCTAGCAAGGGAACTTATAATTCAGGCAACGCCGAATTTCTGACTCTACTATGCGACATTTATCCTATCGAGCTTCTCTCAGGTTCTTCCAGATCACCCTAGTTGTTGCTTGCATTTGCGGACTCGCACTGCTGTTGGAAGCCCACGCGGGAGCCACCTCCAGTTCGCCGGACAACAGCACTGTCTTAGGCCAAGGCGATCCGGGTTCACTCTATGCCGTGACCATTGCGGTGAAAGATCCGGCTCAATTGAAAGCGCAGGGAGCATTTCAGGTTTCGATAGCGGACGGCCAAGGGCCGGTGGCGGAGAAATGGCTCCACGCGGAAGATCTGGATTTTTACTTGACGCTGCATCCGCGTTCGCGCGGGAGTGTTACGGCGACACTTCGCGGCGCATCGGGCGAGATTCCTCCCAAGGTGACGGTTGCGTTCCACCGCATTTCCGAAATGCATTCCGGGCCCGCTGTCATCGCAGCGCAGCCGAACAATACCTGGCAGACTGCGCAACCGATAACGTTCGGCCAAACCGTTTACGGAGGTGCGGACGAAAGGGCTTATGCCCCGGCGCCCAATGAGGACCGTTATGCCGCCCTGATGAAAGGCTTTCAGTGGTTCCAGTTTACTTACCATGGCGATCAACCGCGGTTAGTCTATTTCGTACTCGACATTACCGACCGTGAAGTCCCGCTGGATGTTGACGTCTTCACTCCCGGAAAGGACAGCGCCGGGAATCCGGGCATCGTTCCTTACGGATCGGGCGCATTCGTTTATCAGATTGAAGCGACTCAGAACTATCCAGGACTGTATAAATTCCGCACTCGCATTTTGCAGCCTGGACAAACGTATTACGTTCGCGTAAACGCAAACCATCCGTCTTACCAGTTACGCACCTTTTCCTATCCGGTGCCGCCCTATAGCGACCCACAACAAGCGGTTCGTACCGGCATGGACTTCCTGATCAACATGGGCGATACGTGGTTGTCGAATACGCCTCGCCGCGGCGCGATCGCCCTGCGGACAACGATGAACCACGGCGATACGCAGCAATGCATCGCCTGCCATCCGTCGCAGTTCACGACCCGCGGCTATCTCACCGCGGTGTCACACGGCTATGCGCCGACTCAGCGTCCGGCGCTCGAATTCATCACGGATCGCATTTACAATAACGAACGGCCGTTGTACGGCGAGCCTGGATCCGATTGGGTGCGGGTCATCTACACCGCGCGTACGGTTGCTAGCCGCCTCCCTATCATCGAGCACTTATACGAAGCTAACGTAACTCACGATACGCCGCGTATCGCCAGTTTTGAGGCGCCATACGCGAATTACTTGAAAATTCACTACAAAGACCGGACGGTTATGCCCGGCGACGAGCCCGACGGCTGCGAACCCGATGTCAGCCCGTTTGAAATTGCTTCGCAAAGCTGGGATACTTTCAATCTCTTGTACGAGCAAACGCACGATAAGCAGTGGCTGGATCACCGCGATATGGTGCTGCGCCTCGCACTTCCGTACCAGCCCAAGAACATGATCGATCTCAATTGGAAAATTCACTTGTTGGCGACAATTGACCGCCAGAAATACGCTTCCCAATTAGACGAATTGATCGAGAAACTATACAGCTACGAGCAGCCCAACGGCATGTGGCCCTATCCCTTTGACAAGAAGGCAAAGCCGGCAGACTTTATTTCTTATCACGCGGTTTTGGCGTTGGCGCTGGCGGGACGGCGGCCGGAAACCGACCCACAACTCAAGCTTGCCGTCGATGCCATGTTGAAGGCGCAACGGCCGGAGGGAAGTTGGGAAGGCGATCCTGTCTATCAGGGTTTCAACACACCTTTCCGCGCGACTCAGTTCGCGGTGATGGCGCTCTCGACTCTTTATCCTGGCCCGGACCACAAAGCTCCGCAGGAAAAAGGTTGGGGTGACGCGTTCCCCAAACCCCCCGTCAATCTCAGTAAGGGCGACCTTCCGCTGCTGCTCTCTCAACTAGATCAATTCTGGGACTTGGCCTCACCCTCCACTCTTCAACAAATTCGCGACGTCCTGGAAAAGAGCGATCAACCGCTCGCGCGCGAGGCGGCGGCGCGGGCGCTCGGGCACATGGCTGACGGGCAATCGATTAAGCCGTTAATCGCCGCTTTAGGCGATCCTTCCAAGATGGTTCAAAGAACGGCGGCCTGGGCGCTGCGCATGATTTTGGAGCGGCGGCCGGAGGTTGCCGGTGAAGGGCGAGCGCAATTGGCGGCCGCGCTTGAATCACACGATGCGCGCATGCGCTGGGGCGCCACGCAGCTTTTCAATCAGCACTTTAAGTATGTGGCACAGGATGCCGGATTGCGCCGAGCCTTGATTAAAGATTTGAACGATCCCGCTTCCGCGGTTCGTCTGAATGCAGCACGCGGCTTATGGCAATGGTCTTACTGGAGTGCCGATGACCAGGATGCTCGCAACGGGATCCTTGAAGCGCTGGCGACACGAATGAATACCGAGGCGGACGCTACCGTGAGACGCGCGGTCCACGAGGCGATTTACGCCACCCTCGATGAAAATACCGGCTACCTGGAAGCGTGGATAAGCGCTGCCGGAACCAACCAAGATCAGACGCGCATTCGCGATGGATATGAAGCCGTAGTGCATGACCAAGCGCAGGTGCTGGCCCGAGTGCTGCGCTCCGCAACGCCGCTGGGAAGGCAGGGTATTCTCGACTCGCTGTGGGATTTCCATATCCGGCACTATTCGCTGCCAAAGCTAAAAGAAGGCCAGGTCTCAGTTGCGTTGCCAGCGGTATTTACGAAATACGTTTCCGGGGTACCGGACCTGCACGTTCCCGGCTACGAATACCAGCCGTATCGCGATACGGCCGACTTTCGTTACGACGTCCACAACGGGTTTTACCAAACGCGCATTGGCAACGATAGCGATTTGATCCACTTCTATAAGAATTCCGGTCCTGAACTCGAAGATGCGTTAGTCGACTGCCTTAAAGGGGCAAATAGCGATTTGAAGATCGATGTGTTGAAGGCCGGAAGCACCCTGAGCGCGTCCGGTGACGCGCATTTTGCCGAAGCGGCACTGCAATTAGCGCTTGATCCCGATGAACAGGTACGCGAGGCTGTCAGTTATGTTTACGAGAATGGGCAGCGCGGAAGCCTGAACATAGACGCAGCCACCAGGCCAGACCCGGCGTTAGTCCGGACCATTAATTCGATACTTGCGGGCGGCAGCGACAGTGCGCAGAACATTGTTTTGCCGCTGCTGGCGGTATTACCCGAGGACTCGCCGTGGACGCATCAAAGCGAAGTTGTAACGTCGCTCCAAAGGCTTCTTGAACGGGAACCTCGGAGTAAGAATTACGCGCATGTGTTGACAGCCTCGGCGGCTTTTCCGGATCTGATGAACAATCCGGCGGTTCGAAAGCAGATGCTCGCCGCCATTGACGACCCAGATCGCGATGTGCAGCGCGCCGCGATCCAGATCGCGCTTGACCGTTTAGAAGATCCGCGCGAATCCGCGCTCTTCACGCAGATCTTTGCACATCTTGGCAGTTCGCAACGAAGTGTTCTGATCGAAGAGGTCAATGACCCGAAGTTCATCCGCCGCCCCGAAGGCGTTGCCGGGGGCGCCATCTCGCAGGACGCGGCTTACATCAAAGCCAAGAAGAGAGTGAATCCTTCGATGAAGCTTTTGGCAGAGCCGATCGTCTTCGATGCCGTGCTTGCAAGTCTTACCGATTCCGAGGCAAACGTTCGCGCTGCCGCGCTCGATCTGATGCGCAAATCGGAAAACATCGAGTCGAACCAGCAGTTTCGGGCGGCTTTGGAACGCATGCAGGACGATCCAAATTCACGGCTCAAGCTCATTGCGAAGAATGTACTATCCGGCAAAAAGCTGGCGGAGGCGCTGCAGGACGTAAAACCGGGCTCGGTTCTCGACTTCAATTACTTCGTGACCAAAGTGGAACCGATCCTTGCCACCACGGGAGCCGATGGAAAGGCGTGCGTAATGTGCCATGCCTCGCATGTCATCTTCCGGCTGGAACCGCCGAATGCCGAAGGCCAATTTTCGCCGCAAGACAGCGAAGAGAATTACAAATATGCGATGCGGGTGGTGAATATCGGCGATCCAGAGCATAGCCTGATTCTCGTCAAACCGACGCGGCCGACGGATTCGGCCGGAAATGTCGCCGACTATTTGGCCACGCACAACGGAGGGCAACGGTGGCTGGGAAATGAATCGAGTTGGCAGTACAAGACGATTCTCGATTGGATCCGCGGGGCAAACCTGCAGGAGGGGAATTCAGAGTCGAAGACAGCTAGTGCGGATCGAAGTTCACGCTGATTGCCTCCGGGTTGAATAGTCCCGTCGATTAAGTAAGATCAAAAGGACATACCGGCACAACCAACCGATCATGAACTCCTTTTTGACCCGCCTCGCGCTCTGGAGTGTAGTTGTCTTCCTGCAAGGGTCCGTCTTTCCCCAGGAGGCGGAATACTTTCCACCGCCCGATGACGCCGGCGGCTGGCGTACGTTAAAGGATCCGTCGCAAATCCGCAAGGTGGCGGGCGTTGACGTTGGCAGGCTTGATCAGGCTTTCGAATATGCTCAGCGGACAAGCCAGCACGGCGGATTGCTGGTTGTGCGGCGCGGGTGGCTGGTCTATGAGCGTTACTACGGGAAGGGAAATCGCGAGGCGAATCCAGCCATGGCCTCGGTGGGCAAGGCGTATACGAGCATTGCGTGCGGCATCATGCTGCATGAAAAACACGACCAGATTCCCGAAGGGCTAGACCAGAAAGTGTTCACTGAGAAGTATCTGCCTGAAGCGTTTCCTTTAAGCGATCCGGCAAAGGCCGGTATCTCTCTGGGGCAGCTGCTCAGCATGTCTTCGGGAATGCACGGAGAAGGGGGCAACCCAGGATTCGTTCGCGGCGAGCCCGTGAAGCTAACGCCATTTCCCGCTCCAGATTCCGCGTGGGGACAGGATCTTAGCGCGCTGCGGGTGCCTTTGTGGACTAAACCGGGCGATGGATATTCGTACTCATCGCAATCACCGCATGTCGCTTCGATCATCTTGCGTCATTTGACTGGAATGGAGATGCAGGACTATCTGGACGCGCGGCTAGCGAAGCCGATGGGGTGGGGAAGATGGACTTATGCACGGCATCGCGGAGATGCGACGCTGCCTCACACGCCGGGCGGCGGCGATATCGCGGTCCACTCCACAGACGCACTGCGATTTGCCTATCTGCTTCTTCACAATGGCCGGTGGGGGAAGCGGCAACTGGTGCCCGAAGATTATGTGAAGGCCTGCGGACGGCCGTCGCCGTACAATCCACATTCGCCGTTTGGACTTATGTTCGAGGTGAATGCGGACGGACACGTGGCGGGAGCGCCAAAAGACGCATTCTTCAAATCCGGAGCAGGCGGCTTTGGGATTTATGTCATACCGTCTCTCGATTTGGCGATCTATAAAATGGCAGGCGACGATGCGCAGTACGACCCGGCGCGCACAGGTTTGCCGGTGACTTACAGCTACGACGGTTCCCGTGACAATTGGAAACCAGCGGCCCACACACAATTCAGCGATGGCCCGATTGGCGTTGACGATGGGGTAAGAAGGGTGCTGGAAATGGTAACGGCCGCGGTGGTTGAATAGGATAGCATTGAAATGACAAGCCATTCGAAGAGGAGGTGTGGAACGTCTTCGTTGCTGAGATGCCGGGTTTTGACGTTAACACTGGCGTCGGTCCTGAGTGTGTATGGCGTTTTCGCCGCATCTGCCGCATCTATAGATCCCTCCCCGAAGCCGAAGCTATGGTCGCTTGAACCAGTTGTGCGTCCCAACGTTCCGGAGCGCGCTGCCCAGTCCGAAAATCCGATTGATGCATTTATCTGGCAGAAGTTCAGCGAAAAACGGCTAGTGCCAGTTGGCCAAGCGGACAAGTTGACACTCCTGCGGCGGGTTTACTTCGATCTCATTGGACTTCCTCCGACCATTGCCGAACAGGAAGCGTTCCTGCGAGATCAATCTCCTAACGCCTACGACAAGATGGTGGACAAGTTGCTGGCGAATCCTCAGCACGGCGTTCGATGGGCGCGGCACTGGCTGGACGTTTTCCGCTACGCGGATCTGGACGGAATTGACGGGTCAATCATGCCCGCTGCTTCGGGAATTTATCTGTGGCGCGATTGGGTGATCTCGTCCTTGAACCACGATCTGCCATACGACGAATTCGTACGGGCGCAAATCTTGGGCAATCGGTCGAGGAAGATCATGACCATGACGGCGACCGGGCAACGGGTCCGCGTGGAGGCAAACCCGGAAGACGAATTCGCGCTGGGATTTCTAGCGCGTGGCGCAGTCACAAGAGAAAACAAAACAGAAGATCTGGCGCTTTCGGCGGTGGAAACCATTTCCACGGCGTTCATGGGCATGACAGTAGGATGCGCAAAATGCCACGACCATAAGTTCGACCCGATCAAGCGTACGGATTTTTATGAGATGAAGGCGCTATTCGATCCGCTTGTCTTAAAGAAGGTGGTGATGGCGACACCCACCGAAATTTTCGCCAACGGACAGAAGGTTGACGAATTTAACAGCAAAAAGGCGCCCATCGACCAAGCCATAGAACAGCTGATTTCGCCCTACCGGACGAAGCTTTATGACGAGCGCGTGTCGATGCTCACTTCCGACGTGCAGAGCATCATTCGTAAGCCGGAGAAAGAGCGGACTGTTGCGGAACAGAAGATCGCCGACGATTACTACCCGACCTTGCGCATCGATCCTTCGAAGATCAAGGAAGTGATGGCGCCGCAGGATTTGACAAAGTATCAGGCGCTATTGAAGCAGGAGAAAGCGCTGATTGCGCCGCCCGAACTGCCTTCGTATTGGACGGTGGAAGAAGATAGCGCCCGATTGAACGAAAAGAGCTACATTCTTACCACCGGAGACCCAGCACGGCCGGAGAAAGACCACCCAGTTGAGCCCGGTTTCCCTTTCAAACCCGCTGACGTCGATTTCCGTGAAGGGAGGCGAGAAGGCTTTGTTGAATGGCTGACAGCGGCCAATAATCCTCTTTTCGCGCGAGTTGCCGTGAATCGGATTTGGGGCTGGCATTTTGGGGAGGGATTACAGCGCGTGCCCAGCGATTTCGGATTGTTGGGAGGTAGGCCTACAAATCAGAAACTCCTCGATTATCTAGCTTCCGAGTTCGTGGCGCACGATTACAGTATGAAGTGGCTCAACCGTCTGATTGTTACCTCACAAACGTACAAGCTGGCGTCGAAGGTGAATGCCGAGGAAATGGCAGCCAACGGGAAAGAAGACCCGAATGACACCTATCTTTGGCATTTTCGTTTGCAGCGGCTGGAGGCGGAGCCGGTTTGGGATTCCATTTTGTACGACTCGGGAGATCTCGATTTATCCGTCGGCGGCAAATCGTTCCAGGTATCGTCCGGGAAGCCTGAGAAGAACGCACCCAAACAGGTGAGCGAGTTCGATTCGCACGCGAACAGGCGCGGCGCCTACATGGTGCGAGGTTATGTGCCAAGCCGTGATGTGATGCCTAATTTTCTCCTCGCTTTTGATGCCGATGACGGCCGGGTGCCTTGCCCGATGCGCGGACAAACTGTAACTGCCCCGCAAGCGCTGTTTATGATGAACAACGAGTTGGTAGACAAGGAATCGGGAAGGCTTGCGCGGCATGTGATCAAAGAGAGTGCTGGAAATTTGCCGGTGGCAGTAAACCTCGCGTACCGGACCACATTGGGCCGGCCGCCCACCGTGCAGGAAACCCGCCAGGCTTTGACCTACGTCAGAGGCAATCCAGACCGGCTGAAGGGCTTTACTTGGCTGCTGTTTAATTTGGACGAGTTCCTTTATTTGAGGTGAAGGATGACTGACCTCCGTAAACTATATCCCTGCGGAAAGATCGCGCGGCGCGGGTTTCTATTTCAATCGGCCGTGGGATTCCTGGGATCGGCTCTAGGCTCCCTCTGGGCGGAGGATGGCAAGATGCCGGATTCGTGTCTGCCGGGTGAACCTCGGGCGAAATCCGTAATATTCCTGTTCATGTGCGGCGGCGTGAGCCACATTGACACCTTCGATCCTAAAGGCAACAAATATGCCGGCAAAATTATCGACGCGGTCGATTTTGGCGACAATAACGCCCAAGTGAAGCGGCCTGTGATTCCGTGTCTGCGGACTTTTGAGCGGTATGGGAAGGCCGGTATTCCGGTCTCGGATTGGTTTCCGCACGTCGGATCGGTGATCGACGATGTAGCCGTGGTGCGCTCGATGTATTGCCACCAAACGAACCATTTCCCGGCCGTGATTGAAGGCGCAACGGGTAAGCCCTTACGCCAGTTCGAGCACCCCTGCCTGGGCAGTTGGGTGTCCTATGCTCTGGGAAGCGCGAATAAAGACCTCCCGACATTCGTTAACGTCGGGAGGCCTTCATCTCCCGTGCAACTAACCGGCGGATACTTAGGCGCGAGTTACTCGGCTACGCCATTTCAACCGGGTGCGACACCGATCCCGAATCTATTCCCGCCTGCCGGTTCAAATTCGAAGGAACGCGACCACCAAATGCAGGTTCTATCGGAGTTGAACCGGCAGTTTCGTGAAGATTACGCTGTTGAAAGCGAAATTGCGGCTCGTACGAAGGCGTACGAGCTCGCCGCAAACATGATGCTGAAAGCCCCCGACATTGTTAACTTCTCGACCGAGCCCGATCACGTCAAGGAGCTATACGGCATTGGGGCCAAGGAGACGGACGACTTTGGCAAGCAATTGCTGCTGGCGCGGCGGTTGGCCGAAAACGGCGTACGCTTCATTCAAATCTGCCATGCGGGCGGCGGTAATGGAGCTTGGGACGCCCACGACGATATGAAGTCGCATGCCCCTCTTTGCCGCGCGGTTGATAAACCGATCTCGGGGCTGATCGCGGACTTGAAGCAGCGCGGAATGCTTGACAGCACCCTGGTTGTGTTTACAAGCGAGTTCGGCCGTACACCCTGGTCGCAGAACACAACGGGGCGTGACCACAACGGAGCTGGGTTCACGGCTTTACTCGCCGGTGGCGGCGTTAAGGGCGGAATGGTTGAAGGTGCGACAGACGAAATAGGATACAAGGCCGTGGAGAATCCGCATTACATCAGCGACCTGCAGGCCACCATACTCCGTCAAGTAGGCCTAAATTACAAAAAGATGGACTTCATTGCGAATGGGCGGCCCTTTCACCTCATTGAAGAAGGAACTGGTCCCATTTCGAACATCCTGGTCTGAGGATCGAATTTAAATAATCAGAATCTCACCAGAACTGCAACCTAAGCGGCTTGCCCCCAAGTTCCCGCAATCGACTCCCTGCGGTCGCGGATCAATTTCGAGTCGTGAAAGTTTGCGCTGCTCCAGACGGCACCGTTTTAAAAGGGGACGACTAAGCTACGATTTCGAGTCTTGGGGTTCGGTTGCGCCTTCTATTCGCGCTCTGAAACGCCCGGCTTTAATTACTGCCGTTTTCGGTCGTTCCGCAATCCCATGCCGACCGAGGATCAAAACCTAGCCGCCCCTCTGAGTGATCGGGCTCTATGTTCACCTCCCTAATGCGATGATTTCCGGCAAGCCCGGCGTTCCGGGCCATGTTCATTTACTCTTTGGATGCACCCTGATTTTCGCGCTAATAGAATTCCGCGTCAAGTTATTTTAGAAGGGTCTTTTTCGGCGGCTAAGGGTCACGCTGTTACCCTTTGAACTTCCCTGAGCCGCCGCTGTAAGAACCGGCGCTCGCTGTCGTTCGTTACTAGCGTCAACGCCCGGCGGTAGCTCACGAGGGCTTCATTCAGCGAACCGATACGGCGCAGCAGATCGGCACGAACGGCGTGCAAGAGATGATAATCGTCCAAATCGCCGGATTCGGTGAGCGAATCTATGATGGCGAGGGCACGGCGGGGACCATCTGCCATGGCCACTGCTACGGCACGATTTAAGGCGACTACGGGGGAGGGCTGCAACTGTTCGAGATGATCGTAAAGGTGGACGATTTGAGGCCAGTCGGTCTCTTGCGGGCTGATTGCCTGGCAATGCAAACTTGCAATAGCATTGATCACGGTGATCCGATCCAACTCCGTGATATCCGTGCCGAGCGCCACGAAGCAGGCCACCCTCGTCCATCGCCACGTCACGGGCTGGGCTGACATACGTCCGGTTCGCCGACATCCATCCACCACCGGTCCCACCATACGGCATGGGACCGTGGTGTGGTACTGCCAGTCAGGGTAGTTGTGGACCCGTACCCGTCGGGTGATCAGCTTGTCGTGTTCGATCACCGCCTGCTCGGTCAGCAGAGCGTTGACGTGTACGCGAGCATCAGGTCCCCAGCGGAGGTCCCAGGTCTGCTTGGTCAACGGGCCTCCGTCAGAGAGCAAGACGACGAGTCGAACAGGCCACAGAAGAAC
>CAVQZK010000023.1:0-53967 GCA_963718465.1 Bryobacterales bacterium | reverse complement strand
TGCGCCAAGTGGCAGGAATCCTGGTAAGTCACCACCGCTTCCAACCGGCCCATTTGCTGATTCAGATCCAAAGCCGCCAAGAATTCAGTCGCATCGCGCACCTTGCTTTTGAATCTTGCGGCAAGGTCGTTATATTCCGGATCGTCTTTCAGAAGATGGTCATACTCCTTCAGTGTCGAACCGCATCCCGCCGCGTTCGTAATGATCGCATCGAACTCCTCCGAAAGAACGGCGTTGATGTTGTTGCGCGCCATCGCTTTCGCCTGTTCGGCCAAACCGGTGTGTAAATGCAGCGCGCCGCAACAGCCTTGCGCGGCGGGAATCACTACATCGCAGCCGTTCCGTTGCAGCACGCGAACGGTGGCTTCGTTGAGCCGCGCGAATGTGATGTTTGCAATGCAGCCCGCCAGGAACGCCACCCTGAATCGGCGTTCGCCGAGCGCCGGAAAGGTTTTGCCGATCTTTGAATAGAAGAACGGAATCTCGGCTGTGGGAGCCAGCGCTTCCAGGTTCGCCAAATTGCCGAACATCTTCAACGCGCCGGTGGCTCGCACCAGCTTCTGCAAGCCTGAAATTTGATAGAAGTACAGCGCCGCTCCCGCCACTTGCAGCCTCGGCCTGGAGAGCAGCATTTTCTTGAAAAACCACTTATGAAAACGCCCTTCCCATTTCGTATACGTCCTGTGCGGTGTAATCTCGGCGCGCGCTGCTTCTAATATGCGGCCATACGGAACGCCCGACGGGCAAGCCGTTTCGCACGCACGGCATCCCAAACAAAGATCAATATGACGAATATACGAGCCGGTTACGAGCTCGCCGTTCGCCACAGCATTCATCTGGTAGATCCGTCCGCGGGGCGAATCCATCTCCACGCCAAGCTCTTTGTAAGTCGGACACGCGTTCAAGCAGAGGCCGCAGTGAACGCATTTGTCCAGGTCGTCTTGCGCCGGGCCCGGCCGTTCCGGCGGCGCCGTCAAAACTTTAAATTCGTCCATACAGCCGTGAGCGGTTTAACAAGTTATTGGGATCGAACATTTCCTTGATCTTCTTCATCATTTCAAAACCGTCCGTAGTCTCTTTCGCCGGTCCCATAAGCCAAAGTTCCTTGTTGGAACGGTTCTCTTCCGGAGCGAATTCTACTACCGCGCTCCAGCCGTTCTCGGTGGCGGCTTGCCAGAGCGGCGGCAAACCCTGCCAGGAAGTTAGATAGACGTAAGTTACTCCCGTGGCGGCGCGGCAGATTGCAGCTCCTGAAATCAGCCGCAGCAGTGCTGGAACACCTGCTAGTTTAGTCGAGACCCGCAGCACGACGCCGTTGGGCTGCCGCCGCAGAAAGTCTCCTGAGAACTCTCGCACTTGTGCCCACAGGGCGCTGTCTTCCTGTCCGGTCAACCGGCTCGCACCGTCCAGCTCTTTCTGATACCGCGCTAAGACTGTTGGGCTGCCTCCCGCGCGAACCGCTAAAATATGGCCTTTCAATCCAAGGCGCGCGGCCGCCGGTGGTGAAATGATGTCCATCGCCATGGGGCGCAAAACGCTCAGCATCAATTGGTCACGTTTGTCCAGCAAGGCTTCCAAGTCATTGCTCGAAAAGACGAACGTATGTGTCTCCTCAGGCACCGGATGCAGCCGGAAATTCAAACTGGTAATCGCCGCCAGGGTGCCGAAGCTGCCAATCAGCAGCTTGCCGATATCCAGTCCGGCCACGTTTTTTACCACCATGCCGCCAGCCGACACAAGTTTGCCTTCGAGCGTCGCGAACTTCATGCCGATCACCATATCGCGCGCCGTGCCGAATAACCGCCGCATGGGTCCACTGGAATTCGTCGCCACCACTCCGCCAATGGTGGCCTTTGCGTAGTATGGCGGGTCGAGCGCCACCATCTGCTTGTTCTTCGCCAGCATCGCCTGTAGTTCGGAGAACGGTATCCCTGCTTCCACGCTGATGGTCAGGTCGTTGGGTTCGTACTGTAAAATCTGCTTCAACCCGGATGTGCTGATAGTGACATCGGCGGGCAGCGCGGGGCCCGCCATTAAACGCTTTGAGTTGTTCCCAAGCACTTCAACGGTTCTTTGTTTTTCCGACGCCTGCCGTAATGCAAAGGCAAGGTCCTCCGCCGTCTTGGGCGTTAGCGGTTGCATCTTCTCTAATTGTCCACGCCTTCACTACCTTAACCTAGCGCTGGAGGGGGATAACGCCGGTCTGAATGCTAAGCTGGCGACAGTCTTACCGGACCAAAACTAACCTATGGAATTCGAATATTCGGCCGAGCAGATCCAGCTCCGCAAATCGATCCGCGATTTTGCCCAAGCTGAAATCGCGCCTCATGTCCTCGAATGGGATGAGAACCAGATATTCCCGCTCGATGTGATCAAGAAAGCCGGCCACCTCGGCATCATGGGGGCACTCTTCCCGGAAGATCTGGGCGGTGCCGCCCTGGGATACATTGAGTACGCGATCGTTATTGAGGAACTGGCGCGCGTCGACCCGAGCGTCGCTCTTATCGTTGCCGCCCACAATTCACTCTGCACTAACCATATATATCTGGCCGGCAACGAAGAGCAGCGCAAGAAGTATATTCCGAAGCTCGCCACTGCCGAATGGATTGGCTGCTGGTCGCTGACCGAACCCGAAGCTGGCTCCGACGCGGCCGGCACCCGTTCGACCGCAACCTTGAAAGACGGCGATTGGATTTTGAATGGTGGCAAAACCTTCACCACCAACGCTCACTATGCCGACGTCTGTGTCGCCATGGCAGTCACCGATCGCGGCGCTTCGCAGCACGGCATTTCCGCTTTCATTCTGGAAACCGGAACTCCGGGTTTCAAGGTAGGCAAGAAGGAGAACAAGCTCGGCATGCGCGCCAGCGCCACCGGCGAAGTGCTGTTCTCCGATTGCCGTTTGCCGGGTTCGCAGCTTTTGGGTAAGCAGGGCGAAGGCTTCGTCGATAGTCTGCGCATTCTCGACGGCGGCCGCATCTCCATCGCCGCGCTCGCTCTCGGCATCGCACAGGGCGCTTTCGACGCCGCCCTTAAGTACTCAAAACACCGTAAACAGTTCGGCCGTTTTATCTCAGAATTTCAAGCTATTCAAGACAAATTGGCTAACATGGCCACCGATATCGAAGCCGCGCGCTGGCTCATCTATGCGGCCTGCGCGCGCAAAGACCAAGGCAAGCGTATCACTCGCGAATCGGCCATGGCCAAGCTATTCGCTTCCGAGATGGCGGTTCGGGCGGCCGATCAAGCCTTGCAGATTCACGGCGGCTATGGCTTCATCAAAGACTACCCGGTTGAGAAGTTCTACCGCGACGTGAAACTCTGCACCATCGGCGAGGGAACCAGCGAAATCCAGCGGCTGGTCATTGCCCGCCAGCTGCTCAAAGAATAATGCTGTCCGAGCTTCAACGGAGGATCGTGGGTGGAGACCTGCGAGCTTTAGCGCGGGCCGCTACTTTGATCGAAAGTCAGACTCCCGCAGGGAGGGAATTGATGGCCGCGCTCTTTCCGCAAACGGGCCGCACCATGATTGTCGGCATAACCGGTCCACCGGGCGTGGGCAAGAGCACGCTCGTCAATCAAATTGTAACGTTGCTGCGGGCCGAAGGAAAAACGGTTGGCATCATAGCAGTCGATCCGTCCAGCCCATATACACGCGGCGCGATTCTGGGTGACCGCATTCGTATGCTGCAACATCATGCTGATCCCGGCGTCTTCATCCGCTCCATGGCCAGCCGCGGTAAGTTGGGCGGCGTTGCCCAAAGCACTCTTGAGATGGCGCTCCTACTTGATGCCGCTGGCCGGGACGTTGTGATCGTCGAGACAGTTGGCGTAGGCCAGGACGAAGTCGAAATCGCCCGGCTTGCCGACGTGACTGTTCTTGTGCTTATGCCGGGCGCCGGCGACGACGTGCAAACCATCAAGGCGGGCATCATGGAAATCGCCGACGTCTTCGCCATCAACAAGGCCGATTTGCCCGGTGCCGATCGGCTGGAGCAGGAGCTTGGTGGCTCGGCTCCTATAAAACGGGTGATCGCGACTGAGGGAACCGGCGTAGAAGATTTGCTCTCGACGATTCGTACTGTCCATGCGGAAAGGAAACAGCAGAGTAACCGGTCTGCCGTTTGGGCAAGGCGTCTTCGCGAGATGCTGCGCGAGAGACTGCTGAGTTCTATTCCCGATTCGGCGATTAAAGAACACGCCGCGCGCGTTGCTGCGAAGATAGAAGATCCGTATGCTGCCGTCTCCGCTCTGCGTGAGTATCTGTCAGGCAGCAGCCTAGAAAAGGAGCAAAGCAGGATTGGATAGGAAAGCAGAGATTGGCATTATTGGCGGCAGCGGGTTGTATAGTATGCCTGGTTTCGAAGCGCACGAAGAAGTACAGATCGATACGCCGTTCGGAGAGCCTTCAGACGCCTACATTGTCGGAACATTGGAAGGCCGGGAAGTCGCTTTTCTGGCGCGTCACGGGCGCGGGCATCGGCTCTCGCCGTCTGAGCTGAACTTTCGCGCCAATATTTACGGCATGAAGAAACTTGGCGTCGAACGCATTCTGTCGCTCAGCGCAGTCGGATCTATGAAGGTTGAACACGCCCCGCTCGATTTCGTCATTCCCGACCAGTTCTTCGATCGCACTCGTGGCCGTGTTTCCACCTTTTTTGGAGGGGGCGTCGTCGCCCACGTCAGCTTCGCCGATCCTATCTGTCCTCAACTTTCGTCGGCTGTTCATCAGTACGCCAAAGAATTGGGCGTTAATACCAAACTCGGAGGAACGTATCTGTGCATGGAAGGTCCGGCATTCTCGACGCGCGCGGAATCGAACATCTACCGCAGTTGGGGCATGGACGTCATAGGCATGACTAATTTGCAGGAGGCGAAGCTCGCCCGCGAGGCTGAGATCTGCTACGTCACCATCGCCATGGTCACCGATTACGATTGCTGGCACGAAGAGCACGACGCCGTCACCGTTGAGCAGATCATCGACAATCTCACGAAGAATGCCGAGAATGCCTGCAGGCTGGTGCGTCAGACCGTGCAGAAGCTCGCATCCGCCAGAACCTGCAAATGCGGATCGGCGTTAAAGCACGCTATCATTACCGATCGCAAAGCGATCCCGCAAGAAGCTAAAGACAAGTTGGGGCTGCTGATTGGCAAGTATACCGGCTAACGAACTGGCTCGTGAAGTTCTCGACGCCTGTCTGAAAGACGGTACATGGCCGGCGCGTTCGCTCGACGATCTGATCGAACGCTGTCTTGACGAAGAAGATCAATTCGTCTCCGTCAATGCCACTCGTGCTCTGTTCAGCATCGTTATAGAACAGTTAGGCGACCTGTTCGAGCCCTCGCTGTGCGACGTTTACGCCAAGCTCTTTTCCCACGTCATCGGGCGCGCATTGCCTGAATACAATGCCGCCGAATTACTGCTGCGCTACCGCCGCGTGCGCCAGGTAAGGCGCTTCCGGAGCGGAGAGGTCAAGCGCGTCTTCGTTCTGTCGCGCGTCACGCTTGGAGCGGACGTTGCGGTCACCAGCGTCGTGCTTGCCGCTGCCAAGCAACGCTTCCCCGATGCTGAAATCTGCCTGGTAGGCCCGGAAAAGAACGCCGAAATGTTCGCGGGCGACCCGCGGATTGTCCCCATCCCGGTGACTTATGGGCGCTCCAGCTTGCTCCGCGAGCGTCTGCTGGCCGCGGCGGAATTGCAGGTTGTTGTCAACGAACGCAGTTCCATTGTTATCGATCCCGATTCACGGTTGACTCAACTCGGCCTCATCCCTACGTGTGACGATTCGCGCTACTTCTTCTTTGAGAGCCGCGGTTTCGGCGGTACGGACGATGCCAACCTGCCCGAATTGACCGCAGAGTGGCTCAGCCAGGTCTTCGATGTCGAAAGGTTTCATCCCTACACCTGGCCGGAGAAGCAGGAGCGTATTGCCGATATTTCCGTCAGCTTGGGCGTGGGCGAGAACGCGACTAAGCGCATTGACGATGAGTTCGAATATCGACTTTTGAAGAAGCTTTTGAGCTTCGGCCGCCCGATTGTGATCGACCGTGGAGCCGGCGGCGAGGAATCGGACCGGGTGAACACTCTGATTGAGCGGCTAGGCTCGCCCACGCTGCTGCATGCGCATGATGGCAGTTACGCTTCGTTTGCCAGCCACATATTGCAGAGCGGCTTGTACATTGGATACGATTCAGCCGGCCAGCACGTGGCCTGTGCCGGGCGTGTTCCATTGGTCTCGGTGTTCAGCGGATATGTCTCCGACCGAATGTTGGCTCGCTGGCGTCCCAACAGTCCCACTTCGCACGTGGTGGCAGTGAATGCCGCGAACCGCGACACAGTTCTTGAGCGAACAATGCGCGCTATTGAGGAGGCGGCGGGGGAGCGCTTGGAAGCGTCCAAGGGTTCGTAGGCTTTGCCGGCGCCGGCGCTTTCGCTGGAGAAGCGGCGGCAGGCTGTTCTTCTGTCTTGCTTTCCGGCAGTGGCGGGGGAGCATTCGGATCAAGGTCGTACTTGATGGTCGATTCCGTGCCGAACTTGCGATAGCTGCGAAACTCTATTTCGTTCTTCGCGTTTTCTCGACCGGCATTCATGAGCAACTGGGCGCGGAGCGGCACTACATATTTCTGGCTGCTTATCTCAACAAGATCATAATCGAGTACTTCGGTTGTTGCGCTGACTGGAAAGCTGCGCGGAATATCAACGGCAATAAACTTGATCCGATCGATCTCGCCGGTGTTCGGATCGCCATACAGTAAGCCTTTGTAGGCAGTGATAATACGTTGTTGATCGTTCTTGTCCGCGCCGTATGAAATGGACCATTGAGAATGGCCGCTATCTATGAAGTAATTGAAAACCGCCATCCGCCGTCCGCGCAGAGTCGCCCAGTGATCCCAATTGAACTCGGCTTGACTCGCAGGATTGAAGATCTCGCGCATCATACTGCCGAATTCTCCGGTTGAAACGGCGCCGCCGTTGTGCAGATTTTCCATCGTCGTATCTGTCAACTTGCCGTTCACGGAATAGACGTTGTAATGTTCAAGGCCGCCGTTGTAAGTGACTTTCGCAAGTACGTTGCCTGTGCTGCGGTAATGATCGCCCGCGTTCGGATCTACATAATTGCGGGTGACTTCCACGCAAAAGAAGTTCGGCAGGTTTTGCGTGTAGTTGCTTGCATATTGCTTCATCGCGTCTAGAATCTGTTGCTGCCGTATGGAATCGGGCGGAGGAATCGGGGGGGCGGTTGTCGAAAGCCTGGCCGTCGCCGGGGCCGACGATTCAGCTTGGTCGGCAGCGGTCGCGGGCGAATAAGTGGCGTCGGCAGCCGGCGGCTTCAACTTAGCCGATTCGTCCCGCAACGCCTTGAGCGCGTCAACCGTTTTCGGACGAACGCCTTGCGCCTCCAGATCGATGATGGTCTTATCCGTAAGCTTTTCCGTAAGTTGGATCTTGCGGACAGCGGCGGCAATTTTGGCGTCGCTGTCGTGACCTAGCGCAATCTCGGACCGGATAAACTCCACCAATTGCTCTACGTTCATTTGCAGTTGCGCCTGAAGTACACCGGCAAAACAAAGCAACAGGGTAAGGCGTGCCCACATATTCAATATCATGACGTATCGGGCCGGACTCTGGTTATAGCTTTTCTTGCTTTTCCAGTTCCAGGGTGATATTCCCAATGGGAAAGCCCATTTGGAATCTAAGCTGTACGGGCAAGCGCTCCTGATCGTCGGTCATCCAAACGAAAAGGCGGCCCTTGCGGCGGTACAGTACATTGTCGAAGACAAAGGCTTCGTAGCGGATCGTGTCGAAGTTTTTTCCGTTGACCGCGATCTTTTCCCGCGTCAGCGCTTCCACTTTTATGTTGGCCAACTTTTTGCCGTTGGTAACCGGCAACGTGATCGTTTTCCCCGGTTCCATGCGCATAACGCGAACAGCCGCCAATGCTCCGGTGATTTCGTACGTGCAGGGCGGCATGTCCATCTCATGCTTATCCGCCGAGTTTTTTACCAGGTCTCTTTCGTTAAGAACAATTTTACGGCGCCGAGCGTCGAAATCGACCGTCGTTGTCGAATGCCGTTTACCTTCCTGGGCGTCGAAGTCTAAATGCTCGCCGCAGAACTTGTCGTCGCTGGTCACCTTATAGATATCCAATACCTTGAACAACTTACTAACAAACCCAGCGCTTTCGATGGCCAGATTGGTCTGCCAGTTCTGAGCCTGTCGCGTTAATTGGAGAGTGGCATTTCCAGCCGTGACAGAGCGCCATTCCACCTGATAAGTAAGTTTCTCAGGATGAGGAAACTGAGAAGAATCAGCCGCGGTTGCAGCAGCCGAAAGAGCTGCAATGCAGCAAGCGAATCGAAGCAAACTCCAGGTTACTAAATATCTGTTTCTAGAACCCGATAGAGGAGAGGATCTCAGAGGGCTTCCGGTCGAACGCGCGGCAGATAGCCAGCAGACTTTCGACACTGGGCAGATTTGCCCCGCGCTCAATGGAACTGATTTGCGAAACGCTCAGGCGGGTAGCGGCGGCCAGATCTTTCAGCGACCAATCGCGTTCCACGCGCAGCAGCTTGATGCGGTGTCCCAGGCGTTCGCGCAGCACATCTTGCGGCGTGCGGCCCAAGCCGAACTGCTCGCTGGCATTTTGCAGGGTCTGGCGCAACTGCGACAACGAGAAGGGCTTAGCCAGGTAATCGAACACGCGCAGCTTGAAAGTAGCGCGCATGCTTTCAAGCGAAGGGTAGCCGGTCACGATAATAATGCACATCTCAGGCCAGCGGGTAAGCAATTGCTCAACGACTTCTTCGCCGCTGGCCGGACCCATCTTCATATCGAGCAGGACAATATCGGGAATGCGGACCTCAGCGGACGCGAATAGATCGCTCGCGCCGGCGAAAGTCCTGACCGTATACTTGCCTTCATCGCGCAGCAAGTCTTCGATGTAGTTACGGAAATCGAGATCGTCGTCGAGAACGGCAATATCTATCAGACCCGCCGCTGTTAAGATTTCTTCGCTCATTGATGCGCCGCCGGAAGCATCACTTCCAAACAAGCCCCGCCGTGACGACGGTTGGAGGCTGAAATTGTTCCACCGTGCTGGGTGACAATACCCTCGGCCACGGTTAAGCCCAAGCCCGTGCCGCGGGCGTCAAGACGAGTGGTAACGAACGCCTCGAACAGATTCGGCAATACATGCGCGGGGATTCCCGGACCGTTGTCGAGCACAGTACAGCATATCCAGTTCTGGCCGCCGCGCTGTAAAAGCTTCGATTCAACCCGAATGAGTCCACCCGAAGCCACAGCCAAAAGTGCGTTGCGCAGCAGATTCACAAACACCTGTACCAGCCGGTCGGCATTGCCGATAACGGCATCGTTCGCGCGCACATTGTTTTCAAAGCTGACAGCCGATGCCTTCTCGTCGATAGCCACCAGGCTCCAGCTTTCGTCAATCAGAGGACGCACTACCAAAGCTTCCGTCTCCTGCTTGCGAACGCGCGCAAAGTCTACCAGGCCTTCGCTGATTTTGCGCAGGCGCTGAGTAACGCGCAGCATACGGCCCAGGCGTTCCAGCGTTTGAGAATCCTGCCGTGTTTCAAGCAACTTCTCGATAGACCCTTGCAGAACCGCGAGCGGAGTGTTGAGTTCGTGAGCCACGCTGGTGCTCAATAAACCCAAGCTGACCAACCTGTCCTGCTCTTCCAGCTTTTGCAGGGCATTGGCGAGATCGTCTTCCTGGCGCCGCAATTCGCTGACGGTGGCATTGCGCGAACGCATGATTTGGCCGATTTCGTCGTCCAGTATGAAGCGGTTGTCAATCAGCTCATGCTCGCGATTGCCCTGCTGCGTCGCGTCGTCCGCTTTGAGCATAAGCTTCAAAGGCTGATAGACGTACTGCGGCATGATAATGAATTCCATCAGAAAGATGGAAAGTACATAGATGGTCCCCAGAACGGCAAATACACTGATGCGGGCTTGCCGCAAGGCTTTGTCGTAAAACTCATGCGAAAGATGGACACGGCGGTACTGGCCCGGTTGAGCGGCCGTGCGAAAGAGCATGTCTTCCCCCTGCTGCCAAGTGCCGGTTGGATTCTCATGCAGATACTTCTGACCTTCTGAACTTAACTCTGTTTGAGCGGCCGACCCTTGCAGATATTCGTAGACGCCGTCCAAATCGCGCGATTCGGGAGTGAGGCTAAGAGGCAATTCCGCCCCGAAGATCTGCGAGATCATCTTCAACTCGCGTTGCCGCGCCGCTTCAATATGGCTTGAAAACAACGGAATAACGGAAAGGTAGACCGAGACCGCCAGAATGAAAAAGAAGAAGTTATGCAGCAACGCGAGCTTGTAGCGAACCCGCAGGCCGCCGAATTTGCGCAGAGCGTAATTTGGAGGCTTGGTGGGCGTCCTATACGTGCTGAGGCGAGAGTTCTTGTCGACGCTCAAACTCCTGCTCCTTGTACTGCAATTGATAGAGCTTCCAGTAAATGCCGCGGCGCGCAAGCAATTCCTGATGAGTGCCCATCTCGCGCAACTGGGCCTTATGCATGACGATAATGCGGTCGGCACGCTGGATGGTTGAGAGGCGGTGCGCAATAACCAGAGACGTCCGGTTAGTGACGAGCCGCGTTAGGGCCTCGCGCACTTTCAATTCGGTATCGGTATCGACGCTCGACGTCGCTTCATCCAGAATCAGTATGCGCGAGTTGTGCGCCAGCGCTCGCGCGAAACTGATGAGCTGTTTTTGGCCGGTAGAGAATCCGTTGCCCCGCTCGCGTACCGCTGTGTCGAAGCGGTCGGGCAGTTCTTTTACGAAATCGAGCAAGTTCACCTGTTCGGCAGCGCGCCGGACGTCTTCGCTGGTAATGTCCGGGGTGCCCAAGCGAATATTGCTTTCCAATGTTCCGGTGAAGAGATACGGATCTTGCAGCACGACTCCAAAATGCCGGCGCAAGTCGACTAAATCGAACGATCTGATATCAATGCCGCCGATGCGGATAGCGCCTTTCTGGACATCATAGAAGCGCAAAAGAAGATTGGTGAGCGTGGTCTTGCCCGCGCCCGTGTGGCCAACAATGGCGACAGTTTCGGCGGCCTCGACCTTGAAGCTGACGTCCTTGAGAACCCAATCTTCGCCGTTATAGGCGAACCAGACATGATCGAATTCGACGGCAACAGCGCCTTCGGGGAAAGCTTTTGCTTCCGCCGGAGAGATCACGTTGGGCTTGCTGTCCAGCAGCTTGAAGATCCGCTCCGATGCCGCCATGGCGCCTTGCAAAATGTTGTACTTTTCGCTGAGGTCTTGAATGGGCCGGAAGAAGCGCAAGCCATATTGCAGGAACGCCACCAGAATGCCCAGGCTGAGCGCGCCCTGTCGAATGCGGAATCCGCCATAGGCCAGCAGAAAGCTCAGCGCCAGCATGCCTAAAAACTCAACCACCGGGTAAAACCAGCCGTAAGCGGTAATGGAATCTTTAAATGCGAGCATGTGATCGCGATTGATTTTTTCGAACTCCTCTTTGCTCTTTTGCTCGCGGTTAAAAAGCTGCAATACCGCGATTCCCGCTACATGCTCTTGCAGATAAGCGTTGATTTTCGCAATGGCCACGCGTATGCGGCGATAGCTCTGCGACGATGTTTTGCGAAATTGCATGGTGACCAGCACCACCGCCGGCATCACGCCGAGCATCAGCCCGGTCATGCCGGGGCTCAAACGAAACATGGCGGCAATGATAAACGTCAGCATCGCAATATCGCCCACGATAGTGACCAGCCCGGACGCGAACAGATCGTTCAAGACATCGACGTCCGTGGTGACGCGAGTGACTAAACGGCCAACGGGGTTTCTATCGAAGTACGCCACATCCAGTGTTTGCAGATGCGTCATCAACTCACGGCGCAGATCGAACATGGCTTTTTGCCCGGTCCATTGCATCAAGTAGGTCTGGCCAAAGTCGAAGAGAAAACCAAGAACGACGACAAAAAAATAGACGAGCGCCAGTTGTGTAAGACCGTTCCACGGGTCGTTCGAGAGCCACTTATCGAACGCCGGGAAGATGGTGTTGGCGTGCTTAGAAGGGGCAAGATACCGGTCAACGGCCAGCTTTGTAATCAGCGGTCCGATAATCTGTAGAAGAGAATCAACGAGCAGCAGCACCAGGGAAGCAGCCACGATGAGTTTGTAAGGCTTCATGTAAACGAGAAGCCGCCTCATCAACCGCGAATCGTACGCCTTACCCAGTACCTCTTCTTCCAAGTGCCTCTTTTGCCTCGTGGCGGGTTATCCGCTAACAATCAGACTAACGTAAGCGGCTTGTGCGTTGGTCACAAAACGAATTGAATATGAACGGCCTTGTATTAATCGACAAACCCGGCGGCTGCACCAGCCACGACGTAGTAAACCGCTGGCGGAAACTCGCGGGCACAAAACGCGTGGGACATCTGGGAACGCTTGATCCGATGGCGACAGGTTTGCTCGCGCTGCTCACTGGAAACGCGACGCGATTGGCGCAATTCTACGGCAGAGAAGACAAGACATACGTGGCTGAAATCACCTTCGGCTGTTTTTCGGATACCTATGACGCTGAAGGCGCTGTTACCGAGACTGGCGCGGCGATTCCGGAGAGCGCAGCGATTATGACCGCGCTCGATCAGTTTCGCGGACGGATCATGCAAACGCCGCCGCCGGTCTCAGCCAAGAAAATTGGCGGAGTGCGGGCGTATAAGTTGGCGCGCAAACAATTGCCGGTGGATTTGCCTCCTGTCGAAGTGGACATCAAACGGCTTGAAGTGCAGCATCTATCTGCGAGGCAGATAGAGATTCTGGTGACCGGCACTGCCGGAACGTACATCCGCGGCATTGCCCACGATTTGGGACAGAAGCTTGGCTGCGGTGCGCTGTTGAGCCGTCTGCAGCGGATTCAATCGGGCGAGTTTACTATCGGCCAAGCGAACAATCTGGATGAGCTTACCGAACTAGCTCGTAAGGGCAGGTTGGCCGAAGCGGTGATTCCGGCTGGGAAGCTGCTAAGCCGTATGCCGGCCGAGTATGTGGATTCGACTGTGGAAGGGCAGATCAGGCAAGGCCGCGATTTTCGCACATCGTCCTTTGTGGTTACGCCGGGTGCGCCGTTCGTTAAAGCGCTCTCGCGTTCAGGCGAGCTAATCGCCATTGGGGAGTTAAAAATTCCTAATGTCTATCACCCAACGACGGTTTTGTGAGCTCAGGTAAGGCGGCAACTATCGGATGTGTGTTACACAGAGAAAGTCGGATGACAAAGATGTGGCGTAGGGTTGTTCTGCTGGCGGCTGTTCTGCTGACGTTCGGGTTCGCCGCGGCAGTTCCGCAGAAACCGGAAAACACTCTTGCACCCGCGCAAGCGCCGCCACCCAGGCCGCAATTTTTTGCAGGTTCAGTGATGGAAGTCGACCAGCAGCACATAAAAGTTTCGCGCACTCTAGTCGGCCGTCCCACCGAGACTCGAACGTTTGTGATCAATGCGGGCACAAAGATGAATAAGGTCGCAGTGAAGGCCAAAGCGCGGGTCACCGTCCGCTACAAGCGCCTGCCCGAGGGCGACATCGCACTTGAGATTCAGATTCGCCCCTCAGTACGACCCGCGAAGAGTTAAGTCGAGATCTTAGATCCCGGCTGGAGCAGTTCCTCTACTGCCTGCGAAGCGCCTGCATGGGTTCCACTGATGCGGCGCGGCGTCCCGGCAGACAGCAAGCCAGTAGGGCCGCAAGCAGAAGAATGAATCCCACCGCAGCGAACGCGGACGAGTCCATCGCCCCGACAACGAACAAGGCGCTCTGCATTGTACGGCCCACGAAGTAGGCGCCAATCAGGCCGAGTCCCAATCCAGCACCGGCCAGCGCCGCGCCCTCTCCGAGTACTAACGCAAGCACGCGATTCCGCGTAGCGCCGAGCGCCATCCGCAAGGCAATCTCGTGCGAACGTTGCGCGACCGAGAAGGCCATGACTCCATAGATCCCGAGAGTGGACAGTAACAGCGCGATACCCGCAAAGCTGGCAAAAAGGATCACCGTAAACCTGTCGTTGGCAAGTACGTCGTCCCGTACCTGTTCCATGGTGCGCGGATTGGCAAGAGCAATCAGCGGATCCACGCTGTGTACCGCTGCCGCGATGCTCCTCATCATAGATGCTGGATTTTTCACTGTGCGGACGCCGATGCCCGCGCTCGGCCAGGGAGCCTGCCAAAAGGGAACATATATCTCTGGATTGTCTTGGCGGAACCCACGGCTCCGCACATTGCGGAAGACCCCCACGATTTGCCACTCGACCGGAGGACCGGCTCGCGTCGGATGCGATAACAACTGAGGCACTAGCACGCGCTTTTCCAACGGATCGCTCCCCTTCAGGAAGTGATCGGCGAAGTCCTGGTTGACTAGCGCTACCTTCACGCTGGAGGCATTGTCTTGGTCCGTAAACAGGCGTCCCTTCACAAGCCGGATGCCGAACGTTCGAAAGTAATCGGAGGTAATCATCTGGAAACTTGCTTCGGGACGTTGCGACGAGTCCGCGGACATGGGCTGGCCGGCGATTGAAAAGAACGTGTCGAAGCCTGCGCCCTCGAGCGGCGTTCCCGTCTCCGCCGAGACAGCGGATACGCCCGGAACCGCTGCAACGTTGGAAAGAATCCGGCGATAGTAGGCGGCAATCCACTCTGGGTTGTTGGGGCGCGACTCGGGTACCGGAAGAAAGAATGTAAGTGTATGGTCCGTACGAACTCCAGGATCGACGCGCGTAAGATTCCAGAAGCTGTGTATCGCCAACCCCGCGCCGGCGAGCAACGTCAACGTCAGGGCAAATTCCAGGATGACTAGTGAGCGGCGCAAGCGGTGGCGGCCCGCACTGGTCCCCGAACGGCCGCCCTCTTTAAGCGCTTCCGCGGGATCGATGCGCGAGGCATACCACGCCGGAGCGCAGCCGAACAGCACTCCGGCCAGCGAAGCGGCAGCCAGGGTAAAGAGCAGGATCTGATAATTCAGACTCAGGTCCGCTTCGCTAGGCAAGGTATTCGGCGGCATCACGGCAACCAGTCCCCGCAGCATGGCGTGGCCAACGCCTACACCCAACGCGCCGCCGGCAAAGGCAAGCAGCAAGCTCTCGCTCAGAAGCTGCCCGAAAATCGTTCCGGATTTCGCTCCCAATGCCGTCCGAACTGCCATTTCTTTCTGACGGTTCATGCCCCGTGCAAGCAGTAGATTGGCCACGTTCGCGCAGGCGATCAGCAGCACGAAACCCACTGCGCCCAGCAGCAGCCAGAGCATCATGATTCGCTCCGTCGGGATGAAGTCGTTCTTGAGCGGCTCAACCGATGCGCCCCAGCCCTTATTGCTCTTCGGGTACGTACCGGCAAGACGCGCCGCCACGCCATCCATCTCGGCTTGAGCCTGCTTGATCGTGACGCCGGGCCTGAGCCTGCCCATGACATCGAGCCAATGCCTGTCGCGGTTGAATTGCTCGGGCATGAAGGCCAGCGGAACCGCGAATTCTCCCTGCCCTCGGTCCGTCAGGCCTGGAGCGAAAACACCCACCACCGTGTATAGCTCGTCATTGATGCGCATATTGGCGCCAAGCACATGGGTGTCGCTGCCGAGCCGTTCCCACAGCTTATGCGTCAGGATAACGACGTGGTTCCTCCCCGGCTGCCCTTCCTCCGGCAGAAAATCGCGCCCTAGCGAAAACGGATAACCCAGCATCTTATACAGGCCCGGCGTGGTGATCCTCGCTTCCATATTTTCCGGTTGCTCGCGGGTAGCCACATTGAAGGAACCTTCCGTCTGGGCGTTCAGGTCTTGAAAGGCGTTGCTCTGCTGCTTCCAGTCGATGAAATCTGCCGCCGAAACTGCGTTTTGCCGTTGCCCTCGAATCTTCGACCAGACCATAACCAACTGCCCGGCTTGGGGATATGGCAACGGCGCCAGCAGCGTCGCGTAGTCCACCGTAAAGATCGCGGTGTTGGCTCCAATTCCCAACGCCAGAGTTAGAAGCACAGTTAAGGTCAGGCCTGGGGTCTTGCGCAATTGCCTGATCCCGAACCGCACATTCTGAACTAGCGTTTCCAGCAACGCCAGCCCTCGCTGATCTCTATACTCTTCCTTCATCGCTTCCACCGCGCCGAATTTCAGCACCGCTTGGCGGCGCGCCTCCACCGGCGATAAGCCGGCTCGAAGATTTTCCGCTGTCTGCAAGGCAAGATGCTCCTCAACCTCTTCCCTTAATCGTTCGTCATCTCGCCGGCCCATTGTCGAGGTAACCAGCCTCGTGACGAACCGCCTCAGAGATCTCATCGCAATCCTCTCCTTTCAGTCCGAAGTTCCTTGCCGAACGTCCGTTCTTCCCTTCACAACGTAGTCATGTTGGTTTCCAACAAGTAGCATGGCACACTTTATTTGGGAAAACAACAGGGCAGTTATTGGTGAGCGCCCATTCCCTGTCATCTAAAATGAAATTCCGACCGAAATGAAATCATTCGCACTTGCGGCTCTCGCCTGTTTCTTCACGCTTCCCGTCTTCGCGCAGCAACCCGCGCGCGATGCTCAGTTGATCGCCAAGCGCAACGCCATCGAAAAAGAACTCGAATCGGTTGCCGTCATTGACCGAAAAATAATGGTGATGATGCGTGATGGCAAGCGCATGGCCGCCGACGTTTACCGCCCGAAGGACGCTTCGAAAAAGTACCCGATCATTTTTGTCCGCACACCCTACAATTTCAATTTCTGGGATGTCAAACTCGGCGCGCCGCGCGACATGACAACCGAACTGGAAGCGGTGAAACGCGGCTACGCGTATGTCGAGATGAATGAGCGTGGCCATTTCTTTTCCGAAGGCGCTTACGACATTTTGGGCGCGCCTCTCTCAGACGGCAACGACGAGCTCACTTGGATGTCAAGCTTCCCCTGGTCGAACGGCAAAGTTGGGACTCTCGGCTGCTCATCCACTGCCGAATGGCAATTGGGCGTGGCGGCGCAGAACAATCCTGCGTTTGCCGCCATGATCCCGCAAGGCTTTGGCGCAGGCGTCGGCCGGGTCGGCCCCTATTATGAGCAAGGCAATTGGTATCGGGGCGGAGCCGTGCAAATGTTATTCATCGCCTGGCTCTATGGCGAACAAAATCAAATTCGGCCCATGTTCCCGCCCAACACCACGCAAGAGGATTTGATTCGCGCCTCCAAAGCGTTCGATCTCGCCCAACAACTGCCGCCTGTCGACTGGTCGAAGGCCCTTACATACCTTCCTGAAAAGGACATCATCAAATCGGTGGATGGGCCGCACGGAATCTTCGCCGACCGCGAGGAGGTCTCAACCGGCGGCGCCATGATCAAGCGCCAGCCGAACGATCCAGCTTGGTATCGAGGCGGTTTATGGAATGACAGCATGCCCATCAACGTGCCGGGATTCTGGTTTATGTCCTGGTATGACGTGTCCATCGGGCCAAATCTTGCGGCCTATAACTATGTCCGCAAAACCGCTCGCCCTGAGATCGCAAATGAGCAGTATGCCGTCATCGCGCCTACTCTTCATTGCTCGTACAAGCGCGCCACTGAAGACACCATAGTAGGCGAGCGCAGCATGGGTGACGCAAGGCTCGATTACGACGCACTGACCTATGGCTGGTTCGATTACTTTCTGAAAGGCGAGAAGAACCAGTTCCTCGAAAAAACGCCTAAGGTTCGCTATTTCACGATGGGTATAAATAAGTGGCAAACGTCCAATACTTGGCCGCCCGAGGGTGCGGAGGCCATGACTTTTTTCCTGGCAAGCGGCGGCAAAGCGAACAGCCTGAATGGCGATGGCGTGCTGACAGCAAAGCCTACCGCCGCAGACAGCCAGGACGCATTTACTTATGACCCGATGAACCCGGTACCCTCTTATGGAGGCAATGTTTGCTGCACCGGCAACGCGGTCACCGGCGGCGCATTCGATCAGCGCAAGATGGAAGCGCGCGCCGACATTCTAGTCTATTCAACAGAACCGTTGAAGGAAGGAATTGAAGTGAGCGGGCCTCTTGAAGCCACGCTCTATGTTTCCTCCGACGTCAAAGACACCGATTTCACAATCAAGGTAATCGACGTCTACCCCGATGGCAAAGCATATAACCTGGACGAGACCATCCAGCGCGTCCGGTATCGCGAAGGCTATGACAAGCCGCCCGTTTGGATGGAAAAGGACAAGGTGTACAAATTGACGCTGCAGCCCATGACCACCAGCAACTTCTTCCCGGCCGGTCATAGACTGCGGATTGAGATTTCAAGCAGCAACTTTCCACGCTTCGACCGCAACCTGAATACCGGCGGCAATAACTACGATGAAGCTACCGGGGTGGTGGCGCACAACGCCATTCATCACTCACAGCAATACCCCTCGCAAATCACCGTTTCCGTAGTGAAGATGAAAGGGGTCAGTTCCAGTGGCGGCCAGAGCGGCCTTATAGCCGGGAGAAACTGAGAGTTCGCGGGCGGTAAAGCCCGTTTGCGAGGTGACAACGATTTCTCCTCGGTCTGCGAACGCCACGGAGAAAGAGTCAAGCGGCATGGAGAGACCCAGACCCGCCGCTTTTATGACCGACTCCTTCGCAGTCCATAAGCGGTAAAAACTTTCGAGGCGGCTAGGTTGGCTCAGCAACCAGGTGCGCTCTTCGTGGAAGAAGTACCGTTCCGCCACGCTTTCCACTTCAATTTCAGGTTGAATACGCTCGATATCAACGCCGATTTCGCGGCCGCGGGCAATGGCGACGATCGCGAAATCACCCGAGTGCGCCACGTTGAATTCAACCCCGCTATCGCCCCTCAAAAAGGGCTTGCCATATTCCGAGGCGCCGAACTCGATCTTGTCCAAATATTTGCTGAGCAAAAGACGCAAGACCCCGCGCGCGGTAATGGAGCGCCATTGGTCTTCTCTAAATTTGAACCTCTCCGCTTTTCCGAGTTCTTCGCGGGTCAGGTATCCCTTTACGCTCTCCGCAATTTGGATGTTGCAGATGGTGACGGAGACATCGTTTGGGTCGGACAACGTAAAAGGCGTAGTCACTTCTCGTTCGGGTGAAAAAGATTGAGCAAGTCGCGGCTCGCGGCGAGCGGAGTAATCCGCCCCCGGCGAACGTCATCGCGCAACTTGGGCAGCCACGCGGCCACAGCGGGTTCGGCGCGGAACAGTTCCTCAAGCCCCAGGCTAACCAGCTCGTCCATCCATTGAAGCGCCTGGCGACTCCGCCGCTCGGCGAGCCGGCCCGTTGCCGTGAGTTGCGCTTCGTGTTCTAGAACCATTTCCCAAATCTCGTGGATACCTCGGTTTTCAAGCGATGAGCAGGTTACCACGCGCGGAGTCCAACCGTCACCAGAGGTTGGGAATAGGTGCAGGGCGCTGGCATATTCAATGCGGGCGTGTTCGGCCTTTAACTGATTATCGCCATCGGCCTTGTTGATCGCCATGCCGTCAATCATCTCAATAATGCCGCGTTTGATGCCCTGCAATTCGTCGCCAGCTCCGGCGAGCATCAAGAGGAGAAAAAAGTCCGACATAGAGCGCACCGCCGTCTCCGATTGACCCACGCCCACCGTCTCGATGAAAACATTGCGGTATCCCGCAGCCTCGCACAGCAAAATGGCTTCACGAGTCCGTCGTGCGACGCCGCCCAGATGGCCGCATGCCGGAGAAGGACGAATGAACGCGCGCCCCTCCAGGGAAAGCCGCTCCATCCGCGTCTTATCTCCTAGAATGCTCCCGCCCGAGATGGGACTTGAAGGATCTACGCTGAGTACCGCTAGGCGCTCGTCGAGGTCCCGCGTTACGTGCAAGCCCAACACGTCGATGAACGTGCTCTTACCCACCCCCGGCACTCCCGTTATACCTACGCGCCGCGATTTCCCGGTGTACGGCAAAACAGTATTCAGCAGGCGCGCCGCCAACTCGCCGTCTGCTGGCAAACGGCTTTCAATCAGCGTAATGGCCCGTGCCAGCACCGCCCGGTCTCCGCTCAAAACTCCGTCCACGTATCTGTTGAGGGATAGCCGTCCGAGGGGCGCCTGATCTGACGGAAGCAATCTAGGCGGCACGAATACTACTCATCAGACAGTTTAGAATGCCTTGGGCGCAAACCGGAATCGCTGAGCCGGGGCCAAATACGCCCGCTACCCCCGCGCGGTACAAAAAATCGTAATCACGCGGCGGAATCACTCCGCCAAGGAAGACGAGAATGTCGCCGCGGCCGCTCCGTTTCAGTTCTGCGATTACTTCCGGCACCAGCGTTTTGTGGCCGCCCGCGAGGGTGGAAATTCCAAGCACATGGACATCGTTTTCGACGGCCATGGCGGCTGCTTCACGAGGCGTCTGAAACAACGGACCAACGTCCACGTCGAAACCGAGATCGGCGAATGCCGTGGCTATAACCTTTGCGCCGCGGTCGTGCCCGTCCTGCCCCATTTTGGCGACGAGAATACGTGGACGCCGTCCCTCCATTTCAGCAAACTCCTGCGCCATTGCACGCGCTTTTTGAAACTCGGGATCCTTTTCACTCTCCGACGAGTACACGCCGGAGATGGTCCGGCTTACCGCCTGATAGCGGCCGAACACCTCCTCGAGCGCCCAGGAGATTTCTCCCAAAGTCACGCGCACGCGGGCCGCGTTTACCGTCAGTTCCAGCAGGTTGCCCGAACCGTTTTTCGCGCTTTCGGTGAGAGCCTCAAGAGCTTCATTCACAGCCGTTGCGTTACGTGTGCGCCGGAGTTCCGCTAGGTGCCGCACCTGCGATTTACGCACCGCATCGTTATCAACCTCCCGAACATCCATGGCCTCTTCCTGCGCGAGACGGTACTTATTCACGCCAACAATTGTTTCGCGCCCGGCATCGATCTGGCCTTGGCGGCGGGCTGCTGCTTCTTCAATCCGCATTTTGGGAATGCCGGTCTCAATGGCCTTCGCCATTCCTCCTAAATTCTCAATCTCCTGAATGTGGCGCCACGCTTTGTGCATCAATTCATGCGTCAGGCTTTCCACATAATAGCTGCCTGCCCATGGATCCACCACGCGGGTAATCCCAGTCTCCTCCTGAAGGTAAATCTGGGTATCGCGGGCGATGTGCGCCGAAAAATCGCTGGGCAGGGCGATAGCTTCGTCAAGCGCGTTCGTATGCAGCGATTGGGTGTGCCCAAGAACCGCGGCCAGTGCTTCAACGCAGGTCCGCGGCACGTTATTGAAAGCATCCTGCGCCGTCAGGCTCCATCCCGAGGTTTGGGAATGCGCGCGGAGGATCATCGATTTCGGGTTTTTCGGATTAAAATGCTTTATGAGCCTCGCCCACAGAACACGCGCCGCGCGCAGCTTGGCAATCTCCATGAAGTGATTCATCCCGATACCCCAGAAGAAACTCAAGCGAGGGGCAAACTCGTCGATATCCAACCCGGCGCGAATCCCCGTGCGAATGTATTCGAGTCCGTCCGCCAACGTGTAACCCAGTTCGATATCAGCCGTGGCACCGGCCTCCTGCATGTGGTATCCGCTGATCGAAATACAGTTGAACTTGGGCATGTTAGCGGAGCAATATCGGAAAATATCGCCGATGATCTTCATGGATGGCCCGGGCGGATAGATATAGGTGTTGCGGACCATGAACTCTTTTAATATGTCGTTCTGAATAGTGCCGCTGAGTTGCTGCGGAGTAACGCCCTGCTCTTCCGCAGCGACGATGTAGAACGCCATAATGGGCAGAACCGCGCCATTCATGGTCATGGAGACCGACATCTGGTCGAGTGGAATCTGGCTGAAGAGGATTTTCATATCCTCCACGGAGTCAATCGCCACGCCCGCTTTTCCAACATCTCCCACTACGCGCTCGTTATCCGAATCGTAGCCGCGATGGGTTGCCAAATCGAAAGCTACTGACAGTCCTTTTTGCCCCGCAGCCAAATTGCGCCGATAGAAAGCGTTCGATTCCTCTGCCGTGGAGAAACCGGCATACTGGCGTATGGTCCAGGGCTGCGTGGCATACATAGTCGAGTATGGACCGCGCAGGAACGGTGCAACTCCGGCGGCATATTCCAGATGCTCCATGCCGCGCAGGTCGGCAGCTGTGTAGTACGGTTTTACTGGAATCCGCTCTAGCGTCATCCAAACCGGGTCATCGGCAACCGACGTGGCCCCGGACGCAGCCCGCGGTTGAAAATCGATCTTCGAGAAATCAGGTTTCATGCGTCAACCTTTCTGCGCCGCGACGAGACGGCTTTCTCGCGGCCAGCGATCCCGACGCCAATGCCCGGCTATAGCCTCCTTCAGCCTCTATTTGTTGGAACAGTTTCCAAGCCTCGCGGGCTAAGGCGGAGGTCAGGGCTTCAACATAATAAGAGCCGCCGGCCGTGTCGGCTGACCGCACCCAGGTGCGCTTCCTCGGCCAGAATGCGTTGCAGGTTGAGCGCCAGATGCGCATCGAATCCGAACGGCTCAACCGTAAGCGTCTCGCATCCTCCAATGGCGGCCGACATGGCCTCCGTCGTTACGCGCAGCAGGTTCGTGTATGGGTCGCAAACGCTTTTGTTCAAGCGCGATGTTCTCACGTGCAGATTGCATCAAGCAGGATTTGGGATCCACCGGCCCGAACGCTGAGACCGCTTGCGCCCACAGCATTCGCGCCGCCCGCAGCTTCGCGATCTCAACAAAGTACGTCGAACCTACTGCAAAGACGAATTCGATATCGCGCGCGGCCGCATCCACCGGGCGGTCTTCGGTGAGTTGGGCCAGTTTTTCCACGCCCGCAGCCAGCGCGATACCGAGTTCTTCAACCGCATGCGCGCCAGCCTCATGTACCAGGTCGGCCCGGATCGCGTCCGCTTTCGGCAAAAACTCCTGATCGATCTCCCATTCTTTTCCGCTTCCCCGAACAAACGGGAACCCTCCTGGAACGGATTCGGTCTGTGCTTCCAAACCCGTAAGATCTTCTCGCCGGTAATATGGCTGGATGGCGATACCTTCGTCCGTGCGCCAAACCAGCGTCTTCTCGTAGTCGGCACCCTTCAGATCTTTTTGAATTGCCGCCTCCCACTCCGCAGTTGACACCGGCGGGAAGTCTTGGGCTAAATTCAGGTCGTCAGGCATGACCCTCCTGAACCACTTCGATCAAATAACCGAACGCCGCGGTGTCAGTAGTCTTAGGATGCACAAAGAAAACCGTAGTCCCCCGCGAGCCCTTGCGAGGCGCCTCATCGATGACGTTGAAGCCATTTGTTTTCAGATAGTCGAACGCCTTTTGGATATCGCCCACGCGTAAGGCGACGTGAGCTAGTCCGCCGCGCCCGCCGTTCTTTTCGAGTTGCCTGGCTACCGGCGACTGTGGACTCAACGGCTCCAACAATTGCAGCAGATTCGGACCGTCGCCTACCTGTAACAGCACCTCGCGCACCTGATCGGACCCTAGCACGTCTTCGCGATGCATTTCTTTAAAACCGAGCGCCTGGTAGGCTTTGACGTGCGATTCGAGTTCCCCAGGTTTCACGGAAATCGCCACATGATCGAAAAATAGAAAACCCGGAACCTGTTCCATCTCCGTACTCATTATCCAAACTTACTACCTCGCGGAGTTCTGAACCACCAGGTTAACGATGGCAAAACTGCTCTGTTGCTTTCCCAAATGAAATGTGCCATGCTTCCTGTTGGAAACCCAATAAGGCAAGATAAAAGAGAAAGCGGTATCTGAAATGAGAGTTTTCCGGCGGTTCTTCCAAAAACTTGGCTCCTGGGCAAGAACGCGGCAAGACGAAGAACGATTACAAGCGGAAATTAAAGAACATCTGGCTCTGCAAACCGCTGAAAATATTCGCAGCGGTCTTTCACCCGGCGAAGCACGGCGTCAAGCGGTGCTAAAGTTCGGCGCGGTGGAGTCAATCAAGGAAAGCTATCGGGACCAGAAAGGACTGCCATTCATGGAAACTCTGTTGAAGGATACGCGCCACTCATTTCGCGGCTTGCGCAAAGCCCCGGCGTTTACCATCACAATTGTCCTCACGCTGGCGCTGGGTATTGGCGCAACCACTTCTATTTTTACTTTGGTGCATGCCGTTCTGCTGAAGTCGCTAGCGGTAGCGAATCCCGGCGAATTGTACCGCCTGGGGAAAGAAGCGCGTTGCTGCTACCAGAGCGGGTACAGCCAAGATAAAGAGTTCTCGCTTGTCTCGTACGATTTGTACAAATACCTTCGGGACAACACCAAAGGGTTTGCGGAATTAGCGGCATTCCCGGCAATCCAACCGCTGTTTGGCGTTCGGCGCTCGGGCAGGGCGGAAGCTGCCCAAAGCTATCCAGGCGAGTTCGTATCAGGCAATTACTTTGGCATGTTCGGCATAAAAGCGTTCGCCGGGCGCGCGCTTACGTCCAAAGACGATCAACCCGGCGCTCCGCCCGTCGCGGTGATGAGCTATCGCTTATGGGAGCAACAGTACGGATCGGATCCATCAGTCATCGGCAGCGTCTTCAATCTGGATGACAAGCCCTTTACCGTGGTGGGAATCACTCCGCCGAAATTCTTTGGCGACACTCTGCGCAACACTTCGCCCGATTTCTTTCTGCCGCTGAACATGGAACCGTTTGTGGAGGCCGATGCCGATTTGAACAAGTACGACACTCACTGGCTGGAGTTGATCGGCCGTATTCAGCCAGGTGCGAAACCCGCTTCGCTAGAAGCCGAGATGCGGGTAGAACTGAAGCAGTGGCTGCGTTCGCACTGGGGTGAGATGAGCGCCAATGATCGCGCGAATTTTCCCAGTCAGACCCTGTTCCTCAGCCCGGGAGGCGCTGGCATCACCAGCATGCGAGAGGAATATGAGGACAGGCTTCAGATCCTGATGATGGTTACCGCATTTGTGCTGCTCATCGTCTGCGCTAACGTGGCCAACCTCATGCTCGTTCGCGGCAAGGAGCGGCGTGGGCAGACATCATTGAGTATGGCGCTGGGGGCGCAACCATCCCGATTGGTGAGGCAGGCCCTCACCGAAAGCATCTTGCTGTCGCTTTTCGGTGGCGCGTCGGGCTTGGCGATCGCATTTGCCGGTACGCGAATGATTCTGCATTTTGCATTCCCGGTGGTTGGCGGCATGCCAAGCGTACCCATCAGCGCGTCTCCTTCCATGCCGGTTCTGCTCTTCGCCCTCGGCGTTTCGCTGTTGACGGGAATTGCCTTCGGCATTGCTCCTGCATGGATGGCCACGCGGGTAGATCCGATTGAAGCCCTTCGCGGAGCCAGCCGCTCAACTGCCCGCACGGGCTCGCGCCCGCAGAAGACGCTTGTGGTATTCCAGGCGGCGCTCTCGCTTATTTTGCTATCGGCGTCGGGACTGCTCACAACCGCTCTGCACAAACTAGAGAATCAAGATCTCGGATTCGATCAGGATCGGCGCATCGTTATGAATATTGAGCCAAGGCTGGCCGGTTACCGGTACGATCAACTCACGCCGCTTTACCGGCGTATCCATGATTCGCTCTTGAGTATTCCCAGCGTATCGGCAGTGGCTCTCTGCACGTACTCGCCGCAAAACGGCAACTATTGGGGCGGCGAAGTCTGGGTAGATGGACATCCGGCTCCCGCACCCAAAGACAATATCTTCGGCTTTCTGGGATCGAATCACGCCGGGATACTTTGGCGTCATTGACAATCCGATCCTAAGAGGACGCGGCATCTCCGAGCAGGATACGGCGACTTCACGCCACGTGGCAGTTATCAATCGAGGCGTTTGCGCGGAAATTTTTCAGGAATGACGATCCGATTGGAAAGCACTTCGGCCGGGAAGGCATCGGATCTGAACGCCAATACGAAATTGTAGGCACCGCCAAAGACATTCGCAATTTGACTTACAGCCTCGACAAGCCGGTTGATCCGTTCTATTTTCTGCCGGAAGCCCAGCATGATCATTTCCCCGGGCGCCGAATTCAAAGAGGTCTCTCCGGGCTCGCATTTCCTGCATGACATCGTCATTGTGACCAAGCCTGGAGCCAACCCGTCCAGCGCGCAGCTACGCCAAGCTATGGCTTCGGTCGATCCAAATCTGCCGGTTATTTCGATCCGCACTCTGAGAGAGCAAGTGGCATTCCAATTTACCCAGCAGCGCTTGATTGCACGCCTCACCTCGTTCTTCGGAATCCTTTCGTTGGTCCTAGCTTCTATCGGCTTGTATGGAGTTACTGCCTACAACGCGGGACGTCGTATCAATGAGATCGGAGTACGCATGGCTCTGGGTGCGGATCGCCGGAAAGTTGTGGCGCTGGTGCTCCGCGGAGCCTTCGCGCTGATTGTCTTTGGATTATTACTTGGATTGCCGTTAACTCTGGCGGCGGGCCGATTCCTGGGAAGCCAGCTTTATGGCATGAATCCATACAATCCTTTGGTGACGTTGATAGCTGTGGTGGCGCTCGCATTGGCGGCGCTGGCCGCCTCTTTGATCCCGGCATTCCGCGCAAGCCGGATCTCGCCGCTGGAAGCGTTGCGCACCGAGTGAAAAGCTTATGAAAGAGAAAACCGACGTCCGGCAGGGCACGCTGGCGCTGATGGTTCTGAAAACTCTCGACGTCCTGGGTCCCCTGCACGGCTATGGCATCGCGCGACGTATTGAGCAGATCAGCGGCGACCTGCTCACGCTAAATCAAGGCACGCTCTATCCCGTCCTGCTGAAACTGGAGCAGGAAGGCTCCATCGCCTCTGAATGGGGCGCTTCTGAGAATAATCGCAAGGCCCGCTTTTATCGCCTCACGCGCGATGGGCGCAAACAATTACAGGCCGAGACGCAAGATTGGGAGCAGACGGCGGCTATCATCGGCCGCTTTTTTTCCGTCAAAGCTGAGGATCTGAAATGAGAACTCTTCGGCGCTTCCTCAAACGGCTAAGTTCGTGGGCAAGAACCCGGCAAGATGAAGAGCGCTTGAGAGTGGAGATTGAAGAACATATCACTCTGCAAACCGCCGAAAATCTGCGTGCCGGTCTTTCACAGGTTGAGGCACGGCGCCACGCCGCTCTTAAATTCGGAGCCGTGGAAGCGATGCGGGAAGATTATCGGGATCGGCGGGGACTGCCGTTCCTGGAAACTTTAGTGAAAGATACCCGCCAGGCATTGCGCCGCTTGCGGAAGGCCCCAGCGTTCACTCTTACGACAATCCTCACCCTGGCCCTTGGCATTGGCGCAACCACTTCCATTTTCACCTTGGTGCATGCGGTCCTGCTGAAATCGCTGTCAGTCGCGAACCCCAACGACTTATACCGGCTAGGCAGAGAAACCCATTGCTGCATGTGGGGCGGATATAACCAGTCCAGGGAGTTTTCGATTTTCTCCTACGATCTTTATAAACACTTTCGAAATAACACCAAGGGGTTTGCGGAACTAGCTGCCTTTCAGGCAGGCGGCAGCGGTTCACTCTTCGGAATCAGGCGCTCAAGCACCTCGGAGGCGGTCCAAAGCTATCCCGGCGAGTTTGTGTCTGGCAATTACTTCACTGATGTTCGGGGTAAAAGCCATTGCAGGCCGAACGCTCGCGGCGGCCGACGATCAATCTGGCGCCCCGCCGGTTACCGTTATGAGCTATCGCCTATGGCAGCAGAAATACGGTTCAGATCCATCTGTAATCGGCAGTGTTTTTACCTTCAATAACAACCCGTTTACGGTGATCGGCGTTGCTCCTCCCGATTTCTTTGGCGACACTCTAAGTGAACGGCCTCCCGATTTCTTTCTGCCCTTAGCGGCCGAGCCTCTCTTGAGGGGTGACAGTTCTTTGCTTCACATTCCGGACGCCCACTGGCTGGACTTGATCGGCCGCATTCAGCCGGGCGCGAAAGCCGCTTCCATTCGAGGCTCAAATGCGGGTGGAACTGAAACAATGGCTGCGCTCGCACTGGGGAGAAATGGATAGTAATGTGCGGGCGAACCTGCCGCAACAAACCCTATATTTGAGCCCTGGGGGCGCCGGAATCACCAGTATGCGGGAACAGTACGAGCACTGGTTATACGTCTTGATGATGGTTTCCGGCTTTGTCCTGTTGATCGTTTGCGCGAACGTAGCTAATCTCATGCTGGTGCGTGGCATTGAGCAGCGGCAACAAATATCCTTAAGCGTGGCTTTGGGGGCGCGCCCGTCGCGTCTTGTTCGCCAGGCACTCACCGAAAGCATTTTACTTTCTCTGCTCGGGGGCGCAGTGGGCCTGGCAATTGCATTCGCCGGGACGCGTCTCCTTTTACATTTCGCATTTTCCACTGTTCCAGGATTCGCGACCATACCTATCAGCGCTTCGCCCTCAATGCCGGTCCTGCTGTTTGCCTTCGCCATCTCGCTCCTTACTGGAGTTGCCTTTGGTATCGCTCCCGCTTGGATGTCCGCCCGCGTTGATCCCATAGAAGCGCTGCGCGGCGTCAACCGTTCCACCAGCCGTTCTGGCTCGCTCCCGCGCAAGACGTTGGTCGTGTCTCAGGCTGCGCTCTCGCTTGTCTTGCTGTCCGCCTCCGGGCTGCTTACTTCCGCACTTCATAATTTGGAAAACCAGGATTTCGGATTTGACCAGGAGAGGCGCACCATCGTGAACATCAATCCGCAACCGTCAGACTACCGGGCTGAGCAACTTACGCCGCTTTACCAGCGCATTCACGATTCGTTAGCAAGCCTTCCCGGTGTGGCATCAGTAGCTCTTTGCAGCTATTCGCCGTTAAGCGGCGACAGTTGGACTGACGGGGTCTTCATCGACGGACGGGCCATCCCCGGTTCCAAGGAAGACAATTCTGCTTCATTCGATCGTGTCACCGGAGGATATTTCGAAGTAATCGGAAATCCCATTCTCAGAGGGCGCTCCATCTCCGAGCAGGATACGGAGACTTCACCTCATGTGGCAGTCGTCAATGAGGCGTTTGTCCGCAAGTTTTTCAAACATGAGAACCCCATCGGTAAGTATTTCGGACGGTCCGAATTCGGAGCTTCACGCCTCTACGAAATCATTGGCGTCGCCAAAGATGCCCGTTATCTGACCTACAACTTAGGCCAACCTATCAGCCCTTTCTTCTTTGTGCCCGAATCTCAGCACGACGTTTTTCCAAAAGCGGAGTTTACGAAAGGCGATCTGCGTTCGCATTTCCTCAACCAAGTCGTAGTTGTAACGAAACCCGGAGCGAACCTCTCCCCATCTGACTTCAGACGGGCAATAGCCGCGGTCGACCCGAACCTGCCAGTGGCCTTTATTCTCAGCTTGCGGGACCAGGTATCAACACAATTCACCCAACAACGCCTTATCGCGCGCCTCACATCGTTCTTTGGAATTCTCTCTCTCGTCTTGGCTTCAATCGGTCTGTATGGAGTGACCGCTTACAACGCCGGACGCCGCACCAACGAGATCGGCGTACGCATGGCGCTGGGTGCGCATCGCGGCCACGTTGTGGGACTGGTACTTCGCGGCGCATTCGCGCTGATTATCTTTGGATTATTCATCGGCTTGCCATTAACCATGGCGGCGGGCAAATTCCTGGGCACTCAGCTCTACGGCATGAATCCGTATGATCCCATGGTAACGCTGGTAGCCATCGCGGTGCTCGCTTTTTCGGCCTTTATCGCGTGCTTGATTCCAGCCTTCCGAGCAAGTCTGATTTCGCCCATGCAAGCCCTGCGCGCCGAGTAGCGCTACTTTAAACAATGCACCCGTTCAATTGCCTGCGCTTTGCCGGTGTGCTCGTCCGCTTGAATCACCACGCCGTGCAACTCAACTCCATGGCGGGCCGCCTCCATGCGTCCCGGAATCCCGGTCATAAAACGCCGGATGATTGTCTCCTTATCCACCCCAATCACTGAATCGTAAGGTCCCGTCATCCCCGCGTCCGTCTGATAAGCCAGACCGCCCGGCAACACTCGCGTATCGGCTGTCGGTATATGCGTGTGCGTTCCAATCATCGCGGTGGCCCGCCCGTCCAAATGCCACCCCATCGCCACTTTCTCGCTCGTCAGCTCCGCGTGAAAATCCACGAATCGAATCTTGATCTCCGGATCGAGCCCCATCAGCAGCGCGTCGGCCTTCCGGAACGGGCAGTCGATATTAGTCATATGCGCCCGCCCTTGCAGATTCAACACGGCAAAAGGTACGCCGTTCCGCGCCTTGCCGGTGTACACGCCCGAACCCGCCAAACCGTTGGGATAATTGGCCGGCCTCAACAGCCGCGGCTGAGTATTCAAATAATCGTGGATTTCGCGCTTGTCGAAGCTGTGGTTGCCGCCAGTAAGAACGTCCAAACCCAATGCCAGCAGCTCTTCCGCAATCAGCGGCGTAATTCCGAATCCGCCCGCGCTGTTTTCCGAATTCGCAATCGCCAGGCTGATTTTGTGCTCCGTGATGAGCGGGTTCAAATTGTCCGCGACAATGCCCCGGCCGCCGGACGCAAAAATGTCTCCAATGAAGAGGATGTTCATCGACCAAGGAAGGAAAAAAGCGTTCCGTGCGAGACCGTCCCGCTTGACCCCCGTCATTGACCCCTAGAAGAGCAAAGGGGGGAATCCTCCGAGCGCCTTTAGGCTTCTCCAACTTGCCTTGCGACACCGGAGCCTGCACACCAGCACTTAATTCGAGTGGGACTCCATGACATTGACTATCGGATCAATTTTTAGGAGGCCAAGCGGGACGATCTCACAAGGAACGCTTCTATGAAGAGGATAACAGAAAAGGTGCGTTTTCGACTATTTCTCTTACAAATCGATTTCGTCGTCTAATTCCGCGAAAAGCTGGTCGATGGGCAGTTCAATCCTGGGATTTTCCGTGGTCAGCACCGTCGCCAGTTCCCGCCGGCCATTTGCTCCGTAGGTCCAACATTTCTTCTCTCGCGGGTCGATCACCCAAATATGCTGCACCCCAAATCGCAGATAATCGTCGATCTTATCTTCAATCCTGCCCGCGCGATCTTCGGGAGATAAGATTTCTATACAGAGCAGAGGGGGCTCTCGCAGGATTCGCCCCTTTACGCGTTGCGTGGTAACGCATATATCTGGAATGCGAAACCGTCGGTTCGACACCTGGACGCGCAACTCGGGGAAGACATGAACACCGAATTCCTTTCGCCGGGCTATCAGCCAGCTTGTAATCAACCCCTGTAAGCCGGCGTGGTCTGGTTCTCCCATGTTTCTGTCCAGGATTTCGCCATCAATATACTCGCGATCCGGATCGTAACTCGAACTCAGGTATTCTTCAACCGAAACCAGGGTGTCGATCGCCATATCCTAGAGTACCCGGCTAATTCGCCTGCAACCGCTCCGCAATCTCTCTTTCAGAGATCGCCCCTTCCTTAATCATCTTCCAGTACGGTTCCGTAATATCGATCGTCGTCGGACCCGTTCCAGTGCAAAGCCCGCCATCCAACACTAGATCGACATGCCCGTCCATCGCCGCAAATAATTCGATCCCAAGTTTAATGGTCGGCTCGCCCGATTTATTCGCGCTCGTGGCAATTACTGCGTGCCCCACCTTCTCAATCACGGCATTCAATACCTTCGACTTCGAATGCCGCAGCGCCAGCCGTCCGGTATTCCCCGTTACTTTCAGCGGCACCTTCGCCGACGCCGGAACAATCATCGTCAGCGGCCCCGGCCAGAAATGCCGCGCCAGAATATAAAACCGGCTGTTCAGCTCGCTCGCCAGATCCTCGGCCATCAGAATGTCCGAAATTGCCAGCGGCAGCGATCTCCCGCTCTCGCGCCCCTTCGAATCGAATACCCGGCCAACCGCATGCAAATTGAGCGGGTCTGCTACCAGCACATACAGCGCATCCGTCGGTAGCCCGATCACTTTGCCGCGCGCGATCTCCTTCGCCGCCCGCTCCACAATCGCCGCCTGCGGATTCTCACTGTCTATTTCAACTAAGTCAGTTGCCACGTATGGGATAAAACTCCGCGTACCGCCAAGCTTGGCGCGTACTCACGTAAGTCTAGCGCGATCCTAGTGCCTCAGCCACTTGTACGGCCATCTCATAGCGTCCGAACGGCGCGCTCAACTGTGCACCCGCAACCATGTGGCGCACCCGTGCGCACATTTCTCGTGCAATCTGAATGCCTTCAGCCCGTGCTTTATCGGCCGTGTCGGCGCGCTTCATCCGCTCCATGAAATCGTTCGGAACCGGCACCCGCAACTCGTTCACCATAAACTCCGCGTTCCGGTAACTCGTTAACGGCCAGATGCCCGCAATAAAAGGAATCTTGTATTGCTCCGTCTTCCTCAAATATGTTTCCAGCAGGTTCAAATCGAACACCGGCTGCGTCACCACGTACTCCGCCCCAGCTTCAACCTTCCACGCGAAGCGCCGCAGTTCCTCATCCATGTTGAGCGCGCCCGGATTCGCTCCCACGCCTATCAGCAGCGCCGTTTGCGATCCCATTGGATTCCCGCCGATATCCAATCCCTGGTTCAGATTGTTAGCGATATTCGTGAGTCCAATCGAATCCACATCGAAAACCGCCGTCGCATCCGGATAGCTGCCCATGCGCGGCGGATCGCCGGTAATGCAAATCAGGTTCCTCACGCCCGCCGCATGCGATCCCAGCAGTTCCGATTGCATGCTCAAAATATTCCGGTCCCGGCAGCAGAAGTGCAGCACCGCTTCAATGCCCGCTTGCTGTTGAATGATCTGGCACGTTACTTGCGCGCTCAATCGTGCGCTGGCCCGCGGCCCGTCCGGCACGTTAATGCAATCAATCCCGTGCTCTTTGCAAAGCTTCGCGCCCGCTACTTCTTTCGCTGGGTCCACTCCGCGCGGCGGCAAAATCTCCACAAAGGCAACGAACTTACCCGCCGCCAGCTTCGCCCCCAACTGGCTCTTCTCCGCCACCGGCACCTTCGCCAGCTTCTTTACCGGCTCCTTGCCGGCTTCTTTTACCTCTATCGCCGCCGTCCTGTGCTGCACCGGCTGCAATGAACGCACTTCGCTGACAATCGTTTTAATATGTTCCGGCGTCGTCCCGCAGCATCCGCCAATCATCCTGACGCCCGCCTGCAGGAATCGCCTGGCGTACTGCGCCATATACTCCGGTGAGCACAGATAAATGTTGCGCCCTTCCACCGTCGCCGGCAGTCCCGCATTCGGCATCGCGCTCAGCGGCTTCCGCGTGAACGCCAGCATTTTCTCAATCGTTTCAAGCGCCACCTTCGGACCCGCTGAGCAATTCACGCCCAGCACATCCACCGGCCACTCGTTCAAACTTCGCGTAAACGTTTCGGTGCTCGTCCCGTCCAGTAGCGTTCCATCGTCGTTCACCGTCATTTGCGCGACAATCACCACGTCCGGCCCGGCCGCCTCGCGCGCCGCGAAAATCGCCTCGCGCAATTCGTTCAACTCCGAAAACGTCTCCAGCACCATCAGGTCAATGCCCGCTTCCACCAGCGCCTCGGCCTGCTCTTTGAAAATCGCCCGCGCCTCCCCGAAAGACATCGCACCCAATGGTTCAATCGGCGTGCCCAGCGGCCCAATCGCGCCCGCCACATACGCCCTATCGCCCGCTGCCTCGCGCGCCAGCCTTACACCAGCAGCATTAATCGCCTTCAGCTTTTCTGCAAACCCAAAGGCCGTCAGCCGCACGCGGTTGCTGCCGAAAGTGTTGCTCTCAATCACCTCGGCGCCGGCGCGGACATACTCCTGATGCACCTCCTTCACCATCTGCGCTGCCGATAAATTCAATTCGTCGTAACAGCGGTTGATGAAAATGCCCTTGGCATAGAGCATGGTGCCCATAGCGCCATCGGCCACCAGGATCTTCGATTGCAGCTTCGTCCGGAACTCAGCAGCCCGGGATAAGGTAATGGGTTCGGCGGAAATCATGTAAAATAGTGCGGGATTCCTTTGATTGTATCGCGGTAAATGACATCCCACCACCCCGCCGGAAAATTCGCCGCCGCGTCTCTGCTAACAGCGGCCCTTCTTTGTCCCGCTCTCCACGCCCAAAACGACGAGTTCTTCGAAACCCGCATCCGTCCGCTCTTCGCCAACAAATGCTATACCTGCCATACGGACGAGCGCATGGGCGGCCTTCAACTCGACACCGCCGAGCACGCTCTTAAAGGCGGAAAATCCGGACCCGTCATCGTTCCTGGCGATCCCGAAAAGAGTCTTATGATCAAGGCGCTGCACTATACCGACGCGCGCCTCAAAATGCCGCCCACTGGTCGCCTCAAAGATTCCGAAATCGCCGACGTCGAAACCTGGATCAAGAATGGCGCAGTTTGGCCAAATATCAGCAAACCCGCTGCCGCCCCTCCATCCGCGCCGTACAAAATCACTCCCGAACAGCGCGCCTTTTGGTCCTTCCAACCGATTGCCCATCCCGCTCCGCCATCAGTTCACAACAAGAAGTGGGCTCAATCCGACATCGATCTCTTTATTCTGTCCAAGCTCGAAGAACAAGGCCTCAAGCCCGTCCCGCTCACCGATAAGCGCGCCCTCATCCGCCGCGCCACTTTCGATCTCACCGGCCTTCCTCCCACGCCCGAAGAAGTCGCCGCCTTTGAACACGACCATTCCTCCTCCGCTTTCCCCAAGGTTATCGACCGTCTTCTTGAATCCCCGCGTTACGGCGAGCGTTGGGGCCGCATCTGGCTCGACGTTGCCCGCTACTCCGACGACCGCCTCGATTCCGAACGCGACAACCCTTACGAAAATTCCTTCCGCTACCGCGATTGGGTCATTCAAGCCGTCCAGCAGGACATGCCTTTCAATACATTCGTCAAAGCTCAAATCGCCGGCGATCTCCTCCCGCAGCACGAAAAATACGAAGCCGGATTGGGCTTCTACTCCCTCAGCCCCGAGTTTCAAGACGAGCGCGTCGACGCCACCACCCGCGGCTTCATGGCACTCACCGTCGCCTGCGCCCAATGCCATAACCACAAATACGATCCCATCCCCGCGCAGGATTATTACTCCCTCCTAGGCATCTTCAACAACACGGAATTGCATGAAACCCCGCTTGCGCCGAAGGAAGAAGTAGACCGCTACGAAGCGAAGAAGAAGGAAGTCGACGACCAGGAAAAAGAAATTAAAGATTTCATCGGCCGCCAAAGCCAGGAACTCGCCGAAATCCTAGCTCAACAAACCGCCGACTACATGCTCGCCGCGGCCAATCCCCAACTCGCCACTGAAAAGAACCTCGATAAAGACACTCTGGAACGCTGGGTCAAATATCTCGCCCAACCCGAACACAAACATCCTTACCTCGCCGCCTGGGACAAAGCTAAGGATAAAACCAGCGCCCTTGCTTTCCAAACTCTCGTGCTCTCCGTCAACCAGGAGAAAAAACACATAGACGACGAAAACCACGTCCGCCTCGGCCTTAACCCCTCCCGCGAAGACCTCTCCAGCGCCAATCTCGCGTCAATGGCCCGCGACAAATACGTCCTCTGGGAAGACATCTTCGGGGACAAGGGCGTGCTCCATTACGGCGGTCCCCAAATCGATCGTTTCTTCACCGGCGTCTGGACCCAGCACCTCGCCGCAATGCGCGCCCACCTCGCCGACTTAAAGAAAGAACTCCCTCCTCATTACCCGTACCTCCAAACCATCGCCGATAAAAAGAAACTCGCCGAGCAGCATATCTGGCTCCGCGGTAACAAAGACGCACCCGGCGATCCTTCGCCGCCGCACTTCCTCACCATTCTTAGCGATGGCCAACCTAAGCCCTTCACCCACGGCACTGGCCGCCTTGATCTTGCCGAAGCCATCGTCGATCCCAAAAATCCACTCACCTCGCGTGTAATCGTTAACCGCGTTTGGCAGCAGCATTTTGGCTGGGGCATCGTCCGCACTCCCAGCAACTTCGGTAAGCAGGGCGACACCCCCTCCCATCCCGAACTCCTCGATTATCTGGCCTCCCGTTTCATGGCCGAAGGCTGGTCGTTGAAGAAACTGCACCGCGAGATGATGCTCTCTTCCACCTACGCCCTCAGCACCGAAAATGACGATCGCGCGTATGCTGCCGACCCAGCAAACCGCCTTCTCTGGCGCGCCAACCGCCGCCGTCTCGATGTCGAATCTATTCGCGATTCTCTGCTCTTCGTCTCCGGTACTCTCGACTGTAAAGAGGGTGGCCCCGCAGCCCCCTTCAATCTCGAAAATCACCGCCGCACCGTCTATGGCTTCGTCAGCCGGCGCCGTCTCGACCCCGTCCTCGCCCTGTTCGACTTCCCGAATCCGGTAGTAACCAGTGAACAGCGCCTGCCCACCATCGTCCCCTTGCAGAAACTCTTCTTCATGAACAGCGATTTCGTCATGGCGCAATCCAAAACCCTCGCCCAAAAGCTCGAAACTGCCGCCAACGACGACCCCGCTCGCATCGCCGCCGCTTACCGCCTGCTCTTCCAACGCGAGCCCACTCCCGACGAACGCAAGCTTGGCATTGAGTTCCTGCACGAGTCCCAAGAGGCTTGGCCTCAGTACACGCAAGTCCTGTTGAGTTCTAATGAATTTAGCTATTTGAATTGAGGATTGACCGCCATGAACATGACCCGACGCGACATCTTACGTACCATGGGCGCTGGCTTCGGCATGGCTGGCCTGGCATCCGCCGTGACGACAACCGCGGTTGATCCTCTTGCGCCAAAAAGCCCCCACTTCCCTGCTAAAGCAAAACACGTCATCTTCCTCTTTCTCAACGGCGGCCCATCGCAAGTAGACACTTTCGATCCCAAGCCGCTCCTCCAGAAATACAACGGCCAGCCCATGCCCGACGGGAATTTGAAAACCGAGCGCAAAACAGGCAATCTCCTCGGCTCGCCTTTTGCATTCCACAAATGCGGCAAGAGCGGCATCGAAGTCAGCGAGATCTTTCCCAAACTCGGCGAATGCATTGACGACGTGTGTGTCATCCGCTCCATGTTCACCGACATTCCCAATCACGAACCCTCGTTGTTCATGATGAACTGCGGCAACCGCGTCCCCGGCCGCCCATCCATGGGTTCCTGGCTCACTTACGGCCTCGGTTCCGAGAATCAAAATCTCCCTGGCTTCATCGTCCTGTGCCCCGGCTATCCCATCGTTGGCCCCCAGCTCTGGACCTCCGCATTTCTCCCTGCCATCTATCAGGGTACCTACATCCCCAATAGCGAGAAGACTCCCGACAAGCTGATTCACTACATCCGCAATACCGAAATCGCTCAACCCGCCCAGCGCCGTCAGCTCGATCTCCTTGGCAAACTGAACTCCCTCGAAATGCAGCGCGACGGCTTCGACCCCATGCTCGAAGCCAACATCCAATCCGCCGAGATCGCCTTCCGCATGCAAACCGAGGCCCCGGAGGTTTTCGATATCACCAAGGAAAGCGAGGCCGTCCGCGCCCGTTATGGCGATCACGATTTCGGCCGCGGCTGCCTCATCGCCCGCCGCCTTGTCGAGAAGGGAGTCCGCATGGTCCAGGTCTACTACGGCAACGGCCAGCCCTGGGACAACCACGACGACATTCTCATCCACCGCGACCTCGCCCACAAAGCCGACGGCCCTATCGCCGCTCTCCTGCAAGACCTCAAAGCCAGCGGACTCCTCAACGAGACTCTGGTTATCATCGGCGGCGAGTTCGGCCGCACTCCAGTGGTGGAGGTAAGCGGCCTAGTCAAATACCAGAACGGCCGGGACCACAATAGCTGGGGCTTCTCGACCCTCCTGGCCGGCGGCGGCGTCAAAGGGGGCACCACCTACGGAGCCACCGACGATTTCGGCTTCAAAGCCATCGACAAACCCGTCCACATCCACGACCTCCACGCCACTGCTCTCCACCTCCTCGGCATGGACCACACGAAGTTGACGTATCGCTACAGCGGCCGCGATTTTCGCCTCACGGACGTTGCGGGCTCCGTCGTGCATGATGTGATTGCGTAGACCCTGATACTAAACGCCACCACATCTCACAGCAGACATGGGGACGGGTTAGAATTTGTGCGTCAGGAAAGCCTGGCTGATGAAAATATCAGGAATGAGGGGAACGAACTGAGACCACTGTATAGGGCTCGAACTTCAAGTCGGGGACGAATGGATAACTGGGCTTCCGCAACCGGTTCTTCGGCAGATGCTCCAGATCCTGATTAATGGCCCCATCGGAAAGCGCCATCAGGCTCGGATTGGCCATGGGCGCGAGATCCGGCGAGAGATAGCCCGATTTCACCACGATCAATTTGAAACTCTTCGGCTCCAAACCGAGTGACCTGAAATCGACTATGTCGTGAAATGGCCGCCGCCGGGCGGTTAGAACCACCTTTATTCCCTGAACCTCCACCACAGCCTGTCGCTCCAGTGGCTTGTCAGTCTGGAAAAGGAAGATTACCTTGGCCATTGTCTGGACGGGCGTGCTGCCCTTTGGATCGAGCGTCGCGCCGATTCGCAATGGCAAAGTTGCGCCTACGCCGCTCGCGTAGCACGACTCTGTGGCAGGCCGGTCCGCAATCCCGGCAAACACAGCGTTCTGGAAATTATGGCGAAGCAGTTCAGCCAGCACCTCCGCGCGGTCCCCTGTACCGCCTCCGGTCGGATTGTCGCCCGAATCGGCCAGAATCACCGGCTGCGTGATCGCTTTTTGCGCGCGCTCCACACATTGGGCGATGCTTCCGGTCTCGGTTCCGAATTGAAATTCCTTGCGCGCGTCCCAGTATTGCTGGGCCAGCGACAAGGCTTCCTTCTTCAAAATGGGAAGTGCCGTTCCCGTGACCACCGCGCTGGCTGTGGAACGCGGCTCGTCCGCCCAAACGTAACCCACCAGCAGGGAAACGTCCAGCACTCCCGGCTGCGCGTTCATCTCCGGCAATTGCGCCCAAAGCCTCTTGCCGGGTTCCCACTGCGTGCTGCTGCGTTCCCCCGGCATGAGCACGGGAATCGGCGCCCATACCAGAGTTGGTTGAATCTTGTTATCCAGGCAGTGAATGAGCATGTCGCAGGCGCGTCGCATGGTTTCTTCGCGATCGATATGCGGTGCCGTGCGGAATGCCGATAACATGTCCAGATTGTCAATAATCCGCTTGCTGATGTTGCCGTGCAGATCGTAGCTGGCGCTCATCAGGCACTTGGGTCCCACAATTTCGCGAACCGCTGCGTACCAATCGCCTTCAGAATCTTCCATCCCGTCTACAAACATCGCGCCGTGCATCGGAAGATATAAGCCGTCAAGCGGGAGCAGATCTTTGACGCGCTTCAGAAATTCGGTCTTGATCTGAACATATGTTCCGTGATCCACCGGTCCGCCCGGAACCGCCGTCGCCACCAGCGTGGGAAGGAATGGATATGGATATTTCTTAAGGAAGGCGAACCGTTCGTTGGCTGCGAGCTCGGCCCCGCGCAAGATGGTGAAGTCTTCTTCTTTAGCTCGAATGCGGCTATAGGTGCTGCATTCGATACTGATTCCCCCGAATGCAATACGCTTTGGTCCGGCTGCGCTGGTGATCGGTGTCGCTAATGCGAAAGAGGCGGAGAGTTCAAGAAAGCTTCTACGGTTCATGCTTGAAACATTTGAGTATAGCGGTTATAACCCACGCTTGAAGGATGATAGATCTTGGCGGCTGATTGGCTGATTATCGGTGGCGGAGTGGCTGGCCTCACTTTGGCCGTGACACTTGCGCAACAAGGAATCAGTTTTCTGGTTCTTGAACAGGACAAGCTGGCTGCCGATGCTGGAGCCGCTTGCTGTGGGCGCCTAATGCAACGCGCGTTCTTGCAAACCTTGGCGTTTGGAACCAGCTGATGAACCTTGGACACGTTACGAAATGCTGGTCTATCCTAAATCACTCTGGCCATGGGCTGGGTTGTGCAAGCTGAAAAGCCGGTGGCCGTAGCGATACGAAACTGGGTGGCGCCGCGTGTGCCTGAGTTCTTGGTGAGCGCGGGAATGCGCACCCTATTTGCCGGCAAATGAGTTCAACAATGAAAGACACGGAGCTCCCGAGCGTAGCGGAACTGGGCAAAGATCTGCTGGTGATCTCACGGGGTGATATTGCCGTTTCATTGTTTCGCCCGTTGGTTTGCTTTGTCCTATTTTGGCCGCTCGCTATGCGCCATCATTACTTTTTCGCAACTCTTGCCATCGTGGGCCTCATGTTCTTCACGTAACTTGTCTTACGACTTATGCAACCAAAACCAACGCAGTCCGCCCCATAGGGTCGGTAAAAATGTAACAAGATGGCGAATTAGCCGAGCCGTCAGTAATCTAAGCTGCAGGCAAAACAGTCGCAGGTTGGCCCCCGGCGATGGTTGAAATACCGCGCGATCGACAAAAAACGGCAGCGCGGTGGGAATCAATCGCCGAAATAAGACGCGAACCTGTTCCTTGCGCTTGGTTATTAAAGCCAGGTGAAGCCATATCTCAAGCTTGTTTGGCGCCCATTCGCGTGTTATAGGAGCCAAAGAACATTTTTCAAGCCACGATCTGACCATTATGGGAAGTGTCTTAAAATCCGCCTCAAGCTCCTGTCTCAAGCGGCAGCCGAACCAGGTAGTAACGAGATAGAAGATAGACGTTTCCAGTTGTCTGAGAGCCACGGGATGCGAATTCCGCCATGACTGCCAGAAGGCGTCATCGGTGCTGTGATTGTTGAGGAAGCACCCGATTTCCCAGGCACGCTGCAACGGTAATTCACCGTGCAGCAGATGAAGCAACAGGTGTAGAGTAGCAAAGGCCAGAAGATCTTCATCACATAGAACGTTGATTTTGCAACCATCGAAATCGCGGAGCTCTTTGCGCACCCAGAATTGCTCGATTCCCGGTACCGCGATGTATTCTGCTTGTTCACTCCACAATTCGTAATGGAGCTCTATCGAGATAGGCATCTCGGGATCGAAAAAGTCTCCTCGCCACTCCCAGTTGCTCGGCTTTCCCATTGGCGCAAGATGTCTCGACCTAGAGTCGAGAAGTGGTATATATCCTAAATTCGTCAGCACGTCTTGAGCCTCGTATACCGACGACCCGAGCAGCCAGAGGTCAATGTCGCCCTGCGCTCTCAGTCGAGCGTCGGGTGAAAGTGCCGGGGCGTGGCTCAATCCCTTCAACATCACGAACTCAAGGCAGGCCGCGTTTAAGGCTTCCACGATCTCAAACAGCTCCCGCTTCAGTCGTTTGAATCGTAGTTCGTAGCGCGCTGTTCTTTGAAGTACCATTTCACGAAGCCAAGCAGGCGGCCGTGAGCCCCAGATGTGAGAAAGCATCAAGCTTAATTGGCGAGCGTCACACCATGCGACGAATCGGCCCCGCTCCGAATCGGACAACGAGACAAGCCGATCCGCGGAAGGGTTATGAAACTGCAGCATCTCAAGCGCCGCCAGCATGTGCTGTGGCACTTTCAAGCCTGTGAGGGACTCTATGAGCTGGTTCAATCCAGCTGTTCCTCAATTAAATGCTCCAGCAGATCGATGGCGGCTGGATCGAACTCCGAGTACTGGATCTCATGGATTGGGACAGCCAGGAGTCGCTCAAGAGCAGCGAGGCGCATGTGGACGTGATGGGTCAGTCGATCCAGGAGCGCTCCGGTGAGACGTTCCGATCCGAAGACGTCAGTCCACTCGACAAAAGGAAGATTGCTGGTCACCAATGTGGAAGTCCGCTCATAGCGCTGGCTGAAGACTTCAAACAGCATTTCAGCGCCAGTCTTGGAGAGCGGCACGAAACCGAGTTCGTCCACAATCAACAACTCCTGCCTTGCCAACAGCTTCTGATAGCGTAGCAGCCGTTTGTCATCCCGCGCTTCCACCAACTCATGAACGAGGGACGCGGCCGTCGTGAAGCGCACGCGGAGTCCTTGCTGACATGCTGCCAGACCCAACGCAAGACCAATGTGGGTTTTGCCGGTCCCAGAATTGCCGAGAGCCAGCACATTTTCCCGCCGACCGATCCACTCGCAACGCGCCAACTCCACGACCAGTTTCTTGTTGAGCGACGGGATCGCGAGAAAGTCATACGTCTCCAGACTTTTGCTTACCGGAAAGCGGGCTGCCTGGATCCTCCGTTCGGTGGCGCGGCGTTCGCGATCCGTCATCTCCTGCTCCACTAAGCGCAGCAGAAACTGTTCAAACGTGGCGCCCTCTTTGGCGCACTGCTCACCGAGCTTCGGAAACTCGCGCAGCATCGTCGGCAAGCGCAGTTGCTTCAGATAATGTTCCAGTAATAAACGAGGCGTGTCCATTAGACGGCCTCCTGCAGCAAAACCTGGTAATCGGCGGCACGTGTCAGCGCCACCTCCGCTGTCGGCAGATGTGGATAGTTCTCCATATCCAGCCGCGGCGGCCTTTGTTCGATGGCGCATAACACCAGGTGTTTGATGGCATCGAACGAGATCGCTGGCAGCCGCAGCGCCTGGCGCACGCCGGCCGCCACCTCGATCAGCGAAAATGTTTCTAGTAGGCGTAGCACCTGCACATACTCGCGCCTCCCTCGTTTGCCCAATCGTACTTCCATCTGCCGCCGGAGTTCGAGGAACTCTTCCGGCAACTGCCAGCCCACGAGCGGCGCTGCTTGATCCAGCGCGTTGCTCTTGTGTTCCAATAGCGCCAGATAGTGCAGTGGATTGAATACTAATTCCTCCCGTCCATAACTGCGGCTGTGCCTGGCAATGACTTCACTGCTGCAGCTGATCACCACTTTCCACACGAATGCTTTTACCAGCACTTGTTGATGCCCGTGTTCCGTGGGTACCGAATAGTCGTTCGTCTCGTAACGCACCAGCGCCTGCGAACTGGCCCGCGTGGCTCGTTTCTGACAGGCTTCATACGAGGTGGGAGGAAGCGGTAACAATTTCTCGCGATCTTTTTCGAAGCGCTCACGAATCGTTTCCTTATGTCCCCATAGCTTCCGTTCCCGCCTCTGCCGGCATCCTTCCAGCAACTGTCCATTCAGTTCTTCCCAACTGCCCACTCTCGGCACCGGCACCATGAAGTTGCGCCTCGCATAGCCCACCAACCCTTCCACGTTTCCCTTGTCATTGCCTTTGCCAGGACGTCCGAACTTGGCGGCAAAAAGATAATGCGATTGCAAACCGCTGAACGCTTCGGTGGGTCTACGTTCGCCATCGCCGGTGATCTCTTTCACGGCGATTCGTGTGTTGTCGTAAAGGATCGTCCGCGGCACACCGCCGAAGTAACCGAAAGCCTGATTGTGACCTTCCAGAAAAGCCTCCGTGTTCTCGGCGGGAAACGCCACCACGAAGCAATCGTCCGAGTGTGGTAGATCCATGCACTGAAAATGCGCCTTCTGCTCGACGCCGCCAATCACTACCAGAGCTTCGCCGAAATCGGCTTGCGCGTCTCCCGGCGGATGCGCTAAGGGCGCGAAGACCTCTTTGTGCTGCAGTCGGGCCTGACGAACATAATCCTTGACGATCGTGTAACAACCGTCAAAGCTGTGTTCAGTTTTCAACCGATCCCAGACTCGTTGCGCTGTGTGCCGTTGCTTTTTGGGCTGCGATTGGTCATCCAACAGGATCTGGTCAATGATCCCGACCCAGGGACCCAGCTTCGGTCGCTGCACCGGCTTCTTACGCCGATAACCGGGCGGCAGCGAAAACTCCAACATCCTCCGGATCGTCTTCCGCGCCAGCCCAAACTCCTGGGCCGCTTGCCGGATGCTCATGCCCTCCACCTGCACCGCTCGTCTTACCCGCGCATACACTTCCACCTTGTACACCTCCCCGGTGTCGCACAAAACACAATTGCTCTGTTTTGTTTTGGGCTCTGAGAGTGTGGTGGTCTACTTTTTGACCGCCACAAACCGCCGCTCACGTGGCGCTTTGTGGTCTATTATTGCTCCGCCGTTTATACTTTTACGCATTGCGGATTGCCCAGCAAACGCCATTTGTTCTGCCCGGCCTCTTTCGGCTTCTCGGCCATATCCGAACACAAATGCTCGTCGGAAAATTGTCGGGACACTCCTATCCTCCGCGGCCTTTCATCAACGCCGAGAAAATTACTTTCCAGTTAACTGAGAATTTGGAACTAGGCTTCACGCGGAGCGCTATCTTCGGCGGAGCCGGGCACCCACTAACCACGGCGAGCATTTGGCGAAGTTTTTTCAGCACATCCAGCACCGGCAGCACGGCTTTTGGTTCTTCTAACGATCCGGGCGATCGGCGAAGCGGGTTCGATTTCCTTTGGCGGGTACCGGGCCTCAGGCGCTTCGTGACGATTTATTCCGATTCACTGGCGGATGACGAACCAAATCCTTTGGACAGCCCGCGACGTTCTGCCTGGGCCCCTGGCATCTACTTCACGCAATTGCCCGGAATCCGCCGCATGGATTTGCGATTCGAGACTTATTCGACGTGGTTATACCGCGGCGACGAAGGCGGATCGTTCTTCTACTGGAACAATCAATACCGCGATGCTTATACGAACAACGGTTATCTGCTGGGAAGCTGGATCGGCCGCGATGCGCGCGCTTACCAGGCTTCATCCACCTACTGGTGGTCGGCTCAAAAGAAAATCACGGCCTCCTTCCGCCAGACAAAGACCGGTAGTAAGTTCCTGCCGGGCGGTGGAACACAGAGCGACATAGCCCTTAGCGGCCAGTGGCAGCTAAGGCCCGAATTGGCCGCCAGCCCGTTTGTGCAATTCGAGCGATACTTCATCCCAGCTTTGGGTGCTCCCAAAAAGGATCTCTCCATCGGTCTGCAAATCACTTTTTCGCCTAAAAACTTTATTTCCCATTGAGCCCAGCGGACGTTTGGCACTCCGACTTCTGCTTCAAATAGGGGAAAGCAGTGATGCGCAGTTTGGCGGCTCCATATGGCACAAGTCCCAAGGTTTGCAAGGGAGCCGCCGAGACGACTGGGTCCGGCGGTACTGGGGCAGCCGAGTTATCGTGCGTGACCCACTGCGAATCACGGCGCCCTTTTACTTCCAGTACAACCGGCGGGTTCTTAACATCAAAAGGAACTTGCCCGACCGCGCGCTGCACAACCTTGGCATCACATTCTCCAAGCTCAACCGCATAATTCCAATCACGAGAAGGAGCGATCTCCCAGTCTGCCGACTTTTCGGAGTACTTCTTTAGTTCCGACCAGTGGCCGCCAAGAGGAAGTGAGAAAACGAGCGGCCCACGCTCAAACGCGGCCGAATCGCGATACCAGTGCGTTACGCGGGGACGCATCATGAAAGTCAGTGTCACTCGATCGCCGTCGCGCCACTTGCGCTTAATGGCATAAAAGGCTTTTGATAAGTCGCAGTCCGCTTGATTCTGGTCCGTGCTATTAAAGCCCATGGAGCAGCCTGAAGGCTTTATCTGAGCGGTATTTGCATTCACGTTTACAGTTGCGCCGCCGGCCCAAACTGGAATTCGGAATACCAATGGAAATTCGACAGCCCGAGCTGCGTGGATTGTGAAGAGGGCTTCTCCGTGGAAGGGGTAGCTGGTTTCTTCGTCGATGGAAACATCCACACCGGCTAACTTTGTATGAACCCGATTCGGCGCATACACGGCCGTCACCAGACCGCCATCTCGAGTAGCCATCCATAAACTCGAGACGAGTTTAGGCCAGCCCTGATGAAGATTTGCCGTGCAGCATCCAAAATTCGGCGCCAGGCCGAAGAGATTGGAATCGGGTCCATTGGTTGACCACTGCCGGTTCGCGCGCGTACACGCGATCTGGTTTGGCTGCTGATCATACTGATGAGACCACATGTCGTTCGAGAGAGTCCCCGGAAGCGCGTTATAGCCGACCTTCTCAAGACGGTCCGCAATTCGCGGATCGCCCAAAATGGCGAAGGCCTGTTCAAAGGAAAACATGGTCTCGACAACTGCACAAAGTTCGATGCCCTGTGACGGATCTGGCCCGGCAAAGTGCTCATCGCCGCTGAACATGCCATTAGGAAGCCCGTGATATTTATCCAGCATTGCAAGCTGGTGATCGATCTCCCTTCGGTCCTGCAAACGGCCGCTGACAAGCCACCAGACGGGTGCAGCCTTTAACGCCATAGCGTTGTTTACCCCATGCGTTTGCATCGCGGCCTCGGTTGGTACCTGGTGGGGCTCCAACCCGAGCCCTTGCCGGGATTGCTTTGACTTGTACGGAAAGTTCGCAAATTCCGCTTCCCAGTCATAGCCTTGTTGATGCAAAAGGCGCGTTAGCTTCAGAAGGTTTTCGTCACCGGTGCGGTTATATAACCATAGAACCGAGTACGCGTTGTCTTGCCACCGGTATTTGCCCCAATCGCGCAGCGGCCGCTTGGGTAACTCGCGCAACTCATAGCCGAAATACTTACTCATCAACGGGATTACACGCGGATCTCCACTCACCTCCTGATACTGCGTGAGCACTTTGAGCATCACCATGCGCGGCCACCAATCGTCGTTACCGGGCGGTCCTATTTGACCGTCAGACCGCTGATGCGTCAGTGTCCAATTAACCCACTGTTCAGCTTTTTGAATCAGGGCACGATTGTTTAATTCGTAGGCGAGCGGTAACAGGCCGTCTAGAAAATAGGGCCCGCGCTCCCACGATTCACCCGTGCCACCGAGCCAGCCACTGTTGGGTCCGACATCGGTCCAAAACTCGTCCAAGTGACCGGTTAGCCCCGAGGCCTGGATTTGCAGCTGATCGCGAAGCCAACCTTTGGGCTCGATTGCTCCGAGAGGAAGCGGATCATAGGCATTCTCACGCAAGGGTGCGCGGTTGTTTACCACTCTTCCCGACGCGGCTTGGGAGACTTGGGCTTCTAACGGCCCAGCAACCGGCATCACAAGGGTGAGAGCATATGCCGGCACAATTAGACGAAGAAATTGGGCCGTCACGAGTTTGTTCCTTGGCGCATCGGCCCGGTTCGCTGATTTTCTAAATTGCTCATGTCAGTTATTTGGGCCTCCGTTAGCGACGATCGCGAGGGGTTTTTCCCGCCTATAAATATATATAGTAGGCGGTGGGGAATAAATGGGGCCGGCGGAGGAGAATCCGCACTTGCATTTGGCCCAAAATATGGCAGCGGCCAAGTGGCTGCGTTTCCCGGAGCAGGCCATCTTATGAAGAACCTTCAGGACGGCCATGTTCGCTTCGATGGATCCCAACGTGAGTTCGCGGCGGAGGTGCTTGCGGAGGGTTTTGGGAGAGATTCCGACCAAGACGGCGATGCGGTCTTGCGGGATGCCCCGCGAGGCGAGAAAACGGGCAAGCTTGCGGTGACCGGCAGTGGGTTGGAACCGAGGACGACCGGGCCGTCCTACTGATTGAGTTTGCATAGGCGGAGAAATCCCTTCCGCGACCAGGATAAAGGGCGGAGGTTGCAGCGCGCTTAAGCATGGGGCCGTAAGAGATTGATAAGAAACGAAAGATATATTTATTTTTTTGTGACCCGTGAAAAGGAGCGCAAGCGAAGAGCGAGAATCGGGCGCGGATGAATGGAATAAGGCTGTTTAAGGCAGAGCATTCCGGATTTGTTTTGGGTTCCAAGGAGTTTCGCGGGCGGTTGTTTGGAATTGTTGGAGTCAAAATTTTGGTCAGGGATTTCGATCGGGAGCGGGCTTCAGTAGAGAAAATCCGGCGGAGTAGGGCATGGTGAGAATACACCAGCCTGAAGCAAGTGCATTTATGACTAATATTTGAGGTATTCCGGGCGATATTCCGGGGAGTTCCTGAGAATTGTTTAGGTGGAAATGGGCCTTCCCGGGCATTCATTTTGTGTAGCTTTGGCTCTGAATTCGACTGAGGCGCGGATTAGACGGGCGTCGATCAGTTTTGCCCCGTTCTACAGGAACCGACTCCCGCTAGGGTTGGAAACAGATCAACTCATCGGGATGCCGATCTGGATTCGAAGTGGCGCACGGGTGGCCTTAGCGGCCTCGGCACTCCCGATCGGGGAGCTATCGTTTCTCATGGTCGCTAATCTCACGAAGTCTCTCAGAACGGGACTTCTTGGGGACAAATGTCGGAATGCAGATCCGCCGTATGCGCGTTATACGGCCAGGTAGACAAAGCCGACGTTCCAAAGCAAGCCTATATGAAACAGAACGAAGCAGAATGCCTCTTCCTGGGGGTGCTACGTTAGGGGCATGTTGAGGTTTGCTCTTCTCGAAATCGCCGTCCTGCTGACCGCATCTACAGCGGCATTTGGTGAGCATCGAATGATCAGCATTGGAGATCGCCGTATTTCCGTTTATTGCGATGGCGAGCTCGGACGTTCGCCGACGGTAATCCTCATTCCGGCAGGCGGGAGCACCGCCAAGGACTGGATGATGGTTCAGCCTGCTGTGTCGGGTTTCTCGCGGGTGTGTAGTTATGATCACGCCAGTCATGGCGAAAGCGACAAAGCACCTGTCGCGCTACAGTCGGTTGATGAGGTTGTGGATGATCTGCACGGGTGGCTGAAGGCGTCAGGCGAGAAGGCACCGTTCATCCTGGTGTGTCATTCGATTTCCTGCTTATATGCGCGGCGCTTCGTCACACGATTTCCGGGCGAAGCCGCTGGGCTGGTGTTCGTGGACTCTTCCCACGAGGAACAGGCATGGCGGCTGCATGAACTCGACCGTCAAGGACCGGGCCTGGACGACCTGACCGCGAGGCTCGGTTACTATGTGAAGCCGGGTGAGCGGCTGCAGTGGCGAACGGATCTGCCTTTGATCGTGCTGGGTCGCGGAATGCCGACTCCAAGGAAGGCGCGCGACGGAAGCGACTCTTCAACGAACCGAATGACGGAAGAGCAGTTCGCGGCGTGGGATCGCATTTGGAGAGGTTTTCAGGAGGACCTCGCCAAACGCTCGACGCATGGAGCGTTTCGTATCGCTGAAAAGAGCGGACACTTTATCCAGCGTGATCAGCCTGAGCTCGTCATTAAAGCGATTCGGGACATTATTAACCGCCAGGGCTGATCGCGGCCTCGTTGCAAAACTCTATCCCAAAATCGGCTACGTTTCTTTCTGAACGCTTTGAGCTTGCGATTTTGGGAATCCACGTGGCTGGTTTGTCGCTAGCACGCCGATTGAGCAGTGCGTGTCGCAAGATGCAACGTGGCGCTTTGCGCGTTATACGCCAAAGTGGCGGCAGAAGACCGAAGTGCCCTAGCCGGCTTCCGGGGAGTAATCTGAAACTTCTCACGAGTGCAATTCACGGGAGTCAAGCACGATGCGGCAATCGGACAAGGTGCGGTGTAGAATCACAGCAGCTCTCGTTGAATGATTAGGAGCCTGGCAGACCTACTTTCCGCTCTTGTCTCGAAAGGGCGTGACAAGCTCGATGAATACTCCTCGCAACTCACTCACGCAGGCCTCATTGGAGACATGTATGAGGGGCTCACGAAGGAAATCTTGAACCGTAGCGTTTTTGAAGGGCTCGATTTGCGAGTGGTTGACGGCCAGATCAGAGGGGTCTCTGGTCAACTATCGAAGCAGATCGACTGCATGATCGTCCATGGTGAGGCCGATCAAATCCCGTACACAACCAGCTACGTCTATCCAGTTGAGCGTGTCCTGGCCGTGGTTGAAGTTAAGAAGAACCTGTATTCGGACGAGTTGGAACAGTCTTATGAAAACCTCCTCTCAGTCGCAGCATTAGAAAATAATACTGACATACGCTACAACGGAGTGCGAGCTGCATTCTGGCACGTGAGCAACGACGATATCCCACAGGATGACCCCAATCGCCTTTCACGAGAACGTGCGTTGCTCTATTACTGCCTCGCCAAAGATCAGCAGATCCCGTTGCGGTTTATTGTTGGGTATCGAGGCTTCAAAACCGAAGCCGCCCTGAGGGCTCATTTCATTCAGCTACTTGAATCGCGCGCTGAAGGCAGTTCTTACACTGAACAGAAACGTATCGGCCCCATACATCTTCCTAGCCTGGTAATATGCGGCTCGCATTGCCTCGTTAAGCTAAACGGAATGCCCTACGGGGCTCATTTGACGAAGGATTGGCGCGGGTTTTCCAAGGAAGAGCTCTGGCCCCTGTACGCTTCATGCACAGGCAAACCTTCTCTTATGTTGCTGGAACTCCTCTGGACTCGACTAAGGCAAGTGTTTGCATTGTCCGTCGATATTTTCGGCGAGGACCTTGAGGTTGAGCGCCTGAACCTGCTTCTTATGGCAAAACCGCTCGAGAACGGAAAGGGCTGGGGCTATCTCTTAAATGATGTAGATGACACGGCGCTACCCGCAGACATGGCGTTCGACGACTGGGAACCAGCTTTGATCGATGTTCTAGAATTGGTGGGATTCGATCAGATCATTGGGGATGGCTTTCTTGACCTCGAAAACCAGGATCTCCAATCCTACCTACATCGTGAGAGTGTTAGCGTCGAAGAATTCGTCGATCGCATGCTCGCTACTCGCCTCGTTGCGCGCGGCGAAGATGGTAGGTTGCGCGCGTTAGCGACCGATATAGCAGTAGCGTTTCTGCCCGACGGTCGCATGGCGATTGATCGTCAGGACAGTCCGAGAATGCCACGATGGGCTCTGAAACAGAAGAAGTTAAGGAGGCTCCTCTAAAGGACATTATGTATTGCATCGGCTTAGATGTTCACAAGAAGACAATCAGCTATTGCGTAAAGGACGCCAGCGGCCGGGTGAATAGTGAAGGAACAGTGAAGGCCACGCGGACAGATCTGGATTTGTGGATGAAGACTCTGCCGCAGCCCTGGACGGCGGCTATGGAAGCGACGATATTCACAGGATGGATTTATGATCATCTGCTGCTGCCGCACGCGACGCAGCTCAAGGTAGCGCATCCGGTGATGCTGCGCGCCATCGCGGCGTCCAAGAAAAAGAATGATTGGATCGACGCCGGCAATATCGCCAATGCCTGCGTTGCGACTTCTTACCGGAATGTCATATGGTTTTGACCGAGATCCGCGACCGGCGTCGCACGTTGCGTTACCGACATCTATTGGTACGTCAGCTGGTTCAGATGAAGAATAGGGTGTCGGGGCTGTTGCTAGAAACTGGGGTGAGCCACAACAAACAACGGCTTCACGACGTGGGCTATTTCCGTGAGTTACTCGCAACTAATGAGGAAGTGAATCAAAGTGTTCGGCCGTTGCTGGAACTCAGCCGGGAAACGATCGTGCGTCTACAAAAAATGGATTACGCTCTAGTGAGTTCCTTGAACGATACCCCCTGCTGGCAAAACGGGTAAAACCTGGTCAAACACCTCCAAACAATTCCTGGAATTGGCCCAATAACGGCATTGACTGGGCCCGGAAATCGGCGAAGTAGCGGGCTTCCGCTCGATTAAGCAAGCCATTAGCTACTGCGGCCTTTGTGGCGAAAGAACAACTCGGCTGAAGACCGTCAAACGCACACCGATTTCAAAACAACGCAATAAACACATTCAGAGCGTACTGGTGGAAGCGGCGAAGCTGGCACCGCGCCAGCAATCCGGGACTGGCGCTTCGTTTACGAAAAGGAAAAACAAAAAGGGAATGCCAATAGTGCGACGCTGGCGGTCGCGCGCAAGCTCGTGGCGTATCTGCTGGCAGTGGACCGGCACCAGCAGGACTTCGTACTGCCGGAAGAACAAGAAAACAGCAAGCCTAGACCGCTGCTGTTAAAAAATAACAGGAAATTACAGAGCGCGCAGACTGCCAGGTCTTGCTCATAGCCGACTGGGCGAAGCAGAGAAAATCTCCCAAGGCTTTCTTCGAATTGTTTCGAGACTGGCAGAGAACACAAACTCAATCTTCTGTAACAGCTCTAACGAGCTGAAGGCAGCAAATGGATGTCTGGTTCTGCGAACAGCAGGAATCATCGCCGAGAGGCACACACTGCGAGCTGGGGAATTTTACCATCATCCGTCTTGCGCGCTCTCCGATGCGCGCCAGGAGAATCGTTTTTTCTCTTGACATCGACTTATCATGGATGTCGGCTATGGTGAGATTGGCCAGAAACCATTAGCGTTAAACCATTAGCGTTGATCGGAAGTGGTCGGGCGGGCGAGTTTGCGGCACGTGGGGAATGGGATGCGCCCGAGCACTTCCGATAACGGCGTTTGAGCGGGGCCGGACCTGTATATTACGGGGATTGATGTGTTCTGCGGTAACAGGGGAGATACTGGGGCCTGACCGGAGTAAGACAGCACGTACGAATCGCGACAAAGTGAGCGGTGACAGCGGGCTGTAGAAAGCGCTCAGAAGCAAGGTGTTTCGCCCGGTGAACACACGCTGGCTAAACATGGGTTTAGCGACCTCTCAACGAGCGAAGGTAAACACTAGCGACCGACATACTTGACGCGCCAGATGGAGTTTGAAGCATCGTCGGTCACAAAGAGGGATCCATCCAGTCCGATCGCCACCCCCGCCGGCCGTCCCCAAACACGTTTATTGTCTATGGCGAATCCGGTCAAGAAATCCTCATATTCTCCTGTTGCGTTACCACTTTGATGTAAGGGTATTCGGATCACTTCGTAACCGGCGCGAACGCTCTTGTTCCATGAGCCATGCTCAGCAGCGAAAATATCGCCCGAGAACTCCGGAGGGAACTGTTCGCCATCGTAGAAAGCAATTCCCACGGAGGCATTGTGAGGCTGTAAGAGTATGTCCGGTGTAATGACCTTATCTTTTAGCTCCGGGTGTTTACCCGCGAGGCGTGGATCCTGTCGGCCGCCCATGTACCACCACGGCCAACCGTAAAAACCACCTCGTTGCACATGAGTAATGTAGTCGGGAACGAGATTGTCACCAAGTCCATCGCGTTCGTTCACCGTCATCCAGAGATTTTTCGTCTTAGGATCGAACGCCATAAACGAGGGGTTTCGAATCCCGTAAGCGTAGACTTGCAGATCAGAACCGTCGGGATTGGCCTCTAGAATGTTCGCCCTGTTCTTTTCCAACGGGTTATCCGCATCATCCGCGTTCGAGAAGGATCCGACGGAAATCAGTATCTTCCGTCCGTCAGGCTCAACTTGGATGTCCCGGCTGGTGTGACCGGATTTTGGGAGGTCCAGAATGTGTTCGGAGGGGCCGCGTGCTTCTAGATCCCCGTTACGATAAGGAAAGCGAATGACTGCGCTCATGGTTCCCACATAGACCCAACGTGGATCGGGTCCCGGTGGATAGAAGTTCATGCCAAACGGTTGATCCATACCGCCGGCAAACACCGTTCTGCGCCGCGGGTGTCCCGCGTTATCGATACCGCGAAAGATTTCAATCTTGCCAGCTTTCACTTCCGCGACAAAGAGATCACCATTGGGAGCACGACGAAGCCGACGAGGATTGTCAAGACCGTTTGTGTAAAGCGTTACTTCAAATCCAGCTGGTGCTTTGGGCCAAGCGTCCTGAGGCCGCGGAACAATCGTTGGGCCATTGGCAGCGGAAGGCGTTTCGAACGGGGCAGGTAAGTCTTTTAACGTGATCTTGTGGATCTTTCCCGGTTTCTCGAATCGGTAATCGGTAAACGGCGGTTTCGGTGCAGGCGCAACTTCGAAAGAAGTTTCAGCACGTGCTGCCGCTGGCGCAGCGGCTGCCCACGGTTCGAATGCCTTTAGACAGCTAACGATTTGCCAACGCTGCTTCTCGGGGAGTTGTTCCCAAGACGGCATTCCATCACTGGGATCTCCTTTTGAGATGAACCAGAATAGTTCTCCGGGAGAAGCAGATTTGATGGTTGCCGTGGTCAGTGAGGGAATGTTTCCCGACCCTTGTCCAGCAGCTCCGTGGCAGCTTGCGCAGTGACGTTCGTATAACGGCTTGCCGCTTTCTCCGCTGTCAGCGATCGAGGGGGGCGTCAGGTCGTTCGCCGATGCTGGCGCGCCATGAAAGCTTGTGGACTGCGCCTGGAGCATCAAACCGTATACCAAAGAGTAAAGAACAAAGATAATGCGGGACGCGCCGTTGGTCCTCCTCATGCTGAGATCTCCTGAAGGCTGAAAAGCATTTTGTTCAACCGTTTTCCGGTGGGTGCAAATTCAACATCAGCAACACTAGCCGGAGTCAAAGGCGCCGCCAGGGCAACGCTTACAACGTATGACTCGCCGTCGACAACGATGGGTATAGTGGACACAACCGACATCCTTTCTCGCCTCACTCTAAAGCTGCAGCCAATG
>CAVQZK010000022.1:0-180881 GCA_963718465.1 Bryobacterales bacterium | reverse complement strand
GTGAGCCTGGCGTCCTGCAGGAGCATTAGGGCAAGCAGAGCTTTGGCTTCGCCCGGGGAGTCCGCACCAAACAACTGGAGGAGAAGGCGCGCCAGGCGAATTGCCTCGCTACACAGATCGGTTCGGAGCAGCACGCCGCGGGTTGCCGAATATCCTTCATTGAAAACCAGATAGACCACCGTAAGTACGGCATCGAGCCGTTCAGACAGTTGACTTAACTGAGGCACGGCGTAGGGAATGCGCGCTTGCCGGATCTTGCGCTTGGCGCGCACTAATCGCTGTGCCATGGTGGTGGAAGGCACCAGGAAAGCCCTTGCAATCTCATCAGTCTCAAGGCCGCAGAGGGTCCGCAGCGTGAGCGCAATCTGAGCCTCAACGGCGAGGGCTGGATGGCAACAGGTAAAGATGAGCCGCAGCCGTTCATCGGGAATTTCGCCGGTATCGTATACTGGCTCCTCTACGGTTGGAATGGAGCCTGCGGCGTGTTGCGACTTCATGATGGATGCGAAACGCGCATCGCGGCGGATTTGATCGATAGCTTTGTGGCGAGCCGTTTGAACGATCCAAGCGGCAGGAAAGTCCGGGACGCCCGAAATGGGCCATTGATCCACCGCCGCTGCGAAAGCCGCTTGCGCCGAATCCTCCGCCAAATCGAAATCGCCAAGTAGATGTATCAGGGTAGCGACTATCTTGCCCCAGTTGGAGCGGTACACTTCTTCAACGGAGACGGCGACGGCTGGGGCAGACATATAACGATTGTAAAAATTCCTGACAAGCGAATGTCGATTTTGGCGAGCGCCATTCGATCTATTTAATATTGGGGGAACCAGATGAAATATATGCTGCTGATCTACGGAGACGAACAGGCCTGGAGCGAAGCAGAGCGCCAGGATTGCTTCGAAGAATCTACCGAACTGGCGCAGAAGATGAAGGCCGACGGACAGTTCATAGCTTGCTCGCCGCTGCAATCTGTAGCGACCGCAACCAGCGTGCGGGTGCGGAACGGCAAGGCGCTTGTCATGGATGGGCCGTTTGCGGAGACGCGGGAACAACTGGGCGGATATTTTTTGGTGGAGGCGAACAATCTGGATGAGGCAATCGCTCTGGCAGCGCGCATTCCAGGAGCGCGAAAAGGTACAGTGGAGATCCGGCCTTTGGTTGATATTACGGGTCTTCCGGAAGGGCGCTTGGGAGGCAAACAATGAGCGGAATTCGGGTTCTGGTTGGCACAAAGAAGGGCGCATTCGTGCTGACCGCAGATGGCAAGCGGGATCAATGGGAGGTGAATGGGCCGTTTTTCGGAGGTTGGGAGATCTATCACATAAAGGGGTCACCGGTGGATAAAAACCGGCTTTATGCATCGCAGTCGAGCAGTTGGTCGGGACAGATTATTCAGCGGTCGAACGATGGCGGAAAGAACTGGGAGCCGGTAGGAAACAAGTTTGCGTACGACGGAATTCCAGGGACTCACCAGTGGTATGACGGGACGCCGCATCCTTGGGAGTTCAAGCGAGTCTGGCATCTTGAACCTTCGCTGAGCGAAGCAGACACTGTTTATGCGGGAGTGGAAGACGCAGCGCTGTTTCGCTCAACCGACGCGGGGAAAACCTGGGAGGAGCTGTCTGGATTGCGCGGCCATGGCTCCGGGCCTCACTGGCAGCCGGGCGCGGGCGGTATGTGCCTGCACACCATCATTTTGAATGCCAAGGACCCGAAGCGGATGTTTATAGCGATCTCGGCTGCGGGCACTTTTCGCAGCGATGACGGGGGGCAGACATGGCAGCCGATCAATAAAGGATTGCGGTCTGAATTTATGCCGAATCCGGAAGCGGAAGTGGGCCACTGCGTTCATCACGTGGCGATGCACCAGTCGCGGCCAGACGTGCTGTTTATGCAGAAGCACTGGGATGTGATGCGCAGCGACAATGCCGGCGACTCCTGGCAAGAGGTGAGCGGAGACTTGCCAACGGATTTCGGCTTTGCGATCGACATTCACGCGCATGAGCCGGAAACCATTTACGTTGTGCCGATCAAAAGCGATTCCGAGCATTATCCGTTGGATGGAAAACTGCGCGTTTACCGCAGCCGCGCAGGCGGAAACGAATGGGAGCCGCTGACTGACGGCCTGCCGCAAAGCGACTGTTACGTGAACGTGCTGCGCGATGCCATGGCCGTTGATTCACTGGATTCTTGCGGAGTCTACTTTGGAACCACCGGCGGCCAGGTTTACGTATCGAAGAACGCGGGAGACACTTGGGCGCCGATTGTACGCGATCTGCCGGCTGTTCTTTCAGTTGAGGTGCAGACGCTGACATGATCCGCGTGATTTTACCCGCGCATCTGCGGATTCTCGCGCAAGTGAAAGGCGAAGTGCAGGTGAGGGTTGAGGGTAACGCGACCCAACGCTCGGTACTGGACGCGCTTGAAGTTTCCTATCCAATGCTGCGGGGGACGATCCGGGATCAGGAGAGCCAGAAGCGGCGGCCTTTCATTCGAATATTTGCCTGCGAACAAGATATTTCATTCGAACCGGCGGATGCTTTGCTTCCCGATGCAGTCGTGACAGGAGCAGAGCCTTTGCTGGTGGTGGGCGCGATTGCGGGAGGAGCTTAATCACGAGAGGTGCGCAGCAGTGAGGTTGGTGACCTCCCATTACGGCCTCAGATTGCGCAGACTTAAGGCTGCTTTAGCTCTCCCAGGTGTTCAAGGACTAGGTTGCCGCCGCCGCTCTTGCCAGCGGGATTGTTATAGGAATTCCGAGATCACTCGATATGTTACTTGCTGTAACGCCGAGTTGGTCGGCGATTTCAGTGACGCTAAAGCCCTGCTGTTGCAATAACGTAGCTTGGGCGGTGACGGAAAGGATCACGGTGTCACCCGCGGCCTTCGTGATGTTTGCATGTGGGACACTTGGCGTATATTGAACCGTTGAACTCCCGCTTACTCCATCAATGGCGTATATCATTGGGTAACCTCCACATGGCTTTATCGATACATGACGGACAAATTTTAGGCTGTTATTGAATTTATTAAAGCTTCATGTTTCGCAACCGTAAAGCGTTGGTGATTACCGAAACGGAGCTGAAGGTCATGGCGGCGCTGGCGATCATGGGGCTAAGGAGAATTCCGAAAAATGGGTAGAGAATGCCGGCCGCAATAGGGACGCCGAGGATGTTATAGACGAAGGCGAAGAATAAGTTTTGACGGATATTCTTTACAGTGGCCCGGCTTAGGCGGATGGCGCGCACCAACCCACGGAGATCGCCTTGTACCAGAGTGATCCCAGCGCTTTCCATGGCGATGTCCGCGCCGGTACCCATCGCGATCCCCACGTGCGCGGCGGCGAGTGCGGGAGCGTCGTTGACGCCGTCGCCCGCCATTGCCACGGTACGCCCTTGCGCCTGAAGTGCTTTGACGGCGGCGGCCTTTTCGGCTGGGAGGACTCCGGCGGTTACGTCATCGATACCCAGTTTGTTGGCAACGGCATCAGCCACTTGCTTTGTGTCGCCGCTAAGAAGCGCAATTCGGATATGCTGCGCGTGCAGAAGGTTAACGGCTTCCTGGCTAGAGGACTTGATGGGGTCGCTGACCCCGAGCAGACCAGCAGGCTTGTTATCGATGGCGACGAAGATAACGGATTGGCCGTCGGACATTAATGCTTGGGCGCGGGATTGAAGATCTTGGGTATCGATTTGTGCTTCTTCAAGGAAGCGGAGATTGCCAGCGGCGACGGCGTGGCCATCGACATCGGCTTTCACACCCTTGCCGGTAAGCGAGCGGAAGTTCTTGGCCGGGAGCAGGGAGGAATACCTCTCCTTTGCTCCGGCTACAATCGCGTCCGCAAGGGGGTGTTCGCTGGCCTGCTCAACGCTCGCGGCGAAGTTGAGGAGTTCCGCCTCGGTGAAGCCGGTGAGCGCTTGAACCATAACGAGTTTGGGCTTGCCTTCGGTGAGTGTGCCGGTCTTATCGACGACGAGGGTGTCGACTTTTTCGAGTAATTCGAGAGCCTCGGCTTTGCGGACCAGAATGCCTGCGGTTGCGCCACGCCCCGTGCCGACCATAATGGACATGGGAGTAGCCAATCCTAATGCGCATGGGCAGGCAATGATGAGCACGGCGACCGCGTTTATCAAGGCATGGTTTAAGCGAGGCTCAGGCCCCCAGATCATCCAGGCGGCGAAGGTGAGAGCTGCGACGAGTACAACGGCGGGAACGAAATAGGACGCTACTTTGTCGGCGAGACGTTGAATGGGGGCGCGCGTGCGCTGGGCCTCGCTCACGAGGCGAACGATTTGACTCAGCAGAGTGTCACGGCCGACCCGCTCCGCCTGCATAATGAAACTGCCGGAAACGTTGATGGCGCCGCCGGTGACTTTCGAGCCCGGCAGTTTTTCGACGGGAATGGATTCGCCGGTGACCATGGATTCGTCAACGGAAGAGGAGCCGTCCAGGATGACGCCATCGACCGGGACCTTCTCACCGGGACGGACGCGGAGGTGGTCGCCGGCTTTGACGGTTTCGAGAGGGACATCGCGCTCTTCGCCGCCGCTCACCAAGCGGGCTGTTTTGGGGGCCAGGCCGAGAAGAGATTTCAACGCACCGCTGGTTTGGTTCCGGGCGCGAAGTTCCAGCACTTGGCCGACCAATACCAATGTGGTGATGACGGCGGCGGGCTCGAAATAGCGTTCTATTTGCGTGACGCGAGGAACGAGGAGAGCAACGACGCTTGAGATATAAGCTGCTCCGGTGCCGAGCGCGATCAGCGTGAACATATTCCAGCTTTTATTCACGACCGATGCCCAGCCGCGCTCGAAGAATGGAGCGCCGCCCCACAGGACCACGGGCGTTGCCAGAGCAAATTCGAGCCAACCCAATGAATGAATGCCCGCGAACATCAACACCAGCAAAGGAGCACTCAATACTACGCAGATCCAAAGCCGCCGCCGCATATCTTTTAGCTCGCGGTCGTCGACGTCCATGCTTACTTCGACTGGCTCCAGAGCCATGCCGCATTTGGGGCAAGAGCCCGGTCCTTTCTGCCGGACTTCGGGGTGCATGGGGCAGGTGTATTCAGCGGCACTGAGCGCAGGGCTCAGAGTTACCAGCTGCGCTCGGGCTGGCTCCGCCTTATTGAGGTATTGTTTGGGATTAGATTCAAACTTCGTTTTGCAACCGCCGCCGCAGAAGTAATATGTTTGCGTTGCGAACTTACTCTGAGGTGGCGGGGGAATCTTTGCGGGATCTACCTGCATCCCGCAAACCGGATCAGTCTTGGTGAGCACTTCCTATATGATGATCCTTAGCTGGATTAAGCAGCAGCTACCTAATCTGTCGAGTTAACCATCGAATCGATGTCTCACCCGTAGGGGTTTACAATGCGCTGGTCATGGAAGGTGGGCAAGATTGCGGGGATTGAGCTCTATATCCACGCAACTTTCCTTTTCCTAATAATCTGGGTGGTTATTCAGCAATGGCTGCAATTTCATACTACCAATGCAGTGATTGACGGTGTGGCATTCATCCTGGTCTTGTTTGGCTGCGTGGTACTTCACGAATTCGGCCATGCTCTGACGGCGCGGCACTACGGGTTTCCAACGAAGGATATTGTTTTGTTGCCTATTGGAGGAGTGTCGCGGTTCGAAAAGATGCCCGATAAACCCTGGCAGGAATTCTGGGTGGCTATCGCGGGGCCGTGCGTGAACGTGGCGATTGCAGCGATTCTGTTTCTGTGGCTGGCACTCACATCGGGGCTGCGCCCGGTGAACGATGTGACGATGAACAGCGGGCCATTTCTGCAACGTATCTTGGAAGCGAACGTGAGTCTGGTTATTTTCAATCTGATTCCAGCGTTTCCGATGGATGGCGGACGGATACTGCGCGCGCTGCTGGGTACTCGTCTCGACCATATGCGTGCCACGCAGATTGCGGCTTCCGTCGGCCAGGCGCTAGCGTTAGTGTTTGGACTGCTCGGTTTGTTCTTTAATCCGTTTCTGCTTTTTATCGCTTTCTTCGTCTGGATCGGGGCGGCGCAGGAATCGCACTCGCTGCAGTTCAAAGACGCGCTGACTTCGATTCCGGTGCGGGCTGCCATGCAGACGAAGTTCGAAACGCTGTCGACAAACGACACTCTGGACAAGGCAGTTAAGGCGACGCTGGAAAGTTCGCAGCATGATTTCCCGGTGCTTTGGGGCGATTCGGTGCTTGGAATCCTGACGCGTTCGAAGCTGCTTTCGGGACTTACGCAATATGGACCGGATCATGCGGTGAGCGCGGTGATGGTGCGGGAGTTCGAAAGGGCGGAGATCAACGACTTACTGATGACGGCGCTCACGAAATTAGCTTCATCGGCTTGTCCTCTGCTGCCGGTGTTCAACGACGGACAACTAGTGGGTATTGTGACGCGGGAGAATTTGGGCGAGTACCTGATGTTCCAAAATGCGCTGAGCCGGCGGCCAATACCACCGAAGGCAGTGGCCGCGGATTAAGCTCACAAATCCCGACCCGGCATATGCTGTATCCATGCCGACTCGCCGTCAAATTTTACAATCTGCCGCCGCAATTGCCTTGATTCCAACGATTGAACCCGGCGAAGCGGCGGATTCTTCCACGACTCTTTGGTACCGGAAACCCGCTTCGCGGTGGAACGAGGCATTGCCCGTTGGCAATGGGCATTTGGGGGCAATGATATTTGGCGGTATAGAAGAGGAACGGATCCAACTTAATGAGCACAGCCTGTGGTCGGGGCGCGCGGCGGCGGACGATACGCCGAAAACGTTAGCCGCGCTTCCCAAAGTGCGTGAACTGCTTTTTGCGGAAAAGTACGCGGAGGCGAATGCGCTGGCGCAAGAGCAGATGATGACGCCGATGAACCCGGAAACTTTTGGTTCTTATCAAACGTTGGGTGATCTCACGCTGGTATTTGGGCAGGTTGCGGGGGCCAGTGACTACCGGCGTCAGCTCAACTTAAGGACAGCGGAGGTGAGGATCACATATCGCGCGGGAGGAGCTATGTATTCCAGAACTGTGTTTGCTTCGAATCCAGACCGGGTCTTGGTTGTGCAACTGGAAACGAATGCGCCGAATGGCTGGAATTTTCGCGCCACGCTGAGCCGCGAGAAGGATGCGGAGTTTCACGTGTTTGAAAACACGATTCGGATGACGGGACAGCCGAAGCCGTTTGGAACGGAGTTTGCGGCGCACTTGATGTGCGTTGCGGGTTCCGGCGAGGTAACATACGACGACAGAGGCTTCAGCATTGTCGGATCGAAACGGGTGACGCTTTTGCTGACGGCGGCCACCAATTATGCAGAACCCGATCCAGCGCCCCGCTCCTACAAAGCGTTGAAGAATGCGGCGGTTCGGCCTTTCGCTGCATTGAGAAGAGCTCATACGGCGGATCATCAAGGTCTTTATGACCGCATGCGGCTTACGTTGGAGGGGCCGGACAAAAGCGCAGTTCCGACGGATGAGCGGCTGGCGGCGGTGCGGCGGGGCGGGAACGATCCGCATCTGGCCGCCATGTATTTCAATTTGGGCCGCTACTTCTTGATTTCTTGCTCACGCAAGGGCGCTTTGCCGGCAAATTTGCAGGGACTTTGGGCCGATGGGCTGAACCCTCCGTGGAGCGCCGATTACCACATCAACATCAATATTCAAATGAACTATTGGCAGGCGGAGGTGTGCGGCCTGAGCGAGTTGCACGATGAGTTTTTCCGTTATCTGGAAATGCTTCAGCCGCACGCGGAGAAAACCGCGCATGTGGCTTATGGTTGCCGCGGTGCGGTGGCGCATTACACCACAAACCCATGGGGGCACACCGCGCTGGACGGGAATATCGGCTATGGCCTTTGGCCGGACGGATTAGCGTGGTCGGCGTTGCACCTTTGGGAGCACTACGACTATTTGAGAGACGCGGCGTTCCTTCGGGAGCGCGCCTATCCGCTGCTTAAAGCTTGCGCGGAATTTACTCTCGGCTATCTGGTTGCGGATCGGAAAACAGGCAACTTAGTGTTTGGGCCGTCGAATTCGCCGGAGAACGCTTACCTTGCGCCGGATGGGTCGGAAGGGCACATCACGATGGGGCCGACGATGTCGCAATCGATAGCGTATGCGGTACTAAGCAGATGTGAGAAGGCCGCCGAATTGCTGGAGACGGACGAGATTTTCCGCAATCAATGCCATGAGGCAATCGGCAGACTGCAACGTATAAGAATCGCGAGCGATGGGCGCATTATGGAGTGGCCGGAGGAGTTTCGCGAGGCGGAGCCGGGGCATCGGCATATGTCGCATCTATTCGGCCTTCACCCGGGATATGAAATCGATATTGACGAGACGCCTGCACTCGCGGCGGCTGCGCGTAAATCCTTGGAGTACCGCTTGTCGCATGGCGGAGCACACACGGGCTGGAGCGCGGCCTGGGTAACGATGTTTTGGGCGCGTCTCGAAGAGGGCGAAAAGGCGCACGAGTTCTTTCAAAAGCTGCTGCGCGATTCGACGGAGCCCAACTTGTTCGATACGCATCCGGCGAAACCATCGCCCATTTTTCAGATCGATGGCAATTTCGGAGGAACGGCGGCCATTGCGGAAATGCTTTTGCAGAGCCAGTTTGAAAGGCTGCGAATTCTTCCTGCGTTGCCAAAGGCTTGGCCCAGCGGACATGTGACGGGACTCCATGCGCGCGGCAATTTGGAAGTGGATATTGCTTGGAAGGCAGGTAAAGCTGTAGCGGTGGAGCTTCGTCCGGGGGCGGATGGAACGCACCATATTATCGCGCCCAAGGGTCAGAGGATTGCAAGTATTAGAGAAGACGATCGCGTCATTTCGGTAGAGCCGAAATCAGTCCCGCTGAAAAAGGGGCGAATGTACAGATTAGATTTCGCGTAAGTTCGGCTATCAGCACTTGCTTATTGAATCACGGTCAGGCTGCCTTGGGTTGTCCCTTGCGGGGTAACGCGTTTCAGTTCTTGCGCCAGAGATACATAGCTCCTACGGCCTCTGAGAGCGTCTTCGAAGGCGTGGGTAACCTCGGTAACCTGTTTGGCCGATTCGTGAGCAAATTCCAAGCGGAAATGGCGAATGCCAGCGTCGCGCCAGCCGGCTAAATGGGCGCTGGCTTCCTGTGCTTCAGCGCCGAATACCGTGTTGCGGCATCCCACGTCAGCCATTAACGGATGGGATCGGCCTTGCAAGTCGCGAAGCGAAACGACGTGCTTCTCACAGGGCAGGCCGCAATCTTCGAAAGTGGTTCCGGTTGAAAGGAAGCGGCAGAATACACAATGTTCGGTGTGAAAGACGGGTAAATGCTGATAGGCAATGGCTTCGATGGAGTTACCCCCCATCTGCCGGGCGAGCGCCGCGACTTGTTGAGCGTTCAGATCATGAGTGGGCGTCAGGCGCTGTAAGCCGAGATGGAGGAAGGCATCGGCGGTGATTGAATTTGCGGAGTTCAGGCTAAAATCGCCGATAAGTTCGCGATGGACTCTGGCTCTTAACAGATGAAGGAGGCCGGTGGATCTGACGAGGATTTGCGCTTCAAGAGAGAGAAGGAATTCGATCAGACGTTCTTCGCCGGGTTTCAGGACTCGTGGGCTGGCGACGCGGACTTCGATGTTGGCCGATTTCACGCGCTTGACCGAGGGCTTGAGTCCCAGAAAATCGAGGTAATCGAGCGTGACGCTGGAGGGAGTTAACTCTAATGCGGCTTCGAGTTGTTCGGCAGTACGGACGAGCAGGTGCAATTCGACGTCGCCGCTGGCGAGCGGCGCGGCGCTTGGAATCGTGGAGTTCACAACGCGCAAGGGGTCGGAAACGTTTGAAGCATTCATCTCGCCTTGCTTGGCTTGCAGCATTTCTACGGCGTCGCGGCGCATTTGGTTGAGCAGCGATGGAGGCACGAAGGGCGTGCCGCTGATGTTTAGTTCGATACGTTTGAGTTCGTATGGGGTGTTGCCGAGGCGACCGAGCTGATCGCCAATATAGCCGTGTGAGATGCGGCGTTTCTGGGCGAGGTTCAGGACACCTTCCGAACGCTGCTTCACGACGATCTTTCGAGCGGGCAGTTCCCATTCAATCTCAAGCGGCGCACCTTCACTGGCGGTGACGATCACGCGCACAGGCTGCTTGTGGACTGGGGAAACGGCCTCAGAGGTAGGGCTTGGCGATGCGGTCTAAATTTGGATCATGGCTGCGCCAAACCAGATCGCCCGCCCGAATGCGGCCGAAATTTATTGCACCATTGGCGAATCGAAGTTCCAGGTTGTTGCCCGGGCAAGCATTGATTTCATAGAGCGGCCACCTTCTTCGGGCTCTTGGGGGCTACGCCAGTCGGCAGCATCGAAGACTATTCCGTCGCCGGGTTTCAGAGGAGCGAGATCGTGAGCATCGCCCGGTGAAAGTTCCACGGCATCGGCAAGGATGCGCGTCACGCGGCCCATTTGGACGCCACGGTGGCGAGGTGCGCGGCCATTTACTACTTGCTGATGATCGGTGCCGGTGACGAAATATGGTCCGAGTCCGCGGGAGTAGACCTGCTCAAGTTGTAGTTTCTCCACTGGTACCACGGTTGATGAAACGCCGGCCCAGGCTTCGTCAACCGCTTTCCGATAGGCGCGGGTGGTCAAGGCAACGTACTCAGAATCTTTGTAACGGCCCTCAATTTTAAGCGCCGAGATGCCGAGGCGCACAATCTCGGGGATCTGTTCGAGGGTGTAGAGATCGCCGGGAGAAAGCAGATAGCGGGCATCGCCGAGTGGCTCAGTTTTGCCGTCGACGATCAGATCGTACGGAAGACGGCAAGCCTGCGCGCACTGTCCGCGATTGGCGCTGCGGCCACCCCAAGCTTCGGAGGAGAAACACTGCCCGGAGTAGGCGACACATAACGCGCCGTGGACGAACATCTCGAGTTCGCAATCAGTGTGTTCGAGAATGGAGCGAATGTCTTTGAGCGACAACTCGCGGGCCAGAGTAACGCGGGTAACGCCAAGCTCGCGGGCCAGTTTCACGCCGTCGGCGCTAGTGATGCTCATTTGGGTGCTGCCGTGGAGTTCGAGATCGGGCGCAATTTCGCGGGCGAGTTTCACGATGCCGACATCCTGCACGATCAAGGCGTCGGCTCCGGCGCGGGCAATGGCGGCGATGGCTTGCGCGGCTTCCTTCAGTTCATTTTCAAAGACAAGGGTATTGAACGTGATGAAACCTTTGACGCCCCGGAGGTGGAGAGTGCGGATGGCTTCCGGAAGTTCCTCTATAGAAAAGCCGACTTTAGCGCGCGCCGTAAAATGCTTCAGGCCGAAGTAGACCGAATCGGCACCGGCTTCGATGGCGGCATGCAATTGCGGCCAGTAGCCGGCGGGGCTCATGATTTCGGGCTTACAACGGGGGACGCGCATTGGTATTTCGGGGGCGGGAAGGGCCTGGAGGAACGGTTGACAGGCGCCGAACGATTCCTCTCTGTATGGTGCCATAACGGGAGGGAATATAGTGTTGTGAGCAGGAAATGGAAGACTCACCATTGACAAATACAGATAAAAGCAGATATTTACATTTGTTATCGATATCGATGCTGCTCGCTAGCGCCGGCTCGCTCCTTAGAGCGGAAGTCAAGATTCCAGCTATCTTGAGCAGCCACATGGTGGTGCAGCGCGATCAGCCGATTCATCTTTGGGGATGGGCTGCTCCAGGAGAAAACGTCGCGGCCGAATTCAATTCGGCGCAGCAGAGCGCCGTCGCCGACAGGCTCGGGCACTGGAATATTTTCCTTCCACCGCAAGCGGCGGGTGGCCCTTATACGTTGACCATCAAGGGGACGAATTCAATCGAGCTGGACGATGTGCTGGTGGGCGATGTCTGGTTCGCTTCAGGCCAATCGAATATGGAGATGCCTCTGAGTGGTTTTCCGGGCTCGGCGGTGGTGACGAATTCGGCAGAAGAGATTGCCAAGGCTAATCAGCCGAAGATCCGGTTGCTGTTCGTGCATCGTAAAACGTCGGATTTCCCGGAGATCGATTATGAAGGCGCGTCATGGACGACTTGTACGCCCGAGACGGCGGCCAAGTTCTCGGCGGTCGCTTATTTCTTTGGCAAGCAACTGGCAGATCACGAGAACGTTCCCATCGGCCTGATTGATTCAACATGGGGTGGGACGCCGGGCGAAGCTTGGGTGAGCATGCATGGGCTAGCAGCAGATTCTTCGCTGATGCCTGTGTTTTCTGAATGGGCAACGTTTGCCGATGAACAAGACGACTTGCCGCGGCTGATTGAAGCCGAGAAAAGGGAGGATGAAGCCGCGCGTAAAGCGAACCAGCCGTTGCCGCATCACGATTGGCATCCGAATCCCGGGTCATGGCAGCCCGCGGCGCTATTCAACGGGATGGTGGCGCCGGCCTTAGGGTTTCGCATTAAGGGCGCAATTTGGTATCAAGGCGAATCGAACGCCAGCCCAACACGCGCGAATTTGTACGAAAAGATTTTGCCGGCGTTGATTGCCGATTGGCGAACTGAATGGCACGAAGGAGATTTTCCATTCCTGTTCGTGCAGATTGCGAATTTCAAATCGGGACCGCAAGAAACCTGGCCCATCGTTCGCGAGGCGCAGCGCCGAACGCTCGCGGTGGCGAACACCGGTATGGCGGTGACCATCGATATAGGCGACCCAGATAATGTTCATCCTGCCGATAAGCAAGATGTGGGCGCCCGGCTCGCGCTGGCGGCGCGGAAACTGACCTATGGCGAGGCGATTGAAGACTCAGGCCCACTTTACCGGGAGACAAGCGTAGAAGGCCGTGACCTACGGGTTTGGTTCGACGATGTGGAGGGCGGACTGGCGGCGAAGGGTGGTACTTTAGAAGGATTCGAGGTTGCTGGAGACGACCACAAATTCAGCCGTGCCAGCGCACGCATCGACGGGAATAGCGTGTTGGTTTCGAGCGACTCAGTACCGGCGCCGAAGTTTGTCCGCTATGGCTGGGCGAATGCGCCGACCGTGAACCTTTACAACGGAAAGGAGTTGCAGGCATCGCCATTTACGTCAGAAGACCAGATTCCAAAGCCTTAGCTCTCACGCAAGATATGTCCTGTAAGATACTGATTATAAGTAAGTTGTTCCTGTCTACTCCCGAATCAGGCCAGAATAACTTGATGAATCATGATCCATCATGGTAAGATTAGGCCATGATGCAACAAATACAACAGACTCAGACACGCGAGAAGTTCGCCACGCAGGTTAATTCGGAAATTCTGGCAGCTGTTCGTTTTGTCGCACAATCGGAGGGACGGCAGATTCAGGCGCTAGTGGACGAAGCGTTGGCCGATCTGATCGAAAAGAAAAAGAACAGGCAACCGCGTGCCAACGTAATGTCAGCTTACCTCGCGAGCCACGACAAGTACGCGGAACTCTATAAGAAACTCGCTAAGTGATTGAATACCTCACGCTGGTCGAGGTTCTGGCCATGCAGGCGGACCAAATCGAGCGGTATGGCGGGTCGACGGGCTTACGCGACGCGGGGCTTCTGGAATCAGCGCTGTATCGGCCGCAAACCGGGTATTATTCCGATCTGATTGCGGAAGCCGCCGCTCTATGGGAGAGCATGGCTCAGAACCATCCTTTCATTGACGGCAACAAGCGAACGGCTTTTGCCACGACGTATACCTTTCTGGCCATTAATGGCGCGCAGTTAACGGCGGATGCGGAGAGCACTTATGCTTTCGTTTTGGGGATGTACGAGGCGGGAACGTTCAACTTCGTAAATCTTGAGTTTTGGCTGCGCGCACACGTGAAGAGCCTTTCGTAGACGCGGCCTTATGATAGGCTCTTCATCTTAGTGGAGGCTCTAATGGGATCGATTTCAGTTGCGTGTTACAGGCCACGGCCCGGTTGTGAGGATGCACTGCTTGAATTGGTTCGCGGCCATCTTCCACCGTTGCGCGCCCAGGCTCTTGTAACGGACCGTGCTCCAATTGTCATGCGCGCCGCAGACGGGACGATCATTGAGATTTTCGAGTGGGTTTCCAAAGAGGCAATTGCCGGCGCTCACAGCAATCCTGCCGTCCTCGATCTGTGGAAACGCTTCGAGGCGGTTTGCTGGTATGAGACGCCATCCAATATTGCGGAATTCCAGAATATGTTTTCGCATTTTGAGCCCGTTTGAGCGCATGTTTCAATGGTCCAAAAGCGCTCCGCAGGACTTCCGGACAATTAGTTCAAACCCATGTGCCGCTTGCCGTCCAGGAACAGAAACCGGCGGTTAATCAACGTCAACAAAGTGAGCACCGTCGCCCAACGCCACTCATCGCTCGCGAATCCTTTCGGCGTGGAGAAGCATGGCCAAGATCACAGTTAATGAATCTGATTTCAGGGTAGGATCGCCCTAACAGGCAATCTACTCGAAAACAAGCTGCCGTCCGATAACCGCTTATGAGCTATGCGCGATCTCGCTTGATAACGATTGCGCGTAAAAAATGGATAGACTTAATCTCAGGATCCGGCATGAACTATAACGCTCTAGGAATTGGATGCGCTTGGCGATGCGCTGTTTACTCGAATAGACAGGAAAATCCTCGGAAAGGTAAACCATTCAGCATCGTTAATCACGATTCGATTGATTCAAGCGCGGCACGATATCTGTAACAATGACGAACACCGTCGGCCGATCCATGTCTAACCGCTCAACACCATCTCCATATACACATTCGCGCGCGCATAGGGCGAGTGCTTCACCCTCTGCGTGGGCAAATGCCTGAATCCCACCGCCTCGTAAATTCCGATCGCGTTCCGCAGCTTCGTATTCGTTTCCAAATACAAAGCGCTGACCCCCTTCTCACGCGCAAACTCCACCACGTAATCGAGTAGCTTTCGTCCCAAGCCTTGGCCGCGTTCGCTCTCCGCGATAGTCATCTTGGCTACTTCAAACCTCCCGTCCGCCAGCGCAATCAGTGCGCAGCAGCCGATCTTCCGGGCCGCCCGTTCCGCCATAAGAATGTGCCCGCCCTTGTCCAGAATGTGCGTCCACGGATCCCCAAGCGTTTCGCGATCTTTCTCCTCAAGAACGAAGTGCCTTTCAATCCACGCCTCGTTCAAGGTCCGAAACGCCTCCTCGTCCCCCGCCCGAAAACTCCGAAACACCACCTCGCATTCAATCGCCGCCGCCATTATTTTTTCCTCTGTCCTAATTCTTATCCAAGCGGATCTATATGTCCAATATCTTGTTAATACCGAACGATATCATTGGCATATGGATAACGGCATTGAACTCCGTCATCTGAGATATTTCACCGCTGTCGCCGAAGAGCTTCATTTCGGCCGTGCCGCGCAACGGCTTCACATAGCCCAGCCGCCGCTTTCACAACAAATCCGCCGCCTGGAAGAATTGGTGGGACACCCACTCCTGATCCGCACGTCGCGCGCAGTCAAACTCACCGAAGCCGGCGCAGCCTTGCTTGAGCGCGCCAAACGCACGCTCCACCGCATGTCGGAAGATCTGGAGTTCACTCGCCGTGTCGGCCGCGGCGAAACCGGCTCGCTGCGTGTAGGCTTCATCGGGTCCGGCATGCAGACCAAACTTCCGGCCGTTTTGGGCGAGTATCGCCGCCTTTATCCAGACGTCGAGCTTCGTTTGCAGGAAACGTACACCAGCAGTCTGATCGAATCCATTCGCGATGGCTCAGTCGATGTCGGTTTCCTGCGCGACGGCGGTGTCATACACGACCTTACGGTCAGTCTTCTTCTCGAAGAAAAATTCGTTGCCGTCGTTCCGCTGAATCACCGGCTTGCGCGCCAGTCTACTGTGCGCGTCAGTCAGTTAAAGGATGAACCGTTTGTATTCTTTCCCAAATCTGCCGGACCTACCGCTTGGGAGCGCACCATGAATCTTTGCCGCGAGCAGGGCTTTCAGGCGCGCATCGTGCAGGAAGCTCCGCACTGGGTAACAGTGGTGAGCCTGGTTGGGGCGGGACTCGGCGTGACCATCGCCCCTGCTTGTATCCGCCACGTGGCTGGCGCAACAGTCGTTTGCCGTCCCCTCTCAAGCCATGGCCGAACACTCATCGAACTCGCCCGCCGCCCCGGAGAATCCAGCCCCGTCATCGCCGCCTTCTGCCGCCTCGCTCAAACTCTCTTCCGTCATTCGTAGCGCAGTGCCGCAGTGGGTTCGATTCTTGCCGCGCGGCGAGCGGGAAGGAGGGTGGCGACAATCGCAGCGAATGTCAGGCAAAGCGCCGCTCCCGCAATGCTGAGTGGGTCTTTCGCGCTTACGCCATATAGGATGCCGGTAATGGCGCGGGTTGCCGTAAAGGCGGCTAAAGCGCCAATCGCCGATCCGATGAAAACCATCATGAGCACATCTTTAAAGACAAGCCACACGACAGCCTTGCGCTCCGCTCCTATTGCGATGCGAATACCGATTTCACGCGTCCGGCGAGTGACCGTGTATGCCACCAGGCCGTAGAGACCGACAGCCGAGAGCAGCATAGCGAGCGCTCCAAAGAATCCGGAAAGCGTAGCCACCAGACGCTCCACCAAAATGCTCTCATTCACATCTTGTTCGAGCGTACGGATGTTCAGCAGAGGAATCACCGGATCAAGCTTTTGGATTTCGCGGCGCAGTTCAGTGGCCAACTGCGGCGCCGGACGGAGGTGCGGACCAGAAGCTGGGTTTGTCCCGCGAAACGGCGCCAAACGGGGACGAACATCATTGGTTCAGCTTGGTCGCGTACGTTGAAATAACGCGCATCCTTTACGAGTCCGACAATCTCATAAGCTTCGTCAGTCCGGTAAGGTCCACCCAAGGCAACGTGCCTACCTATCGCGCTTCGACCTCCGAAAAAATGGCGGGCAAACGCTTCGTTCACAATCGCCACGTGCCGTCCGGGCGGGTCCGGCAGCATCATTCCGGGAGTTATGTGGTCGGGCAATTCGATAGCAGCCGCCGGATTGTCCCCATCCGTGAAGTCGCGGCCCAGCCTGATGGGCGTGCCCAATGTTTCGAAATAGCGCGGCCCCACGGCGTCGAGGAAAATAGAGTTCTTCTCTCCAGGCTTCCCGGCGTAGCCCTCAATTGCGGCGTCCTCATTCCAACTGGAGCCCGTAAGTGGAGTAATCAACGCGAGGCTCGCCGCACGCACTCCCGGCAAGGCGCCGGCGCGGGCCCGGAGCTGATTGTAGAAATCGAGTGTCCGCTGACCCTTGTAGCCGAAAGTTGTCGGATCGACCGAGACAATGAATACATTTTCGGGCGAAAATCCGGTGTCGAGTTCGCGCAAGTTGCCAAGTGTCCTTGTAAATAGGCAGGCTCCCACCAACAACGGAACTGATAACGCGAGCTGCAAAATCACTAGCCCCTTTCGTAAGGTGAGGCGGCCGCCTCCAATAGAGCCCGGCAGATCCTCCTTCAAAGCCGGGACAAGGTCAGGCCGGGTGGATTGCCACGCTGGTGCAATCCCGAATAAGAGTCCGGTCAGGACACAGGCCGCGAAAGTGAAGGCTAGGGTGCGCCAGTCAATGGTCGCGTTGATCGCCGCCACTTCATAGCTGGGATTGGGCATGAAGCGCAGCAGAGCGCGGATTCCGATGAACGCAACTGCGATTCCGCTTACCCCGCCGAGAATAGCGATGGACATGCTCTCGGTCAACAATTGAGATACTACGCGCCATTGGCTTGCTCCAACGGCTAGCCGAACGGCAATTTCGCGTTGTCTGGCCGCGCCGCGCGCGAGCATCAGATTTGCCACGTTCGCGCACGCAATCAAAAGCACCAACGCAACGATCGCAAACAAAATCACCAGCGGTTTCTTGAGTTGGTCCGCCAGATACGAGAACCCCCGCGCCGCCGGCGCTAGAACAATTCGATCTGCCGCCTGTGCAAATTTGGGATTTGACAAACTCCGGCGTTCCGCCGACTCCTGGTCTTTGCAGACCGCGAATAACTCGGTTTCCGCTTTCTTAATTCCAGCATCCGGTTTGAGCCTGCCCAGGGCGGCCATCCACCAGTTATGGCGGTCATTCCAACTGGCGAACGTCACGTGCCTCACTTCGCTACGCATCATGATGGGAATGAACAGATCGGGCTTCAGCGCAACATCCGCGCCGGCAAACCCGCGTGGAGCAACTCCGATAACCGTAAATGGATGGCCATTAAGGCTCAGCTTGCGTCCGATTGCTTGCCCATCATGGTCGAAATGCGATTGCCAGTATGCGTAACTCAGAACCACGTAAGGGGAAGCTCCTGGGGCGCGGTCGTCGTCAGCGTTGAAGACTCGGCCCAAGGCAGGCGCAACACCCAGGACGTCAAAATAGTTTCCCGACACGAAGATGCCATAAGAGAGTTGGGCAGCGGCGTCAGCGCTGTTGCTCGCCTGGACGCCAATCTGTTCCAGGCCCATGCTATAACCGGCTAGGCCCGTGAACACTATATTGTGATCGCGCATGGCGCGGTAATCGGGATAATTCCACGTCATGCTGGGCCGTTCAGGATTGTGTCCAACGAAATACAATTGCTCTGTGCCTTCACGGGAAGCAGCTTGAGCATAATTGTGTCGACGAGCGAGAAAATGGCTGTATTGGCGCCTATTCCAAGCGCAAGCGTGATAACAGTGACAGCGGTAAATCCAGGGCTGCGTTTCAAGGTACGCAGAGCGTATTGAAGGTTGCGCCGCAAATCGCCGGCGATATTCATCCTTCGCGCATCGCGGCACGCTTCCTTTTGTTGTTCCAAGCCCTCCATTGCGCGAAGCGCAGCGTAACGGGCCTCCTCAGGTGTCTTGCCCGCGGCAATTTCCTGTGCCGTTCGCAATTCAACGTGGAATTGGAGTTCGTCGTCAAGATCGCGCTCCGCTTGCTTACGCCGGAATAGCGAACGCAGGCGAAGGGTAAATATAGATAGAATCTGTTCGAAGCGCATCATCGGCATTCCTGCTCCACATCCGAGGCTTGCCCATTTTATTACACTCGCTTACCGAGAACAAGTCTACGCCCTTTGAGGGTTGGCGGCAAGGCCCATCGCGGCTAGCTGTCGTTAGTATGTGATCTGTCCGGTCCAATTCACACATGATCTGTCCGCTTTGAAAAAGCGGCGGGGGAGGCTGGAGGGTTGGAACCTCCCAGCAAGTACTCCGCCGCGGAAATGGAGCGGATGATGAAACTACAAGACGTGCTGTTGAAGGCCATGGCGAAAAAGATCACCTGGTGGGAAGCGGCTGAAATCATCGGCGTGACGGATCGGACGATGCGGCGCTGGCGGGAACGGTTGGAGACGGGCGGGTATTCCGGGCTGGCGGATCGGCGGAAAGGCAGACCGAGCGAGAAGCGCGTGCCGTTGGCCACGGTGGAAGAGGTGCTGCGGTTGTATCGGGAGACGTACTTCGATCTGAACATGCGGCATTTCCACGAGAAGCTGCGCGAAGAGCACGGCATCGAGCTGAGCTACACGTGGGTGCAGAAAGCGCTGCAAGGAGCGGGTCTGGTGGCGCGGCACAAGAAACGGGGCAAGCATCGGCGGCGCAGAGAGCGGCGGCCGATGCCGGGCATGCTGTTGCACATCGATGGCAGCAAGCACCAATGGTTTGGGGACGAGCGCTGGTACGACCTGATCGTGATCTTGGATGATGCCACCAGCGAGATCTACTATGCGCAATTGGTGGAGGAAGAATCGACGCGGACGGTGATGGCCGGACTGGTGGGAAGTGATCGAAATCAAGGGCTGTTCTGCGCGCTGTACAGCGACCGAGGCAGTCACTTTTTCGTGACACCGAAGGCGGGCGAGAAAGTGGACAAACATCGATTGACGCAGGTGGGCCGGGCCATGAAAGAACTGGGCGTGCAGATGATTCCGGCCTACTCGCCGCAGGCGCGCGGCCGCAGTGAGCGTAATTTCGGAACCTGGCAAGGGCGGCTGCCGCAGGAATTGCGCCTGGCCGGAATCAGGGAGCTGGAAGAGGCCAACCGGTTTCTGCGCGAGCGCTATATCGCGGTGTTCAACGAAAAGTTTAAGGTGGCTGCGGCGGAGAAAGGGACGGCCTTTCGGCGCACAGCGCGCCCCGATCTGGATTGGATCTTCACGGTGCAAACCGAACGGGTAGTGGACAAGGACAATACGGTGGCAATTGCGGATCGGATGTGGCAGTTGGAGAAGAGCCGGTTTCGCAGTTCGCTGGCCGGATGCACGGTGACGATCCATGAGCATCTGGACGGAACGATCTCGATCCGCTATGGACCGCATGTGGTGGGCCGCTACACGGCCGACGGGAATCCTCTCAGTGCCGTGCGGAAAGCGACGGCAAGCCGTGGAAAAGGCGGGACCGTGGAAACCGTGGAAAACCAAAAACCGGTTTCCCACCGCTCCCACCGTCCCTTGGAAATCCCGCAAAACCGGCGGGATTCCCACTTTCCCACCGCTTCGATGACGGCTACATTGACTAAACGGAAAACACGCAAACCCCCTTCGGCAAGCCGAAGGGGAACGGCAGGCCAAATCAGTTAAAACCGGACATATCACGTGTGAATAAAAGCGGACAGATTGACAAACTACGGCCAGTTGTGTCCAGGATGGACATGGCGCAAGTCAGCGCCATCTGCGATGCTGCCATGCGAGAGTTCGGTGTTCCGGAACGAATAAGAACGGACAATGGAGCGCCATTCGCAGGTCAAGGCCTTCTTGGGCTATCGAAGCTCTCCTTAAGTTGGGAACGATTTTGGGATTACTCACGAGCGCATCCAACCTGGCCGACCTCAGCAAAACGGCCGCCACGAAAGAATACATCGGACACTAAAGGAGGAGATCACTCAACCGCCCGGCTATTCCCTGTCGGCACAACAAGGAAGTTTGATCGCTTTCGAGTAGAGTTCAACGAAGAACGGCCGCATGAAGCATTGAATAACGAGACGCCCGGAAGCATCTATAGACCAAGCGCGAAGATTTTCTCCAAGGTAATCCCTGAGTTTCTGGGGGAAGAGATAGCGCTCGAACATAAGGGAGACGGCGTTTACCGGGCCTTTTACCGCCATCTGGACCTGGGGGAATTTGACAGCGCCGAACTCAAATTCTATCCGCGGCGGAAAGCGATTTAAGAAGACAAAGGGGTGATGCGGATTCACTGTTCACCGGCGATTGCACCGCCCTCCTACACATTTGCCTAGTCACAACATCTGCTTGATCGACTTCGCCTGTCCTACGAGCGGCCGTTGTTGGAATCCAGCGCAAATCGCTAATAGCAAGGAGTGTTGAGTCGTAAAGACCAACAGCCGATGACTGGGAGATGATCGGTAAATATTCCGCCGAGGGATCTATCCGTGCAGCCGAAAATTTTACACTTCCCCAAGGACAGCGGTTTCTCTGAGCAGCGGCTTCTTGGTGTACTGAGTAGGCACCGATTCTAGCGGCTCAGCCGAGTCCGCACCTTGCCGGCGACGGGCCACTGTGCGAACGTAGCCGAGATAGTTCCCTTGGTCCGCTTCTAATGCCTCGATTTCGACTTGATTGTGGGGTGCAATAACTCTCTGCCAATCCAGCCACACACGCCAACCTTCAGGCATTGTGTCCGAGAGTTCGACATCCACCACGCCACTTCGAGCCCAATGCCGTCTCCACCAGTCTGCCGAGTGAAAACCATTGAGATCCAGGGTCCACCACTTTTGCAAGTGCTCCGGGACAGGACCATCGATTTCTTTGGTTAACCCGGCCCCAACGATTCCCAAAACGCCACCGGGACGAAGAAAGCGAGCCAGGTAACTCAAATACAAATCATCCGTACCGTAGTAATAGAAAGAATCAGCCGAGAGAATGGCATCGAAGAACTCTGCGCCAAACGGCAGCGAGCGAGCGTTGGCCCGGATAGGGAAGACGTTCCGATCCATGTCGGCATCCCTGATTCGCCGCAAATTTTCGGTGGGGCTGAACCAAAGGTCCGCAGCCCATACCTCAACTCTGAACTCGCGATGCAAAAAAATGGAAGACGAAGCCCTCCCGCAACCCAAATCAAGCACGCGCATATCGGGCCGCAGGCTGATGGCCGCCGTCAACCATTCCATCAACCACTGCGAATTGGCGCCGCCACTGGCGCTGGCGACAACCCATTCGGGATTGTACTTGTTCGAACGCGAAAATTGGCTGCTGATCAGCTTCTCACTCTGTGACATGCGCCCCTCTTTCGCTCAATTGAATGGCAAAGCCCTGAGACTGACGGTTACCGCAGGGTCGGAACGGAGTGCAGTCACACTGATCGTCGAGCCAACTCCGTTGCGGCGGTTGGACGCTCGCTCAATCTGCTCGCCCTGCGCATTGAACTTCTTTGCTTCGCGTTTGTGGCCGAGCTTCCGTAAAACGAGCGCATAGTTCTTGAGAAGAATGGCATATTCGAGGTGGTCCTCACCGAGAGTCTTCCTGCAAACATTGATGGCGTGTTGATAGGTGAGCTCGGCGTCGTCAAAGCGGCTTATTCTTACGTACGTTGACGCCGGATTATTCAATGGCGCAACCAGAGACGGGTGTTCTTTGCCGCGCACCGTCTCCCACGCCCGAATCGATTCGCGTTGCAGATCGACAGATTCTTCGTAGCGCTCCTGATCGCAGCGGAGCACTGCACGATTGTTCAGGGCCGCAGCCAGCAAAGCTGGGTTAGCTGCCTTCTCTTTGGCGAGATCGGCAAGAGCGTCCAGCAGCAATGGCTCCTCTTCCCGATAACGCTTCTCTCTCCTGAAGATCTGAGCCAGGCATTCACGGATGACAGTGATGTTCTTGATGGAGCCGGTTCGTTTGTTAACTGCGATTGCCTGGCGCAACAGCGCGATCACTTCTTCACGATTGCCGGTTTGCGTGGGAAGAATCGCGATGTCGGCAAGTAGTACAGCATATTGGAGCGAACCTTGACCCTCGGTCTTCTCCACCAGCGAGAGCGCACGTCGGTACTCGCCTTCTGCTTCGGCAAACTGCCCCATTTCTGCATACGCTACAGCGAGAGCATCATGGAGTACGGCCATCTGCCGGTCATCAATGGCGGAGCGCGCGGCAATCGCCAGCGCTTCCCGGAAGGCATGTGCCGCTGCGGAATAGCTTCCGGTTTGGCTGAGTGCCAGGCCCTCCGAGAGCCAGTCACTCCAGCCTTTCGACGTTTCGCTGGCTTGGCCGCTCCGAACAGCCAGCAAAAAAACAAATAATGCGAATCGCATGTCTTTCTCCTTCGAATCCAAAAGAGGTTGCTTTTTTGCGTTATCTGTTGTGTTCGGGTTGCGCGGCAAAGGGGCAGCCTCAGCGCTGCTGGCCATAGAACCTTCGCCTTCTGGCGGCAAGAACTGCGGCTATTCCGATGCCAACCAGCGCGAATGACGTCGGCTCAGGAGTGGGGGATACTCCTGTAACGGCGAACGCATTCACGCCGCCCGCAACTGGCAACGATACGTAATTGTTCAGGAAAGTGGTGCTGCCATTCGCTAGGTTCAATGAAAGTACCGCATTTGGTCCCGTGGGATCAAAATCTAAACCATAGACAGTGCCGTTCATCTGCACTGCCGCTTGGAGCCCCAGAGCTGTCGCGCCCACCACAGTCGCCACTCCGGTCACGGGATTGATCTGATAGAGTTCGGGAGAATCCACCAGTGTCGAATTCATCAAATTTATCCCGTCAAAAGTTGCATACAGCTTCCCGTTAGCTGTAAACAGCGTTTCGTCACTCACCTCGACAGGGCTGATAAGGTTCGGGCAGATCGGCAGACCAGTGGGGCCTATGAGCGACGCGGCTCCGGTCGTTGTATTCACGCTGTAGAAGTTGTTGTACAGATCGGTTGCATACACTGTTCCATTAAGTTCCGCAGTGACGCCCGCCAGATTGCCCAGCCCCGTGGCCCCGATGACAGAGACCGCTCCGGTGGCGGGATTAACCGAATCCAAATTCCCGGATATTGAAAGGCTTAGTAGCTTTCCGTTCGACCCCGGCATTAACCCGCCTAGCGGAGCCGAGATAACGGAACCGATTTGTTTAAACGCGCCCGTCGTGAGGTCCACCGTGCCGAATTGGCCCGTAAAGTTGTTGTAATTCGTACTGACTGCGTAGACAACTGTGTCCGCGCTTGCCGAAGCAGCAAATAGAACAAGCGCTAATGTACCGATCAGTTTTTTTTGTTTGAACATATTGAAAGCCCTCCCGGCTAAATTCGGTTATAGCCAATATTCCGTTAACGGAATACCGGTTGGATGTGGTAATTACTCCGTGTGCAACTTTGACCGAATCGCTGAATTTTGTCCATGCGCAGGCGGCGCTCTGTTTGTCTGAAATTTCTCTCCTAGTAACCTCCCTATAATCAGGGTTTTAAGAGGACACATTCTCTGAACTTTGTTAGGCGTTTTCCGGTGCTATAGTTGACTAGCTTACGAGAAAGGGGCCATGACGATTGAGTACAGAAGCACGCCGTCTAGTCCGTTTCTCAGTATTCGAGGTCGATCTCGACGCCGGAGAGCTCTTCAAACAAGGCCGCAAAGTGAAATTGCAGGGGCAGCCATTTGATCTTTTGGCTGCGTTGATGGAACGGCCCGGCGAGGTAGTGACGCGCGAGGAACTCAAGGAGAAGGTTTGGCCTTCGGATACAATCGTCGATTTTGATCAAGGACTGAATCGAGCGGTCAATAAGATACGGGACGCGCTAGGCGATTCCGCGCAGAGTCCGCAGTTCCTCGAGACTCTGCCGCGACGTGGATACCGCTTCATAGCACCCGTGCAGACCATGCACAACTTCGTTGCAGCGCCCACGCCGGAACCCGTCGAATTGCCTGCCTCCAGCACGGCTGAAGTCGTGCAGGAGGCGGAGGCGCCCATACCAACTGCCGCCAGCATGCCGGGATTGAGCCGACGATGGAAGCTGGCGGCAATCCTGGCGTCTGTACTGGCTGTGGTAGCCGTGTGGGCCTGGAAGTCGCGCGGCCAAACCCGTTCCTATATCGGATCTATCGCGGTGCTCCCGCTGCAAAACCTTTCGGGAGATCCGGGCCAGGAGTATTTTGTTCGACGGAATGACCGATGAATTGATCACAGACTTGGCGCAAATCCATTCGCTCCGGGTCATTTCGCGTACCTCTGTGATGCAGTTCAAACAAACGAAGAAAAAACTATCCGAGATCGCCGGCGAGCTGAGAGTCGACGCCATCGTCGAAGGATCGGTATTGCAATCGAACGGTAACGTCCGAGTAACTGCTCAATTGCTCGACGCCCGGCAGGATCGCCATCTTTGGGCTGCCAGCTACGAGCGGCAGTTAGTCGATGTCGTTGGACTCCAAAGGCAAGTGGCACAGTCGATCGCCAATCAGGTTAGGGCTGAGCTCACGCCGCTCGAACACGCCAGTTTGGCGAGACAGCGCCAGACGAATCCCGAAGCCTATCAGGCGATGCTCAAAGGGCTCTTCTACTCGAACGAGAAAACGCCCGCGATGGTTGAAAGGGCCCTCGTTTATTACAAGCAAGCGGTCGAGATCGACCCCGGCAATGCCGAGGCTTGGGCCGGGCTTGGGGGTTGCTATGCGTCGCTCGGCGCCGAGGTGGGTGTGCTTTCTCCCAATGAGGTGCTTCCGAAAGCTCGCGCCGCCGTTGAGAAGGCCCTCGCGATCGACGATGGCCTAGGCTTCGCCCATCGCGAATTGGGCCGGATTAGGCTTTGGTACGACTGGGACTGGAGAGGCGCAGAATCGGAGATCCGCCGCGCCATCGAACTCAGTCCGAACGACTCATCGGCTCATGACCTACGCGCAAATTACCTATCGTTCGCGAAGAGGTTCGACGAAGCGGTAGCCGAGAACCAGCGTGCCATTGACCTCGCGCCTTTGGATACACTCCCGTCAACGCACCTAATTTGGGTTTACGTCGCCGCCCGCCGTCCCGAGAAAGCGCTGGAGCAGGGCCGCCGAGTGCTGGCGATGGATCCCGGTTTCTTGGGCGCTTATTTCTTTATCGCCAATTCGTACGAACAACAGCGGAAGTGGCCTGAGGCCATCGCGGCGTACGAGAAGCTCAAAGATTCTTACCGGCTCGGCTACCTGGTAGGAATCGGGCATGCTTGGGCAGCGTCTGGACATAGGATAGAAGCCGAAGCTGCATTGGCGGAACTTCGGCAGTTATCCAAACAAGCGTACGTCTCGCCGATAGCTTTCGCTGCGATCTACACTGCTCTTGGCCAGCGCCAGGTCGCACTTGCGTGGCTGGAAAGGGCCTATCGTGAACGGAACGCGGGAATGATCGGGCTTCAAGTTGATTCTACGTTTGACGATCTGCGGCCGGACCCTCGCTTTCAGGATCTACTCCGCCGCGTCGGTTTTCCGTGACCATTGAGCCACATTGTTTTCAACCCTTCAGTGATGAGAGATAGCTGCGGCCTCTGTAGCTCTGCAGCGACGATGTGCAATGATTTCGTTCTCCAATCTTGAGCACATTTTCGCCGGAGTGGTGGATGAGGCTGACTTCGCCTGCTCTGGAAGGCTGTTCGATGATCCTGATCTTTCTTATGCGTCTCTACGCCAAACTGCCAAAGTGAGTGGCTCGACACAACTACGCTCGGGCTTCCCTACCCGCATTCAGTGGCCCGCTACGGCGCTGATCGAGGTTTTCACAAATGCATCGTCGAGGGGTTGCCGCGTGAACCAGCGTCGGTAGAAGAAAGGCGCGACGATTGAGGCTACAAACTCAGACACGTTCGTGCCGGGGGCCAACTCGCCCCTCTTCTTAGCTCGCTCGGCAACTGCAAAATACGGAACCATCTGACCGGCGTGCAACTGAGCGAGAAGCTGCGCCAACTCCGGTTCCCGCTCTGCTGCGTCGATAATCGAAGGAAGAACAGCCGCCCAGCGCGCGGATTTTAACTGTTGAGCCAAACCTGTCGCGAGCGCAGTAACATCGCCTTTTAAGGTGCCTGTGTCTGGGATCACCGGCGCAGGTCCAATCTTCGAACAAGCGTCCATCAACAACGCCGAACGAGATGGCCAATGACGATAGATTGTTGTCTTGGAAACACCAGAGCGCCGCGAAACTTCGTCGATGCTGACACCTCCAATGCCTTCTTCGCTAAGCAATTTGTAGGTAACCGCCAAGATGGCATCTTTTGAGCGTTGAACCCTCTTGTCCTCGTGGGGTGAATTAAAATCTTTCATTTTCGCTTGCAACTTTTCATCTCGATAAGTACTCTACTGTAGCGTAGCACAGATACGATACGGTAGCGTATCGAGATACTATACCGTATCGCTGAATACAAGAACAACAAGGAGAAACGAGCATGTATTTAGTCATGGGCATTACTGGAAAAGTTGGGGGCGCCACCGCGCGGCATCTGCTGAAGCAAGGCAAACAGGTGCGAGCACTTGTGCGCAATCGCGAGAAAGCGGCGAAGTGGGCAGACCAAGGCGTGGAGTTGGTGGATGGAGACTGGAACGATGCGACAGCCATAGCGGCGGCGCTCAAAGGTGTTGAGGGCGCGTTTGTTATGTTGCCGGCTGTATGGGCGCCCTCGCCTGATTACAGAGAAGCAAAGGGCGTGATTGCGAACTATGTCGAGGCGCTGACCAAGGTAGTGCCCCCGCGGGTGGTAGCGCTCTCGTCGATGGGCGCGAATAGAACAAGCGGGTTGGGGATGATCACGGCCTTATCGCTTTTGGAGCAAGGTTTTCGCAGCCTGCCATCTCCGGTCGCATTTGTGCGCGCAGGCGGCTTTTTCGAAAACTTTCTTTTCGGCTTACAGGCCGCCCAAGGCGGAACACTACCGGTCTTCTACAATCCTACAAACCGGAAATCGACAATGGTCGCGTCAGACGACATCGGCGCAGAGGTGGCAACGCTTCTGACCGGGCCGGCGTGGTCAGGGCATCGCGTCATCGAGCTGGGTTCGATGGTAAGCGCGGATGAAGTGGCCGGACAATTGGGTGAAGTCCTGACACTCGACGTAAAAGCTTTTGCAGTCCCGCGTGCAGGGTGGGCGGAAGCGTTCGAGCAGTTCGGCGTCCCGAAGGGCCACACTGGACCTGCCGAAGAAATGTTTGAGGGCGTTAACGCGGGATGGATGGACCTCGGAATCACGGGTACGGAGCGCGTAGCGGGTACGACGTCCGCACGCGATGTATTTGCGGCTGCACAGAACGCCGTCAAGGCGTAAGTTCGCTCGAAGGCGAGCGCCGATCTGCCGGGAGTAGCCATGATCGAGGGCGATGCTCGTGACGAGGGCGCCCTCATCCGCGCCTTGAACGGCTGCGATGGCGTCGTCAGCTCGTTGGGCGCCCGGCCTGAGCCCGTTCCGCGAGGTCAGCCTGCTCACCGTCGCAACAGGCGCCCTGGTCACGGCCCCTTGCCAGAAACTTCTATACTGGAAACATGGAGCGCAGCGAATACATTGAACAGCGCAACGGCGGATTCTACGTCGCCGGCACGCGTGTCTCTCTGGACTCCATCGTGTATTCTTTCAAGGCCGGAGACTCGCCGGAGACCATTCGCCAGAATTTCTCTTCCCTCAGTCTGGAGCAGGTGTACGGGGCGATTGCCTTTTACCTTGCTCATGAGCAAGAGGTCGATGCCAACATCCGCGAAGGTGAAGCCGAGATCGAGCGCTCCGTCCCGCCTTTGAGCGAGAGCCGCCCCGAACTGTACGCCCGCCTTGAGCGCGCCCGCCACGAGATCTCGACGCAGGACCTGGCGAAGCATTGAGCATCCGGTTTCAGGCGGATAACGACCTGAAGCGGATTATCGTCGACGCGACGTTGCGTCGCGAGCCCCGCATCGATTTTCAAACCGCCCAGTCCGGGAGATTGGATGGTCTCGACGACGAAGCCGTCTTGCGCCTCGCGGCATCACAGTCCCGAATTCTCGTAAGTCACGACAAACGGACGATGCCGCGAGCGCTTGCCTCGTTCGTCGCGTCGGGCGGCACAAGTCCAGGAGTGCTCCTCGTCATCCCTCAGAACGCGCCAATTCGCGAAGTGGTCGAGGCGTTGATTCTGATTTGGGCAGACGACAGAGCAAACGACTGGACGAATCTGATCGCCAAGATTCCGTTTTGATTGTGGGCTCCTGCAGGACATGACTCGTCATGGCGTTCGTTTTTGCTTCGTATGTATTAAGACGCTGCATGCGCGCAAACAGGTGGTCGATAGGAAGAACACGCTCGGCGGGCAGTTTTTACGGTCGCCGGTTTGTCCTGGATTTAAGCGCAGTGAGGTCACGTCCGTCTGGGATTTACGTGCCGCAAATCCGGCCTCAAACCCAAAATCTGGGTTTTAAGTACAGCTCGACAGCCACCAAGGAGACTCCGTTACCACTGGATCGTTACGTTTTCCCAGCGCGTGAACGTACCTGTCGGGCCGTTCGGGCCGAGCAGCGCAACCCGCACCACTTCGCGGGAGCCATCCTCCACGGACTCCGTGCCCGCGTATCCGTTAAGATTCGTCTTGGTGAAGGCCGGGGAGACCAGGTTGACCTTGATCCCGGTCGACTCCAACTCGATCATCATGGCCAGCGTCATCGCGTTGAGCGCCGCCTTTGACGCAGGGTACACGGGGCCGAACATCGCGTGATACGGGTGGGCTGGGTTCGCGTTCTCCGTCAGCGAGCCGACGCCGCTCGACACGTTGACGATGCGGGCATCCAGCGACTCCCGCAGGAGCGGTAGCATCGCCTGATAAACGGCGAGCACGCCGAAAACGTTGGTCTCCCACACCCCGCGCACCTCATCGAGGGATGCATTGCTCGGGCGACTCATCTTGGCGTACTCCGGGAGGGACAAGCTGCCCTTTCTCGTATTCGAGATAGCCGCGTTGTTGATGAGCAGGTCGAGGCGGCCAAACTCCCTGCGGATTCGCTCCGCCGCCTCGGCAATCGAAACCTCGATCCGTCACGTCGAGTTGGAGCGCGATAGCGCCCGGCCCAATTTCCCTGGCCGCGGCCTCGCCGCGCTCGAAATTGCGGGACCCGGCCAGCACAGTGAGGCCGCTCGCTACGAGTTCCTTTGCCACCTGTAGTCCCACTCCTTGATTGGCCCCGGTGACCAGGGCGATGCGTTTGTCTTGCATGGTTATAGCTCCTCTATGGGTTGACGCGGGCGTCCCAAATATCTAATATTTGAGTAAAGGCTCGCATAGGATATTATTTGAGTATTCCCTCGCATAAGTCAAGCCCCAAAAAAGCAAGGGCTGTACATACGCCGCAACGGGCCAATGGCAAATTGCGGGTCGCCGCCATATTGGAGGCCGCGGCGGCCGTCATCGCTGAGAAAGGGTACGAAGGAGCGACGATGGCCGAAATCGCCGCCCGCTCAGGAACAAAGATCGGCTCGCTTTACCGCTTCTTTCCGAACAAGGAGAGCCTTGCGGACACGATCGTTGTGAGCGCCCGCGAAAACGTTGATGCCGTGTTCGATAGGTTTGATGCCGGCGTTAATACGCTATCTATTCGGGATCTGGCTGACCGTCTCATGGCCCTGATCTTCGAGCTGTTCACCAGGCCCGCTTTTATGAAACTTCTCAAGGCCGGCAAAGATTGGTCGGTAAAACGGGAGGAATTCCGGAGCGCGATGCTTCAGCGCATCGCCAAAACTCTGATGATTCATAGTCCGAACCTGTCGAAAAAGTTCGCTGGAAATATCGCCCTCGTCGTTCTGCTCAACGTAAAGGCCGTGGCAACCCATCGGGAATTGCGCGATTCCGCGTCTGGCGTCTTGGATGAGTTTCGGGACATGACCCGGCTCTATTTACAAAACAGATTAGGGTCATCCATATCCGGAAAAAGGGGCATCCCGTAGAGGTGTTCGACGTTATCCCTAGGTCCGGTTGCAGGAAGTTGCTCTAAGCTCATCTTCGCCGTGTATTCGCCATCCTGGTTATTGCTCTCGTCACGACGCCATCCTGCACGTTGACGACACCTTGCTGCTGCACGGCATAATCGGGCTCCTTTGGCGGTTTCTCCACGGCGTCCAGCGCGGCTTTTTCTTCCGCGGCCTGGTTCTTGCGGAGTCTTTGCTGAACGATTTCGCGCTCGAGACGGTCACGGCGACCCTGGCGGATGCCGCGTAACTGGCTCAGTTTGCGCTGCCACGGGAGACCGGAATATCCCCACGAATCGCGCGATTGGAAGCCCGGAAGAGGGCGTAGACTGCTTTGCTTTAGCGATTCAAGACGGGTCGCCGCCGGCTGGAGTTGCAGCGCCATGCCGCTGAGCTGACTTATAAGCCGGAACAGTGGATGCCCTGGAACTATCGCAACAGACTCGCTACGGCTGCCGTATGCTGATTCAAGATGGCCGAAAAGGATTGATAATGGCCATACGAAAGCATTAAGCGAACCTACCCGCTAAATGCACTTCCACTGAAGCGAAAAACGCAGAGGGTTTTTGGCCAGACCGCTGAGAGACTGGAGATTCTTTAATGAAGTACGCCATTATTGGTTCCGGCAAGATCGGTACCGCACTCGCACGGGCCTTCGCACGTAAGCACATCGAGGTCGCAATCGCAAACACCCGTGGACCAGAGACTATTTCCTCTTTGGCGAAAGAACTCGGCTCTAGCGTCGTTCCCCAATCCCTTCAAGGCGCTTATAAGGCTGAGATGATCTTCCTCGCTGTCCCCTTTTCTGCTCACAAGGATGTTGCGAAGCAATTCAAGCAGTGGAACGGCAAGATCGTTGTCGACGTCACGAATGCTCTTCATGTTGCTCCGGAAGAGCTAGGAGATTGCCTCTCTTCTGAAGTCGTGTCGCAGGCATTTGTCGGAGCACGCCTCGTAAAAGCCTTCAATCATCTGCCTGCGGAACAGCTCGGAACGAATCCGTCCGTGCCGGGGCAGCGGCAGGCCGTGTTCGTATCGAGCAATGACGCCGATGCCGCCGCAACAGTTGCGGCTCTAGCAACTCAGCTTGGTTTCGCTCCAATCGAACTCGGAAGGCTCGATAAGGGCGGCGTACTCCTTCATGTGCTGGCCGGGCGTCCTGGCGGCCTTCTGTTTCAGAATCTGGTGAAACTCGGCTGATTGGGGCAGTCACTTGAACGGCAGCTCATTCGCAAGTCTAAACGAAGGATAGGAGATTGGTCATGTAACTAGGGTTTATAGGCGCCGTACCGTAACGGGTACGTGTGGCCCTCACTTGTTAACCGCTGGTCACACCATCGTCGTATCAAACTCAACAGGACCGGAGACACTGGCTGATTTCCCGGCACATTTATGATCGTTGTCGTCGCAAACCGCTCTGCCCGCTAACTTATTGCGTCAAAAATAGAAAAATATTGGTTTTAAACGGCAATTAATGATCGATACGTTACCTGAAAGGTCGGGTAAATAACTTGATTAACGCTATATCCGCCGTGACTTCCTCCAGCCAGGCCGCTCCTGTAGCTAAGCCATCCCAACAGGCTGCTCCTCGGCAATCGAAGCCTGCCCCTGCCCATACAGAAGACAGTGCTACGTTGAGCAGCGTCGCTCAGGCCGCATTGGCGGCGTCAAAAGAAGCCACTGAGACGTCGGCCCAGACCGCGAAAGAAGCCAGTCAAGGTGATAATCAGGCGAAAAGGCTCCTCGCCAAAGAAACCGCAGCCCAGCCTGTGAAATAAAATCGTCTACGCGCGTCAGCCATCCGTCATCGCGCCACCTCTGTCGGCAGGTCACAAAACCACCTGCCGACATATTGGCAATAAATCACTTGACTAACCAATCAAAAGCGCGTACTATTGACTTATGGGATGCACACCGCTACCGACGAACCTCAAAGACGCTATCGTGTTCTTCTCGGATCAGGACGTAGCGATTGACTTCCTTCGCGATATCCGTTGGCCGAAAGGGGCGGAGTGCCCAACGTGTGGCTCCAAAGAGGTCTACTATCTCGCCACGCAGCGCCGTTGGAAGTGCAAGAACAAGCATCCGAAACAGCAGTTCTCGGTGAAGGTCGGAACGATCTTCGAGGATTCACCTATCGGTCTGGACAAGTGGCTTCCAGCGACGTGGTTAGTAACGAACTGCAAAAACGGAATTAGCAGCTATGAATTGTCGCGTGATCTGAAGGTCACGCAGCGAACCGCATGGTTTATGCTGCATCGGGTTCGCCACGCCATGCGCCTCTTGTCCTTTGAAAAGTTCGAGGGCGAGACGGAAGCGGACGAAACGTTCATCGGCGGCAAGATTCAAAACATGCACCGCAAATCGAAGCGGAAACTCTCTGCCGTGAATGACGGCAACTGGGGCAAAAGCGTTGTGCTCGGATTACTCAATCGTCAGAGCGGCGAGGTGCGCGCCAAGGTTTCACCGAGCCGCAAAAAGAAACATGTTCACGACCACTTGAAAACCAATGTAGCGGTCGGATCGCCGCTATTCACCGATGACTTTAACGCCTACATGGATCTTAAGCCAGAGTTCGCGCATGAGGTCGTGAACCATCTCGAAGCCTACGTGAATGGCCGCGTTCACACGAACGGCATGGAAAACTTTTGGTCATTACTGAAGCGGACCATCGGCGGCACATACGTGAGCGTCGATCCGTTCCACCTGTTCCGCTATCTGGACGAGCAATGCTTCCGGTTCAATAAACGGCGCATGAGCGATGCGGAACGCTTCGTGATCGTGCTGGCGCAGACTATCGGACGGCGCATCACCTATGACGAACTGACGGGCAAAGCGGACACGCTGGAAGTCCAAGCATGAAAATCGCTCCCTTACGCGGGCCAAGGTCGCGGAAAGCGCAACAAAACGTAAAGTGCTTAGACTAAACCATCGAAAATCAACGCTTTACACGCATACGCGATGAAGGTATACTAAACGAATAGTACGGGGTGATTTACTTTCTCCGTTTATTCCCCTAGGATGGTTATCAGAAGGATTTTGAAGAATTCAGACTACTTTTCAAAGGAGGGGCGCAAGTGAATTACAACAGTAGCAAGTTCAAGAATTTAGTGCTTTATATTTGCTGGAAGGTCGATGAGCCATCGCGCCTAGGCGCAACTAAACTAAACAAAATTCTCTGGTTCTCAGATATCCTGACGTACCTTAATTTCAATGCTCCGATTACCGGCGCTCGATACATAAAGCGACAGTATGGTCCGGCGCCAGCCGCCATTATTCCGGTTATTGAGGAATTGAAGAATGAGGGGTTATTGGCGGTTCGCGACGTTGAGTACTACAACAGATCAAAGCGAGAGTTTTTCGCCCTGGCAAAACCAGATATATCTCAGTTTAGCGGAGATGAGATTAGCACAGTCGATCAGATCATAGATCAGATTTGCGACAAGCATACAGCCAAATCGATTAGCGATTTCACCCATAACAAAACATGGGAGATGGCAGAGATTGGTGAGACGCTCCCATACGAAACTATATTTGCATCTCGCAGGGGAGAGATCGACGAGACGGATATCGCTTGGGCCGACCAAAAACTAGGAGTCCTAGCATCTGTCTAGCCTGATCATGAGAACCGTCGTGCTAAGCGACGGGGCTGCCGCCTGTAAAGATCAGGCAATCCTTTCGTATCGACGCGTAGAAGACGCGATGATAGGGCTAGAATGGCGACTTTGCAGATGCCCAGGAGACGGTATTTTGCGGCGAGATAATTACTATCTCTACAAACAAGTTGGCTTTAAAGCGCTAAAAATACCGACCATCAGAGTGCTATATACCTTCACGGATACGCAGGTTACTCATTCATTTTCTCGACTTCAGTTTGTCTTAGTCCATCGACCCCATCAGTCTTTTTCGCGTCTAGCTTTTCTTCCCGCCCGTCGTTCCGGCTTCGTTTCGTTATGTTCTTTCAGCTTCGTATTGAGGTCAGCCTTTGAAACCGTGACAAGTTTTCGCATGACGGCTTTGAAGTGCTCGAATGGGTGAACGTCTAGTTCGCGGGGTTCTTCCACCCAACCATCATGTCACGCTTTTTCAAAAGCGCTTGTCCCATCTATGAACCTGAAATGTACTTAGGTCAAACGTTAACCTCGACGGCAGCACGGTTTCACCTTGGAGGCTACTTTCAAGGTCGCTTGTTCGAGGAAAATATCCCTTGGCCGACACTCCGTAGTCATCCGTAACATGAATTTCTGTTGGAACAGCTATATTTCCATTTGGATAAGAAAAGTATGCCCATCCACCAGTTTTGCGTCTTGCCTCGATTGGTAGTTGCACAGCTTCTTCAAGTGTTGGCTCTTTGAACTGCCAGGGAATCGCCTTAGACGCGTTTTTCGCGTAGACCAAAAAATGTCCGATGGATGGAATTCGAATTAGGCGTACTGTGCTCGGGCCAAAAGTAGACGAGGCAAAACACTCATCGACCCTGATCGGATATGGGGAAATGTTAGTTAGTTCGATATACACCAATACATCAACAGGGTATGCAACTTTCCGGCTACTTGAAATCAAAAAGAAAAGGGGAAGCGTATTAGGCTTAAGAAACGCAGTAAAAGACGTACTAACATTTACCATAAGATTTGGCTTAATCTCATCAGAACGCGCAGGCTTCAACAGGTTACTCCAGGGTCGATGCTCTCTTCTGGCCAGCACTATTCCGTTCGACCCAAAGAACAACATCATCGACACTAAAATACCCAGGGAACGAGTGATTTTTCTTGCGGCTTGATTGCTAATAAATTTAGAGGCCAGCACCAAGCTAGCCGCCGTAAAAGTCATAACAGCTCCAGCAAATTCGTCTATCTGCAAGAGCGTGGCCCCCAATAGCCAAAGCGCCGCCCAGTCAGCCGCAACGACCCACTTGAACCTCTTCGGAAGTCGCTCTCTAGCCCATATACTTGCTGAGGAAATCCATGAAGCGATAGCTTTTGACGCGCAGGCAACCTTATTGATAAAACCCGCGAACGCCAAAGACAAATCCATTTGTCAATGGTACTGGAGCTGAATGGGTTAGTCAAGTGATTTATTGCCGATATATTTCGCTTGTAATCAACACTTACATCTCTCAATTTCGATTCGCCCGCCAGCCGTTCCGCTAACTTGATTGCAGCGAAGCCATCCCGCGCCTCGCCGGAAACGATACTCCTATGCAATCTCAAACGCCAAATTCGCGCTTCAGCGCCAACCATCGACCCGTGTGCCAACCGCCGCCGGCGAACCCGCCCCGCTTCCCCGATATTCGCCTCTTCAGGGGCTTTCCTCTCGCTCTTTGCCACCCTATTTATTCCCCACTGCCCTATATATATATTTATAGGCGGGAAATACCCCTCCGAATCGGGCATCTTCGATCAACCCTTCGACGGCCCTGTAATGTATGAAAGACACAATGGAAATCGTGAACCGCTTAGCTGAATTCCGTGAGAAACGCGGTTTTTCAGCCGCCGTGCTGGCCAAGAACATCGGTGTTAGCCGGCAAACCATCTACGCCATGGAAGCGGGCGACTACGTTCCGAATACCGCCGTCGCACTCAAGCTCGCCCGAGCGCTGGAAGCCACCGTCGAGGAGATTTTCCGCCTTCCTGAAGCCGGTTCGCTGCCCACCCAGCAAGCCGCACTTATGCCCGATGCCGGATCTTCAGCCCCGGGAACCCGCATTCAGCTATGCCGTGTCGATGAAAAACTCATAGCCTCAGCTCCCCCGCCTGTCGAATGGCACTTCTCCCCCAGCGACGGTTCTGTAGTAAGTTACACGCCCAATAACAAAGTCAAGCTCCAGGTGTTGTTCCACGCGGAACATGAATATCGTCACCGCATATCGATCGCCGGTTGCGATCCCGCCGTCTCCGTCCTCGCCCGGCATGTTCAGTTGGCCGGAATTGAACTCATCCTCTCGCAGCGCAACAGCTCCCAATCGTTGAGCCTGCTGCACGGAAGCTACATACACATCGCAGGATCGCATCTCCGCGACGAATCCACCGGTGAATCTAATCTCCCCACTGTAAAAAAATCATTTCCCAGGAATTCCGTCGCTGTTGTCTCCTTCGCTGAATGGCAACAAGGGTTTTTAACCCAGAGAAATAACCCCAAAAGCATAAAAAATGCCGGTTATCTCTCGAAAAAGGGCATTCTAATCGTGAATAGAGAGCACGGTTCCGGTAGCCGAGTCCTGCTTGACGCAGAATTGAAGCGTGCCGGAATCTCCGGCACCCAGGTCCAAGGATATGATCGGCTGGTCGATGGTCACCTCACGGCCGCCTGGCACGTCCGCGCCGGACTGGCCGATTGCTGCGTTGCCACGGAGGCCGCCGCCCGCGCCTTCGACCTCGATTTCATCCCCTTGACCACCGAACGCTACGATCTTGTCATTCGCCGCCGCCACCTCGATTTGCCCGGAATTCAGATCCTGCTCGATACACTGAACCGCTCCAGTTTCCGCCGGGAATTGGAGGGGTTAGGCGGATACGACACTCGTACCACTGGGTCTAAGCTCATGTGAACAAAATATTAGCGGGCTGGGTCTTGGTGGTAATTGGGATACGCCGGGCGCTTGGGTTCGGAAAGCGGGTGCTCTTTCAATTCCGACATCACTTCCTGGACGGCGCGCTCTAATTGAGGATCGCCGCCTTGCCGGACTAGCTCCGGGTCGAACTCCACTTCGATATCGGGATCTACGCCGTGGTTTTCTACATCCCATTTTCCATCCGGGTTCCACACAGCATGATTGGGAGCGGTGACGATTCCTCCGTCCATCAGATTGGGGATGGGGAAGATGCCCACCAATCCGCCCCAGGTGCGTTTGCCGATGAGCTTACCTACTCCGGCTCGATGAAAGTACCACGGCATGGCGTCGCCGCCGGATCCCGCGGTCTCGTTGACGATCATGACTTTCGGGCCGAAGATAGCGCCCTGCGGTTGAACCTCGTCGGCGCCATCGCGTGTCGCAACGAGACTCAGCTCCTGCCGTTTCAGATACTCGATGATATCGGTGGCAAGCGCGCCTCCTCCGTTGTAGCGCTCGTCTATGATGGCGGCCTCTTTACCCACCTGCGCGAAGAAATAGCGGTTGAAGTTTGTGTATCCACCGTTCGCGGTATCGGGCATGTAGATGTAAAGCCACGCGACCGTTCGTCATCGCGTCTACTTTGCGGCGGTTGTCTTCGATCCAGGCCAGCTCTCGAAGGCCCGCTTCGTTCGGAATGGGAACCACCGTCACTTCACGAGACTTTGCGCCGCTTGGACCTGGCCCGACCTTGAGCAAGACGCTCTTTCCGGCGGTGGCTTCAAAGAAGCTGAATACATCGACGTTGGGTAGCATGTCGCGTCCATTCACAGCCAGCAGATATTCACCGGCAACCACGTTGACACCGGGCTGCGTGAGGGGCGCTTTCAATTCGGGATTCCAGTTTTCCCCGTTGTACACGCGCTCGAAACGATAGCGTCCGTTTTCGATCTTGTAATCGGCGCCAAGCAGGCCGACTTCGACGTGCTTGATCTCAGGCTCGTCACCGCCGAAGACAAAGAGATGTCCCACGGTCAGCTCGCCCATCATCTCGCGGAATAGATAGCTGAGATCCTGACGCGAGGATAGGCTGGCGACGTATGGCTGATAGCGGTCGGCGGCGGCCTTCAGATTCAGGCCGTGATAGCCCGGATCGTAAAAGAAGTCGCGTTCAATGCGCCAAGCTTCGTTATACATCTGCTTCCATTCGGCCGCTGGATTGACGAGCACTTCGATGTTGTCGGTTTTCAGAGTGCCTTTGTTATCCGATGGCGGAGGCGGCGACGGCGGGCCTCCCTCAGCGGCCATGGGATGAGGAGCAGTGATCATCCAGTGATCCCCTTGCTGCGTTAACATTTTTTCGCCATTATCTGAGATTTCAAAGCTTTTCACGCCGCTTACCAAACATCCGATTTGCGCTTGGCGAGATCGAAGCGGTGAACGTTTATCGTGGGAGGGCCCGTTCGCGCCCGGTGGAGATGGGAATTTCAGATGCGTAGAGCGTGCCGCCTGCCGGCCTGCAAATCGACGTAGCGTAAAGGAGGAAGATCGACGGCAAGGATCCGCTGGCTTATATTGTCGAAATCGACCTTCACTTCAACCGGCGGTTTCTTCTTGGCTGCGTCGGGAGTGTTTGGAGCGCTTTCCGACTTGCTCTTGTCAGCCTTTGCAGTGTCCGACGGCTCATCGTCGCTTTCGGGGGCGAATGGCGAAGGATCGGATTTTGAAAGGACAGCCAGATAGACGCTGCTGGTGACGGGCCGGGCGCCGGATTGAATATCGGGCTGCAGCGCCGGGCCGGAATCGGTACTGGCGGAAAAAAAGAGATACTTTCCGCCTTTGTCGAAAACCGGCGAGCGCGCGTCGCTCATCCCGTCGGTAAGCTGTGTGCTCTTTTGGGCGGCCAGAGAGTATAAATAAATTGCGCCCATGTAGTTTTTCTGCCGTTTGGAATAGGCGAGCCACTTGCTATCCGGAGACCAGACACCGTCAATCTGGAAGTTCGTCCAGAGATAGTCTTTGTCGACACGAACGGGCTTCTTGTCTGTTAAATCGATGTACCAAAGAACGTGATGGTTATCGACGTATGAGATCTTCTTGCTATCGGGCGACCAGTGGAGCGCGCGCGTAAAAGGCGGGCGAATCGCCGAGGGCAATTTTTACTACCGGCCCGCTGCCATTTTGAGCGGCCACGTGCAGTTGGTATTCACCGGATTCGTCGGAAAGATAAGCGATGGTCTTGCCGTCGGGGGACCAAACCGGTTCACGCTCCATGATGCCAGGTGTATTCGTGAGATTGCGCGGATCGCCTTTTTCAACAGGAACGGTGAGAATCTCACCATGCGAGGCGAAGACGGCGCGCTGCCCGGGGGTGAGATGTGCGCGTCCGAATTGCTCATAGACGATGGCATCCGGGCCGAGCGATGCCGATTTCAAATCGAGGCCGTGATTTTCGATGAGCTGCTTGACTTCTTTCGAGTTGAGATCGTAGGAGAACAACGTAACCGGTCCGTTCCGATCCGACAGGAAATAGACTTTATTGCCCGCCCACATCGGGCTGAAATCGTTGGAATCGGTGCGCGGGAGTTTCTCGATGTGGCTGGTCTGGAGATCCGCCAGCCAGATTGAACTAGCTCTTCCGCCGCGGTAACGCTTCCAGGCCTCGAACGCGGGCATGAGAGGCATGTAGGCGATGGAATGGCCATCCGGCGAATATGACGCTCCGAAGCCGGTGGGAAGCGGCAACTTCTCTGGAAATCCTCCATCTGGAGATATCGTAAAAAGCTGGAAGAAGCGGGAATAGGCGGTTCTTGGGGACGCAAAAAGGATGCCCTTACCATCGGGCGTCCAACCGAGGACAAGATCGGGCGCAGGATGCCAGGTTAATCTTTTGGGTACTCCGCCAGTTGCCGGCATGACGAAGACGTCAACATTGCCGTCGTACTCGCCGGTAAAAGCGATTTGGCTTCCATCGGGCGAGAAGAACGGATTGTCTTCGATGCCGATGTTGGTGGTGAGGTGCGTGGCCTCGCCTCCATCGCGGCTGACGCTCCATAAGTCACCCGCGTACTCAAAACAACGGTGGATCTGTTTACTGTGGGATGGCGGAGGAGAGCGTAGGGGCTTGCGCCGGCAGACGTTTCAGCGCTTGCTGCGGCACAAAATCCCATGATCGGAAACACCGCAAGGACAGCCAGGATTCTCATTTGGAGAGAACCAGTATATCCGAAAACTTAGTCTTACCCGTGGTGGGTTTTCGGAACTAGTTTGAAAGAATCGTCAGCGGCATTTCGCTTCGGGTGGCTCCCACCCAGCGCTGGAGTGCTGCTATAAGAACGTCTTTGTCTACCGGTTTAGTCAGATAGTCGTCCACGCCGGCGGAAAAACACAATTGCCTTTCGCTTTCTAAAGCATTCGCGGTAACGGCGACGATTGGTACCGACGACCGGTCTTCACCAAGGCTGCGGATTGCCCTGGTCGCCTGGAACCCATCCATTACAGGCATTTGCACATCCATCAAGATAAGGTCGTACTGGCGGACCTCGACTTTGGCCACGGCATCCGCCCCGTTTTCAGCCAATTCGATCGCATATCCAAGGTTAGTCAACTGATGACTGAGAACCTTTTGGTTGATCCGATTATCCTCGACAATGAGAATCGTGCCGGAATTCCTTTCGCGCGGCCGGGCGTTCAACACTGGCGCCACGGTCGCTGCCGCCAGTGATTCTGAGCCCAGACTCAGTTTAGCGGTGAACCAGAACCTGCTCCCCAAACCGGGTGAGCTTTCTAACCCAATCTCGCCGCCCATCATCTCGACCAACCGCTTCGAAATCGCCAGGCCAAGCCCAGTCCCGCCATATCGTCGAGTAGTGGAGACCTCGGCTTGGCTAAAGCTCTGGAAGAGGTGTTTTTGCGCTTCCGGCGATATTCCGATTCCCGTGTCGGAAACCGAGACTCTCAGCATTACGCACTCCGGTTCGAAGAGAGTGTCGGTGGAGAGCGAGACCCGCACGGTTCCGCGATCTGTGAACTTAACTGCATTAGAGAGCAGATTCAGCAGGATTTGCCGAATGCGCACTGGATCTCCGATCAGCAAATCGGGGACTGTGTCATCGATTGCGACGACGATCTTGAGGTCTTTAAGAAGAATACCTCCATTCACAAGAGTTACGGTTTTGCTCACCAACTCCCTTAATCTGAAATCGGCCTTTTCGAGAGTGAGTTTGCCGGCCTGAATCTTGGAAGAATCAAGAATATCGTTAAGGATAGTCAGCAGCGAGGTAGCCGAAAATTGAATTGCCTCAACATATTCGCTTTGAGGTTCTGATAGCCGAGTGTCCGCCAGCAACGCGCCCATACCGATGATTCCGTTCATCGGTGTCCTGATCTCATGGCTCATCATTGCCAGGAATTCGCTCTTGGACTGATTGGCGCGCTCGGCTTCGGCCTTTAACAATTCCTCCTGAGCGAGTCTCCGATCCAACTCCGCGGTTCGATCGGCGACGAGGCGTTCCAACTCGCCTTGACGCCGGACGAGAAGCCGAACCCGCCAGCGCCAAACCATAACGCCGATACACGCAACGCCAAAAAAGGCAACAAGGCTGAACGCCTTGGTTCGCCACCAAGGCGGCTTAATGTCAAAGGAGAACGTACGGAATGGGGAGACCTTGCCGGTGCTGGAATCGACGGTCTGCGCCTCAATCGAATAGCCGCCAGCCGCCAATTCCGGATAACGAACCGTGCGCTCCGCCGTTTCAACCCATTTATCTTCCAAACCAACCAACCGGTAGCGAAACCTAAGTGCCGCCTCATCGCGAAGGCTTAAGGAAGCCAGTGAGATGGTCAACGGATCGTGGCTCCAGGCCAGTTGGCCAGGGTCGTTCAGAACGTCTTTGACGCCATATTCGACCTGGTCAAAGATGGGCGGCGCTGGTGGATTCACAGGCGGCGCGAGCTGCACCAGAAAATGCGATAGACCGCCACTGGTTCCGATCCAAATAGAGCCGTCGCCGTCTTCGAGGAACCCGCGGCTATCGCAGTCGTCCCAGATAAGGCCGTCCGCCGCCGTATACCGCCGCCAGGACTGCCCGTCAAAAACCTCGACTCCGTGATCCTCGCCAAACCAGACCCAGCCACGACTGTCTACGCGTAAAAAGACAACCTCGTTCGAAAAAAGGCGCGGCTTCGTAAAGCCGGCAAGGTTACCGTTCTTGACTTGAAAGCGAACGGCACCCTCGCCGACGGCATCTATCCACAGCGCTCCGGACTTATCGATGGCGATATCCGCCAAATGGTGGCCCAGCTTCGCCAATGAAACATCGAAGCGCGTCCAATTTGCGCCGTCAAACCGAAATACATCCCGATCCGAGATCGCCCAAAGACGACCCGCTGAATCCTCCGTCATATCAGCGATTTTCAGGGAACCGATCATGGCGTTCGCGGCTCGGTGAAACTCGGCCCTGCCGCGACGTGTTTCACTGAGGTACAATCCCCTCGCCGGTGGCAACCCAGACGTGATCGCGCGAATCAACGAACACATGAGACACACGCGGCAGATGAATTTGCCAGCCGCGTAGCGTTGCTTCGTCTATTTGGATAAGTTTTCCTTCACTACGTGGCCGCCCAGATAAAGCCGTCTTTCGACTTTTCCAACGACAGGCACCTCTGGGGCGAATCTATTCCAGCTTGGGCCCAAGGTCTGAAGGTCGATGAGCCAGCTTCAAGCATGCTTAAGCCGTGCTCTTCCGCTACCCAAAGCCGCTTATGAGAGTCTCGCCGAAGCGCCCAAATCTCATCGCTGCGCAGACCTTGCTTCGTGGTCCAATTTTCCCAGTCGCCATAGCCTAGCCATTTCCGGATCCCATGTCCCAGCAAGCCAAACCATGCGAGGCCCTGACGGTCTACAATGATGGACGAAACCGTTCCTTTACCAAAGCCCTCAGCTTCTGAAACGATTATCCAGCGGCCGTTCACGTAGCGGCCTATCTCCGAGCCAAAACTTGCGAGCAACACGCCGGATCGATCCTCAGCAAGACTAAGATACGTGGCATCGTTCGGCACCGGGTCGGCGAGGTTGTGAATTTCGAAGCGCTTGCGGCCCGGAGCCAACATCGCGATATATTTTGGTCCGCGCGCCCACAATTCTCCATTTGCCTTGCGCAGCAGGCATTTCCAATCGTCTTCGGGCAAGCCGGACGACTGTCCGTACTTCAGCAGTTTGCCGCGGGAGATCTCGCACAAACCTTTCCCGCATCCAAACAGGACCCCTCCGTCGGCGATTTGCCAGTACGCTTTTAACGGTTTTTGGATCAATCCGGTTGTTCTTGTCAGTTAACGGCAGCGGGCTGCACTGCCAGGAATGCCCGCCATCATCGGACTTCAGCAGCAGCAAGCCGAACTGAGTCACTGCATAGACGCGGCCATCCTGGGAGGACGAAAGGCTTGAATCGTAAGGGATTTGCAGAGCTTGACGCTGAAACGGGACAGCCAAGAAACTCTGCTTGCCGGTGCTGAACGCCAGCCCGTCGCGCGTCCCCACCCACAATCGCCCGTCGCGGTCAAGCTGTAGTGCCGTCACAAATCCGCTGGGCAAGCCTTCTGCCTGTCCCGAACCGCCAAAAACGCGAGCCGTCGTACCGGTAAAGACCGCTCTCTGTACCGATCCAAAGGAAGCCAGTGCGGTCCTGAAGCAGACAATTGACACTCAAATTGCCCAATCCGTCCACGTAGTCCCTAAAGGAGTATTGCTGGGCGAAGCAAATGCTCCGGGCGCATGAGAGGACAAAGGCAAACAGCACAGCTCGCATTCGCGACGTGTTCATTCTTTCCCCTTATCGGACGCAGAAGGCGGCTGCATCATGGCGTGATAAGGAGTTGAGCAAGGGTTTCGGGGCCGTTGCGGGCAGGAACTTCGTCCGGCGCGATTTTTTCGGTCGGTCACATTCGCCCCGGAAATTTAATAAATCCTTTCTATTCTTTTCGTTCCCGGCGCTTGGAGTTTCATCGAAAGCCTTGTAACCTAACAAATTGCCGGAGCGCCTTTACAATCGAGGGCGACATATCCGGTAAAACCCGGATATGTTGGTTGAGCAAGAGCTGATAGAGAGGGCGCGGGCGGGTGATGCCGCTGCGTTTAACCAGATGGTTCTTGCCTACCGGAAACGGATTTTGGGCACGATTTCCCGGCTAATTGGGAAGCCGGAAGACGTGGAAGATGTTGGGCAGGAAGTCTTTTTGCGGCTTTATTATTCGCTCGACCAGCTTCGTACGCCGGAAGTTTTCGAGCCTTGGCTCTACCGGTTGACGGTGAATGCCTCATACGATTATCTGAGGCGCGCCAAACGCCGGGGCGAATCGCGGATGGCGGATTTGAGCGAGCAGCAGGTAATGATGGCCGATTCGCTGGCGGGCGGCCGGCAAGAAGATGAAGACCGCCAGAAGGGCAAGGTCAGGGAATTTGTTGATGCGCTGTTTAGCCATGTTTCCGAGGAAGACCGGTTGCTGTTGACTTTGAAGGAAGTGGAGGGTCTTTCTTTGAAGGAACTGGAAAAGGTCTACCGCGTCAATGAGAATGCGCTGAAAGTGAGATTGTTCAGGGCTCGGCAAAGGGTCTTGAAAGCCTACAAGGCAGCGTCGGCGGATGGTAAGTTGTAAGCGGACTTCAGCGAAGAACAGGTGACCGATGAGGGGAAACCGGGAAGAACAGGAAAATACGATGAGCGACGATTCTCTATTGGACGAATTGTTCCTAAGTTATCGCGCTTCGTGCCCCGAAATAGAGCCGGGCAGCGGTTTCATGCCGGAGTTGTGGCGCAGGATTGAAGCGCGGCACACTTTTGGGTTTGTGTTTCAGCGGCTGGCCCGAACGGCGATGACCGCTTGCGCCGCACTCTGCCTGTTTCTACTGGTTCTGAATTTTGCGGCCGGGTCGCATTCGGCGGCCCCGGGCTATATAGATGAATTGGTGGCCGATCACTCGGCAGAAAACACCTACTTTACGGAAGCCATAAGAAACACCCCAGCAGGCGAGGAGATTCCCCGGGATTTCAGCCCGGCGCGCTGATTCTGGAGAACGTTCATGAAGCGAAATCAATGGAGCGCATTGCTCCTGGCCATCCTGCTGTTCTTTTCGGGAGCAGCCGTAGGAGCGCTTGGACACCGATATTACACCGCCGCAGCGGTTATCGCCAGAACGAATGACGATTCGCGGCGGCGCTCGTATATTACCGAGATGCAGAAACGACTGCACCTGACAGCTGCGCAAACGGGTCAGTTGGAGACGATCATGGACGAGACGAAGGCGAAGTACAAAGCCCTACGCGACTCGTACCGCCCCGAAACTCTGAAAATCAAGCAGGCCCATGTGGAGCGCGTAAAATCCATTTTGACTGCCGAGCAAGTTCCCGCCTACGAGAAGATAGTCGCCGAGCACGAACAGAATTCACGCGACCAGGAAGAGCACGACCGTAAGCTTGAGCAGCAGCGCAAAGCTGAGCGGCAAGCTGGAAAATAATTCCTCGGCGCATGCGTTTTGTTCAAGGCTGGGAGGGCGTATCGACAAGCGCAAGCATCGCAGCGAGGGCGGAGTCCTTCTGATCTTTGCCCCACGGAGGGCCGACCTCCTTCCCGAGTTCCGTCACACTCTTCAAGATTCGTTTTCTCACTTCGGTTACCAAGGTAGAGTCGATGTACGTTGCGAGCGTTTTTTCGGGAATTGAGGCGAGCCTTAACCGGCATTCGTTCGCGGCGTAAATCAGAGCGTTCCGGAAAAGAACGCCCTCCGCTTTATGCATGCGGAAATGAACGGCGAGAATCTCCTCAATACTCCAATCGGGCATAGGATTGGCCATAAGCACCGCGCAGGCTGTGACGTCATTTTTGCGATCTTGCTCTCGCTGTACCGCCGCCCGCAGTTGTTCCAGCGCCTTGTGCCGCGCCGCTTCAATGCCGCGAAACGCCAAGTTTCCAGCCGCAGTGGGTTCCAATCGTTGTGCGGCGTGATACGGTTGTTTGGCCCAAGGTTCGTCAACCAGTTCAATACGACGCCGATCAACAACCACGAAGCGGCCGCCAAGCTCGCCGATAACCACCAGCGCCGCCCAGCCCGAATGAGCTTTAAAACCGAAGGCAACTCGCATTGACGCCTCGTGGGGCTTCGATCAGTCTAACTCTAACGTCCCTAATTCAGCGCCGGGGATTCTTTCCCAGACTCAATATGTTGGCGATTAGGCGGTACGCGCCGGGAACGCCTTCGGGCAGCTCCCGGTAGAATGCATACGCATTGTAGATATAAATTCCCTTGCCGAACGGGGCATAGAGCAGCCCTCCTTTTTGCGGAGGTTGGCCGGGATCGTGGGTCTCAAGAAGAGCCGTGTAGCGCGGATCCCACGATGTCAGAAATTTCGAACCGCGCTCTTCGATCCAACCTTCGAAATCTTTGTTGGTGATTCGATTGGGCCAAAGAAAAACAGGGTTGCTGGGTTCGAGAATCTGCACTTTGCTCTGTTCGTCGGTAACCTCTTCGGGTTCGGCGCCCATTTTGTAGGGGTACGGCCCGTAGTTATGGTCGAACTCAGGCGTGTTGTATTGGACAATGACAACTCCGCCGTTCTTGGCGTAATCGAGCAGCCTTGCATTATGGGCGATGAGGTCGGGACGGACAGCGTAGGCACGGATGCCAAGCAGAATTGCGCTGTACTGGCTGAGATCGGCGCCAGCCAAGTCGGATGCGTTCAGGAAATGCACATGGATGCCGAGGTTTTCGAGTGTTGCGGGCACGTCGTCGCCGGCACCGGCCACATAAGCCACCTTTAGACCGCGAGCTAGTTTCAGGTCGACGCCGGTCGCCTGGTAGCTGGCCGGTTGATAGAGGAATGACGATTGAAGCCCAGGATAGCCGGTAACGTGATATCCTTCGCGGTATTCTTGCCCGGCATGTTGCACGGTTGCCAGAATTTCGTAACTCTTCTCTGCGAGGTTGGAAGGGTTTATTTTGAACTCGACGGAGGTATCTTGGCCGTCGTTCTGCGTGTGAATGGCGGCTGACGGAGGTTCACTCCTCCAGCCCGGCGGCAACTGCAAACGGACGCTTGCATCAGCGGGCCCTTTAATGTTGCTGTGTACGTTGACTTCCAGATTGAACGATTCGGCTGTAAGGGGGATAACGCCTGCGTGCGCCGGGAGTTGCACCGAGATTGCGGGCGCGACGGCTAAAGGCTCATAGACCACGCCAAGGCCAGTCATCCGGCGGGAGGTTTGTACCACCTGGCCAATACGGAGTGAGACTCCTTGGTAAATTAGCTCGGCCCACGCACGCAGCGGATAGGGAGTGACAGACTGGTTGAGTAAGGCTGGATCATCGATTTCATACCAGGGTGCTTCGATAGAGTGCCGGTGAAAGTATGGACGTCCAACGGGAATGGACTTGGAGGCTTGCACATTGAAATACCAATCTTCGGTTTCGAGGGTCCGCAGCGTGACGGGCGGCTCGCCTTTGGATGTGATGTTCCACCATCCATCGTGCGGAGCGTCGAGATAGACGCGAGACAGCTGTGGTTTTTCGGCGGACTGATTCGCCAGGCTCACCCGCACGCTAAAACTCTGGCCGGGAATGGCGAGTTGGAACGTGTCGGGACCGCCCATGAATTGCGCAAATAGGGGATTTACGTCCTGATCAGGAGCTACGGTGGCGCGCATATCGATGCTCAATGCTTCAACGAGGGCGTTGTTAAATTGAGCGCGCTTTATGTTTAACTCAAACAAGACGTTGTAACGATCTGCCTCCGGCAGATTGCTTGCTTTGATCTTGGCGATGAGCGCTTCGGTTTCGCGGAGCCCGTTTGCCAGAGCCGGCGCGCAAAGCTCGGGACGCGTGGCGGAGAATCTCGACATCGCTTCTTCGACGCTGCTATTTATCTGCTCCAAGGCTTGCCGCAAATGTGGTTGTTCGGACGACTGTGCCAGATCTGCGATGCCGGCTAATGAAACATCGATTTCATCGAAAAACGATTGTTCTGTGTCTGCCGAGCTGACGCGTGAAGCGAAGCGATGATAGGCGGAAGGCTGCGCTCCGGCTCGCGGAATGAAGGAGCCGCCATTTTGCGACTTCTGCATGCCGAGTCCCTCATGCGAAAGCTGGACGTACGAGGCTCCAAGCAATGGATCGTAGGCGCCGACTGGGATTTCCACAGTGGTGGAGAGTTTCGAGTTGCCGCGTTGCAGCCAGGGAGTGTGCGCATAGTACTTCAGTGGCCGCCAGGGTTCGAGGCCTTCGCGGATCTGTTCGGGGAAACGATGCGGGTCGGCAGCGGCTTCGAAGACCTCCTTCGCCATGAGCCCAGCCACCTGATGGTTACCGTGGCCGTCACTCGGACCTCCTACGAATACGGAGGTAACGACTAAAGGCCGGGTGGCGCGTACAATACGAACCACATCGGCCAGCACGCGTTCGTTAGTCCACTTCTCCAACGCCTCTCCCAGAGTTTTCGAGAAGCCGTAGTCGCAAACACGAGTCCAATACTGCTGCACTCCGTAATAGCGGTCCGCAACCAGCAACTCTTGGGTACGGAGGAGTCCCAAGGCGTCCCAAAAATCGGAGGACATGACGTTTGCGCCGCCTTCGCCGCGGTTGAGCGTAAGCAACGAAGCGCGCACGCCTTGGCCACGCGATTCGTAGGTGAGCATTGCGCCATCCTCGTCATCGGGGTGAGCGGTAATCATGATGAGGCTGGCCCGTGTGTGCAGCTTCTTCAAGCTCTGCCAAAGGGCCGCAGCACCTTTATTGGGAGTGATCTGGATAGGAATGGCGGCCGGGTTGATGGAAGAATCGTAGGGAGTCTGGGCAACAAGCATCAATGCCGTCAGGGAAGCGCTGACGAGGCCCCTCATAATGAATCAAATTCTAGGTAATCCAGTGCCGCGGTGTCTTCACCGTCCGGCGTTCCAATAATGCGTATTTTGTCCCCGGCGCGAAGCGCTACGCCGTCCACATATTCGCGCGTGGAGGTGTCTCCATTTGGAAGCTTTCCCGTCCAAGCGGCATCGGCGGTCCAGCGTTTTATAAGTTGATCGCCGACCAAGAGTTGAAAGCGTGCTGTGCCTGGATTGGTATCGAAGTATTGCACTCGCAAGTTGTACCAGCCGGCCGCGCCTTTGAATTCCGTTGTTGCGGAACAGCCCTTCAAGGGATCCATACACGATATTGCTTTCCCGCCCGACGAATCCTCCCACGGCTTTATTTCAATCGTCTTGTATCCGTCAAGCCGGAAATCTTCGGCTTCAATGCGGTTTGGATGGTGGCCGACGCGGCCCTTTTCATCTGATATTCCGGACTCCTTCATGAACCAATTGCAGATTGCATCGCGCCAAACCATGGCATGACCAGTCTGATACTCAAGTCTGGATAGGACGGCGTTGTAACGTTCCTCGTCTATTTTCCCTCGCAACGTTTTCCACCACGCTGGAAACTGTTGCGCCTCCGCCACTCCTTGGTAATGGGAATCGTAGACCTGCTGAACTACGGTCTTGCCCGAGTGCAGAACGTGCGTGTACGGCACATGATGCATGAACAGCAGCAGCTCGTCTGGGCAGCGTTCAAGTGATTCATATTGGCTTGCTACCTGCTTCGCGTATTGGCCGATATACCCGGTACCGGTCGATACACTGCGATCCATCCCAATGCCCTGCAGATCGGCTCGGATCCACTGGCCCCAGCCATTCCCTTCGGCGGTCTCGATGCCGGGGCCGTAGTGACCGTGCAGAATGTCAGTCAAGGTACCTACGCCGAGAGGACCGGTATAACTCTCATAGACATGCCACGATTCAAGTTCGAGATTCATCACCGCTTGCGCCACCTGCTCATCGCTGCCCCAGGTCATACCGGTCCACTCGGCCATGATTTGATTGGCATTTAGTCTTGGATTCCAGGCAAGCCGGCCGAAACCGTAAAGATTAGCCATGGCAAGATCTGCCCCCAACCAGTTTGCATCCAGTCCAACATTAGAGACACCCACTAAGCCTCCGAGTGGACGCTGAAACGTTTTTCCTGCCACGATATTGCGCACTGGAGTGTCACCATTGTTAGAGTGCAGGTCGAAATCGAGAATCTGCTTCCACATAGGGACTAGATAGCACAGGTGGCGCTGCTGGCCGGTGTATTCCTGAGTGATTTGCAGTTCCATTGTCTCGTTGGTTTGCTGAAGCGCGCCTAGCAGCGGCGAAACGGGCTCGCGCGCCTGAAAATCGATGGGACCATATTTGATCTGCAGAATCGCGTTCCCGGCGAACTTGCCGTCAAGAGGATGGAAATTATCATAGGCCGCTTTCGCACGGTCGTTCTTCAGATCGCGCCAGTCCAGGTGGTGATTGTAAACAAAACCGCGATAGATGACAATTCCTCCGTGCGAGCGCAAAGCGGCGGCGAGGACGTTAGCCGCCTCCGCATGGCTTCGCCCGTAAGTGGAGGGGCCGAGTTGCCCTTCGGAGTCAGCCTTGACCATGAAACCGGCGAAGTCGGGAATCTCCCGATAGATCTCGTCAACTTTGGATTTCCACCAGGCTTGCACCTCAGTGTTTAGCGGGTCGAATGTGTCAAGGTGACCTACTGTTTTCGGACTGCTGAACGGAACGGAGATAGATAGTCTCACGCCCCAGGGCCGGAATACGTCGGCGATTCGCGCGAGTTGCGGAAGAAAGCTGGAGGTCAATACGCGCGGGTTCGCATTCACATTGTTGACCGTGCAGCTATCGATCCCGATGGAAGCCAGCAAGCGCGCATAATCGCCTGCACGGGTCAGGTCGGGAACGACATTTCCATCCGCGAAAAAGATGGATCTGCCTGCATAGCCTCGCTCAATCGAACCGTCGAGGTTGTCCCACTCATTCACCCACCTTATTGGCTGGTACGGATTCTCCTCCTCGTGTAGCGAGTCGATGCGTTGGTGCAGCGAGAGCCTGCGCAGCAGTGCAAATGCGCCATATAGAACGCCGCGCTCATTGTTGGCCGAAATCAATAGAAGTCGATGCCCGTTTTGGCCGACTTCTTTAATCCAGTAGCCGTCTTCGGCGAGACCGGAGGGAGAAGTGAGTGCGGGAAAGTTGCTTCGAACGGAGGAAAGTGTGCCCAAGACAATCATGTCTTCATTAACGAGAGTGTTAGACAGGCGCAAGGTCCGGCCGAGGAGTCCTTGTATTCCCCGGACAATCTCGTTCTGAGCTGAAATAACCACCTCTGAGCGATCCAGTGTAACCAAGGCCGCGGGCAATTGCCGGTAAAGGTCAAGTGTCGAGTTGTCTTTGATAGGCATATAGCGCAGCCAAGCGTCATAACCGGTCTCCGGTAAAAGAGGGAGCGCCGCTGCAACGGCAATTAGCGTAATGCGCCACGCTCCGGGTAACTTCATACATTCACTCCCGAAGCGAGATAGCCGCCATCGACCGCGAGACAATGGCCGGTGATGAAGCTGGCGCCATCGGAGGCCAGTAACACTGCGGCGCCCACGAGTTCTTTTGCTTGGCCGAACCGTCGCATGGGTGTGCGCATCAGGATTTGCCGTCCGCGTGGCGTGCCTTCCAGCAGGTGGGAGTTTAAGTTGGTTGGAAATACACCGGGGGCGATGGCGTTCACGCAAATGCCATCGTTGGCCCACTCGCAAGCAAGATTTCTTGTGAGCGATAGAACTGCGGATTTCGATGCGCAGTAAGCGGCAACCTCATGAAAGGCGACAAATGACCCGAGCGACGCGATATTGATAATGCGCCCAGCGCCGCTCGCCTTGAGGGCGGGATAAAACTCCTGGCAGGTGTGCAGTATTCCGTTGAGATTGGTTTCGAATAAACCGGTCCACTCGCTATCGGCGACGTCTAGAGTAGGTTTCCGGAAAGTAGCTCCAGCTGCGTTGACCAGGATGTCAACACGTCCAAACTCACCGAGTATGTCATCGCGAAGGCGTTGAACCGATTGCCGGTCGCGAACATCCGCCGCACGGAGAAGGGACCGCTTGCCGGAGATCTTCACCTCCGTGTACACCGCGTCCAGAGCCTCTAACCTCCGTCCAGTAGGCACGACGTCGGCTCCATGCTCCGCCAATCCGGTTGCGATTTCTTTGCCAAGGCCCGACGTGGCTCCAAAAACTACGGCGACACGGCCAGTTAGATCAAGGCAGTTGGCTGGCATCGAAACACCATTCCAGGGGTCGAAAAGGAGGTCATTGAATGGCTTTATCCATTACTCTGAGCAGGCCCGCCAATGATCGCTTGCTGGTTTCGAGGTGCGAGACCCCGGGAAGTTCAAACTCACATTCAAGCGACATCGTTTCTTGATATCCGTCTTGAATCAAGCGGCGAAACTGTCCCACTAAATCAATCTGGCCTTCACCCGCAAGGGCCTCTGAACAGTTCTGCACCTTGCTGGTGCAAGCGATGCCCTTCAGGTGCATGTGCCAGATGCGTTTCTTATCCAGGGCATCGTAGCCGTCGGGAAATGAAATTTCACCCCGCGAATAGCCATTTCCCACATCCCAATTTATACCCAGATTGTGGGCAGGCGCCAAATTCAATATGCCGCTAAGCTCGCGGCCGGTCGCTGCGTTGCACGATTCCTCGTTCTCAATCACTAAACGCATCCCGGCGGCGTTTGCGATTTCGGCGGCCTTGCCGAGTTCGCCGGCAATTCGCTCAGTAAGCTTTCCCGGATCGGCGACTCGCCAGAAAGTAAACCCGCGGATTTTGTCCGCGCCAAGCGTATGCGCCCGATCGCAAGCCCGTTTTAGAAGCTCCATCTGGCCGTTATAGGGATAACTTTCCTCTTCGCTTTTCGCGGGCGTCGTGCCAGGCAGGGTGCATTTATACAAAGCCGAGTCAATAACCGACACGCGGAATTTATACCGATCGAGCAAGTCCTTCAGGCGCTGGAGCTGAGCGGGACTTGCTTCCGTATTGTAGACCCCGAAAACTTTTCGAATTTCTACCCAGCTAAGTCCGTAACTCGCCATGATTTTCAGAGCCTCCTCAAAATCCTGGGAGAACCCGTCGCTAATAGCTCCCAGTTTGAAGCGGCTCAGTGCCGATGCTGCCGCGGAGGATAGAGCCGCAAAGCAGCCGGTGCCATAAAGGATTCCCAGCCCTGTCAAAAATGCGCGCCGTTCCATGATGCTCCCTTTCAAAGTTACAGCTTCCTTAAGATATTCGCCAGTCCATTCATTGATTCCACGCTGGAAGCATACTGATCTTGCGATGCGGCCCGGTAGCGAGTCTCAAGGGACAACGTGCCGGAATAATTCATGGCTTTCAACGCTAGGAATTGACCGGCAAAGTTAATTTTCCCGGCTCCAATCGGCTTCCATTCCTTTCCTGCCGCGTCCTTTAAATGAATATGGCTAATCCGAGTATGATCGAGTTGATTCCAAACCACAGGGAACGGCTGTTCGCCCATTTCATAGGCGTTACACGGGTCCCAATTGTGCATTAGCCGTCTGTCTGGGAGCGCCTTAAACAACCGGACGGTCTCCTCGCCCGTGCCAATGTTGCAGTCGTATTCGTTCTCAACCAGCAGTGTAATGCCTTGCTGTTTGGCAACACCGATGGCCTTCTGCAACTCTTCCAAAACGCGATTGAATATCGCCGCCGGATCAGCTACGCGTCTGAAAGTGAAGATGCGTATTCGCTCAGTGCCAAGCGCATGCGCTGCATCCGCCGCCCGCTTCAGATCTTCTATTTGCCGGTTGAATTCACCTTGCGCTGGATTGACGTATGCTGGAGTCTCTCCTGCCGGAGTGGTTCCTGGCAAGGTGATTTTGTAAATGGCCGTATCCAGAACCGATAGCTTTACGCCCGCATCGTCCAACTGTCGCCTTACTTGCTTTAGCTGATTTGGCGTGGCGTCCGCATAAACGTACGTCTTCTTGCCGTTCAAGTCAAGGTAGCGAAGCTCCGCCCAACGGAGTCGATATTTTGGGTAGAAGCTGTGGAGCGCACGACGCAGATTCAAATCGACTTGGTCGGTAATAATTCCGAGATTCCAAGGATAGTTGAAGCTCTCGGCGAATGCATCCACAGCAAGCGGGGAGCAAAGAGCCGAGGCAGCCAGACGGTTGAAATTTCTTCGGTTCACGAGCTGTCTCTCGTCAGATTTTAACGGAACACCTTAGATCGCCTCTCAGAAGGGCCACGGGCTGATCGTAGCAGGAGTACGAATCGTCTGCCGGTGCGGCAGTTAGGTTCTGTTGCTTGCCATGGTCATAAGATGTATATTTGTCCAAGGTAACCGAGAATAATAAATGAGCAAACCATCCGATTTAATTCAAGGCACGTTGGATCTGCTTCTCCTTAAGATCCTCGCCTTGGAGCCGCAACACGGGTGGGCAATCAGCCAGCGCCTTAAACAAGTCTCTGGCAATATCCTGCATGTCAGCGACGGCTCTCTCTACCCGGCACTTCACAAATTGGAACAGGAAGGCTGGATTAAAGCCGAGTGGAAAACAAGCGATCTCGGCCGACGGGCTAAGTTCTATTCGCTGACTCAATTGGGCCGTAAGCACCTGGAGAAGGAATCGGTGAGTTGGGAAAGACTATCCGGCGCGATCACGTCGGTAGTGAAGCTGCGGGAGGCTTAAATCGGCTGGCAGCACTGAGTATAGCCGGGCCGTAGCGGGTGCGCGCCGCTCGAAGCGGCACCCATCCATTGGGACAATCAACCCAATAAAAAGGAATCGGAATTGCCGCGAGCCAGCTTGTGCCTCCCATGGTAGTCGGCAGCGTCTTACGAAGGGGCAACGAAGACTTTCTTAATCGCATTCAAATAGGCCATTCCATTCAAGGTGTCGGGCTCAAGGTAGCTTCCCTCCGTCCACTCATTCCAGGCATTCAAGTTGAAAATGCGGCGCGAAGGCTCGTTCCGGTCGAGAAAGCTTTTTACCGCGCGCAGAGCCCCTTCGAAAGCTGCCGGCGTGTTCTCGCCCAGGGTTGGCATGAACGGGTAGCTGCGATTGACGAAAACATCGGACTGGCAGGTTCGGGGACTGGCATCCCAGCCCATCGTCACATTCGGGAAATACGGGAGACCGGTCTCAGCGCCAACTTTAGACCAGTAATCCTGAATCTTGGACAGAACGTAACTATAAGGAGTTACTGGAAACTGCGGTAACTGTACGTGATGAATCCAAACATAGGAGGTCACACTGTCCAATCCGAGAGCCGCCAGGAGCTGCTTCACATTCTGCAGCTTTTGTTCTCCGGGCAGAATCTGCACGCCCCACGTTACGGCATTCAAATGCAGCCCAGGAAAACCAGCCTCCTTGGTCTTCTCCCGGAAGTGGTCTAGAGCCGCCCGAGCCTCCTCAATTCCTCCGAGCCCACTCACTAACCGGTAAAGTTCATAGACAGAGAAGTACGGCCTCCCGTCAATGGTCCAGTAGCAGGGATGTTTAAAATATTTTTCGATCACGTGATCGGTAAGTGTTTCGAAAGTTTTTCGATTCACACTCCCGGGATGCAGCAAGGCCCCTGGGCCGTGCAGTTTAGCGGGCTGGATGTCGAACCAGTCGTGATTCGCCCACATCAAAGCAAACTTTAGGCGTTGGTTGTTACCAGCCTGCAGGTAACCCGAGTCCAACGCGCCGTTAAGAAAAGGACCGTCATACCAATACCAATCGAATAAGAAGTGCGTCAGCCCATGGTCGGCGGCTGCGGCTATCTTCTTCGAAAAGACCTCGGGTTTTGATTCGTCTTCGTAACCCCAAAGAGGTCTCTTGGGCTGCTGATGACCGGGGAACTTGGGTTCGGCTCGCTTAAGCAATTCCCACTCGGTCCAGCCCGGGCCATGATCCGCGCTGACCCGAGGATCGGGATGGAAGCCTGGAAAATAATATGCGCCAATCTGATACTTTGCTCGGGCTGTTTCCGCGTCCACAAGTTGTGGTCTAACAAAAGGGGTCAACGATGCCGCGGTCAGACTTGCCGCGCGCAGGAAGTCGCGGCGCGAGGTTGGGTGATATTCCATGGTCAGGTTCTCCGGGCCGGGGTGCCCGGCCTCCAATTCTCGCGTTTGGTAACGCCAACGCCTTCTTTAACGGTGATCAGGTGATTTGCGGGCAGTCTATTGTATTTTTCGCGGCCACCGCTAGCCCAGTAGACCTCGACGTCGATGGTTGACGCGGCCCCGAGTCCAAAGTGCAGCCGGCGATCATTCGAGGAATAGAAGCTCGACTGAGCGGTTACGGTCTGCGCCTGCCGCTTCCCGTCGTAGTAAGCAATCACGCGTGAACCGATAGCACTGCGATTCGACCTGGTTCCAACGAGAAAAACCTTCAACCAGTTTCCGCTGCCGCGCACGTCGTTCCGCAGCAGCGAGGGCGGCTCGTCCATATTAATCACTACAATGTCGATGTCGCCGTCGTTATCGAAGTCGCCGAAGGCGCAGCCTCGGCTGCTGTGCAGTGCCGCTATGCCCGGGCCGGCCTCTTCAATCAGCTCTTCGAAACGGCCATTTCGAAGATTACGGAAGATGAGCCGAGGCGTTTTCCAGGGATATTGAGGCAGCACTCGCTCAAGCTCTGGGTAAATGGAACCAGTAGCAACGAAGATGTCGGGCCAGCCGTCGTTATCGAAATCGAAGATTCCGGTTCCCCAGCTAATGTAGCGAGTCTCGACTCCGAAGCCGTCGGAAATCGTCGCGTCGGAGAAGTGGCCCACTCCGTCGTTGCGATAAAAGACGCTTGTATCATCGGCAAAGTGAGTCTTAAACAGATCGAGATTGCCGCTGAGATGCGGATCACCGGCGGCTACCCCCATGCCAGCCTGTTCCATGCCGTCTTCACTAACCGCCACGCCGCGCTCAAGGGCCTCGTCTTTAAAGGTTCCATTCCGCTGGTTTCGCAGAAAATAGCTCCGGGTGGAATCGCAAGCGACATAAATGTCGGGCCAGCCATCACAATCAAGATCGGCCGTCAAGGCAGTAAGAGCGTAGCTGTGATCAAGCGCGGCGATTCCGGAGGTTTCACTGACATCGCGGAACGTTCCGTCGCCGTTATTCTTGTATAGGTAATTACGCGCGAACTTCAACCCTAACGGGCCGCAATACACCGGAACGCCTTTCCATCCACAAGTGGAGTGAGCGCCGGGTTTGGGTATGTTGTGCAGGTCGAGATCGAGATAGTTTGCGATAAACAGGTCTAGGTTCCCGTCGCGGTCATAGTCGATAAACGTGCAGCCTGAACCCCATAGGTTGGGCGCTTGCAACAACCCGGCTTTCACAGTGACATCGGTAAAGGTGCCATCGCCGTTATTGCGGTAGAGCACATTCCGGCCGTAGTAAGTGACGAACAAGTCCTCAAAACCGTCGTTGTTGTAGTCTCCGACCGTAACCGAACTGGCCCACCCTGTCCGGATCAATCCCGCTTTCGCGGTGATATCGGTGAACGTGCCATCGCGGTTGTTCCTATACAACCGGTTGCTAGCCTCGGCAGGCTTATCGCCGGAATCCGTCCCGCACAGTGTAAAAATATCGAGCCAGCCGTCGTTGTCGAAGTCAAAAAAAGCTACTCCGCATCCCACTCCTTCCAGAACGTTCTCCTTTTTTCCGAGACCTCCGTAGATGGTGGGAAACTTGAGACCAGCCTGCTCGCCAATATCGCGGAACTGAGCAAGAAAGGGCAAGCCCGACGGTTTTCCCCTCGGGACGGGTTGCACGCCACGGGAGGAAACGCCCTGCCCTGAAAGGGAAGAAGCGCCAGCCGCTAACGACATCAGCAAGTGGCGCCTGGTGATCATGGTCGAGACCCGAATACGTCATGAATCGCATTCAAATAGGCCATCTTGTTCACGGTATCCGGTTCAAGACTTCCTCCTTCGGTCCATTCGTTCCAAGCATAGACCGTCACCACGCGTTGTCCGGGAGGTAAGGTAAGCGCGCGTATTTTAGCCGACTCCACCGCCGACTTGAATTTGGCCGGTGAGTTGTCCCATAAAACAGCGCTGTTCGGATAGCCCGACTTGCCATCGTACGCTTTGTCGGCAGGGACGCGGGGCGTGGGATCCCATCCCATCGTCGCGTTGGGAAAATAAGGAACACCATAGTCGTTCTTGTGAGCATCCCAGTATTCGAGATATTTGCCGGCAACTAATTCATAATCCGTTTTCGGGAAAGAGTCGAGACGTACCTTATGCACCCACACATAACTGGTTACGCTATCGGCTCCCAATGACTTGACTTCGTTAGGCGATCCGTTCGGAATGCCAAAATCGACAATGTTGAGATAGAGGCCTCCGACGCCCACATCTTTTGCCTTCTTCCGAAACGATTCGAGTGCCGCTCTCGCTTGATCTATTCCACCGAGGCCTTTAACGAAGTTAGTCAGCAGGTAAATGGAAAAGTAACAGCGTCCATCTATCTTCCAATAAGAACTGCTGCTGAAATAATCGCGCACAATGTGATCCGTCATCGCATCGAAGCTAGCACGGGTAATAGGGCCGGGACTATCGCCCACATCGTGATTAGCCCACATCAAAGCGAATTTCAGCCGCGACCGGTTCGGCGTCTTGAGAAAGCCTTTATCTAGAGCATCCTCCAGAACGGCGCCGCTCCATTTACCGCGATCGTGCCAATACCAATCAAAGAGAAATGCCGACACCGCATGGTCGGCAGCCGCACCGATTTTCTGCGCCATCACCGCTGGATCGGATTCATCCTGATAGCCCCAAAGCGGCACTTTGGGCTGCTGCTGGCCTGGAAAACGCGGCCGGGCATTTTTCAGGGAGGGCCATTCACCCGATTCGCCGGGAAATAACGGATCTTTGTGCCAGGCCGGAAAATAGTAAGCCGCTACCTGGACGCTTTCGCGATCTTGAACTCGCCCGGCAAATGTAGAATGACTGGCCACTACAATCGCCATCAACGCGAGAACGAGCGCGGCGAAAATTGTTTTTTTGTGGCTCAAATGCTTCGCGTGCCCTTTTCAACGCGCCATGTGAGCCGAGCCGGACGGGTTGTATGTACCCCGGCCCGTCTCCTGGTCTATCAGGACTTTATATCGATTCATCAAGGTGGAAGCACGTTCGCCGTCACCCGCCTCCCGAACCAATGTTGCGAGTTGATAATAAGCGTAGGAATAGGAAGGATCGACTTCTATTGTTTTCTCGAAGTATTTCTGTGCTTCTTTGTACCGCTTCAGCAAGCGCATAGCCCGGCCAGTCTGATAATTTGCTTTTGGAGAAAGCGGGTTCACATCCAACGCCCCTTGAAGATAGGGCAGGGCTGCTTCGGCGGACTCTTCGCGAAGCAGCATGGAGCCGTAATCGATGAGCGGCCACTCGTCCTTTATGCCTAATTTGCGGTCCAGCTCAAGCGCTTTCGAATAATTTTCGCCAGCCTTCCGAAAATCCTGCAGCGCTTCGTATGCCAGCCCCAAATCGTCGAAGGCCTCCGCGTAATCGGGTGTAATAGAAACCGCACGATCCGCTTCTGCAATTGAGGCATCAAAATGCTCTTGCGAAAAGTACAAGCGCGCGAGTTGGTAGTGCAATTCCGAGTTGTTCGGATTCAAGCCGATGGCCTTTTTCAATTCAATCTCGACTACATCGGGCATGCGAAAGGCAATGTAATTCAAGGCGAATAGCTGATGAATGCGCCAATCGTTCGGCGCCTTCCGATTGGCCTTACTGAGAAGCAGCATCGACTCCTTCAGTTCATTCCTGCGGTAATGAAGATAAGAAGCAAGATAGAGGAAATCGATATTCTCGGGAAAACGCTTTAGTATTGTGTCTGTCCTGCTCAAACCGGAATCGTAGTTTTTCAAAGCACGGTACGTGAGAGCCAGATAGAAGGCGTCCGCCCCGTTGCCTGATTCGGATTCAAAGCAACTCCACAGGGAATTCTGTCCGTTTGAGTAGTCGCCGCGTTTCACTTGATCCACTCCGGCCTGGCACTGGGCCGCCTCCTCCGCTTGTAAAGAGAAGGCGGCGAGTGCCGTGCATAAGCAGGCGCCTTTGATCGCGGTCGTCAACTCTGTCCGCGTACAATGTGCCATCGTTAAAAGACGAATCTGCCTGCAATCTGGGCGCTTCTGGACCCGATGCCCACGCCGGTATATTGGCCGAATGCAGGATTCGTCAGGTCCGTTACCAGGCCGCCGAATTCCTTGCGGTTAAATGCATTGAACAGCTCGATGCGTAATTCAAACATGTACTTCTCACGGAAGGTCTCGCGTTTGAAAAGTGCAAGATTCTCCGAAGCCGTGCCAATTGTGCGAACGTTCGGCAGAATGAATGTATTGCCGAAAGTAAATGGCGCGGGGAAGCCGAAGGCGGCACGGTTGAGCGTCACAGTTCCCGCTTGTCCACTTAAGCCATTGGCGAGAGTGACATTGCCACGTCCCGAATTGGCGGTTTCAATGGGACCGCCCAGATAAACGGCATCCAGCCGGTCATTCCCGATCGGCAGGCTGTTTGGAGCGGTTACCGAGATAGGTGTGCCGGACATGTAAGTCAGAATTCCCGAAACTCCCCATCCGCCTAATACGTTGCCCATCCAGCCGTTGTTTAGCAGGTGCGTTCCCGGACCCCAAGGAAGCTGGTAACTGAAGCTGACTACAAGATTCTGGGGAATGTCGAATGGCGAGAGAGCCTTTTCGACTTGCCGATTGTAAGTATCCTGCGGCCCCGACCGGCCAAAAGCACTCAGTGCGCTATCAGTGAGCGTTTTCGACCAGGTGTACGAGACCAGGTATTGGAAGCCGCTCGAAAATCTCTTCTCTGCTTTCACCAGCAAAGCATTGTAACTGGCGTTGCCCGATGCATCCCCATAAGGAGTCAGAGAAAAATATTGAGGGTACGGCTTCAGTGCTTGCGCCAGTGTTGCGCCTGAGCCATAAGCTGTGGTGAAGCCCGGGTAGGGAGGCGTAAACCCAGCCGCGACTACAGCTGGATCTAAAATGTTGTCGTTCAGCAGAGAACCGAGTGACAGATATTTCGGATTCACCTGGTTCAGTATATTGAGGCTCTCATTCGGAAGGTGGTGAGTGGACTGCCCGAGATACCCGACATTAACGACGTAATCTCGCGCGAACGATTTCTGCACATCCACTTGCAGCGAATTGGTATTTGACCACTGATTCGAATTGCCGGCCATAGTATAGGCGCTCTGGCCATTCAGGATGGTGGGATCAAGCAGGGGCGGCCGTTTAACCAGACCTGCCTGCCATCCCTGATCCCAATAGAATGCAGGCGTCACGCCGCCGTTCGGCGTGTTGGCCGAGGCAGACCCGCTATAACCCGTGTGATCGGTGCTGTTGTTTGGCGGAGCGTACAGGATTCCGCCGCTGGCGCGAAACACAAGCGTTGGGGTAATGCTGTATGCCAGGCCGATACGAGGGGCCCATGCGCCATACCAGGTATTGCCAAAGCTGGTGTTGCCTGTCTGTCCCTTACCGAATTCGTAAGCTCCCAGGAGGTTGCCTGCCGCCGGGTTCGGGATCTTTAGATTCACAGCGGATATCAGTCCTCCTGGCTCGTAGACGGCCGTCTGGAAATCCCAGCGCAGGCCATAGTTCACCGTGAGCTTCCGGCTGACTTTCCAGTCGTCCTGTGCGTACAACCCCAGAGACTGGGTGTTGACCCGGTCCGGCTGCTGTAGCGACATGTTGGCTGTGTCCACCGCACCCAGCAGAAAGCTCGCGAAAGAATTGCCTGTGCCGGGAACTACCGCCATTCCTCCCGACGCGGAGGTCACTACCTGGCCAGTCTCCGACTGCGAAAAAGAATAGATACCGTTCCGGCCATTTTGCATGTTCGAGGCGGCCTGGAACCAGAGATAGCGCGCCCCAAATTTGAACGTATGCTTCTCGTGATTCCACGTTATGGCATCTTGTAAATCCCTGCTCCGGTCATTTTCGGAATTCACCGCGCCCGCCGCACAGTTGCCCAAGCCCGTGCCAATGCCGGCATATCCATTGGTAGTGAAGCAGAAACTTGGGAAAGCGGGCCCAAACGAGTTCGGGATGGCCGTCCATTGCGAGGGATTATTGGGGTTTGAATCCTGCGTAGCTACAAAGCCCTCTTCACTCGCTGCCATGTGATTGACGAAATGAGGCGAGATCACCAGATCGTCCGAGAGGATCAATTGCTGCACGCCCTTGAAAACAGGGTTGCTACCAATATCGGCGGGGAAAGGCGCTCCTTCGCCAAGTACCGATGGCGCGTGCTGATACCGGAAACTGCCGCTGAAGCGATTGTTGTCGGTGAAGTTGTGATCGATTTTCGCGAAGTAGTGGTTTTCCTTCGATGAGGTAGGCGTCAGGCCATTGTAATTGTTTATAAGATTGGAGTTCGTAGCCGCCGGATAAAGCTTAACCAGTTGTAGAGCGACGCTGCTGAGCGCGGAGGCCGGGATCTGATTGCCGGGAATCGGTTGGTGCGAACTCGGGTAATAGAGTTGATAAGGTAGATCCGAGAAATTGCCCGATCGCTCTTGCGCAGTTGGGACAGTTACTGTTGAGGGATTTCCTCCTGGAGCCTGACGGAATCCGGTGTAGTTAAAGAAGAAAAAAGTTTTGTTTCTCCCATGGTAGACCTTGGGAATGTACACAGGACCGCCGAGCGATAGCGCCAGCTCCCATTGTTGATCGCGCCCCACGCTCGCTGAATTGTAGGCCCGAGCGTCTAAGAGCGTGTTCCTCAGAAGCATGGTTGCGTTGCCATGCAGTTCGTTGGTCCCCGATCGGGTAAGGTACTCAAGGACACCTCCGCTGGTGCGCCCATACTCTGCGGTCGGAACACCGATCTGCACCTTCAGTTCGCTTACCAAATCCTGATCTGGCCGGGAATCCAGCGGAACGTTCGCGGTGACGCCCTGGTAAGCAACCGCCATCCCGTCAATTTGAAATTCCGTACTGAATTGCCTGCCTCCGCCAATGTTGACCCCGAATTGGGAGCCATAGGTGGTTCCATTCACAACTCCGGGGACGAGAAGCGCGAGCGCGGTAGAGTCGCGCGTACCGCCGCCAAAAGATTCCGGAAGATCCTCAACGAACTTCCGGTTCACCGCGCCATCGTAAGTGGTGCTCTCTTGCTGAAGCAAAGGAGCCGACGCTCGTACCGTTACCGCTTCGGATACATTACCGAGTTCAAGCGATTGGTCCACGCGGCTGATGTTGTTCTGGTCGACAAGTATGCCGCTAACGACAGCTTCCTTCATGCCCGGGGATTTAATAAGGACCTCATACGTACCGAGCCGCAGATAAGGAATGTCATATACGCCGGCTTCATTCGTCTTGGTACTGACGGCCGCCCCGGTCTGGATGGCAGTGGCAGTTACCTCGGCTCCTGCGATAGCAGCCCCTTGCGAGTCGGTTACGATACCGCTGATGGAACCGGTAGCGGACTGTGGCGCGGCTCGGCCAGCCAGTAGAACGCCCAAAAGCAGAACGGCGAAGCTCTTAGCGGCAACACGCTTCAAGTGAGTTGCCGGTCGGTTCGGTTGGACCGGATCGGAACGGCGAGAATACATCATGGACCCTCTCTTCTGCTGCCTCGTGATGGAGTTGCCGAGACCCAAAGCGAACAGGGTCAAACACTCAAAGCAGCGATTGGTCAGAATCATATCCCAACGGGTGCAGAATTCAAGCGGTTTCGCCTACGAAACTTAACTCTGCTAGAAAAACGGTCCTAACTTGCTGGTAGTAAAAGCAAAAGCTCTCTAGCATTCGGATATCAACACAATCTACCGGTCACGTATTAAAAACTTGTACAATGCTGGTCATGCCTAGTGCGAAGGATGGCGAGAAGCAATATCTGGTAAGCGCTTTTCTCCAGGCCTGCAAGGTTATGAGAGCTTTCCATAGGCCCGGCGAACGCCTGCTCCTAAGCGACTTGGCTGCCCGCACCGGGCTGCAAAAAGGAACTGTGTTCCGCCTCTTGTACACGCTCCACCATGAGGGATTTCTTGAGAAGTTGCCTCAAAATTATTACCGGCTGCGAGTATCTCTTCCCCGCAAAACCAAGCTCCGGCTTGGATATTCGGCTAATCAGAAAGACAGCTTCACCGGTGTTGTAACCGAAAGTCTCATCAGCGCCGCTGAAGATGCCAGTATCGAAGTCGTATGTCTAAACAACAAGGCTAGTGCCGGGGTGGTGCTCGAAAACGCCGAGGCGCTGGTTTGTGAGCGGGTCGATCTGGCAATCGTATTCTTCGGAGATCACTCCATTGCCGGCGCCCTTTCTGAGCGCTTCTTCGCTGCAAATATACCGATGATTGCCATCGATGTCCCTTATCCCGGCGCAACCTATTTCGGCGCGAATAATTATCAGGCCGGATTAGTCGCCGGGCAGTACATGGGTCAATGGGCGAAGTCGCATTGGAAAGATACGAACCCCACATTCCTCCTGATCGGCTATAAGCGCGCCGGTGCTTTGCTTGAGGCCCGCATGAGGGGCATGCTTACAGGCATCAAAGAGACCTGGAAGGAGAAAGACCATTGCCGCTTTGTGGGTCTCGATTCGATTGGCGATTTCCAAAGCAGTTATTGCGCCGCGCGAGATTATCTGAGCCGCGCCGCTCCCTGCAATACAATAATCGGTTCGGTAAACGATCCTGGAGCGCTTGGTGCGTTGCGGGCCTTCGAAGAAACCGGCGGAACTGCCGGGTTTGCGGCGATGGGCCAGAACGCTGAGTTAGATGCTCGGGCCGAGATGAGACGGCCCGGCACAAAGCTGATTGGATCTGTTGCGTACTTCCCTGAGAGGTACGGTAAAGGAATCGTCACACTCGCTCGCAAGATCCTGAGCGGCTCCCACGTACCCCCTGCCGTTGTCACCAAACATCTGCTCGTCACGCCGGAAAACCTCGATCGCCTCTATCCCAATGACGAACTGCTGACCGCTGGCTTGTGACGGTCACCAATGCCGCGAAATCTTGCGATCGGGTTAGCGCTCGCTTTGGCCTCGGGTATCACATCGGGAGGTTGCATGCTGCCCATACGATTGGCGCGGCACTGGAAATGGGAAAATTTATGGCTTATTTTCAGCATAGTTGCACTCTTAATCGTTCCCTGGAGTCTGGCGCTGCTTTTGGTTCCAGACCTCTGCGCTGCCTACGCAAGCCTGCCCGCAAAACAATTTGCAGCGCCGGTTCTTTTCGGCGTGGGATGGGGGCTGGCCCAAGTTTTGTTTGGCCTGACAATTGCCCGCCTGGGGCTCGCTTTGGGCTACGCGATTGTTATAGGATTTGTTTCGGTGCTGGGAACCCTGGTGCCTCTTGCGCACGAGCGTCCGCTCTACCAGGGCAACGGGCTTACGTTTTGGGGTGTTGGCGTCATGGCGCTCGGAGTCGCCGCGTTAGGTTGGGCGGGCCTGCTCAGAGAGAGGGCTTCGAGCCCTCAACCATGGTGGCCGGCCAATAGCTTACGGTCCCGCCTTAGCATGGGCAATCGCGTGTGGGCTCCTGTCTCCCATGCTCAACTATGCATTCGCTTTTTCAGATCAGATTCGTTCCACCGCGCTTGGGCGTGGCGCGCCGACCCAGTTCGCCGGTTATGCTGTTTGGCCGGTCGTCTTGACGGCCGGGTTTCTGCCTAACGTTGTCTACAGTCTTTACCTGCTTCACAAGAATCGCACCGGCAAGCTTTTCAAACACGGGTACACCGATGCCGCTCTGGCAATTGTTATGGGTATCTTGTGGATGGGCTCGCTGGCCCTCTACGGAATGAGCGCGGCAACTCTGGGAAACCTGGGGACCTCCGTCGGCTGGGGAATCGTACAAGCGCTCGCACTACTTACGGCTGCAATACTCGGATCGGTGACGCGAGAATGGACCGGAGCCGGGCGAAACGCAGGCCAGCTGCGGCTTGCCGGAATCGCACTACTTTTGATCGCAACTTTCCTGATGGCAAGCGGAATGAAATAAAACGCTTCGAAGTTTTGTTGTGAAAGAATACTCGTCATGACTGAGCCGCTTTTCGACGTGATCGTAGTGGGCAGTGGTCCCGGCGGCGGCATGGCTACTTGGCGTCTTGCCGAAGCCGGCCTCAAAGTGGCCTTAGTAGAATCTGGGCGTCGCATGCGTCCTGGCATCGACTATGGCGCTCACGTCAATGCTTATGCGATGCTCGAGAGTCGATTGCAGGCGGGGTACACGAGCCCGATACCCGGCGTTTTTTCCGACCATTACGAACGTAACCACTTCATCGGTGTGGGCGACCGGCCGGAACACGGCTACCTCCGGGCACTCGGTGGCAGGTCTCTTTGCTGGGCCGGGCATAGCCTCCGGTTCGGCCCCGGTGACTACCGAAGCTGGCCTATCAGCTACGAAGAGGTTGCTCCCTACTACAGCAAAGCAGAGAGGATTATGGGCGTCCACGGCTTCAACGACGGCCTCTGGAACATGCCCGACGGTGAGTTTCAGAAAGGTGTCCCGCTCCGCTGCGGCGAGCAGATGTTGAAGCGGGGTACGCAAGTTCTTAAAGCCCGCGGGCGCACGATCGACTTTGTCGCTCAGCGGAAGGCCATTCCTACTGAAAAGTTTTTCCGCGCTAAGTGCCACTACTGCGGTCATTGCATGGGCGGCTGCGAAATAGATAGTAAGTACACCTCTGCCAACACGGCGGTTCCGCTGGCCATGAAGACCGGCAACCTCAACCTGTTCCTTGAGTCTATGATGACTCGTATCAAATTCCAAAGACGGGCGTATCACCGGTATAGCTGTTGTGAATGGTGAAGGAGTTGAGCGGGAACTGAAATGCCGTGTTCTCGTGCTTTCCTGTAGTGCCATCGAAACCGCGCGCCATCTGCTCATAAACAATTTGGCAAATTCCAGCGGGCTGGTTGGCCGCAATCTCACGAGCCATTTTGGTCTTACGGTAGCGGGTGTTTTCCCGCAACTGCACGGCCGGGATGCTTCCAATGACGACGGCACCGATTACTACACGGCCTCCTAACCTCGCTTTACTGGGACAAGCCAAACCCCAAATTCGAAGGCACCTACCAGGTACAGTGCGGTTCGGGGTTTCATCCAAACCGCTTGGCTATCCGCACAATTCCAGGCTACGGTAAGACTCTCAAACGGGACCTGGTTGAACTGAACGCCACTCACGCCTCCATGAACATGCAAGGCTCCCTCCTCGTTTCCTCGAAGAAGTTTGTCGATTTGGACCCGACCCATAAAGACAAGCACGGCCTACCGTTGCCGCGCATTCACCTCCACTACGAGGACAGTGATGTCGCCATGGCGGACGATATGATCGCAACATGCGAGGAGATCGTCAAGGCGGCCGGCGGCAAGGTTGTCCTCACACCCGGCAAAGCCGATCCCTCTAAACTCCAAATCGATTACAACCACTGGGTGGGCACTGTGCGCATGGGCAAGGATCCGAAAACCTCGGTATTGAACCCCGACTGCCAGACCCACGACATACCAAATCTTTTCGTCAGTGACGCGTCCGTCTTCGCCGCCTACCCGGAAAAGAATCCGACCCTCACTAATATTGCTCTAGCATGGCGCACTGGTGAGAAGATTTCGGAAAAAGCACGCCGCAAGGAGATCTGATCATGGAAATAGATCGTCGCGAGCTCTTCCGCATCATCACCGCTGGTGTTACCCTGAGTCCGGTTGTTGCGCAGGAACATCATCACGAGCGCCCCCCTGTTGTGGGGTTAAATATTGCGTCCTACCAGCCGCGTGCCTTGTCTCCCGGGCAATACAAGACTCTCGATGCCATGTCTGAGATCCTCATCCCTACAGGCGAGGATGGGCCGGGCGCTCATGAGGCCGGCGTTGCTTATTATCTCGATACCGTTCTCCACTACGGAGACGAGTCGCGGCGGGGATTCTGGCGTCGTGGCCTTGATGCTGCCGCTGCTGGATCGAGTCTCGAGGCCGTTATCGATCAGTGGGCCAAAAACGAAGCGGCGCCTCAAAACTCGCACGAAGAGTTCTTCGTCGCGTTCAAATATGCGGTGATTGATGCTTTTTTCCTCTCGCAGGCAGGGCGTAAGAGTGCTGGCTATACCGGAGACACAGCCCTAGTCTCATTCCATGGATGCACTCACCCGGAACATCAGTCCTCATAAAGCCGGGGGCTTCCAATAAGGTGAACCATGAAGAAACACGGTCTGATTTCATCTCGGTCGATAGTGATCATTGCCCTCCTTGCGGTCGTCGCCGCTCGCGCCGGTTTCGGTCAAGATATCCAAGTTGCGGCTGAGCAGCCAATACAGACGTTATCGCCGATCAGAGTTCTTGTAATCACCGGAGGGCACCCATACGAGGAGACTGCCTTCACTGACGTATTCCGCTCCATGAAGACAATCTCCTTCAAAGAAGCAAGGCTGGGCGGTGAGGCCGAGTTGCTGCTGAAACCCGGACCCTCAAAGAACTATGATGTCCTTGTTTTTTATGACATGAACCAGAATTGCGAGCCGTATTTGAACGATCTTGTCTTGTTATTAGAGAGTGGCAGAGGAGTAGTTTTCCTGCATCATGCGCTGGGCTCGTGCTCAGAAAACGATGAATATGGCTACTTGGTGGGCGGCAGAGCGCAATTCAGGCCATCTACTGTTTTCACGGCAAAGTACAAAGGTAATACGTCTTACCGCGCCCACATTGAGGACCCAGCCTGCCCAATTACAACTGGGATCTCCGACTTCGCCATGACCGACGAGGTTTATTCGGATTACTTTGTGAACAGCGGTTCGCACGTGTTTCTGACGACCGACAACGCATTCAGCGGCCGCGAACTCGCGTGGACCTGGCATTTCGGGAATTCGCCGGTAGTCTATCTTCAACTTGGACATGATCATAAGGCGTATGAGAATCCGAACTATCGCCGGCTGGTTGAGAACTCCATCCTATGGGTGAGCGGCAGACTGGCGGATCCGGTATCTTCTGCGAAGGGCGGGGGATAGGATACTATAACTTCGATATCTCCGTCGCGCAAATTCCACGCGCTGGATTCGTGCCATGCACCGTAGAAACTTTCTTTCCGTTTCGGCTGCCGCTGGAGCTTTGGCTACTGTCCCATCTTTCGCTTTCCAGATTGAAAAAAGCAAATTGAAGATCACGGGCGTGCGCCTGGTGAACACTCGCCCGAAACGCCCCCTGCCCAGTTATACCCCGGCCGCGACGGCTTGGTCGGCCGAAGGCGTCGAAGTAGCAAGTCCCATGTCGATCTATCCGGAATACAAGGCGAGGCGGTCTCTTTTCCTGCCCGATGCCGGGAAGATACCTAGCTTCACCGTCGAAGTTTCGACAGACAAGGGGCTCAAAGGTTATGGGGCCGGCGGACCCGGCGGCGGGAACATTGTCCAAGAGCATCTGATCAAGTTATTGATCGGCCAAGATCCATTCAATGTAGAACGGATCTGGGACATAATGTGGCGTTCCACTGAGTCCTACGGACGCACGGGCGTCACCATGAACGCGATTAGTGGGGTCGATCTCGCAATATGGGATCTGATCGGCGTAGCCCTTGGCGAACCGGTCTATAAGCTGATCGGCGGCTCGACCAAGGAACGGATTCCGGCTTATTGCACGGCGAACGATGTAGAACAGCACATCCAGTTTGGTTTTAAACGGCTCAAGATCGCAATCCCCAAAGGTCCGGCAGATGGGCGGGACGGCATGGAAGTGAACGAAGCGCTTGTAAAGAGAACGCGCGAGCTTCTGGGTTCTGATGGCGACATCATGCTCGATTGCTGGATGTCCTGGACCGAACGTTACGCAATCGAGATGGCTGAGATGCTTGCGCCCTCCCGGATTTATTGGATGGAAGAGTGCCTGCCGCCCTATGATTTCGAAGGATTTGGCCGTTTGCGCGCCGCCATCAAATCAACACGCATCGCTACTGGCGAACACGTATATGGCAGGTATGAATTCAGGCAACTGCTGGAGCGCAACGGAGCCGATATTTGGCAGCCTGACATTCATTGGTGTGGCGGCCTTACAGAATTACGAAAAATTGCAGCTTTAGCGGCGGCGTATGACACGCCCGTTATCCCACATGTTGGCGGCGTCCAAGACTGCGTGCATTTTATTATGGCTACTACGAATGCGCCGTGGGCGGAATTATTCATGCCGCCTCCGGGAGGTCCGCGCGAAGTCTACCAGCGCTGGGAAGAAGATAATCAGATCACGCGTGGACCCGAGGGCATTTATACGAAGCCCTCCGATAAACCTGGTTTCGGCTGGGACTTTGAAGTTATTTGAAATTGCAATTCCATCGATTAGGAGTCACTATGTTACGCAGATCGTTTCTTACTAATTCCGCGGCAGCCAGCCTGGCCATAGGTGCGACCGGCCTGCCGGCGGAAAGGGTAACAGCCCGGCGATATTCCCAAACGGGTTTTCGGAAAGACCGGTCAAAGCCTGACCATCATCGGTCAAGCCGGGGGACGCTTCCCGATGTGTACGTTTGACGACGCCAAAGCCATTACCCTGCGAGCTTATGAGCTTGGCATCAATTACTTCGATACCGCTCGGATTTATTGGAACGGCCGATCCGAAGAGGTATACGGAGCAGTGTTGCCGCCGTTCCGAAAGAACATCTTTCTCACCACCAAATCTCCCCAGCGTTCCCGTCGCGAAGCAGAGGCGGACCTGGAGAAATCGCTACGTGCGCTGAAAACGGATCATGTCGACCTTTGGCAGATACATCAAGTCTCCGAAATGGAGGAGGTGCATCAGATCTTCGCTCCAGGTGGAGCAATCGAAGCATTTGAGGCCGCCAAAAAAGCCGGGAAGTGCCGTTTTATCGGTTTCACGGGACACCACGATCCCGAAGTCCACTTAGCAATGCTGAAGAACTACGATCATTACGACACTATTCTGATGCCGCTCAATCCTGCCGATCCGTCATACTTGAGCTTTGAGAAGAACGTGCTCCCTATCGCGGTGGAGCGTGGCATGGGAATCCAAGGGATGAAGAGCACCGCCAACGCGAAACTCTTACAAGGGCTGCATCTCAGAGATTGCATCTCCTATGTGCTTAGCTTGCCGGTCCATTGTTTAGCTCTCGGGTGTACGACCATTGGGCAGGTTGAAGACGACGTGCGCATCGCCCAGCAATTTAAACCGTTCAGTCAAGGTCAAATGGCACAGCTCCGCGAAAAAGGAGCCCAATTCAAAGGGCCCCAGTTGGAAGACTGGAAACGAAACATCAAGACCTCTTCGGCGGGTACTCATCGCGACGGTGATTTCAGTTAACGATGTTGGACAAGAATCATGGATAAGATCTCGGCGGATAGGCGGGCGTTTCTCAAACTGCTAGGTACAGGGGCGATCGGTCTCGCGCTTCCCGGCGGCCGATTGGTTGCGGCGCGGAACTCCGATTCCAAGCCGTTGCGGGGCATCTTTCCCATCGCGCAAACACCATTTACCGATGACAACAAATTGGACCTGGATTGCCTGGTTAAGGAGCTCCATTTTATCGATCGCGGTGGAGTGCACGGCTTTGTGTGGCCTCAACTTGCGAGCGAATGGCAAATGCTCACTGAATCCGAGAGGCTGGCTGGCGCGGAAGCCCTGGCTTCTACCGGCAGGAAGTTGATGCCCGCTATCGTGATTGGCGTACAAGGTCCAAATATCGGCGCTGCCGTGAGGTATGCAAGGCATGCCGAAAAGGCCGACGCTGACGCAATTATCTCGCTCCCTCCATCCGGAGAGACAGATCCACAGGCAATTCTCGAATACTACAAGGTTGTAGGCAGCGCAACGGCCCTTCCCCTTTTTTGTCCAGGCCGTTGGTGCTTTTAGCGTGGAGACTATTCTTCAGATGTATCGCGCTATCCCGACGTTACGGTACGTGAAAGACGAAGCAGGGCAGCCCCTGATGCGGATAGCCCCGCTTCGGGAGGGCAGCAACGATCAGCTCAAGGTGTTCACCGGATCGCACGGCAAGACTCTGATAGATGAGATGATTCGCGGCACCTCCGGCAATATGCCCGCCTCCTCCTTTGCCGACATCTATGCAGCCACTTGGGATCTTTGGCACGCCGGCAAGAAAAAGGAGGCCCTCGACATTTATGGCAATGCGGCCATACTGATCAATGAAATTTCAACGTATGACGAAGGCATGAAATATATTCTTTACCTCCGGGGTGTGTTTCGGACTTACCATTTGCGGGACCGCGTCCCCACAACGCCGCTAGATGAGACCGGCAAGCAAGTATTCAAGGAGTTGCTGGATCTCATGAAACCCTACCTCAGAGCGTAATCAATGACCTCAATTGGCACTCTATCGCGCCGCAAGGTGCTCGGCGCAGCGGCCTGGACAGCAGCAGCACCTCTAATGCCTACTCTTGCGCGAGATGCCGTTCAGTCGGCCGGTATGGCGCCTAACGATCTTCTCGTCAAGGAGGTCAAGGTCTACGTTGTCAATCCTGGTCCGGAATCTTCAGCCGGGAATGGCGGCGAGAGCCATGTGGCAGCCATCGTCACCAACAACGGCATCGAAGGCAACTACACGCTGGCCAAACGTTACCCGCACCCGAACTGGAGCAATCTCGGGTGGTTGGAGTACGCTAAATCGACGCTGCCGGGCAAGAGTGTTTTAGATTTGCCCGCCCTTACTTCGCAATGGGAGCCCACCAAGCGACGCTTAGGACAACTTTCTTATGCAGCGGCCATTGATAATTGCCTGTGGGACATATTAGGAAAAGCCGCAGGCCAACCTGTGTACCGTCTCCTCGGCGCCTATAAGAGCCGCGTGCGGGCATACGCCAGTTCTCAGCATCTGGATACCATGGATCAATTCGTCGCCGACCTGCAACATGCCAGGGGCGAAGGGTTTACGGCATACAAAATTCACCCTCCTTGGAAACAAGCTCCCGGACACGATTACAAGCTCGATATGGAAGTCTGCAAAGCGCTTCGGAAAGAGGCGGGTGACGACTTTCCGTTGTTGCTGGATCGGGTGGGCGTTTATACACGGGAGGAAGCCATGAAAGTAGGCCGGCTTCTGGACGAGCTGAATTTTGTTTCCTTCGAAGATCCGCTGCCAACGAAAGATATTGACGGTCTGGCAGAACTGGCAAAGGCTCTGGATGTTCCTGTCGTCATCGGTGAATTTTTGGCATCGCCTTATTACTACGCCGAGTACATCCGGCGCGGAGCCGTGGACGAGGTCCGCTTCATCGTCGACAACATAGGCGGAATCAGCAGCGGAATGAAAGTTGCCCAACTGGCAGAGTGTTTCAACCTGCAATGCCAACCCCACAATTGGGGCGATGTGTTCGATCACGCGGTTCATTTCCACTGCGAACTTGCCATGCCGAATAATGTCTGGTTTGAGATGACGCAGCCGCAAGGTTCCAGTGATCGATCTTTTGTCAAAGATCCCATTCGAATCGCTAAAGATGGATATGTCTATGCTCCGGTAAAGCCGGGCCTCGGATATGAGATTGACCGCAATATCCTGGACAATCTGATGAAGCGCGTCGAGACTTAGCGGAGAATAAATGAATCGGCCGAACATTTCGCGACGTAATCTCCTCCGGGCTGCGGGTCAGGGCGCCGCCGCTTCCTCCTTTATTGGTAATGCTCGCGCCGCCGTCCAGTTCGCCGGCCTTCGCCCGGAAGATCTAGTGGTCAAACAGGTGAAAGTCTATGTTCTGAAGTCGAAAGCGATTGAGGGAGTTTCAGGAGGGGAGCACCAAATTGCCTCCGTTGTCACCAACGGCGGCATAGAAGGAAATTACACTTTAGCCTCGCGCTATTTTCATCCAAACTGGAGTAATCTTGGATGGCTTGATTATGCGAAGGCACTCCTGGCCGGTAAAAGCGTCCTCGATTTCCCGGAATTCACAGACCAATATAGGTCGAATCTCGGCCAGCTTTCCTATTCCTCCGCGATTAACAACTGCTGTTGGGACATCCTCGGCAAAGCGGTTCATTTGCCGGTGTACCGAATCCTGGGGGCATACCGCGACCGCGTACGTGCCTATGCGAGCTCTCAACATCTTAATACCGTTGAAGCGTTTGTCACGGACTTGCAGCGAGCACAAGGCAGCGGCTTTACGGCATATAAGATTCACCCTCCGTGGCTGGGGGGCGGCGCTGTCGATTACAAGCTGGACATCGAAGTAGCGAAGGCAGTCCGCAAACATGCGGGAGAAAAGTACCCGCTTCTCTTTGATCGAGTTGGCGGCTATAGCCGTGATGAAGCCATCAAAGTGGGACGCGTGCTGGACGAATTGGATTATATCTCCTATGAAGACCCCATACCCACTAGTGACATAGATGGGCTGGTGAAGTTGGCTGCGGCACTGGATCTGCCGGTGACCATTGGCGAGTTCATCTTCTCTCCTTACGATTTTCCCGAATATATCCGGCGCGGCGCTTGCGACACCGTCCGTTTCATTGTCGACAACATTGGCGGAATTACCGGAGGTATGAAAGTCGCGCGTCTGGCCGAATGTTTCGGCATGGAATGCCAACCTCATAACTGGGGGACGGCGCTAGATCACGCGGTTCATTTTCATTGCGAGCTGGCAATGCCGAATAATGTCTGGTTTGAAATGACTCAGCCGCAGGGTGTTACCGACCAGCCATACTTTAAAGATCGGATTAGAATCGATAGCGACGGCTATGTGCCAGCGCCAACGAAGCCCGGCTTAGGATACGAAATCGATCATGACGCCCTTGATAAAGAAATAATTCGCGTTGAGCGATAACTTAATTACCGCTCTCTAACTCGGGGCCGGTTGGGGTGATCCTTACGGGCATCACGTGCGTATCCAAAACGTTGCGGCCGAGAAACGAAACCTGCACCACTTCGCCGTGTTGCGTCTCTTTGCGCTGGTACTGATCGAAAATGAAATTTCCCAGCGAATAAAAAATCAAGCCGTTCCGGTAGGTTTCGCTAGGCTGAATCACATGCGGATGATGGCCGATCACCAGTTTCGCGCCCGCATCCACAGCCGCATGGGCGAAAGCGATTTGAGCCTGCGAAGGCTTCGGCTGGTATTCAATGCCGTTGTGCATGGAGACAATCACTACATCCGCGCGCTTTTTGAGATCGGCGACATCGCGCCGCACGGCCTCGGGATCAGCCATCGCAATTCGCAGATCGCTATCCTTCCAATTACCGTTGCTCTGATCGAACGTATAGCCCAGAAATCCAAAGCGGACGCCGTGGCGAATCAACACAACTCCGCTATGCACTTTGGATTCAGATTCAGCGCTGCCCAGCGGCTCTATGCGATTCGCCCGCAACCACGACAATGTGAAATCCACTCCGTGCGAGCCGCAATCGCGCGCGTGATTGTTGGCGGTAGATGCAATGGTAATTCCTGCCAAGCTCAATCCGGCCACCATGTTTGGCGCCGCATGAAATATTAGACCGCCCTCGTGATACGGGCCTTCGTCTGAAAACGGCGATTCCAGATTGATGAAAGTAATATCGGAAGCGGCCAACAGCGGAGCCAATTTACGGAAGGGCATGGCGGGGTCGCCGGAATTGAGAATTTCGCGCCGCACGCCCCGCGAGAACATTACGTCTCCGGTAAAGATCAAACGATTATAGCGGCCGTTGAACTGAACCGGCTGGATAGCGCGCGTTTTGAGAATCGGCGAAGGTGGCGGAGCCTGTAAGCGCTCCCGGATGCATGTTGTCAGACCGCAGGAGATAACAACGGTCAGGTAAAGCGCCGGTCGCACTTAGAGATTCGCGGCGGCGGCTTGATCGACAAACCAAATGGCCCTTTCGTCGCGGCTGCCTATCTGACAAGGATATTGGAACAAATCTTCAGGTTCATTGAGCACGTTGCGCAAAGCGTTCGCCTTGTCATTGCCGGAAACCTGGAGAACTGTCCGCTTTGCGGCCAACAAAACGGCCGGTAACAACGTAACGCGGTCCATCTTCATCTTTTCCACCCAGACGTGGGCGGCAATATGTTGGCGGTCGGCAATGAGCGGCTCGGCTGGAAAGAGGCTGGCGGTGTGCGCATCCGGCCCCATGCCGCGATGCAGTATGTCGAACACCGGAACCTGCCCCTCCCGCAATGAGAAGAACGCTTTTATTTCGGCAACATAACGAGCAGCGCCTTCTTCCGGCGGTAGTTCACCGAACACGCGATGAACGTTGGCGGCGGCAATTTTAGCCGGAGCGAATAGAAAATCGTTCGCCAGCTTAAAGTTGCTCTGCGCATCGCTCGGCGGAACGCAGCGCTCGTCCACCCAGAAAAAGTGTACGTTCAACCAGTCGAACGACCGTTTCGCCATTGAAGCGAAAAGCAATTTCGGCGTGCTTCCACCTGATATGGCAATAGCGGCTCGCCGGGATTTGCCGAGCACCTGCGTTAGTTCATCAAGTATAAAATCGGCGCTCTGGCTGGCCGCTTCCTGCGGCGTGGCTGCAATGCGCAATTGCGGTTTTGCAACAGCGATATCCATGTTCCTATTTTCTCGAACCCGCGCTGCCAAGTAGTTCGCGAGCCTTGGCGATAGCCGCGTTGAAAGCCGGATCTTGCCCCATAACGGTAAGTTCTTCGGTCATGAGCGCGCTCACGCTTGGCTCGCCGAACGTGTACTTGCGTTCCCGCCCGTTGGTACTCCAAAGCGTGACGGTATCCAGGCTGGTGCGTTCAAATTCAATCGTCTCATTGTCGGAACGCAGGCTCACACGGTGAATGCCGGAGGTATAGCCCTCGGTCTTACGAAAAGTAACTGTTGAATTGAAGGGCGCGGAAAGCCAGCCCGCCATATAAAGCGTCCCCAGGCATGGCCCTTCGCCCGTATACTCAATTTCAAGCGAGTGGAAATTAGAAAATTTATTTCCGCGCGTGACGTCTTCGAAGATGTGCGAAATCGGTTCGCGCCACGGTGTAAGCCGAGTCCACTGAAGATCTGCAATCACTCGTCCTTGCGACTGCCAGGCCGCGATAAGATCGATTCCCTCGCTCGCCTGCATGCCCGAAGTATCTATGATCACCTTCGTGGCCAGATTCATAATGGCCGCCAGACCGGCCTTGTTGCTCGACGTGCACGAGTTGGTAAGCGCGGACTTGTGCTGGCACCAGAAAATCACCGGCAAATCGGCCGCAGTCAGCCCCACCAGCGTTGGCCCCACGTTCGGCCAGCTCTCGGGGCGTACCGTGATCTCAATCTGCTCGCAGCAAATCTGTTGAGCTTTGCCAAAAGGCTTCCAACACTGAGCCAGCACGCGGGCCTCGACGTCTCGTTCGGCTTCCGCGGAAACGGCCAATACAATGCCGCGCGCCGGGTGCGCATGCATCAATTCCGAGATGGTTTGCGACGCCGCGAAACCGGCATCGGCCTCGTCGGTCGCCACAATCAATGTCATTGCGCAGGCCCGGATAACGGTGGGCTTGCCGAGCTGCTTCTCTTCCCGGCCAAGCGAAGTCCACAGCTTTCCCAAACCCTTAAGAATTTGTTCGGGCTGCGCGGGGAATATGACGGCGCTGCTCATGGCACCCTCCAAACGTGGCCCTGACGAGCAAGCATTTCATCGGACGCCTTGGGACCCCAGGTGCCCGCGGCATAATTCGGAAAATCGAATTTCGTATTGCCCCAAACGTCCAGAATGGGCTGAACAATTTGCCAACTGGCGTCAACCATGTCCTGGCGCGTGTAAAGCGTGGCGTCTCCCGCCATAGCATCCACCAGTAATGTTTCATAGGCGGTGGGCGTGCGTTCGCCAAAGCTCGAACCGTAGTTGAAATCCATTGAGACCGGCCGGACGCGCATTCCGCTTCCGGGGCTTTTCGAAAGAAATCGCAATGAGATGCCTTCTTCCGGCTGAATCCGCAGCACGAGGAGATTTGGCCGGGCTTCGCGCAATCCGCCTTTCGTTTCCTGCGTGAAAAGTCCTAACGGCGGCGCATTGAACTGGATGGCAATGTCGGTAACACGCTTCGGCATTCTCTTTCCCGTGCGGATATAAAACGGAATATCGGCCCAGCGCCAGTTGTCAATAAAGAACGTCACAGCTGCATACGTGTCGGTTTGCGACTGCGGATCAACGCTCGGCTCCTGGCGGAAGCCGGGCAGCTCTTGGCCGCCTACTTTGGCCGGACCATATTGGCCGGCGACAGCATATTTCTGAACGTCTTCCGGCTTCACAACGCGCACGGCGCGCAGCAGCTTGGCACGCTCGTCGCGAACGTTGGCGGCGTCAAATACCGTGGGCGGCTCCATCGCTATGGTGGCCATCACCTGGCTCAAATGGTTTTGAATCATGTCGCGCAGCGCGCCCGCTTCCTGGTAGTAGGCGCCGCGCCCTTCCACGCCGATGGATTCCGCTGCCGTGATTTGCACATGGTCCACGTACCGGCGGTTCCAAAGAGGTTCGAAAATGCCATTGCCGAACCGGAAAGCCAGTATGTTCTGAACGGTCTCCTTGCCTAGGTAATGGTCGATCCGGTAAACGTCCGACTCGTTAAGAACCTTATGAATCTCATCGTTGAGCTTCCGGGCGCTCTGCAAATCGTGGCCGAAAGGTTTTTCGATAATGACCCGGCGCCAGCCATTCCCCTTTTGAAGGTTATGCGCTCCTAGCTCTTGGATAGCCTCGGCATAGTGGCTTGGCTGCGTAGACAGATAGAATAGAACGTTCCCGGCGGTCTGATGCGATTTCTCAACTTCATCAAGCTTTTTGCGAAGGTCTTCGTAGGAAGCCGGGTTATTCAAATCGCCCGGCACATAGAAGAGCGATTGAGCGAACGATTTCCAGACGGCTTCATCGAAGGGAGCGTCTTCCAGAAACGTTGAGACAGACTCCTTCATTTTTTCGCGGAACTGATCGTCCGACATTGCGGTTCGCGAACTGCCGATAACGGCGAAATTCGGAGAGATTCGCCGCTCGTAAAAGAGCCGGTACAGAGAAGGGAGGAGTTTTCTTTTCGACAAATCGCCGCTGGCCCCGAAAATCACAATGGCGCACGGCGGAACCCGCCGGGCGAAGCGCAAAGAATCCTGCAGCGGATTAACCTCTGGCAGTGGTTGGACGACAACGCTCATGACCTCTTTGATGATAAGTCCAGCGGAAAGTAGCGGAGCAAGTTAAAATCACAACGGAACCGCCGTTTCGCCACTTTCCGGCGGAAGCGGCGAAATTTAGGTGAATATTGAATGACAACACAGGCCAGAACCGTGGTCGCGGTGCTGAGCGATCTTATGTTTACGGTGAAAATTCAGGAAGCGGCCAAGCGCGCCGGCCTGACGCCGGTTTTCGTGAATTCCTCGGCTGACGCGTTGGCGCAGGCCAAACTGAATCCCGTTGCCCTGATCATCGATCTGAACAACGCACCGCTTGATCCACTTTCGCTGATTGCCCGGTTAAAGAGCGACGAGGCTACCAGCAAGGTCAAACTGCTGGGTTACGTGTCGCATGTCCAGGTGGATTTGAAGCTTGCGGCCCAGGAAAAGGGGTGCGACATGGTTGTTGCGCGGTCGGCATTCGTGCAGAACTTGCCCGAATTATTCAAGCGGTACTCTGAATAGCGCGCGTTGCACCGATGAAAACGATTCCCGCCCAAGCGCAGCGCCAAGAGTCCACTACCGGGCTTCGCCAGCAATTCGGCGAAATAGACATCTATCTCTTCGACCAACTTCTGCGCGGCCGCCTCACACCCGGTATGCGGATTCTGGATGCGGGCTGTGGTTCCGGCCGGAACTTGATTCACCTCCTCCGTCATGGATACGAGGTCTTTGGCGTCGATCGGGATGCAAGGAGCGTGGACGATGTACGTCGCTTGGCGGCAAACTTGGCTCCGAACCTCCCGTCGGCCAACTTTCGCGCGGAGCCCATCGAGTCCATGTCCTTCCCCGACGCCTTTGCCGATTTCGTAATCAGCAGCGCCGTCCTCCACTTCGCGCGCGACGACATTCAGTTTCGAAACATGCTGCATGGCACGTGGCGGGTGCTGAAACCGGGTGGAATTCTGTTCTGCCGCCTCGCTTCGTCCATTGGCATCGAGCACCAGTTGCAGCCCATTGCAGGCCGCCGATTTCAACTTCCCGACGGCTCCGAACGATATCTGGTGGACGAAGCGCTGCTCACTCAAGCCGCCAATGATCTGAACGCGCGAATGATCGACCCGCTGAAAACTACCGTAGTTCAGAATGAGAGGTCCATGACGACCTGGGTCCTGCGTAGAAACGAGTGACCGGACGATCGCCAATGAGTGGGTATGTACCTGGCTGTTGCTTATTCCATTGCTCCATACGCCAGTGTCCAGAAGTCGCTGAATACCTTCGGGGTTCTGGCGAATCCATCATGCGCTGCGTAAAGAGAATGCCGATCATTCCTTCCGCTGGATCGGTATAAGCCGTTGTGCCGAAGCCGCCCGTCCAACCGAACCGGCCCGGGGTGTGGAAGATTTCCTTGCGCTCGATGTCGACTGCCATTCCTAAGCCCCAACTCGAATGCGTACCAAAAAAGATTTCCGAGCCTGCGCGTTGTTCAGGGGTGAGCTGATCTGAAGTCATCAGATCCACTGTGGCGCGGGAAAGAATTTGCTGATGGCCGTGTCAGGCATTCGTCCCACCATCAACTGTCAGATTCGCCCCTGTGATGTACGAAGCCTCCGGGCTCGCGACGAACGCCACCAGAGCGGCAACCTCGTCCACGTGCCCATAACGCCCGAGCGCCGTGTTGGCGATCTGCGGTGGTGCCCAATCGCCCGCGGCGGGATTCAACTCGGTATCGATCGGCCCAGGCTGGACGTTATTAACTGTGATGCCCGGCTCCCGACCTCTCTGGCCAACCCCTGCGCGAACATCTTGACAGCGCCCTTCGTCGCCGCGTATGGCGTCAGTCCGGGCGTCATGTTGCGCTCGCCCACGCACGACCCGATCGTGATAATGCGTCCGCCGCTCTTCATGTGCCGCAACGCCGCCTGGGTCGCGACAAGCGTGCAGCGGATATTGATGTCGATCACCCGGTCCATCTCCTCCAGCGTGGTTTCCTCGAACGGCTTCGGAATGGCCGTTCCGGCGTTGTTCACCAGTACGTCGAGCCGGCCGAAGGTCGTCTTTGCGGTTTTGTCGACCACCGCTTCGGCGTTGGTACCGATCCTTGCGGTTCGACCTGGCAGCCGCCGGCTGTCCACCAAAGTACGTATCTTCATCGAGCACCTTGAGAGGACTTTCGCGCTCTGTTCCCAGTTCAATCCGCGGCCGAGCTAAAACTGTGGCAGGACGCTCGGTGGTCGAGATTAGTACCCTGTAGCCGGCTTGCAACAGCTGATCTGGTGTCGTCGTTCTCTCCGGTGTCGGTGCGGCCTGCGTTTGACTATTGCACGGACGCGAGCGCGTTTTCGTTCCTAATCGTCCAAAAATCATGAAGCATTCATAGATTCATGAAGTTTAACGGTCGGCAACGCTTTCGCTGCGAATACCACCCGGGTATCGAACTCAGATGCCACGAGAATTCCCCGTATATTGGTCATAGAATCCGCTAGACAGCCGATGTATCCGAGCAGTTGCCCTAATGCACCGTCTTTGGCTTTGCCGGCTTTGAGTTCGATCACAACCAGATGACCATGAGTGTCTCGTGCCAATAGATCGATTCGTCCCGCATCGGTTTGATATTCGACTCCCTCCGAAACAAGAGTTAGGCCGGGCTCAAGTTCGCTTACTCGGGACGCATAATCCAGATGTAGATCTCGCTCCAGCGAAACGCTGGCTTCCACAACTTCTTCGAGCTCGGTTTCGATTTCCGCGCCGGTTGGCTCTTGCTGTCGTTCCCCAATTATGCCGGGGACTTCGATATCTCCAGTCTTAATTTTAGATTTGTACCAAGCATAATGAGTCTTCTGCCATTTGCTGTTCGGAAAGTATTTTCTTACTAAAGACGTGAGCTTTTCGAAGGAGGGAACCCCGCCTTCAGCTACGCAGGTTTCAACGACCAAGTCCTTAATTGTTCTATACTCACCCATTTGGACTTCCTGGATGGGGCGCGCTGTGCAAGTAGAAGAAAATGTCCACGAGTTGCCTGTTCGCTTGGGAATAGTGACGCACGTCGTAAGTTTTGATACTTTTCAAGTCGACGAGTTTAGTAGCTCGTGTCAGACTCGTGCGTTCGTCCGCAATCGAGTCAGTCTTTGAGTGGTGGCCAGCAAGAAGCTCTCGATCCATGTAGTTGATCTATTTTCGTGTCACTCCGACACCGAAGTCAATCGACGCCGCTATAGGATTTGTCCCCGGACATCGATTTCGCTTCGCGTGACTGAACTGGAAATAAACTGATGCGAGCTGTGGAGGACACTACATTGGTATCGGCATGCGCGTGAAATCCTCATACGCTGGGAGGACCCTCATCTCAGTCGAAGAAGCGACGATCCTCGTCGGACAGGCGCGATTTAGCGGCCGGAATATTGAACGTGACACCGAGGCCCGGCCGGTCCCAAACGTCGATGAAGCCACCCTTCATGACCGGGTCCGGCAACCCGTCGACAATTTGATACCACCACTTGGGCTGGCCCATGGGATACTCGAAAGCGATGTAGTTTTGCGGCAACGCGGCCGCCAACTGAACGTGCGCGGCGAGCCCGATGAGCCCGTCGAAAATTCCGTGGGGAGCGATGAGGATGCCGTGGAGATCGGCGTATTCGGCAATCCACTTCGTTTCCGCCAATCCGCCGACATCTTCCGGATCGGGGCCGAGAACATTGACCGCCTGTTTTTCAATAAGATCCTTGAAATTCTGCCGGAGGTAAATCTCTTCTCCGGTATGAATGGGGATGGAAGTACTCTGGGTTATTTCGCGAAAAAGGTCGGCGTTGGGATAAGGCGTGTAGTCGCCTGTGATGAGGTCTTCGAGCCAGGTGATGTGAAGCGGTTCGAGCGCTCGCGCAAACGTGATGGCATCCTTTACCGTCCAGCCTGGGCCGCAGTCAAGCGCGAGGCCGATCTCATCGCCGAGAACTTTCTTCATGGCTTCGACGCAGGCGATGATATGACCGAGGCCGCGTTCCGTCAGGAGACCACGGTCGGCGTGCGGAGTTCCCGTCCGCGGTTCGTCGTACCACCCGTTGGGCATAGCGCGCATCATCGCCGGATTGTGAAAGCCGACCGCCTGCTTGATCAGGGTGAAGCCCTCTTTGGCTTCTTTCATTTTGGCCATGTTCTCGGCGTAGTCTTGCGGGGTTTGGCCGGTCATGGGGAAACGGACGCCTCCGTTGTAGGCGCGGACGCGGTCGCGGATTTTTCCACCCAGCAGTTTATAAACCGGTACTCCGGCTACCTGCCCGGCGATGTCCCAGAGAGCAATCTCGATGGCGCTGACCGCCGAACCCCAGGGCTTGAAGGCACCAAGGCGGCGGATTTTCAGCATCACCCGCTCGACGTCGGTGGGGTCTTCGCCCAGAATATAGTCCTTATAAAAAAGCACCATCGGCTTGAGATAAGGCTTGGCGGACTCGGCTTCACCGTAGCCGGAGACGCCCTGATCCGTGACGATTCGAACGACCGGGTTGCGGCCGATGATTGCGCATTTGAGGTCGGTGATTTTGATTGATGCGTGTCCCTGCCGCTTTTCGGACGGCGGCAGACTGCCCCTGTGCCGAGGTGCAAGCGACATAGCGGCGGCTACCCCCGAGAGCGATCCGATCAATCCTCTTCGCGTCCAATGAGCCATGAGTTCCTCCCGTACGAAAATATCTCAAATCAAAATGGGTCTGCCAGTACCGCTATCCAATAGGGGTCTTTACAAGGAAGCGAAGGGGCTTTGGGGTAGTCAAACCCTTGAGGATGAAATCTATGCCGCGGTGGTCTATGGGTACGTTTAGTTTAGTAATCCTGGCGGGACTCTCGACGGGTTCCCCTGGGGTTTCCGCCGTTTGGTGGTCGCCGGAGCTTGACATCTCGGGGCCGGAGCAGGCCGAGGAGGCGCTTAATGAGACGGCGCCACTTGCCGGCGGGGAGGCATTAACGCTTCACAATGCGGGCCAAGAACGGCCGGTTACGACTTGCAGCGGATATCTGGATGCAAAGGCCGATGGGTTTGGGTCAACCAACAATTTTGAATATGCAAAGGAGGGAGCCTTTGTGGAGAGATGTTATGTGCTGCGGGCGCTTCAGAGCATAAGGCCGGCGCCAGAGCTTTCTGGGAGGCGAGGAGTGGACACAGCCGATGGCGGAGGCTCTGCCTGTGCTTTTGTATAACGGTTTCCCAAACGACCGAGCGGATGCGGCCAGCAGCGCGCAACGGCGGGGGGAGACGTGGGCGGCGGGATTGAAGATCTCGCCGTGGTGGGTTTCGCTAACGCGCGGCAAAGCACCTTTCGGTATTTTCAATTTCTCATCGTCAGCCGGTTGAAGCCGGATGCGGTCTTTACCGTGCTTACCGATGAAGCGCCGCCTTTCGATCTGAGGCCGGGTGCGGCGGGCAATGAGGCCAGAACGAGTTTCTGAACTGCCGTTTTTGGAGATATAGTTGGGGACGTACAAACCCCTTTCACTACTCGTTCTACTGCTTGTGCTGGCTGCATTGACATGCGACATTTTGATCCATGCGCGCCCGGTCCAAGCCCAAACGTCACCTACTCTCTACATCAACGGGGCAGACCGCATAGGTAAAGACGGCAAAGAGATCACCATTAAGGGAACTCAGATCGTTGGTTTCTCGTGCAGTAACGATAGGTGCTATGTTCTGAGTAAGTAATGGCGGAGTTCCACCAGAGCGATGTAAGCAGCGTCGTAGCAGTGAACTTGTGCTCAGAAGTTCCACAACAACGGATGCACCCAGAACAATTATCGTGAATTCCGTAATTCACATATCATTCGCGCGGGACTCACTCTCGATGAAACGGGTTTCACTTGCTGCGCCCGTTCCAGCCACTCCTGCATGCTCGGACGCTGGGCCGCACGCTTGAGTTCCCGCTTGATGAAATCAGACAGACTCATCCCTTCGCGGGCGGCACGGGCCTTGAGCGTGCTGTGCACGTCGTCTGGAACGTCCCTAATTTGCACGATTTTAGACATGCTTCCAGCCTACAAGCATGTGCGCCACATGTCCGCAAAGCTTGGCTTTAGCCCTTCGTGAAAAAGCTCCGCCAAACTGTGTCGACCATGGCGTGAGTCAGTGCCGAACCCGTCAGGTTTCCGCTCTTGATAAATGCCGCGCCGTAAAACCAGCCGGCCACGGTTGCCAGCAGCACATATCGCCAGTTCGGAAAAGGAGCGTGGAGAATGTGAAACAAGCCGAACAAGCAGGAAACCAGAACCTGCGCCCAGCGCGGCGATTGCAGGCTATTCGAGATCAGCGTTTGCAGGAAGCCGCGAAAGAATAATTCCTCCAGCAACGCGACGAAGAGAAAAATTTCCAGGTAGCTTACGCAGAATGACTGCGCCGTCGTGGGGCGCGGATTCCAGGCGGTGAAGTGCAGCGCCAGGCTCGCGGGAATAGCAATCGCCGCAAACAACGCGAAGTTCAGTGCGGCCGCGCCAAGAATTTTTGACGACAATGAGAACTCATAACCGAGTTCGGGAACCGGGCGTATGAACACCCAGCACCAGGCAGAGATGGTAATTAAGAACAGCCGTCCCATGAAATCGAGATGCGGGGGCACGTTCCAGATGCCTGCCAGTTGATGGGTCAACAGAATGGTAATTAGCCAGACCGCAACTGCTAGATCTTGCCATGCAAAGCGGTTCGAATGGCGGACCGGCACGAAGGTGTAAATCAACGGCAGCGGACCCGCGACGGCGAGCAAACGGACAAGCGCTATCCATCGCAGATCGTGCGTACCCGCCGCGTACGCGAAGTAGGGCAGACACCAGATCAGAAGCAGGAGCGGCACTTTGCGACGCCCTTGGATACGGTCTTCAATCCATTGACGAGTGCTCCGTATACCCGGTGCGATCGCCAGGATCAGCATCAGAAGAAAGCAACAATAGATGCCGATGGCCGACTGGAGCGGTATACGGTATTGATCGGCCAGACCCGGCGCAATCGCGCCAAAGACGCTTGCCAGGAGACAAATCAGAGCCGCGCCCGGCCACCACGGATCAGCTCGCGTGAGCTTCTTTGACACTATTCATTGTCGAACGGCAGCGGCTGGATATAATCGGCACCAGTAGCGTTGTGGTGAATGCATGAAAAAGCTGGCGCCTTGGATATTGTTTCTTGCTTGTGTACTTTTGCTGGGATTGGGTGCGACTCCCTTCGGGCCTTCGGCAGATCTGGTATTTATCGGATCGCGCTTTTCCGTCTTGATCTTACTTTCAATTCTCATCCTGAGACGGGTAGTGAGAGGCCGTCATCACGCGGGCGACGCGCTCAACAAGGATCGGGGGGATGAATTGCTAAGGTCCTTTACGCGATGGTGCCAGGGAGAGAACAGGCATATCTGAATTCGCTTATTTTTACATCCCCTTGGGATTTTTCACGAACCGTGGTGTTACAGCTTCGTTGCCAAAGCGGAATGCCGTTAGATACGCCAAACGCAGAATGTTCGCCATCTTCGCGTAGTTGATCTTCTCCGCTGTATCGGTGGTGGTAATCGGGGTTGAAACCGGTGAACCACCACATGGCTGGAACGTCGTGGAGAACGAACGGAAACTGATCGCTGCGAAAGAAGATGTTCAGCGCTGCCTCATGATCGAACCGGTCATCGAGCGTAAGTCCGACACTTTTGTTTTCCTGCTCGACGGCGCGCCGGTAATCGGGACTATAGGTTCCGCCAATCAAATTCAGCCGGTTGGTCGTGTCCGCCGGAATTTCGATCAGACCTTTCGTCTGTTCGCTCTCAGTTTCGTTGCGGCCGATCATGTCGAAGTTGATAATGGCGCGCGTCGTATCGAGCGGCCGCAACGGGTGCGCCGTCATATAGAACGAACCCAGCAATCCTCTTTCCTCCGCCGCAAACACCACAAAAAGGACCGAGCGCTTGGGCTTCACCGGATTTGCCGCAAAGGCGTGCGCCAGTTCCACCACGCCCACGGTGCCCGATCCGTTATCGTCCGCGCCATGCCAGATTTCCTTCGCGCTCACGCCGTCGTGATCGTGATGCGCGCTGGCGATTAACGTTTCGTTCTTGAGATGGGGATCGGATCCTTCGAGCAGCCCCGCTACGTTGTACGCCGTTCCGGCATGCGCGAAGAGATTCTTCAGATGAATGGTGACGCTGGTATCGGGCAGCGCGCGCGATTGCGGCTTCAAATCGCGATCGATTGCCGCCTGCATTTCGCTCGAGCTTGGCTCCCGCATTCGCAATCAACTCGGCCGCAACAGCGTCTGAAACCACAACTGCCGGTATGTGAACGGAATCGTTTCGCCAGCGCTTGCGAAGGCAGCGGAACGGCGCGCCGGGCAGACCCGCCGATTCGCGCCACGCGCTCCTGATTGGAAGGATGCTTGCGATTTGGTTCCGCCACAATGATGACGGCAATCGCCGCGTGCGCCTGTGCGTTCAGCACTTTCACGCGCGAAGTGGCATAACGCGTGTTCCCCGTGCCGTTGAAGATGGAATGCGGATCTGTCTCTTGCGGTTCGTGGTCGAAAATCAAAACGACCTTGCCATGTGCATCGATGTTCTGGTAATCGTCGTACTTTAGCTCAGGCGCGGTTATGCCAAAGCCTGCAAACACCACCTCGCCCGAAAGGTCGACATCCTTTGCGAACGTGCCATACGCTTCCGGAAATTTCCACTCCCTTTCGCTGCCGCCGCGTTCTAGAGAAAGATGGCTTTACTCGCGGTCGTTGCGGTATTCCACAAGTGGAACCGGCTGCAGAAAACTTCCATCGGCAGCGGGTTCGAGACCGGCCTTGGCGAATTCCGACGCCACCCATTCGGCCGTCGCATCGTCTCCCGGTTGAAGCGACATGCGGCCGCGCAGCCCGTCTCCTGAAATGAAGGCCAGATTAGCCCGCAAGTTCATCTCTTTAATGGCCTTAAATCCCGTCGCTTCCGCCGCTGGGATAGGCCGTTTACCCGTTGCTTCGCCGGCTTGCGATTCAACGACAATGACGGTAATTAGGAAAATGGGCGTCAGTCGCATGTTCAAAGATAACGCGGCGATTCCTGTCGATCTTCACGTACAACTACTCGCCCATTTTTAATTAACCTCGACGCAATGCTAACCATCCTGTAACTAGGTGGGTTTGGCAGCAATCTCCTAATTCCGTAGCGCGTCTAAAAAAGGGGCTCAATCGTTTGAAGACTTCTGAAGTATTGAAGGCGTGGCAGAAAATCGCCCGTGGGGAACGGCCTTCTCTTTCCATTGAAATTACGCGTGAGTGTCCGTTGCGATGCCCGGGTTGTTATGCTTATGAGCAAGATCATCTGGGCGGCGGAGTTACTCTTCGTGAGCTGAGCGATTATAAAGGACAAGCGCTGATTGACGGCGTGCTGCAGGTTGTCGACCGCATCAAGCCGCTTCATCTCTCGATAGTTGGCGGCGATCCGCTGGTTCGTTACCGCGAATTGGAAGTGATGGTTCCTCAGTTGCTCGAACGCGGCGTTCACGTGCAAGTGGTCACCAGCGCATTCAGGCAGCTTCCGACCGGCTGGTCGAGTCTGACGAATCTTACCGTGGCGGTTTCCATCGATGGTTTGCAGCCGGAGCATGACGCGCGCCGCAAACCGGCCACGTACGAACGCATTCTGAAGAACGTGAGCGGGCAGAAAATTACCATCCATTGCACCATCACCGCGCAGATGATGAAGCGCCCCGATTATTTGAACGATTTTCTGGCGTTCTGGACGCCGCTCGCGGAAGTGCAAAAAGTTTGGTTCAGCATCTTCACTCCGCAAGTGGGTGACAACCTGCCTGAAATTTTGACGCAGCAGCAGCGTGCCCAGGCGGTAAAAGAAATGTTCCGCCTGCGCAGGCTCTACCCCAAACTCGACATGCCCGAAGAGCTGCTGCGCCAATTCTCAACTCCTCCGCATGGTCCTTCCGATTGCACATTCGCGCTCACGACGCAAACGCTTTCCGCCGACCTCAAAACCAAAATCACTCCTTGCCAATTCGGTGGAACACCCGATTGCGCCTCTTGCGGCTGCATCGCATCCATGGGTTTGGCGGCGGTTGCGGCGCACAAGATCGGCGGATTTATTCCCGTCGGCCCAATTTTCAAGGCATCGCTCAAATTGGGCCAAGCACTGGCAGCACGACGATCAGTGCCACAATCGCAACCCGCGTTCAACATAATCCAATAGGCGCGGCTATTTGCTGAGTGCCTTGAATATCTAAATAAATTGGATTATTGAGGCGAAAGCGGTCGATAACCTTGGTAGGAGAAACAATGGGTTTCGAACGCCACTCGTCTGTGTTGCTGGATCCACCCCCCGCGGAAGCGGAATATCCAACCCTGAAAAACGCCGATCCGCAGATGCGCCCCGCAAGAGCTCGACGAGCCGACCGATTCGCGCCACCCCCACTGAAATCGCTAGCGGATGTGGGGCTCCCGGATTCTCTAATCGAACAGCTCATCTTCAAATTGCTCTATTTCCGGGGCAACATGATGGGCGGCGATCTCAGCCGCGTCATCGGCCTGAAGTTCAGCCTGATCCAAGGCATGCTCGAGAGCTTTAAGATGCAGCATCTGATGCAGGTGAAGAGTTCGCTCGGCATCGGTCCTATTTCCTCGGTACTCGCTCTAACCGAACAAGGCCGCAACGTGGCCCGCGATTACATGAATAACAACCGGTATGTAGGTCCGGCACCGGTACCCATCAGCCAGTACACTACGGCCGTTAATGCGCAGAGGCTGCCCCCGAATTGGCTTCGCCCGGAACGTCTGGAAAAAGCTTATGCCCACATGGTGACAACCGGCAGCATGCTCGATCAGATCGGCCCGGCGGTCGCCTCCGGAAAATCGTTCCTGATTTATGGCCAGCCAGGCAACGGCAAAACTCAAGTGGCCGAAGCCCTCGCCAAAATACAGACCACCGATATCTACGTACCCTACGCTCTAGAGTTTCAGGGCAATATCATTCAGCTTTACGACGAAATCTACCATGAGGCGGTTCAACTCACGCCTGAAAACGATTTCGATTGCGAAGCGGACGGGCGTTGGATTCGTTGCCGCCGTCCATTTATCGCCACTGGCGGCGAGTTATCTCTCTCCATGCTCGATCTGAGCCACAACCATGTATCGGGAATCTACGATGCGCCGTTTCAGTTAAAGGCTAACAACGGAATTTATCTGATAGACGATTTCGGACGCCAAAGGGCGACTCCGACAGAGATCCTGAATCGCTGGATTGTCCCGATGGAGCGCCGGATCGATTATCTTTCTTTTGCGAACGGCGGGAAGATGACGGCGCCTTTCGAAACGTTCCTGGTGTTTTCAACTAATCTGAATCCTAATGAATTAGGCGGCGAAGCGTTCGTGCGGCGTATTCAATACAAAATGTTGCTACGCAGCCCCGATGAAACGGAGTTCTACAACATCTTTCGGGCCTACTGCAAAGCGCAGGATTTGCATCCCGATCCAAACCTCATCAGCAACTTTGTAGAGAAACATTACCGGCAGACAGGAAAAGCGTTTCGCCGCTGTCACCCGCGCGACATAGTCTCTTTGGCGCTAGATTACATCAAATTCAAACGGCTGCCGTTAGATCTCACGGAAGACCTGCTTGACCGCGCCTTTGACAGCTGCTTCGTTTCAGCAATCGAGGGGAGCGAGATTTAGTGGGACTATCTCACAACTAACTGTTTTGTCACGACGTTGTCGCTCTCGTCGAATACCCGAATCGAGATCGATTGGCCTTCTTCGGCCGGCAATTGGTAATCCAGCATTTGCGAGTCGGTCACCTTGTTTACCGGATCGAGAATGGTCCAGTCTCCGCCGTTCACCGAGTACTCCGCCTTGTCAATCCAACTCAATGCATCCTTCGCGGTAAACTTCACAAGCCACTTGCCGCCGCTTTTTGCGCTGCTCAAATTCACAATGTCCGCTGGCGTATTGTCGATGATGAAGCTCTCGCTTTCGAGCGACGACGTGAGCGCGTCGGCAGGAGTATTTCCCGGCGCATCTGTCGCGCTGACCCGGACTACGTAGTTGCCGTCCGGAAACGCGGTGCTGTCAAAAGACCAATAGTGGTCCTGCAGTTTGTCTTTGAGGAGCGTCAAAAGGGTTTCGTTCTTTCCCCTGATCTCTACTTTGAACAGAAGCGGATCGCCATTCGCATCGGCGAGTTCCACCGTACGGTCACAAAACCTTTGCTGTATTGCAGCGTTGAACCGGCATTGGTATCCAAGGTCGCGGACGACGCACCCGAACGCTTCTGGCCCACGGCCGGCAGTGTGAGTGTTGTTGGCGAGCCTGAAGGCAAAATGGAACGTTCAAGCGATTGATTGCTGGGCGCCTGCCGGTAATTGAACGGCGCTAATTCAATCTGCTGAATTTTCGGCGCAACGTTCTTCGGCAGGTAGGCAATGTCAATCAGGCTCAGATTCGGCGACTCGCCGGAAGCCGACTTAGTCAGCGTAAGCCGGTATTGCAGGAAACGCGCGGCGGGGGATTCAATGGGTCCGCCCAATTCTGAAACCGAAACCTTGCTCCAAGGGCTCCAGTTGCTCTCCGGATGATTCAAGTTACCGCTGCGCGTTTCCATACCGATGGCTCCGCCGTTCAAGCTGGAAGTCAGATGCACCTTGCCCCAATAGGCAAACTCGTTGGCATCGAAGACTTCACTTTCCAAGGTGCCGCTTGTTTCGGTCCCAGGTCCAATGGAATACAAATTTCCCACGTTCCCCGTGGTGGCATAGACCACCCCGTTCTTGCCCTGCAAAAACGAGGTGACTTGGGTTGGCGGCGCGTTCAATAACTCGGTCGACAATTGGTCTGAATCGATCCGGTAGATGATGCCTTTGTTCCCGGTTCCCAGCAGCGGCTTGCCCGACGCATCGAAAGCGATAGCGTAAACGATGTCCGAAGCGGAACCCCAGATCTTCTCCGCGAAACCATCGCTCTGTATCCGGTAAGTTTCCGACCCGCCCGAAACCGCTGCGCTCAAGGAGCCTACCGCAGGCGGTAAAGCCGGCGGTGCTGTGCCTGCGTGCGGCGCACCGGTGCTGGAGACCGGCGCGGGCGTCGTTGGCAGCACCGGCGACGGGCCCGTCACCGATACGCTTGACGGTTTATTTCCCACTGCCGCCGCATAGACCAAGCCGCCGCGCTCCGCTACCGCCGTCACCTCGCGTTTGTTGGCCTGGTAGAGAACAAAGCCTTTTCCCGCGGGGCTGATTCGCAAGATCAAGCCGCTGGGTTCGGTGCCAACGATCAGATTGCCCGCCTCGTCAATCACCATTGAGCGCGCGTGCGTCTCTTCGGTATCGAAAAACTTAGAACCTTTACCGTCGGGCGTCACCTTGTAAATGATGCCCGAATCTCCGGTGGCCACAAACAAGTCGCCCTCGTGGTCAAAGGCCATCGCCCAAATGTATTTCGACTTCGTATCGAAGAACAATTCCTGTTGGCCGGATTGGTCTATACGGTAAATTTTGGCGTCGGGCAGCACCGCCGCGTAAATCCGGTTGCGCGAATCGACGGCCAGGGCGTGTACTTCAAGACCGGGTACCTCGGCGAACGCTTTCTTCCCGTTCTTTCCCAAAGCGTAGATTTTCGTGGACGCCCCCGTCGGCGCTCCGCCCGCGTAATACAGCGTTCCTTTTGAGTCTTCCGTGACCGCCCAAAGGTAAGGCACCGTGGTGCTGTCCAGTTCTTTGAAATCGGGAGCCAGCGTTATGTGGCCGTCGCTGCGGATGGACAGGTGCAGGGGCGTGCCGCGCGCAAAATCAGCCTGTTCCGTTTGTTCCCAAACGTGTGTATCGACGGCAAAGCAAAGATAGGGTACAGCGGCCAGCGCCATTAGCGCCGCAGCCCGGCGCGAGCCCGAGTGATTGATCATGTGTTGGCGGTCAAGACCTTTTAGTTAACGTGAACTTTCAATGAGTAGCTGCCCGTTACCACCGTCTCAAATGGCACTGACGTCTGCTCGTGCGCGCTTTCCGGCGCGCTGACAAATTGGTGATTTGTCGCCCTTCCGCTCTGCATTACATTCAATACCGAAGCAGGCAGACTGGGCAAGACTTTTTCATCGGAGTAAACGGTGGGCTGCGATTCGATGAGCGAGATATAGAGCCGGCTGTTGCTGCGCTCTTCATTCAGCATAGCCACCGTCTGCGGAATATCTTCAATCCGATTCAAGGTGCTGGCAATATTCTGAAAACGGCTGAGCGTTTCGGCGTCGCTGAACAGAATTTCATGGTCGCCGCGCGGCAGGCCCGCTGGAATCTTCACGTTAATCGTTCTTTCCAGCCGGTCGCCGCGATACGGACGCAAATACACCTTCACCGGAACCTCGGTCCCCGGAGTAACCTTGTTATCCGCAATCCAGGCCGATTCAATCTGCGCAATCCGCCGCTCCGGCAGCAGATCGACGCTGACGTTCACGGCATTCAGCTTAGGCATCTTATTCGTGTTCAGAAACAGCCGGTTGAACTTGTCGCCCCACCAGCCGGCCAGCAGCATGGGCGTTGGAATCGGCGTTTCAGCCGGCGCCTGCATGGTGGTCAGCTCAATCTTCTGGTTCCCTTCAATCTTCAATTCGCCATGCAGCCGGTAAGTGGCTTCTTCCGAAAAGTCGTTCAAATTCGAAATGGAGTTGAACAAGGTCGCCATCATCAGGTACGGCGTCCATTTGTGGTCGACAAACACATTGAAATGAAAATCGCGCGTGCTGTGGACGCTGTTATCCGCATTGTACGAGCACATGTGCATGTTCACCGGAATCATCTGCGCGGTCTCGCCCAACTCGCCTTCAATGGCGCTATGCCGGTCTTGATGCAGCGCGCCAACGACTTCGGTGGCGTTACCCATTTTAGTTGGCTGGTACGACGAGGCAAGCGTCATAATAATGTCGTCTTTGGCGATGGGCATATTCACCGGCCCCAGGTTGAACATGGGGTGGCCAAACGCCAGTACATGCTTGCCGTCGTTGTAAGTCACCGTGCCGCCGCCCGTCATGGCCATGTCGCCTGAAACCAGAACAGCGGCAATGGGTTCGCCGGGTCTCAGGGAGGTGGCCCAGTCTTTCGCGGGAGTGGCCGAGTTCAGCGCGCCGCCCGCTCCGCCCTGCACCACCGACAACCCTAATTGTTTGAAGACCGGTGCGAATTGGCTCACCGCCTCATCGCTGAATCCGGACATTGTAATGGGCGTCGCAATCGGAGTCATCATTGGCGATTCGCCCAGCCGCTCTGCCTGCCCCGCCGCCATCACACGTTGCAGCAAACCGCTCGGCACCGGCATGCCTGCGTCCGCGCGTATGGCCTTATCCGGCGTGCGGCTGTCAGAGGGAGTGCTGGTATCGTATTCGTTCACTTCCATCATCAGCTTGATGGGCGTGATGCCGCAGATGGCATCCGGCGAAAACACACTCAACCTAAGTGAAATAGCGCCCACCAGTTTGCCGCCGATGTAGACCGGGCTCCCGCTCATGCCGCCCGCCACGTTCGTGCGTATTGCCTTGCCGCCCATTTTTCCAAGAATTATGTCCTGCTTCGGCCCCCAGGCGTTTTGCCAGATGCCGATAATCTCAACCGGCACCGCTTCCGGCTTGCTTCCCTGAAACACCGTCCACGCCACCGCTTGCATTCCCGGCTTCAAATCGGCTTCCGGAAAGAACTCCACCTTCCCCGATTTCGGCGGTTCCGTCATGTTCGGAATGGCCATTTCATTCGAAACCGCTGCAAGCAGACAGTAGGACAACAACAAAGAGCAAGCTAAGGCCCGTAGAAACATTGAGATACCTTTTATTAAAGCTGAGCAGCCCGGACGTTTTTCATCCGTGTGCTTAAGCAGACCTGGATTCAGTCACCGGATGTCCTTTATTATCGCCCAGTTATGGTCAGATCAACGGCGACCGCCCGACATTCATTAGACGTCTCGGCGGAAAAGTGAAGTTTCTCTAGTGTTAAACCATCTTCATTCTGTTTCTTTTCGTTCCCCGGGCATGTCATATCTAATAGAAGTAGAAGTTGTAAACTGAAGGTTTCGATTTATTCGTTCGCGGGAGAATGCCATGTTTCGCCATAAGATTCTGATTACCAGTTCCTTAACCATCTGCGCCGCTCTGGCGCTCGGCTTAGCCGCAGCCCAACAGCCGGCAGCTAAATCGGGCGATGCCGCAAAAGGCAAGGAAGCCTTTGAGCAGTGCGCCGTATGCCACAACGTCGATACCGACGAAAAGAAGATGGGCCCTTCCTTGAAAGGCCTTTTCAAGCGTAAGACCTTGGCGAGCGGAAAGCCCGTAAACGATGCCAACGTTCTGGCTCAAATCAATGCCGGCGGCAACGGCATGCCCGGTTACGCCGAGATGCTTTCGGATGACGATAAAGCGAACATCATCGCGTATCTGCATACACTGTAAGGCGCCGACGCGACTGCTTGGCGCGAATTTCGTAGAACGACCAGCATTGTTTCCGGCTTAGGCTCCTGTATACTAGGCCGGAATGCCTTCTTACCTTAGATCTTTTTCCGCAGCAGTTTTTCTATTCGGAAGTTTCATCGCTTCCGTTAACGCTGGCCCAATCAGCACAATTTATGCGTTCGGCGACAGCCTTTCCGACGCTGGAAATATCCACCAACTGACCGGCATACCCACTGCCCCTTATGTGAACGGTGAGTTCAGCAACGGACCGGTTTGGGTCCAGGACCTCTCCGCTGGCCTGGGGCTTGGATCGCTGACCAACAGTCTTAGCGGCGGGCACGATTTCGCTTATGGCGACGCTCAGAGCGGAACTACTCCCGTTAACCCCGTTGGTCCGACCAGCTTCATAGATCTGACTGGCCCTACAGGCCAACTCGCCCAGTTCCATGGGCTCCATCCGGTGGCCGACCCGAACGCTCTCTACACCATCTGGATCGGTTCCAACGATCTGAGCAGTATCTTGCAGAACGCCGCGCCTTCGGCTTACGCTGCTGATGCGGGCGCAGTGGTCGCCAACATCGATTCCGCCGTTAACACTCTGGCTGGCTATGGCGCGAAAAACGTTCTGGTGCTCACCGTTCCCGACCTCGGCAAGACCCCCGCTGCCATTGCCTCGGGCCCACTTGCGCAGGCTGCCGCCTCGGCTTTATCCGGCGCGTTCGATTTAACGCTCGTGAACGGTTCCGCGGCGGCCGGCTTCCCCTCATTGACTTCGTTAGCGGCCGCCGACGGTCTCAACCTTTCGATTCTCGATACTTATTCGTTAATCGATGGCATCGTCGCGAACAAGAGCGCCTTCGGTTTTACCAATGTTACCGATCCGTGTGTCACCGGTGCCGTGGGTTACGTCGGGGGCACCGCCTGTTCGCCGAATCTCGCCGCGCAAAATCAATATTTGTTTTGGGACGATTCGCATCCCACAGCCGCGGGCCAGGCGTTAGTGGCCGATGCCGCCCTGCTCGCCATCCCCGAGCCGGCATCGTTTGCGCTCATCGGCGCCGGTCTTTTCGGTTTGTATTTACAACGCCGCAAGAAGGCCTAAACAAGCGTCGTTGGTCTGCTACATTGGAAGAGTTCGTCTTTCCGTAGCGTCCCCATCGTCTAGCCCGGCCTAGGACACCGCCCTTTCACGGCGATAACAGGGGTTCGAATCCCCTTGGGGACGCCATCTAGGTATGGCTGCGAATGTACGCTGGCCGGAACAACTCCAATCCGCAACCCCATGGCTCCAAGCACCTTGGTAAGCGTATCAAGGCGCGGATTGCCACCTTCCGAAAGGGTGCGGTAAAGCGCCTCGCGGTTGAGGTGGGTTTTCTTTGAGAGCAGGGCCACACCCCCTCTAGCTTCGGCAACATGTTTGAGGGCAGCCGTAAATAACTCCATATTGCCGTCTTGAAGACATTCTTCCAGATAGAGCGCGGCAACCTTTGGGTCTTTGAGCGCCTTTTTGCGCGTTTCATCATATGGTCTGCTGGGTTTCATTTCTTCACCTTCCTTCCGTAATCGGTCAGGTATTCTTTGGCCTCCTTTAGGTAGTGTCCTAAAGGTGCGTTGAAGGTCTGATATGCTGACAGACCGTGAGCCTCGCCGTAACCCTCACCCTTTCTGATGGTTCAATCCGGGGGTAGACAGTGCAGTTACGGTCTCATTTGGACCTGGGAAGACGAACGTTTATCAAGACGCCGAGAAAATCTTTCAGCTAGGACAAAAGAGGATAGGCATTCGATCCGGTATGAGTGGCAGGTCACTGTGAATCTCCTTGTGATTCACAGCCAAAAGCCGGATATTGAGGTTGTAAGACCTATGCGGCTTCGGCTGTGTAGTTCTAGCCCCGCGGTTTGCGTTAGCACTCATCGGGGCTTTTCTTTTGTCAACCCAATAATACCTTAAGGTTGACAAAGAATCAATTAAAAGTTTACAATGAAATTGCATGACCATAACAAAGATACAGGCCACATCCTCCGATATTCCTATCGCTCCCCGCCGTTGGCGGGTGAGAGCACGTGGCGAGGAGATCCGCACATTTATACTCTCGAATGTCGAAAAGCATTCTGATGTCGCAAACCTTGTCGCGGCTCACTTCCGCATCAGCAGGCAGGCGGCGAACAAGCACCTCAAAAAGCTGGTCGCCGAAGGGGCTTTATTGCCGGAAGGAAAAACCCGGTACCGCAAGTACAAGCTAGCAGCCCTTCTCGAATGGCGTCGCTCTTACACAATAGGTCCCGACATCGAGGAAGATCAGGCTTGGTCGCGTGATATTGCGCCGGTGTTGGGGAATCTTCCACAGAACGTAATGGACATCTGGCATTTTTGCGTGACGGAAATGTTCAACAATGCGCTCGACCATTCTGGTGGAACTACAATCTTTATCAAGATTGGAAAGACAGCTGCGAACACTCAAATACTGCTACACGATAACGGGGTTGGGATCTTTCGGAAGATCCAGAGTGCAATGAATCTACTGGATGAGCGTCACGCAATCCTGGAACTCGCCAAGGGTAAGCTTACGACCGATCCAAGAGGACACACGGGTCAGGGCATATTTTTCACTTCACGCGTGCTTGATTCTTTCGACATTCTTTCAGGTGGGTGCTTTTTTACCCACATGTTTGGGAAGAACGAGGACTGGATTCTTGAGAGACCGGACTGCTTTGATGGAACGGCAGTGTTCATGAAGCTAAACAACCATTCCGCCAGAACCGATAAACACATTTTTGATCAGTACTCAAGCGGCGAAGACTACGGATTCACCAAAACCGTAGTCCCAGTGAGGCTTGCGCAGTATGGTGAGGACAAACTCATCTCCCGCTCTCAAGCAAAACGCCTACTGGCGAGAGTGGATCTATTTAGATCTGTGCTCCTTGACTTCAAGGAAGTTGAAACAATAGGCCAAGCATTTGCCGACGAGATTTTTCGCGTTTTCGCACGCAATCACCCGAAGATAGAAATAACGCCCATAAACGCGAGCCCCAATGTCCAACAGATGGTCAACGCAGCCCGAACTCAATGGGCGTTAGAGCTGCAAACCCTGTAACCCACTGCCCAGGCCGCCACCAAGACAGCCACACAGATTTAGCTCACTACCTTTCGCCACACGGTCTTTCAGGCTGTCGTACCATTTGGCATAAGGGCTTTTGCCACTGGCCGTAACATATTCCTCGATCTCATAGATCAATGCATATAGTAGCTTATAAGCTACTATATGTCAAGGTAGGGACCATGTCCTTCCCTCGCTATCTCGCAGCCTTGCTCTGCCTTCTGCTGCTTGGTTGCCGCCGTGACACTTCGTCACTTCCGAAGGTGATTGTCCTGGGTATTGACGGCATGGATCCCACATTTGTTGAACATCACTGGGCCGCTTTGCCTAATTTGCGGGCGCTACGTGATCACGGCTATTTCGGCAGGCTCGGCACAACCACTCCACCACAGAGCCCGGTCGCTTGGTCCACCTTCATCACTGGTCTGGAACCGGATCAACACGGCATTTACGATTTCGTCCATCGCAATCCAGCAACGCTCGGTCTGTTTTCATCAATGTCGAAAACCGTGGATCCGAAATTCGTGCTGCCGCTAGGGCCTTACTTGCTGCCGCTATCCTCATCCCGAGTCTCTTCCTTGCGCCGCGGCACGCCCTTCTGGAAAACGCTTTCAGATCGCGGCATTCCGGTAATGGTTCAACGCATGCCCACTAACTATCCCCCTGAAGCCTCCAGCCATGGATTATCCGGCATGGGGACGCCAGATCTGCTGGGCACCCTCGGCACATTCACGTTCTACACCGACGATCCCATGGAACTGGCGCAAGCCTTCCCTGGCGGACGCATTATCAAAACCGAGATTTCAAACGGCCGGGCGATTCTGAGGCTCGAAGGACCGCCTGATCCACTTCGAAAAGACCATGCCGCCACGGCAGCGACAATAATCCTGGATGTAGATCCAACAAACGATGTGGCCCGCATTGAGTTGGGAAGCCAAGCCGTAATCGTCCGCCAAGGAGAATGGTCAGCTTGGCTTACCGCTGAATTTCCGTTGATTCCGCACGTATCTTCCGTCCGCGGCATGGTTCGGGTATTCGCGAAGCAATTGCACCCCACGCTTGAAATCTATGTGTCACCTATCAATCTCGATCCCACGGTTCCCGCTTTGCCCATTTCGTCGCCTGCGCGGTTTGCGGCTGCAATGGAATCCGACCTTGGACCGTACTTCACCCTCGGTATTCCGGAGGACACCTCGGCGCTTCGGCAAGAAGTGTTAACTTTGCCTCAATTTCGCCAGCAGGCCGAGCTTGTCTTGAGTGAAGAAGCGAAACTGCTGGAGTACTCCCTGCAGCACTTCAGGAGCGGCCTCCTGTTCTTCTACTTCTCCTCCGTGGACCAAAACTCGCACATATTATGGGGCAAACACGATGATGAGTTACTAAAGGTATATAGCGAGATTGATAAGTGCGTCGGCGCTGTCCGCCGCAAGCAGCCCAATGCCGAACTCATCATCCTCTCCGATCATGGCTTTGCTGCGTTTGACCGGACTGTCCACCTAAATGGCTGGTTGAATCAACGCGGCTTTCTATCTCTGAAAGGCGCGCCAAGCCGTGATGCGGGGTTCGACAGCATTGATTGGGCCAGGACGGAGGCGTATGCCGTCGGCCTAAACGGGCTTTATCTCAACCGTCAGGGGAGGGAACGATTTGGGACCGTTCGGGAGGGCGAACCGGCCAAAGCGCTCATCGCAAACCTCCGGGCGCAACTATTAGGATGGCGCGACCCTGTCAACGGACGCGCGGTTGTTGAGACGGTAACAGTCACCTCGCCAGCCCCGATCAACAGAGACGTTTCGCCGGATTTGATCGTCGGCTACGCAGCTGGGTACCGCGCCTCCTGGCAGACCGGGCTGGGCCGCATCCCTTCCGTTTTGATCGAAGATAACCACGATGCCTGGATCGCCGATCACTGCATCAATCCAGTTGACGTTCCCGGAGTTCTGTTCAGCAGCACGCCCATTAAGCCCAACGGAGCACGAATCCAAGATGTAACGGCCGCAGTTCTAGCGCGATTCGGCCAGCGGGCTCCGAAAGGGTATCAAGGACGTCCTTTTTAACTGGCGACGGACTCGCGCTTACTGCGCCTCTTGCTTCGTAACTGCGTCCGGCGGTTTCAAGACGTCGGCTCGGGTTGCGTTCTCATTTTTACAACGTTGAAATTTGTCCAGGGCCGATTTTTGCTCTTCTGTTTTGCCCAGCGCTTTGTACGCCATGGCCAATTGATAGTAAGAAACCTCGTCCCTAGGATCAAGTTCCGCAGCCCGTTGCAGATAAGAGATGGCTTGTTCCGGTTTTCCCAACGCTGCCAAAGAACGGCCAGTCTACGTTCGCCTCCTCAAACTCGGGGTTGTCCTTTACAGCACTGGCGAAGAGATCACGCGCTTTGTCAAATTCACCAGCCTTTCGGTGCAGCTCAGCCAGTTCATAAGCAGCGTTCGAATTACTCGGATCCAACGCCAGTTCCTTTTCGAATTCGTTGGCGGCATCAGACGGGGAGTTTCGGAGCAAAGCGCGGCCTAACCGGTAATGAACACCTGGCCGGTTGGGCGCCTGCTCCAACACGCGGCGGAATTCGGCGGCCGCAAGATCGTCTCGCCAGCGCTTTGATAAGCATCTGCCGCGGCTTCGTGACGCCAAACGGAATCTGGCGCCACTTCGGCCAGCTTCTGCATCGTAAGATAGGCATAATTTCCAAAAAGCTGGCCGGAGTAATAAAGAATTTCTGCGTCGTTCGGATACAAGCGATTGAGTTCCAGGGCGATTTGCGCTGCCTCGGCGTCGCGGCGAAGGCCAGTGTACGTTCTTTCAAGCTGAAGGCCGCTCATGCGTTTCAGAACGGGATCGCTGGTGCGGTGAAATCCTTTGTCCAGGATAGGGAAAGCCTCGTTATAGCGCCCGATCTCTGAAAGCGACATGCCAAGCAGCATATTTGTGTTCGGAAAACTTGTCTTCAGCTTCAATGCCCGGCGCAGAACGGGCACGGCATCGTCAAAGCGCCTCTCCTGAAAATAAACCAGGCCGAGCCTGCCGTAACCTTCAGCCACGTTAGGCGCTAGTTTGGTGAGCTTCTCGTACAACGTCTGGGCGTCTGCATAAGGCCCTCGGCAAGCGCCTTTTCTCCCTGTTCGAAGTAGCTTTGGATGCTGGCTTCAGAGGACTGCGGGAAAAGGCGCGTGGCCGATAGCGCAATGAGCGCAACAACAAATTTCCGCACAACTTAGAAGAGTAGCTTAACCCCTACCTGCGCGATGCGTCCAGGCACTTGTACACCGGTTATTTGGCCGTAAACTGCCGGATTACTCAGGTCGAAATTCGGCGTGGCCCATTGAGCGTGGTTGAAGGTGTTGAAGGTTTCAAGGCGGAGTTGAAGCTTTGTTCTTTCCGTGAAATTGACATTCTTAAACAGCGATAAGTTGAAGTTATTCAGACCAGGGCCGGTATACACATTGCGGCCGATATTACCGTAAACTCCAGCTTGCGGCTGCGCGAATGCAGCCGTATTAAACCAATGAGCAATATTCTGATTAAAACCGGACGGGAAAGGATCGCCGGCGACGTTGGCTCGATTGAAGTAGTTATCGAGCAGGCCATTCTTGTCGGCAGCGTAGATTGAGTAGGGGAAGCCTTTTTGGAAGGTCACGATCCCGTTGAATTGCCAGCCGCCTATCGCAATATCCGCGGCCTTGTTTACATGATTCGCAAATTTTTGCCCACGGCCAAACGGCAGGTTATAGACAAAGCTGGTGACAAAGCGGTGCGGCACGTCAAAATCGGAGAGGCCGTAGTCAAGCCTCGTGTTGTGATTGTTCAGGAAGCCCTGCCAGCCATTTGTGCTGTTTCCGAGGGCGGCGATGGAAGACTTATCGTCAAGGCTTTTCGACCAAGTGTAAGTCGAAGTCAAGGTAAGCCCCTTGAACGTATGTTCGAGTTTGGCGTTGAAGGAATTATAGCTGAATAACCCGACCGATCACTGTTGATCTACGTGGCAAAATTCGGATATGGACGCCTGGAGAGGACTGTCCCGGGATTGTTCGGGTCTGTCGGGGGCAAAGCCTGCGCAATGTTACGGCGCTGCAGTAAGTGAGTACCCCTTGTGCCGAGATAGTAGAGTTCCACCCTGGTATTTGGCGTCAGTTCGCGCTCAATGTCGAAGTTCCATTGCTGGACATAAGGGTTGCGCACATGCTCGGAAATGATCACGGCGATGAAGGTGTTATCCGCCGGTACCGCGGGGCCCGGAGTAGTTAGTGGCGGGAACAATTGATTGGTGGTCAGCAGCGGCGTGGTTGAGACGCTTTGGTTGATGCTCGTGCGGCTGATGTAAGGATAGTTATCTCCCGAATCGTCGATTTCACGGCTTTCCGAGGAATCGAAGAAGATGCCGTAACCGCCCCGGACCACCGTTTTGTCGCCGCCAAACGGGCGGTAAGCGAAGCCAATGCGAGGCGCAAAAGGCTTTAGGGAAGCTGAGCCCGGATGATTGCTGCCGCAATAGCGGTAATAACTTTGATCGCCGGCTACGCCATCGGTCAGCAGGGCTTTGTCGGCAAAGCACAATCCACCCTTTGGATTCGATTCGTCTAACCAGAACATTTTGTTGTTGCTGGCGTAGGGGATGGTGCGGTAATCCCAACGCAAGCCCAGGTTAAGGGTAAGACGTGAATTTACCTTCCAATCGTCCTGGATATAAGGCGCGAAATAATTAAAGATGTAGGAATGGGGATTGCCGGGTACCGTGCTGCTGGACGCAGCAGGCTGAAAGTTAGCGGCGCTCGAGAAATAGCCAAGTAACATATCGGCGACCACGTTGTCGTTGGTGGGAGTTTTGGTGGGATTCGGATTGGTAAAGTAGCCAGCGAAGCTGTAATTTCCTAAGAAATTGTCGGCGAGCTCGCGGTTCGAGACCCAGTGACGGTAGTTAGCGCCCATGGTCAGCGTGTGAGCGCCTTTGATGTATATCAGCGAATCGCTATAGTCCGACATAGGTTGATCGCTGGCGGTGTAGGCGTTAACAGCTCCGCCGCCGCCGGCGTAAACCATTGCCCAGGCCGATGCTGGGCCATGTGCGTTCGATATCCGGCAGGTTATTGTAAAGCCCCGTAAAGCCCATTGCCGTAACGGAGGCTACGGGCTGGGCGACGCCGTAATTATTTGCGATGGCATTGAGGTGGCCGAAGCGGAACGAATTGACAAGGTGAGGTCCGATGCTGACGTTGTGATTGATCTGCCAGCTAGTGGCTTGCTCGTTGAAGAAAGCGTTGCCGAGCGGGGTAAAACCCGCCGTCGTATTCACATAGTTGGTGTAAGTACCACGCCCGAAGATGGTACCCCATTTGCCTAGGCTTTGGTCAAGCCGATAGGTTTGCTGATCTGAATTCGTGGGGGCGGGAAGAGTCGCGTAGTAGTTAAGGCCATTGGCGTTGTAATTTGGCGCTGGGAAAAAGTTGCTTGCCAAGGCTACCGTAGCGAGGCGCGAGAAGCGGCTGCTTGGAATCTGGTTGTTCACGAACGGAGATCCCGTAGTGGGATCGATGATGGTGCTGGTGAATTGGCCGCTCAGCTCAGCGGGGGTTGGTACCGTTCCCTTTTGAACACTGCCCTGGCGGATGCGTTCCCCTTCGTAATTGGCAATCCAGAATGTCTTGTTCTTGCCATTGTAGAGTTTGGGGATGATGACTGGACCGCCGGCTACAAAGCCAAACTGATTTTGGTGAAGCGCCGGAATCCCGCTGTCGAAATAGCTGCGCGCGTCAAAATCGTTGTTCCGATCGAACCAGAACAAAGCGCCATGAAGCTCATTCGTGCCGCTCTTGCTGATAACGTTGATCTGGTTGGCGCTAAACCCATACTCAGCGGAATAGATAGCAGTTTGCTCTTTGAATTCCTGAATTGCATCAATCGATAGAACAACGGCCGGCGTCACCAGCGAGGTATCCGTAATTGAAACGCCATCCAGCATATAGTTGTTCGATTCAGGACGAGCGCCGTTGATACTAATGGCATCGCCTTGCCCCTGACGCATCTGGCCTTGTTCGCCGCCTAGCGTCACGGCGCCATTGCCGAGGAACAGCAAATCCAGAAAATTGCGGCCATCAAGCGGCAGTTCCGTGACCTGTTTCTGATTTACACTTTGACCCAAAGTAGCGGTATCAGTGTCGATGGCGATTGCAGATTCCTTTACGTCGACTGTTTCAGTAACTTGTCCGACTTCCAGTTCTATGTCGACCCGGACGGTCTGATTTACGCTCAGGTTGATATCGGTGCGCCGGTAAGCCCGGAAACCCTTGGTGTCGGTAGAAACCGAATAGATACCTACAGGAAGAATCGGAAAGGAATAATCACCGGGACCAGTGGTTGTTGTTCTCTGGACAAGGCCGGTTAACTGGTTAGTGAGCTTAACTTCCGTTCCGGCGATTCCAGATCCAGAGGGATCTCTTACAACTCCCGTTATCGCCCCTGATGCGGATTGTGCGTTGGCGGCAGGCGCGACACCGAGCAAGAGGCAGCAGAACGCAGCAATTAGGCATGTGTGTCGTGAAATTCTTTCGCGAGACTCAGAACTTCTGGCTGAGCCGGAAACAGCAATAAGAGCCTGGGAAGGCAAGCGTTTTGTCATCGTGGACACCCCTTCTAAAACTAGAACCCCAAGGCCGCTGGGCAGCCTTTGTATCGTTTCAATCGGCAGAATTGGAAACGTTTTATGAAGTCTACCCGAAAGATCCCTAACTTGCAATTGTTTTCTTATTGGGCGGCGATTTTTGCTTTAATCCACTCGGTAACGCTCGACTCCAGAACGTCAAGCGGCAATGGACCTTTATCCAGCACGGCATCGTGGAAAGCGCGAATATCGAATTGCGCGCCGAGTTCTTTGCGCGCTTGTTCACGCAGCCGCAAGATGGTCATCTCTCCCAGTTTGTAGCAGAGTGCTTGAGCGGGCCACGCGATGTAACGATCCACCTCGGTATCGATGTTCTGATCGTCCATGGCGGTGTGCTCATGAAAGAAGTTCACCATTTGCTGCTTTGACCAGTGCTTAGAATGTACGCCGGTATCGACGACTAGGCGGACCGAACGCCACATCAGATTCTGCAAGCGGCCGTATTCGCTGTATGGATCCTGGTAGAAACCCATTTCATGCGCGAGTGTTTCCGCATATAACGCCCAACCCTCGGAAAAAGCGTTATACTCTGCGTACTTACGAAAGGGCGGGAGGTTCGGCAACTCCTGCGCAATGGAGAATTGCAGATGGTGGCCGGGGATGCCCTCGTGATACGCGATGGCTTCCACATTCAACAAAAGCCGCTTTGTGGGCTCATACTCATTGACGTTGATGCGGCCGGGGCGTGAACCGTCGCCTGCGCCCACGGAGTAATCGGCTGGGACGGCGTTGGGAGCGCGGTAAGCTTCCATGGGTACAACGGTGAGTTTGTTCTTGGGAAGACGTCCGAAGAACAGCGGCAGCTTAGCGTACATCTGGTTTGTGTAGGCTTGATAGAGATCGAAGATCTGCTGGCCCGACGTGCCGTGAAGCTTGGGGTCGCTGAAGATATGGCTGTTGAACGACTTCAGGTCTGAGAAGCCCTGTTGTTTGGCAATCACGAGCATTTGCTCTTCTATGCCAGCCACCTGTTTCAGGCCGAGCTTGTGGAGTTCATCGGGATCGCTGTTGGTCGTGGTCAGTTCCCGAATATCTTGCTGGTAGCGCGCTTTACCCTCGGGTAAAGACCAGATGCCGAACTCGGTGCGGCCTTGCGGCTCGTATTCGGTTCTTACAAATTCGGCGAATGCGGAATAGGCAGGGAGGACTTGGGAGCCGATCACCTCCTTTATTTCTTTCGAGAGACGGGCGCGATCGGCGGGCGAAACAGAATCGGGGAAGTGCTTCAGAGGGTCTGCGAAAGAGCTTTCGCCGACGGGACGCTTGGCCACATCCTCAGCCTCTTCGGCGACTTTCCCCAGCAAATATAGGGGCGGGACAAGACGATCGCGAACGCCGAGGCGCATCAGGGCCGTCGTCTGAATAAGAACACGGGGCAATTGATGCAGACGGCTGAGATAGTTCTCGTAATCGTGCGCGTTGAGAAACGGCATGTCCCGCGCCATGCCGGCGTAATCGAGATGAACGCCGTTCATCTGGTTGACGGGCATCTCCCAATCCTTAAAACGGGCGCCGGCGACATCGGTTGCGAGGCTGCGAACAAGGAGGCTTTTGTTTAAGCGATCTTCTTCATTCAGCCGGGATGAATCGATCTGCTCCAGACTGGCGATCGCGTCGCGGTTATGCTGAACGCGGCGCTCGAAAGTGGCGGGTGAATAATCGCTCAGCCGGTCGTTATAGCGGTTGTCGCCAATGAAGGTGGCCAACTCGGGGGAGTTCTCCAGCTCATATTGCCACTCCCGATTGATCAGAGCGTTAAGGCGTTCATGAGCGGTGCGGCTGATGGATTGCGGAACAAAGACGGCTAGCAGGGCAAGAAGAACCGAGAGCATTGACAACGAGTGTATCGTTGCCGAGGGCGCGGCTTATTTGCCCGGTACCGGCATATCTGAGAACTTGCGGCTCTTGACTTCATCCCAGCGCCGGACAAGTTCGCGCCATTGATCGAGCGTGATGACGGCGCGCACGTCCAAGCTCATTTGAAGGAAAACGCGGCTGGAGTTTTCGCGCGCCGCGGCCACCCGTTCAATGATGGGTTTGGCGGCGGCGGGATCGACATCCTGGTCGTTAAGCACATCGTCTAGAGCGGCTTCAGCCTTTTGAACATTGTTGCGGGCGTCGAAGAGGCGGTCGCGGTAGCTGCGCACGATCTGGCGGATTTTGGCCGCCTGGGCAGGCGAGAGGCCGATATCCGAGACCACCGGGCTGTTCCACCACGGAGTCTGCGCCCGGTTCTGAGCGAAGAGAGCGCCCGTGTTAATAAGGACAAGCAGAACTAGTAGAAAACGGCGTGTCATTATTCAACGAAAAGCGCCTTCAACGGCGCGGTGGACTGGGGTTCATCAACTGCCATTTGACTGACCTCCTGCGCGAGTTGCGCGTCGGAGACCTGCGCCCGAGCGACTTGCCGAGTTTCGCGGTCCTGATAGAACATGAATGCGCCGGCAAGGACGATGACCGTGGCTGCCGCGGAAGCGAGGCGGCGAAGCGGGAGCAAACTCCACAACGTTCGCGGCTCACTGATCCTGGCATAGATAGCCCGGCGCTGGGCGGCGATGAAATCGTCGCTCAACGCGTCTCGCGGCGGCGCGGCGGATTCAAGAGAGAGCCTGCGCTGTTGGAATGCAAGAAAACGGCCGGCACACTCCCGGCAACTGTCGATATGTCCGTCAGCCGGTCCAACGCCGTATATATGATCGACTATTTGCTCATCCGTCCAATGGCCTGACAACCTGGACTCGATGCTCATACTTCCTCCGCAAGATTTACAAACTTGCTTGGTAAAGATCTTTCAGTTCTTCCCTCATCTTAGTCAAAGCCCGGAACAAATGCGCCTTGACGGTTCCCACATCTAGTTTGAGGACGGCGGCAATCTCCTCAAGCGCCATCGCGTCATAGTGCCGCAGCGAGAACACAACGCGCTGGCGGTCAGAGAGCTTGGCTAAGGCTAACTCCAGTCTTTGCTGGATTTGTTTGGCAAATAAAAGACGTTCGGCGTCCGGATCGGTTCCGGAGACCATTTGCAGGATCAGTTCTTCGTCCTCGGGAGCCGGCCGCCGCTGCCAAATACGCCACGATTTGGAGCGCAAGCGATCAAGACATGTGTTCACCGCGATCCGAGTGACCCAGCGCCCCGGATTCTCCAACTCTTCGCCCTCGGCTCGCTTGCCGAGCGCCCGATAGGCTTTCAGAAAAACATCTTGGGTGGCCGAATCCGCCTCATCCGCATCCTGCAGTAAACGCCGGCAGAGCATGAAGATGCGTCTCTGCTCCGAGGCCATCCAGCTGCCAAAACTTCCAATATCGGCGCCAACATGGACTTCACCTTCCAGCTGGCCGGCCATGACGCTTATCATAGCTATTCAACCTACAAAACGGAGTTAGAGGCGAAAGGTTTACAAAGCAATCGCCGGCATTGGGGCCATTGCGTCTACCGCATGGCTTCGTCGTTTGTCCGCCGTTGCTGGCTTTCCCGAATCATTTCGGTCAAATCCGCGGCGGGACGGATCTCGAAAGGCCCGGCCTTCACTCCCGGATGTTTCGACATCAACTGGATCGCATGATTCAGGTCTCGCGCTTCGAGTATAAGAATTCCGCCCAATTGTTCTTTCGTCTCGGCATACGGACCGTCGGTAATCATCACTTTGCCGTTCTTCCAGCGCAAGGTTGCGGCCGTGTTGGCGCCCTGAAGGGCTTCGCCCGCGGCGAAATTGCCGTTCTTCCGCAACTCGTCGTCGTATGTAAAGCACTCGTCCAACATCGCATTGCGTTCGCTTTCGGACATGTTTTCAAATTTGTTCGGTTCAATGTATCCAAGGCAGATGTATTTCATGATTGCTCGCTTTCAAAGACTTTCAATAAGTAGTCGCTCGGATTTGCGGAATTCGACAGCCGCCTTCAGTTTTTTTGTCTCAATTGCCGAAGCCGATTTTCAAGGAATCGCCGATGCCGTAAGACACGACGACGTACACTATATATCGTGAGGCGAATGCAGCTGTGCCTTGACGACGATCTCTGGAATACACTGCACACCCGTGCGCGCGGCCGGAAAGCCACTATTTCAGAACTCGTACGGGAAGCGGTTCGGGAGCGTTATTTCGGCAGCCGGGAGTGGCGGATGAAGGCTATGCAGGAGTTCGTTGGGATTCGCAAGGACCTCTCCAAGCCGCGCGACGCAGCGGAATACGTGCGGAGTCTTCGCCAGAGTGATCGCCCAATGAAGGAACTCTCCTTCTTCGATTAGTTAGCGTCGTGGGTCATCGAAGGTTATCTCGCGCGTTCGATTTTTAATCGGCACCCACACCTCTATATCGCCCGTACCACTCTTCGGATCAAAGGATTCACCGTATTGTTCCAGCATGTCCGGCATCTCATCGTCTGCCTTCGCAATACTCAGTCCCGACGCAGGAAGCCACTCGCTGAAGATGGCGGAGATCGTGTCTTTCAGTGCCGAAACGTGCCCCGCGTGCTTGAATACCGCAAACGTCGCCTCTGGAATCCGGATTACATTGAGTTCGTCGGGAACTTCCGATGCCGTCAACACTTCAACTCCCGCCAGATAGGCAAAGCCGTCGGCATTCTTCGTGTTGTACTGAACCCCGTATGCCTTGCGATCAACCTGCGAGGGAATTCTCCAAAGTGCCGACTCAGCTGTTGCCACAGCAGCGGAATCTCGTTCGCTGTTTCAGCGCGGTACTCCTTCATTAGTCCCGCTACCAGAAGTGTTTTCCGGTCTTCTATTCGCGGTTCCTCCAGATGGATGCTGCGTGCCTCGCTGCCGGACGCCATACTTAGTCTCCTATTGTTCGTTGCGGCCGTATCATGCCAACGCCGCATGCCGCACCCATATTACAAGAACTTGCTACACGGCCGCTTGTTTGCTGAGCGGTACTCGGCAACGGCGTACCAACACCAGACTCCGCAATGGCTTTTCTCAAAGGTTCCTTCGTCCACGTGCCCGACTTTAGCCCAAAGCCTGCAGGCTGCTCAGAAATCTAGTCACGACGTCTTGACGGCCGCGCTGTCCGAGAGGTCGAGATTTTCCTGTTTGGGCCTTCCTTCGGTCTTCTCCTCGGTCACCACGGATCTGCTGGGCTGCTCTGCATTCTCCTCGGCTGCAGTTTGCAGTTTGGATTGTTCATCTTCGACGGCGACTAGCTTGGGGGCAGGTTCGGCGGGCTCCTTAGGTTTTGCTTCCGGCGCGGGCGCCGCCGCCCTCCCCGCAGCAAAGACGATGTCCGGCAGGTACACCGGGCAGGCACCGATCGACACAAGAGTGCCGAGAAACCATCGCACCATCTCGACGCGCGCCGATAAATCGGACTGCGGGAAGATCCGCTTGAGCCATCCGCGCGCCTCTTTGTGTTTGGTAAAAACCTCGAATAGCATCAAATCGCAGATCTGCGGGAAAGACAGACAGGCAGGGTACGACCCTAGCAGCGCGTCGACGATGTCCACCAATTCATCAGCGCCAGGCGGCGTTGGCATCGAGAAAAGCGAACGGTCGATGTCAACGAACTTATGAGTGTAGTGCTGTACAGCCTGCCGTGTCATGTTGTACGCGCTGTTCAAAATACGATCGGCGTACTGAGGTTCAAGGTTTCCGTATGTGATGCCCTTTTTGACGAACCCGTGCCGGTCGTCAGGGCCGAGGTCGAATGAGCGCTCGGCGAGGCGGGTCAGGAAGACCGCCAGTTGCGTGATCGATTCCGAAAGCAAGAATCTGAAATACGGCTCCTCGGGTGGACGCGTGAACTGACGCGTCATCTGCCGCAATTGTGAAAGCAGATAGTTAATCCCAACGAATGCGTCGTCGAAGCGGATCTCTGTCGTCAGCGTCTGATACAGCTCCCAAAATCGCGGCTCGTTATTCATCACACGATTCCAGGCTGCGATATGGGTTTCGAAGAACACCCGCTCAGAAATACCGGGCCATTCGTTCTCACCGATCTTCAGCGCCGCCTCGATCTCGCCAATGCGTGTGAGATCGAGGACCTGAACACCGCACTCCTTTGCGAAGTCCTTGATGTTCCACTTCGTGCCTTTGCGGACAAGAAACGCCTGCGACGCGCCGGTGTAGGCCCGAACGCCGGTCAACCAGAAGATCCGGTCTAGAGGGGCTGTGGCACCGCTCTTGCACTCGGTGATGATCATCTCGCGCCTAAACGGTTCCGAATGACGGAAGGCCAGAACGTCGAGGTCCGTAGCTCGGTCAAGCGCGCCGATTGTGTAAATAGGGCAGCCCCGCCGCACAAAGAACCCGGTGAAGATCTGCATGCGCGCTATGCGATATTCGAGCTCATCCCCGATCGTCAGTGCCGATGGCCGCGGTGTGCCAGATCGCTGACGCTCGGCCTGTGCCGTAGTCTCGGGCTTGTTTTCGAACGGTCCTTTTTTCCGCGTTGTTTTTTGAGCCATGCTCAGCTTCTCTTTCTCATGATGCGCAATCCAAAGACGAGTTCGTCATGGCAACTTCTCAACTCCGGCGGCAGCTCTTTCTCGACGCGCACCGCGCCCGGAGAAACGAACCGCCCCGCGCGCTCGATGTCTGCTTCCGTCGCCGTTTTCGGCGTCGGAAGAATTTTCTGGTTCGATACGACATCCCTCACGGCCGACGCAACGTCCTGTTTTAAGAGCTCCATGCTGTAGCGTCCGGGGTAGAGTCTTGATTCAACCACATTGATGATCCCCCGCGACCAGGCGAGCGGGTAGTCTTCCCCGATAGCTGTCGCCGGTTTTTGAGTTCCGATCGATCCGTCCCGAAGCAACGCGTTGACGATCCAGTACGGGCTGATAATCTTCCCACGGTCACTTGTCGAGTAGTATTCTCCGTAGCGCAGCGAAATCACGAAAAGCTTCGCATCGTCGATCAGATCCTTACTAAGCTCAGCCCCACTGCCGCTGGTTTTCGTCAGAACACCCCAGACGTTCGGCGCAGTTGGAAAATACTTCCCTTTAGAGCTGTTCCTGGTCGTGATCTTCGAGTAGTCGATCACACCGACTTCCACCAGCACTTTAAGCACGCGCGGATCGGTTCCCACCGGCAGTGGCACGCCCGGAGAGTTGTAAACGTGGTTCACGATGTCCTGCGCGTGCTGGCGCTCGGACGGGCCGAGCGCGTCGAGCGTTTTCATCGTGTCGATGGCGTCGCTTTCGAAAATATAGGGATTGAAGACCAGCGGTGATCCGTCCTGCGTGCCTTCGGTTAAGGTGACCAGCCGCAAAGCACCGGCAAGCTTCAGGGTCTCCTCGACCGTTTTCTCCGGAAGGCTGGCCATTTCGTTCCGCAAGGAATGCTGCGTCTTGGGCATCGGCAACGTCACGCGAAGGATCTGAAGCAGTGCGTTTGCGGTCGGCGTCGGATCGAGGCGCTCGAACAAAGCGCCGGCAGCCTCCAGCACTTTGTCATTGGAGTTGACCTTAAACTCCAGCGTGGCCACGGTGGGCCACGTATCAGACGACCAGCTCACATCGATGTAGCCCTGTTCAGCAGAGATATTGATGATCTCACGCGCATCGGAAGGTCGAAGGCGCGCGAGCTTTCGCAAGATTTCGAATCGCTCGGCGTCCACCCGCCCCGACGCGCGAATGGCCGAATACAACTCGGCCGCTCGCCCCGCCTTTACTATCGCCTCAAGCGGGTCGAGAGCGGGTTCGTCCGTGCTGTACTGCGAAAGGACTTTGTAAACTGCGACAAGCCAAGCGCCGGTGTCCCTTTGCGGGTTCATTGATTCGGGTGCCTCGCCTTATTCTACTGAGGCTTATGCCTTTTTTCACATCACTGGCTCGACCAGCGGTTTGCAAAATGTGAAGTCTTTAGCGCCGAATGGGACAGAAGCCGAGCAAGTCCGAGTCGGCGACTACACAACCAAGCGGAAACGTTTGGGCCTGGACTAGTCATAAGGTCACTCAGGAAATAGACACCGCTAATTCGAGTCGTCTTCAAAAATCATCACCACCGCGCCCGAAACGTAAATTCGTGCCGCTTGCTGAAGATCACTGGGTGAAATCATTAGCATCCGGACTTGCCCCGCGCGCAACGGCCTCACCATCGCGGCCTCGCTTAGCGTGAACAGGCTGTTCGCAACGTTCGGAGAATCATATAAGAGGACCGTTCCCGCTGTTTTCATGAAAGAACCAACGGTTTCACCTGGACAATTGCGGCCGGTTACGACCTCGCAATCGTTGTAGAAAAACACCGCCTTACCTTCGCGCCTCGCTGTGTCAGCGAACTCGCTTATTCGAGAATTGTCCCTGCCAGTTCCGATTACTGCGATCCTGTCGGAAATCGCGTGATTGTTCCAATCCTTGATAGTGGGTTGAAACTCAGCGGGAGCCATCCGGAAACCTAAATTCGGATCCTTCATCCCTCTCTCTTCCGCGAGGTTAAAGCTTTTAACCGGCGAAGGCACATACGAAATCCAGTGGAATGGCTGAACCACATCCTCCAGGTCGCGGAAAACGCCCAACTGGACCGGTTTCACCTGCGCCAAGGCATTAAGCGCGTCACCATCGGGCAGGGTCTTTGCTGAAAAGACCGTCATTTTTGCGGCGCGCCGAAGCTCTGCGTTTTTCTCGAGCGGTCCCAATGCCTGCACACCTGCACCGGAAGACGCCGCGTGAACGGAAAGCTGCTCGGCAGCGAGGCGCGCCTTTTCCCACTCGCCGGCATCCAGCTGAGCAAGCGCCTGCGCCGCTGTCAGCCGGTCCTCTTCGTTTACTGCCTGTCGAGAGAACCGGCTGAGCCACTCGCGCAGGAAGATCGGTCCTGCATGCACCTGCCCGCATACGAAAGAAATTACGAGCAACCACCGCAACCAGGTTTTTGTCAAGTTGAAAACCTCCGAACTATCATTACAGAGCAGCAGGCGTCGGCGTTGCCGGAAATCTATATAATTTAGCGGGACTCAGTTGCGCACCACATTTGCAGCAGCGCAACTGATGACGCGCGTAGTTATATAATCCTCGCGGGAGTAGATTCTAAGCGCAGATCGGAATCGACGGAGCAAATATGACATACATTGCTGCGAAACCAGAAACCTACGATGGAAAAGTTATTGGTACAGGGCAGTGTGTGCCATTTGTGCAAAAAGCCAGCGGTGCTCCACAAACCACCCAGTGGATTCGAGGCAAAAAGATCAAAGGTGATTTCGCAATTACAAAGGGAACGGCAATTGCGACGTTCAATCTAGAAGGCAAATACACCAACGCCCGGGATGGCACTTCGCACGCAGCAGTCTATATCTCACAGGATGCCCTTGGAGTCAAAGTATGGGATCAGTGGAAAGGACAGCCGGTGCACCAGCGAACAATTCGTTTCCAGGGTAGTGCCGTCGGCGTGAAACCGGTAAATGATGGTGATGCCTTCTACATCATCGCTTGATTATATTTGCCGCTTCCTGTTCGCTGCCATCGCCTTTGCGACGCTAGGGTCAGGAGCCATTCGTGTCCCGAATTCAGAGCGGGAAGTCAAGCTAAGTTGCCCCACGGCTATAGAAGTTTTGGAGACAGCGGCTCCGATAGCGAACTGGCAGGTCAACAACGGCACTGTAAGGCGAGAGTTCGAGCGAATTTCGATTTACAATGGAAAGAATGGCGGCCGCGAATTTGAGCTAGCCCCTGACGATCAGAAGGAAGATCGCGGCCGGATTACACAGATTTGGCATCTGCGGGGATATCGAACTATGAATGTTTTTCTTCGCTGCCGCTACAGGGATACTCAAGTCGTATTCGTCAAAGACGTTCCTGAGAGGTTCGAAACATGCACACTCTCGTTCGAGTCTGACAAACGCGGAAAGATCACACGCAAGTCTTCATTCGCGTGCCGCTGACTGTCTCGGCAAAGCGAGGACGCTTCCGCCTGATCGCGCCCAGTTTCCAGCAACCGGAAAGCTCACCGAACGCCGAAAAAATGTGTTAGCTTGATGCGCAGAGGAACAATATGTCATCATCTAGACGCGATTTTCTAAAAGCTAGCCTGGCCGCCGCTGCGCTACCCGCAATCGCCGGCAGCGCCGTTTCAACGAAGGGCGCCGCGACCGATTGGGTCACACTGGGGAAATCAAACGTTCAGGTGACACGCCTGGCATTCGGGACAGGAACGCACTCCGGCGCGCAGCAGCGTCATTTGGGGCAGGAGGAGTTCACGCGCCTGGTGCGCTACGCCTACGACAACGGCATCCGTTTTTTTGAGACCGCAGACGCCTATCACAGCATGCCGGAAATGCTTTCCGTCGCGCTGAAGGGACTTCCTCGCGATTCCTACCGGCTGATGACTAAGTACGATGTGCATCACTCGGAAGACCCGATGGCAGCTGTCCACCGGCTGAACGGAGCGTTGGGCGCAGACTATGTAGATATCATGCTTCTTCATTGCGTTCGCAGCCCGAACTGGCCGGAAGAGACGAAGCACTTGCAGGATGCCTTCCAAGAGGCCAAAGAAAAGAAGCTCATGATGGCTCATGGGGCGTCGGTGCATGGCAAGCAGGCTCTGGCGGTATTTCCGGGCAATCCGTTTCTCGATGTGGCAATGATTCGTATGAATCACAACGGCACGCGTATGGACACACCGTCCCTGCAGGACATAGACGACAAGGGCGACGTTCCGTTCGTCGTCGATCACATGCAGCGTACGAAGGCCGGCGGCGCGGGCATCATCAGCATGAAATTAGTCGGTGAAGGCCAGTTCAAAAACCCGGACGATCGCCAGGCGGCGTTGAACTATGCATTCCGCAAAGCAGGCGTGGATTGCGTGACCATTGGGTTCGGGAGCACCGGCGAGATCGATGAAGCAATAAAACGCATCTCAACGGCTTTGAACGCTTAACGGTCACCCCATCGTGGACGGATTATGGCTCGTCCCGTCAAAATCTTCCGATGTTTTGAAGCGCTCTATACGGCCGCTCATGGCTGCTTCCTTTGTCTTTGCGGTCAGCGTTTCTACTTGCGCTTCGCTCATCGGCTTGAATGTCTTCATCGCAAGGAATGCTTGTTCCAGCCGATCGAGAGAGTCGCAACCGTTCATCACGACCGATGTCGGCAGATTCAGCGCATAGTGCAAACAGTCAACCGCATTGACCTGACTCAACCCGAATATTAAACCGGAGGCCAGCGGCTTCATGCCCAGCACCGCCGTCTTTTCAGCTACTAGCCGGGGCACTACTTGGTGAGCAAAACTCCTGAAGTGATAATCCAGGACGTTCAATGGCATCTGGCAACTGTCGAAATGAAAACCGTTCTTCGCCGCCAACTCAAGCATGTGCAAATGAATGCTTGGATCTTTATGGCCAGTAAAGCCTACATAACGGACCTTGCCCGCCTTCTTCGCTGCCATCACTGCCTCATGCGCTCCGCCTGGCGCGAAGTACTTGTCGGCATCCGTCATGCGAATATTTTCGTGAAATTGAATCAAGTCGATGTGGTCCGTTTGCAGCCGGCGCAGCGAATTGTCAATCTGTTGTGCAGCCGAGGCGCGCGTACGCCCGTTGTACTTCGTCATTAAGAACGCTCGTTTGCGGTACCCATCGCGCAAAGCCTTACCCATGCGGACTTCGCTGTCCCCGTCATGGTAATCCCACGAATTGTCCAAAAAAGTTATGCCTCGGTCCAAAGCGGTCCGTATGATGCGGATACCCTCGTCTTCACTCGGGACGCCAATATGATACCCACCCAAACCGATCGCGGATACACGCTCCCCAGTCGATCCCAGGTTGCGATAAATCACTCCGTCGCGCGTCTCTCCCTGCAAAGCCGCCGCCATTGATAACGCTGCCAGGCTGCCGATGAATTCGCGCCGCTCCAAGCTGGAAAAGTTCATGTAACGACCTCCCTCCCCTAACATTTCTATTTTGCGCTGCCGGAATTCAAGAGTTTGATCTCAAGAGGGCGCGAGAGATAATTTTCGTCACCTTACTCCGTGCGCGGCGGGTTGCCCGTGACGATGCCAATGCAGCACTCCATGGCGGAAATCAGACAGTTTTCAGAAGACGATATAGACAAACAGATTCGAGTTCTTTCAGGCGGTGAGAAATCTCGCTTGGCGATGGCCCGCATGCTCTTCAATCCACCCAATTTCCTGGTGCTGGACGAGCCGACGAACCATCTGGATCTGGCCACGAAAGAAATGCTGGTAACGCAATTGGAAAATTTTGACGGTACCATGATATTCGTTTCGCACGACCGCATGTTCCTGAGCGGCCTCGGGTCGCGAGTCTTGGAGTTGGGAGGGGATAGCGGCGCGGATAGAAATCCGCTGGTGTATCCAGGTTCGTATGTTGAGTACGTGCAGAAGCAAGGCCGCGAGGCACCCGGAGTCTATTCTTAGTTTGTCGAAAAATCTTCTTGCATAACTAAACTATACCGTTTAGTATTGTCTGTGTGATCAAAGTAGAGAATCTGGTGAAGAAGTTCGGTACCGTCACCGCCGTGGATCATATCTCGTTCGACGTGAGTCGTGGCGAGATATTCGCATTTCTAGGACCGAATGGGGCGGGGAAGACGACGACGATCAAGATGCTGACTACGCTTTTAGCGCCGACCAGCGGAACCCTTGAACTGGATGGACTCGATCCCCGCAAACATTCCATGGAAGTGCGCAAACGCTTTGGTATTGTGTTCCAGGATCCGAGCCTCGATGGCGAACTGACGGCGCAGGAAAACATGGAGTTGCACGGCGTGTTCTATCATGTGCCGCGCAAGATCCGCCTTGAACGTACGGAACTGCTGCTCAAACTCTTCGAGCTATGGGAGCGCCGCAACGATCGGGTAAAACTGTTTTCGGGAGGGATGAAGAGGCGGCTTGAGATTGCGCGCGGTCTGCTGCATACGCCGAAGATCTTGTTCTTGGATGAGCCCACTCTTGGGCTCGATCCGCAAACGCGCAACCAGCTTTGGACGCAGGTGAAGAGTTTGAATCAGAGCGACGGTATCACCGTGTTTTTGACAACTCACTATATGGACGAAGCTGAACGGGTAGCGCAACGGATTGCGATTATCGATCACGGCAAGATTGTCGCCCAGGATTCGCCGGAGGGTCTGAAGAGGCTTACGGATACGGACTCGCTCGAAGGCGCCTTCCTGAAATTGACCGGTTCGACCATTCGCGATGAGGCGGCCAATTCGGCCGATCAGATGAGGCAGTTCGCCAAGATGTGGAGCAACAAACGATGAGCGCCATTTATATTCTTTGGTTGCGGGAGTTGAGGAGATATGTGCGTTCGAGAGCGCAGATTGTGGCGTCGCTGGGCCAGCCGTTAATGTATCTCCTGGCGCTCGGATTTGGCCTCGGGCCGGTGTTTCAAAAGGCAGGGCAGGGAAGCTATCTGCAATTCGTGGCGCCCGGAGTGATCTCAATGACGGTGCTCTTCAGTTCGGTGTTTTCAGGCATGGGGCTTCTGTGGGACAGGCAATTCGGATTTCTGAAAGAGACGCTGGTAGCTCCCGTGCCGCGGATCCAAATCATGCTCGGACGAACTCTCGGAGCGGCCACCGTTGCCGTTGTGCAAGGATTACTGGTGGCTGTTGTCTGCTTTATGGCCGGGTTCCGCTTGCATAATGCGGCGATGATTCCGCTGGCGCTGCTCTTCATGGGCTTGATTGCCTGCGTGTTTTCGGCTTTGGGAACGGCCATCGGAGCCGTCCTTGAAAATATGCAGGGCTTTCAACTGATTATGAACTTCCTGGTAATGCCAATGTTCTTCTTGTCCGGTGCGCTGTTCCCTTTGAGTAATCTGCCGAGGGTCCTCGGCGTCATCGTTAGCCTCGACCCGTTGTCGTATGGAGTTGATGGATTGCGCTCCACTCTGCTCGGCTTATCGCATTTCGGGGTAGGGATCGACGGCTTGGTATTAGTGGTGGTTGCTGCTGTCTTCCTTTCCGTCGGCAGTTATTTCTTTTCCAAGATTGAGGCGTAGCAGATGGCGAGAACTCGCAGTGCGAGCGCTCATCAAAAGGTTTTGGATGCTGCCATTGAATTGTTAGCCGAGCGGGGTGTTGAACCCACCAGCATGGATGCGATCGCGGAAAAATCGGGCGTCAGCAAAGCCACGCTGTATAAGCACTGGGCGAACAAGGACGCGCTGCTGTTGGAGGCAATTGCGGAAGTGAATGAGCTGCGGTCAAGACCGAAATTCAATTCGGGTAATACCAGGGCCGATATTGTTGCAGTGCTCTCCTACCGGCCACGGGAACGGTCTGAACTCCGCGAAGCGATCATGCCGCATTTTGTGGCTTACTCGGCGCGGAATCCCGAGTTGGGTCTGGCTTGGCGGCGAATGGTGATGGAACCTCCGCGGAAGGAGCTTCGGAGGCTGTTTAAAGCGGGTATCACAAAAGGCGACCTTTCGCCTGAGTTGGACGCTGAGGTCTCGCTGGCATTGCTGTTGGGACCAATCGTCTATTGGCACGTCTTCCTCCGCCAATCCATGTCCGATCCAAAGGTTCTGGCAGAGCGAGTAGTGGATGCATTTTGGCGTGCGTTCGGAATGAAGCGAGGCAGGAAGTAAGCGGCATGCAGCGTCGTGAGTTCTTGCAGGTGTCGGCAGCGGCATTTGCACCGGTACTTCGAGAATCCGGGGTCGAATGGTACGACCGGCCCATGCGTTGGGCCCAACTCGCGTTCGTCGAGGACGACCCCGGGAACTACGATCCGGCCTTCTGGCTTGAGTATTTTCGCCGGATTCACGCCGACGCTGCATGCTTAAGCGCGGGCGGCTGTGTCGCTTTCTATCCCACCAAAATCCCGCTACATTACCGCAGCAAATGGCTCGGATCAGGCGACGCATTCGGCGAAATGGTGCGCGGTTGCCGGAAGCTCGGCATGAACGTGATTGCGAGAACCGATCCGCACGCCGTACACCAGGACGTGTACGATTCGCATCCGGATTGGATTGCCGTTGACGCGGCAGGAGAGAAACGGCGGCACTGGTCGGATAAGGAGTTGTGGGTCACTTGCGCGCTCGGACCTTATAACTTCGAGTACATGACTAGTGTGACGGAGGAGATTGTCACCGGGTACAAAGTAGACGGGATCTTCTCAAACCGCTGGGCGGGTTCCGGCATGTGCTATTGCGAGCATTGCCAGATGAACTTTCGGGCGTTCTTGAGATTGGATCTGCCGAGGACCAACAATCCACAGGATGCTGCACGACGCCAGTACATCATTTGGAAACAGCAACGGTTGTTTGAACTTTGGCGTTTGTGGGATTCGAAGATTAAGGCCATTAACCCGCGAGCTGCTTATCTGGCGAACGCCGGCGGAGGAGCGCTAAGCGAGCTCGATATGACGGTAATCGGCGAACTTGCGCCCACCCTGTTTGCCGACCGCCAAGCCAGGCGTGGAGTGATGCCGCCCTGGTCAAACGGAAAAAATGGCAAAGAGTACCGAGCGACCATGGGACGCAAGGCCATTGCGGGCATTGTCAGCGTAGGTCTGGAGGAGGAATACCGCTGGAAGGATTCTGTTCAGAGCGGCCCTGAGATCAAGCTTTGGATGGTCGACGGAATCGCACAAGGCTTGCGCCCATGGTTCACGAAGTTCAATGCAAAACCGATAGACAAGCGCTGGCTGCCGGTAGTGGAAGAAGTCTACAACTGGCACTACAAAAATGAAAAATATTTGCGTAACGAGAAACCGTTGGCGCGAGTGGCCATGGTTTATTCGCAGCAGACGGCCGCATTTTACGGAGGTGAAAAGGCGCACAGCAAGGTGGAAGACGCGGCCCTGGGCTTCTATCAGGCACTGGTGGAGGCGCGAGTTCCTTTCGAAATGGTGCATGATCGTTTGCTGGATCCGGAACATATTGAGCCTTACGCCGTACTGATTTTGCCGAATATTGCCGCGCTATCGGAAAAGCAGTGCTTGCAACTCAAAGAATTTGTGACGCGCGGCGGCAGCCTTGTGGCCACCTACGAAACTTCTTTGTATGACGAGTGGGGCGTGCAGCGCAAAGATTTCGGCTTGGCGGAATTGTTTGGAGCTTCGTTTGCCGGACAGCGCGAAGGCCCGATGATGAATTCGTACCTGACGATAGAGCGGGACCGCAGCACCGGACAGTTTCATCCGGTAGTAGCGGGGCTGGAAAACGCCACGCGGATTATCAATGGCGCGAACCGGGTAAAAGTGAATGCCACTGACTCAAGTATCAGTCTGCCGCTGACAGTAGTGCCCAGCTACCCTGATTTGCCCATGGAGGAGGTTTTCCCGAGGTCGATTGAGAAGAAGGAGGCTGGCGTTTTCCTCAGAGAGGTTGGAAAGGGGAGAGTGGCTTATTTCCCCTGGGATATTGACCGCACTTTCTGGGAGGTGTTGGATGTGGATCACTCGAGACTCTTGCGGAATGCAGTCGACTGGTCTGCAAGAGGGAAACAACCGCTCAGAATAAGCGGCCCGGGTGTGCTGGACGTGTCGGTGTGGTTGCAGCGAGATTCGATGACAGTGCATCTGGTGAATCTAACGAACCCCATGATGATGAAGGGACCCGTACGGGAGATTATCCCTATGCCGCCTCAAGCGCTTTGGGTCGAGATTCCGCCGGGAAGAAAGGTTCAATCAGTGCAACTGCTGGTGAAGGGCGGGACCGCGCCGTACCGGCAAGTAGCTGGTGCAATTGAAATGACGGTGCCTGAAATTGGATTGAACGAGGTAGTAGCGCTCAAATTCTAAGAAATCAGTCGCGCTCTCAATGAGAGAAGCGAGACGTGCCAACCACAAATTACCTAGTAGCGTCGCCGGACGCTGTCGCTTACACCTAGCTCTGGAGATTTCACCATGCATAGCTTGCCGGTTCTCATGAAGTGGATAAGGAAGCGCGCCTTTTCATTGGCGGCCATGTTCGCCCTTGCGGGTTGCGCTGCGGCAAGCGGAACTGGGCTGCAGGTGTCATTCGGCGGCAACGGCGTCCAACAGGTCACGTACAACGGAGTGGTGCTCGAGAACGTCGCGGCAAATCCCTCCGATGCCTTTCATGTTTGGCACATGAAAGCTACTGGCCTCGATGGGAACCTCTTGACTGGCGGTCAGTATGACTGGGGAGAAGTAAACAGTGGAAAAGTCTGGAACGCCTCCACTAATACCTGGACTTACAATTTCGTTTGGGGATTTATCTCTGTTCAGTTTGTACAGGTAGGCAATTCGCTGAACATGAATGTTACTGTGAGCAATTCGAACAATTCCGGGGTTATCTTCGACGGCGCCGCCATCTATCCCTTTGTTCTCCATTTCCCAACTCTACCGGCTGGCTTTGTCGACCCTTCGTACGAGCAACTCGCATTCAACACTACCAGCCCCAGCGTCACAATTGCGGATTACGGCCAGGGAGAAGTCGCCGCAGTTTATCCAAATGCGACCCGGCCTCTTTACACTGGATTTCAACCGGCAGCTCCAGCGAATGCGTTTACTCCCATAATCAGCGGCACTTCGATTGACGGTATGGCCTCCTTTTTCCCTCATAACGACCGGCCGTTGGCACCGGGCCAGATCGACACTTATACGGTTTCCTTGCGGTTCGCACCTTCGGGCACGCTGGATTCCACACTAGCTGCCGACGCTTTCAGAGCGTGGGCTCAAGCGTGGCCGCCGGCGCTGCAATGGAGTGACCGGCGCATAATTGGCACTCTCTATTTAGCGAGTTCGCCTTCGGGAAATTCAAACTACCCCGGTGGTTACCCGAACAACCCTCGCCGCTACTTTAACGATTCGAATGCAGCCGATTTCGACGTAACGACAACGGCAGGACTGTTGAATTTTCAAAATAAGATCCTCCAGCAAGCCGCCAGCAACGTTCAGAATCTCAAGCAACTGAACTCACAAGGCGCGATTACCTGGGACATAGAAGGCGAGCAGTATCCGCAACCCACCAGTTATGTCTGTGAACCGGACCAGATTGCACAAGTAGCTCCAGAGATGGAAAGCATCGTGAGCAATTCTACGTCGCCCTATCGTGGCATGAAGCTGGACGATGCCTACTTTAAGACCATGCGCGATTCCGGCTTTCGTGTCGGGGTGTGCGTCCGTCCGCAACACTTCGCTCTGAACGCTAATGGGACAGCCAGTCAGATTACTCTGCCGGATGCTCAAGTGCCAGCGGAGCTGATCCGAAAGATCAAATATGCTCACGACCGTTGGGGCGCCAGGCTCTTTTATATAGACTCCACAGTGGAATCAAATGGAGCCACCCTCGATCCTGGCATTTTTCAGAAGGTGGCCGCCGCTTTCCCCGATTCATTGCTGATTCCGGAAGAGAGCACGCCGAAGCATTATGCCTACACCGCGCCCTTCATGAGTTTTATCTTCCACGGAGACCTGGGAACGCCCTTGGATGTATATAACTATTATCCGAAGGCATTTAGCGCGAACCTTATTAACGACGTGGACCCCGGCAAGCTAGCCCAATACCGGCCGCAGTTGACCGCCTCCGTGAAGCGCGGTGACATTCTGATGGTTCATGCCGACTATTGGCAGGCAAACAATCCCACTGTGGTTGAGATTTATCAGGATGCGGGAGTAACCGGACCAACGCAGCCCCCGTCAACCGATCCGGTTCAGATAACAAGCCCGGCCAGCGGCCAGACACTCTCCGGCAGCATTGTTGTTTCGGGGCAAATTACTGCAACTTTGGATTCGGCAGGATCTTATCTATTAGTCGATGGAACCGAAATCGGGACGGCGCGAGTAATAAGTCCGCCTTATCTGTATAATTTGAATACCGCCACGCTTTCGAACGGTGCGCATACCTTACAAATCTGGGCTCACGATACCAATAACGACACGCTTCTCTCCGATGCAGTGTCCATCATTACGAGCAACGGCGGGAGTCCTTCGCCTCCACCTCCTCCATCGAGCTTTCCGATTTCGCTGACCTACCCGAGCAATGGTCAGAGTATTTCCGGAACCGTGTCGGTGGTCGGCACAATTACCCAAACCCTTGACGCTGCCGGGTCGTACCTGATGGTAGATGGGCAGGAAGTCGGCACGGCGCGGCTAACAAGTGCGCCTTATGTCTATCCTCTAAATACGACTCCACTTGCAGTGGGTCAACATACCCTGCAAATATGGGCGCATGATACTAATAATGACACTTTACTGTCGAATCCGGTGTTAGTTAGGGTGCCTTGAACTTAGAGCGTGAATAAATCGCCCTAATGGTTGTATTTGCAGGATCGTCAAACCAGCCCCGAAACATCAGAATGTCGCCGCGGTTTACCCCGGCCAGAAGGTCGTTGTAATGTTTGTCGACCAACCCGTCGGCCGTGTTGATGACACTGAACGCTCCTGGATAAATAGCCGCAGCAAGATCTGGAGTCGAGTATGAACCGCCTCGGCATTCGCTGTACGGAGCCGATTTTGCGTAGTAGGCTGTGTTCTTATGCTCAGGAATGAGGAGGATGTCCGGAAAGGTTCGGGCCACCTTCGCGATAATTGCAGAACTGAGGGGAAAGGCTGGGTCGCCATTTGAATCGACGTAGAAGAGCGTCGCGCCCCAGCGTTTCTTTGCGAATGCGATCTTGCGAGTCAGTTCGGCTGCGGGGTCCGGGACTTCTATCTGTTTGGCATTTGCGCCGGTTTGTTCGAATCTCTGGGGGCGGATAGTGACACCCACGCGCAGGCCGGCGTCTCTGAACCGCTTGAAATAGTCGTCCACGACTCCCGCCATCTCCGGCGCTAATGTTTCGCAGAGCGTAGGGTCGCCCACATATGTTTCCGGATGAGGATAACGTTCGCCTTCTATGTCCCACGTGATCATCCCCTGAGCATTCATTTTCTTGAGGATGGAAATGCTGTGATCTGCCCACGCCAGAAGTCGTGAGTGGAATGTAGCAATTCCAGCCGGGTTGGTCACGTCGATCTTAGGATCAAGAAGCCATCCGCTGGGATTCCCGGTCCACTTTGTTGCGGCGGTTGCGATGATCAAACTGCCAATGGGGCGACGATCCGGCCATCGGAGGGTAAATTCATTTGAGCGCGCAAATTTCCTTAGTACATCTGCTGCTGACGTTCGGATATCGGAGGGGCCGCGGGAGAAGCGCAACGAAATTTGAAAATCGTCTTTCGCTCCAGGCGGAATAGGCCGTTCTATCAAGGGCAGGCTGTCAGGGTACATAGCATCCCGCCCAGTATTGATGCGAATCGGGAAAATCGTTCTCCCTGTCGGATTCAGAGACCAGGGAATGCCGAGCAGCAAGGGGCGATTCACATCGTCGTCGGTCAACACAACGGAGCCACCGGCAAAATCCAGGGGCAGCAGAGTGGGCGCTCCGATGTTGGTGCCCAGCATTGGCTGCTTACCGTCATATTGCCGTGGTGGGGAGGGGAGTTGAAGCGCTAAAGCATCGAGCGAAAGGGAGCTTAGTGTCAACTTGGTCTTGTTCGAAATCTCGATGGCCGCTATCAACCGGCCGGCTTGCACTTTATAGTGAACGTGAATTGCGCCCCAATCAAAGGCAATCGTTTCCGCGTTAGCTGCTGCATCTTCCGAGATGCTGCCGTGAACACTGCCCTGGGTAACCAGGCCGCTTGCACTATTGAAACTCACAGCGTTCACCAGAAACTCGCCTCTCGCCAGATACTGCCGATCGCAGTACCGGAGTGAGGACAATCCTGAATTACCCCACTTCAATTCAAGAACGGGATCTGTCGGCGAGGCACAGCAAAATCGGGCCAACAGGAAAAAGCAGCAACTCACCAGGGATCGAGTCATAGGTGAAAGAACTAAACATACTCCTTTTTAACGATATATAGAAGTTTTACTAGGCACACGTGATATTTGTGACTGGTAATGGGACTTTCGTCCATTGAAATTAGCCCGTCGCTATTGCGGCAACCGCCAAACTTAGCCATTGGGCTTACGTTGCCCGGCAAACTACGCGCACATGTGTAGTCTATATGACTCAGGCTAGACACGGCGGCCCTGCAAATGAGCCTATACAGTACTCAAGTACCATGCTCGGCGGTCCTTGACCACCCCTGCTTTCTTCAGTAGATTGGCTATAAGATCCGGTTCGACGCCGTAGCGGTACCACAATCAGCTCAGTGGTGTAATCCACCCCGCAGTGGATAACGTAATTCCAATTATAAGTGGGTCTTACGTAGTCCGAAAGTGCGCCGAAACGCTGTTAGAGATTTATCGGAGGAGTGCTACGTAGTGAATCGTAATCGAATTATCCCGTTATTATTGCTCATCGGCTTATTAGGCGGTCGAATTGAAATTATTTGCATAGCTGCGCCGGCGCAGGCAAACAGCGGGAATGTCTACCTTCTTGGCCCTGAAGATCAACTGTCCATTCATGTGGTCGATCTGGATGACGTCTCGGACAAGCCGTTTCGGGTAGATCCCAGCGGGTTTGTGGACCTGCCTCTTGCCGGTCGCGTTTATGTCGCCGGTATGTCGTTAGATCAATTGCGGCAAACGCTTTCCGAGCGGCTATCAAAATATATAACTGCCCCCCAAATAACAATCAACGTTATCGAATATCGAAGCCAGCCGGTGTCGGTGCTCGGCGAGGTGAACAATCCCGGCGTGCATCAATTGCAGGGTCCTAAGCATCTGGTCGATGTCATCTCGTCCGCTGGCGGATTAAAGCCGGACGCGGGCTCGAAGCTCACCGTCACTCGCCAGATCAGATGGGGCACGCTGCCCCTGCCGAATGCCCACAGCGATTCATCCGGACAGTTTCTGATCGCCGATGTTTCATTGGGTGACATAACTTCCGGCAAGAATGCCGATCAGAACATCGAAGTACGGGCCGACGACGTGATCTCTGTACCGCGGGCGGATTTGGTCTATGTCGTTGGCGAAGTAAAGAAGGCCGGGGGCTTTAGCCTGAATGCGGCCGACAGTATTTCTTTGATACGCGCTCTTTCCCTTGCCGAAGGATTAAACACAGGTGCAGCTCCGAAGAAAGCCAGAATACTCCGGGCGTCCGCGGGTGGCTTGTCGGACGAAAACGAAATTCCCGTTGACTTGCAGCAAATTCTGGCGGGGAGGGCGCCCGATCAACTCTTACACAAGAACGACGTGTTGTTTATCCCCAACAATGTTCCGGCATCGGCTATGAAACGCGCGGCGGAAGCGGCCGTTCAGATAGCCACGGGCGTAATCATCTTTAAATAGAATTTTTCAACACAAAGAACAAAACATGGGCGAATCGCAGAATATAAACTCGTTTGGATCTCCACTCATCGCGGAGGTGGTGGAACACTCCACGTGCCTTGCCCTGGTGCCGGTTTCACAAGCCAGCAATGCCGCGCGGCCCGTCCATGCTCCCACAGGTCTGCTGGCGGAATATCACGGACTGCTGAGCCGCCGCAGGTCTTTTATTCTCGCTTTGACGGTTATCGGTGCGGCATTGGGGTTCCTTATCACCATTGGAAAGCTGCCGGTGTACCGGGCCCGGACCTCGTTGGATATTCAAAACCTAAACTCCGATTTCATGAACATGAAAGACGTCGCGCCTACGGCCGGCGCGGACAGCAGTAACTCCTCGGAGTCTTATGTCCAAACCCAGATAAAGCTGCTGCAAAGCGATACTTTGCGGGCGCGTACTGTAAAGCGGATGATGAGCGGCTCTTATCCGGCGTCGCTAACCCGCGACGACATGTGGTCCGGCCTAAAGCGAACGTTCCACGTTCCTGGAAATGAGTCCCTGACCAAAGCCGCGCTGGTGAAGGACGCCGCCAAGAACGTTGTTGTGAAGCCGCTTGGAATTACCCGGCTTGTCGAAGTAACCTGCGATTCCTGGAATGCCGCGTTCTCAGCAGATTTCTGCAATGCGTTAACAAGCGAGTTCTCAGTTCAGGATCGGGAGGTCAGGTGGAACGAAGCCCAAAAGACCAGCGAATGGTTGTCACGGCAACTCGCCGATGTCCGTGAGAACTTATCTCAGTCCGAGAAAAAGCTGGAGGCCGCTACCGGCGCCTCGGGAATGGTGTTGCGTCACGGCGGCGATACAATCGCCGCGGAAAGACTGGACGAGCTGCAAGCCGAGTTAATGAAGGCTCAAGCGGACCGGGTCGCCAAACAAGCGCAATTTGAAATGAGCAGCTCTGCGCCTCCAGACTCGCTGCCGGCGATTCTGGATAACAGCGAGTTTCGAGAGTATCAATCAAAATTGGAGGATCTTCGGCGGCAAGTGGCCGCATTGGTCCCGCCCTTAACCGAGGCCAATCCAAAAGTTCAACATCTCCGTTCTCAAATTGCCGCCGTTGAGGACAGTCTCGCTCTGAAGAAGCGCGATCTGATGCAACGCACAAAGAACGAATATGACCAAGCCATGCATCGTGAAGCCTTGCTCACAGCCGTTTATAGAGGGCAAGAAATAAGAGTTTCGGGCGAGCAGGCTAAAGATGCGCAAGTAAGCATGCTTCGCCACGAAGTAGATTCCGAGCAACAGCTCTATCAAACTTTGTTGCAGAGAGTGAAGGAAGCCGGCTTCGCATCGGCAATGCAAGCCTCCACGATTCGTGTTGTTGACGCCGCGCAGCCGCCCGAGACACCCATCGCGCCACGCCGCATTGTTTCCACTCTTGTGGGAATGTTCCTCGGCATTTTCGTGGGCGTTGCCGGAGCTTTCATGAAAGAAAGGACCGAGACTGTTTTGCGCGTTCCAGGAGAAGCACCGCGTTATCTCGCTCTTCGCGAACTGGGAGTGATCCCTTCGGCGAAAAAAACGACGAGCTCAGAGCTGCCTGCCGGTCGCCAGTGGGTGACATCGCGGTTTTTCGCAATGCTGGGCCCAGCCGGCGACGCAAGCAGCACTCGCGCTCATTCGCTCGATCTCGGCATGTGGGCGGACCGCAGGAGTTTAGTGGCCGAGGCCTTCCGCAATGCCACTTATTCAATCTTGTTGGCGGGAAAGCAAAACAATCTGGCTAAGGTATACGTGATCTCGAGCCCGAACATGAGCGAGGGAAAAACTACCGTCACCTGCAATTTGGGCTTTGCGCTGGCGCAAGCTAACCGGCGCGTGTTGCTGATTGACGGCGACTTGCGGAAGCCGCGCCTCCACGACGTATTGGGTGTCTCAAACGAAGTTGGGTTCCGGGATATGCTCCGCGGCGATATCGATCTTGAAACCAGCCCCTTGTGCGAGTATTGCCGGCCGACCAAAATGCCGAACCTTTCCGTGATCCCAAGTGGTCAAGGTCTTGAAGAGCCTGGTGGCCTCCTCCACTCACCACGTTGCCAGGAGATCTTGGATTTTCTGGCGACGCAGTTCGACATCATCCTCATCGATAGCCCGCCCATGCTGCATATGGCCGATGCGCGGATCTTCGGGGGTATGTCGACGGGCGCAATTCTTGTCTTCCGTTCACGCGTTACCGATCGGGAGACGGCGGCGAATGCCCGCGACCTCTTCCTGAACGATCGCGTCAACGTGATCGGCACTATTCTGAATGATTTCGATCCGGGCAAAGAAGGCAAGTATGCCTATTATGGCGGCTATTACGCCACATCGGCAGCCGGCGGAAGCCGCAGCCGGCGAGGGAATCTTTAACTGAACTCTATGATTGCCGAAGCTGGCCAAGTTGAATTGAAAACTAACGAAAACGCAGGCCACGCCGATCGGTCTTACCTGTCGAAAAGCGCAGCGAAGAATTTGGTCGGCGGAACCTCCGCGTTAGGCCTCGGCATCATTATTGAGCGTGGATTCGGTTTCCTTTCCAATCTCCTGGCCGCCAGGCTGGGTGGCGCTTCTACTTTCGGCGCCTACTCGCTGGCAATCACAACGGCGAACAATATCTCCGCCTACGCTGCCGGAGGCATCGGTTCCACAGCTATCCGGTTTTCAGGAAAGTATTCGCGCGAGAGTGCAGGATACGCAACGCTCACCAGGGTTCTCCTCATCATTTCGCTGGTGTCCGCGGGCATTGCTGCCGTCGGTCTTTGGGCGGGTGCAAGTCCCATTGCACACCTCCTTGGGAAAGACAGCCTGGCAAGCCTGCTGAAGTGGGCCGCGCTTTCGGCGGCCGGAATGATTCTGCTGGAATGTTGCCGCGGGTTTCTGGTAGGGCAACGCCGTCTAGCGGCTATTCTGCTGCTGTCCTCCGTAGTTGGGGTTGGAATGATTGGGTTGCTCCCGGCGGCCTCACGCGTGAGCCCGGTCCGGATGGTCGTCAGCCAAGGCTCCATCGCTTTAGGCGCGGTCGTCTTGTGTTTGTTACTGTACAAGCCGCTGGGCTTGGCGCCGTCGGTAGAACCCGGCGTTACCGAGCCTTTAGGACCCATGCTGCGCAGCGTGTGGTCTTTCGGCTTTGTTCAGCTTGCCGGTTTGATCGGGATGAATGCCGCCGGCTGGTGGCTCACGTCGCTCGTTGCTAAGTCCGACACTTCAATGGTGCAAGTGGGTTTCTTTGCAATCGCTCACCAACTCAGGAACATCGTTGCACTCGCACCCAGCCTGTTGACCGAGAGCGGCTTGGCCGTTATGGCGCAGGCTGAGGGTGACCGGCGCAATACACCCGACCAAGTGATGGCAGTGTGTACTTTCGCGGCTACATTCGGCTCGCTTCTTTTAGCCGGATTGGGTATTGTCGTCGTCCCCTGGGCATTGCCTTTACTCTATGGGAAATCTTACGCGGCTGCGTCCGCCGCTACGGCGATTGCCTTGGCCACTGCGGTTATCCACATGGGCAGCGCGCCCGCCTCCGCGCGCCTAAGCATTGTCTCTATCAAACTGACCGGAATTGTCAACACCGTCTGGGCCATCATCGTTGCCGCTTCGGCCACGGTGTTCTTACTCTGGGAAAAGAACGCGCGGGGCGCCAGCGCATGGAAGGGCACGTTGATTTATCTGGCCGCCCACCTGATCTCGGCTGGGTTGGTGTTGTTTTCACTGTCAAGGAGGAATCGCCTCCCCAACGGTATGAATAGGACATTCCTGCTGGGTGCGGTGTGTGCCTTGGCATTAACCGGCCTAGCCTTCCTCCGTGATTTTCGACCGGAAGCGGCGTTGCCAATCAGTTTGGCGATGTTGGCAGTTTGCCTATCGTCGCTCGCAATCCTCCTTCGCATTGGCAATCACCACCGGTGGGTTCCCACCGCAGCGATGTTGAAGGCGATTCTACGAAGTAAGGGGCTGTTGCCGGCGATGGCTGTCGAAACTCCAACCTCCGGGGGGTTCGATGCCTGATACGCTAATGGTCCCCAGGTTACAACCCAATAGTTGTGAAGAGGTCGTGGGCCGCCCCAAAGCGGTGAACGTTTTAGCCTATGTTCACCTCCGGAACATACACGGCTCAACGGGCGCGGGAAGAGTTGCGCGGCAAATAGTGGAGCATTTAGCGAAGCGCCAGGACGTGAACCTCCGGGTACTGGCCGATGCAATCGATCATGCGCGCATCGTGCCGCTCGTAAAAGAGCCGTGGGACGCCTTTACCTATCACTTTCTACAGTCTGAAACCTCCCGTCAGCAGGCAAAATGGTTTTTGTGGGATCGACCGCGCGCTGAGGGATACTGGCGCGACGCGGAGATTGTGTATTGCACAGCGGAGTCGTACGTTCCAACCCGGAAAGCGCGGCTGGTGGTTACATTGCATGACGCCGCCTATCTTGAGACGGATGCGCACCGTCAAGACCGTTTCTTCCGGGTGCAAAGACTGAAATGGCAATTGTTGTATCGCAAGCTTGCGCGCCGGGCCGACATGTTCCACACGGTGTCGCATTTTTCAGCCGAAAGACTGACACATTTTCTGCCCGAAATACGCAATAGAGTTAGAGTGGTCCACAACGCAGTCACGGCCCATTTCTTTGAGCCAGTTACATTCTCGGGAAAGGCGTATCTCCAAACCACCGGACTCGCAGAGAAGCCGTTCGTCCTCGTTCCTGGCGGGTTGCACTATCGCAAGAACGCCGATTTGATTTTGCAGGCTTGGCCCGTTCTCCAGAAGATGCACCCTGGTTTGACTCTTGCGATTGTCAATCATTCGAGCGCGCACTACGTTGAGAAAGCAAGAATGTTTGGTGATTCCGTGAAGGTACTGGGGTTTGTACCGGACGACGGGTTACGCGCTCTTTACGCAAGCGCCCAGGTTGTTTGGTTCCCTTCTCGATATGAAGGCTTTGGATTACCTGTGATTGAGGCGATGGCATGCGGCGCTCCGGTGGTAGCGAGTGATGCTTCTTCACTCCCCGAGATTGCCGCCGGCGCGGCGCTGCTTGCCTCGGTCGACAAGGCCGCCGGGCACGTCGAAGCGCTTGACAGCCTGTTATCAAACGAAAACTTGCGGCGAGATTTGCAGCGGCGAGGCGAAAAACGAGCCTCCGAATTTACCTGGGATAAATCAGCTGGTCAGCTAAAGAACTATTTCGAAGCATTGCTCTAAGGAAACAATGGAAACGATTGCAGCCGAAAGCAGGAAATCTCTACCTGCATCCAAAAACCTCCTTAAACAGACGACGGACCTTCCGGCGCTGACGGGTTTGCGGTTCTTCGCGGCTATCTACGTCGTCTTCTACCACTTCGTATTTCCCAGTCTGCACACTGGCATATCTCCTTTGCGAAACGTTCTGTCGGCGGGGTTTTCGGCGGTTGGCTTTTTTTTTGTGCTCTCCGGTTTCGTTTTGACATATAGCTATTTGGCGCCTGGCCGCCGTTCCATCGACCGGCCTAGCTTCTGGAAGGCGCGTCTCAGCCGGATCTATCCCGCCTATTTCTTCGCTTTCCTCCTTGCGGCTCCTTTTCAAATCTGGGGTTCTTACCATGTCAACGGTTTGCGAGTTGCCGCGGAGAAACTCACCCTCGGTGCTGGGCTGTATCTCACTCTGCTGCAATCCTGGACGCCGTGGACTGCCTGGTATTGGAATATCCCGGCGTGGTCTTTGTCGGTAGAAGTATTTTTCTATTTCTGCTTTCCGTTCGCCGCTATCGTTCTTTACCGCCTGCGCGCACGAACTTGCTTAAAGGTGGCGGGTGCACTCTGGTTGGCCGGTTTAATCGTTCCCGCCATTTATTGCACTTTGCGGCCCGTGGCAGCTCAACCCCCCTTTCCGATGGCGCAACTGGCAATAGAGACAAATCCCCTGATGCGGCTTCCCGAGTTCCTCGTTGGAATGCTTATCGGCAAGATATTCATTTCGGGTTTCCGCCTGAACCAACGCCTTGCATCCATACTTCCGTCCGCCGCACTGGTTGTTCTCGCATTGCTTGTAACGTTCTGGTGGACGATGCCCCGGTTGCTGCTCTCTAACGGACTGCTGGCTCCTTTCTCCGCTTTGCTGATTTTTGCTCTTGCTCATCAGTCCGGGTTGCTTGCGAGGTTCCTCAGCCTCCCGCTATTGAAGGTATTGGGTGAGGCAAGCTATGCGATTTACATTTTGCAGTTTCCCGTTTCCTACCTCCTCAAACTTACCCCCGGGACCTTCAGCGTTTTACGCTTTTTGGTTTATCTGGTCGCTTTGATTCTCTTGTCTGTGTTTACGTTTTTCTACATTGAGCGGCCATTAAGACACCGCCTCCGGTCAATTGGAAACCGTAAGGCGCAGAACCAAACCGATGAGCGCGATGTTGCGCAACTAACGCCCCAGTTCGCGGTGGAGGCATAGAGCCATGAGCGAACGGAGAATGGGTTCTCAAAAAGTGGTAGTCGTCCACCGCGGCGCGCGCGACGCCTATCAAGTGGCCGCTGCGTTAGCGGAAGCCGGATTACTGGACCGTTTGGTGACAGATCTCTATTGGCCGAATGATCGTCCCTGGGGATCCGGCCTCCTCAATTGCTTAACGGAGTCAGCGAGGCAAATGCTGTTGGCTCGTTACAGCTCCTTGGTGCCCTCCAGGTTCGTGCAGCAAACGTTACTAAGCGGCATAGTCTCGCAGTTGCTAGACATGTTGCCGCACATTCCTTTTTCATGGCGCAAACAAGCTACCAGGTGGACCGATGCCGTGCTGGGCCGTGCGGCGGGACAACATGCGCTAAGCACACATTCGTCCCTCCTCAGCTATAGCTATTATGGCTTTCAAGCTTTCTCAACGTATGGGAAGCCTGCGATGCTGTTCCAGGCGCATCCGCATCCGGCGAGCGTCCGCCAAATCCTGCAGCGTGAGTTGGAGGCGCATCCAGAATGCGCCGATTCGCTTCGTCAGGAGTGGGAGTTGTCGTTACCACCCGAGGAGTTCCAGCGCTTGGTGGCGGAAACGAAAATGGCATCGCATACTTTGGCGGCGTCATCCTTCACTCGTCAGACGTTGATGGAAAACGGCATAGCCAAGAGCGCGATCAGCGTTATTCCCTACGGGGTCGATCTTCAGCGTTTTAGTCCGAGTACATTTGCCTCCAGACCGAGTACTTCGGGTCCGCTGAAACTGCTCTTTGTGGGCAGGATTAATCAACGCAAGGGCATTGCATACCTTTTAGAGGCGCTACGCTTGCTTGGATCGAAAAGTGTAGAGCTGACCGTCTGCGGGCGGGTGATCGATAATCTCTCCGTCTTCAACTCCTTCGGCTCGCAAGTGACTATTCGCCCCTCCGTTAGCGAGGCTGAGCTATTAGCCGCCTACCGTGCCGCGGATCTCTTCGTTTTCCCTTCTGTTGTGGAGGGGTTTGGCCAGGTTCTGTTGGAATCGTTAGCTTGCGGGCTTCCCATTCTAAGTACTACCCGCACTGCCGCACCCGATTTGATTACTGAGGGCGTAGAAGGATTCGTGGTGGAACCGTGCCGCCCAGACCTGCTGGCGGCCAGAATCGAGTGGGCGATGGCAAATCGGAACGCGCTAAGCGAGATGAGGGAATCAGCGAGCCGGCGGGCTGCTTATTTTTCCTGGGCACGATTCAGAAAGGGCGTTGTGGCTGCCCTTCTCGCTTTCCAAGCTGCCCAAGACACCGCTCCGGAGGTGAGTGCTCAATATGTTTGAAGTACTTCTTTGGGCCGGTGTCATCGTACTCCTCATCGCTTTATTCTGCGCCGTCGACGGAAGCCACGATGTATTTCATCCGCTTGTACTCATTGCTCCGATGCTGGCGTTTATCTATGGATGGATGCCCTTGCGGTTGCTTGCCTCGGATGGTCTCGCGCGTTTTCTTGAGATCGATCAACTTGTTTATGTGCACTGCCTGAATCTGGCGGGGATTATCGCTTTTGTCGCAGCCTGCCTGGCGGCTGGGGTGAGAGTAGCCAAACCGGCGAACCGGCAGGTGCTATCCCTCGAAACCTGCCGCCGTCTTCGTATTGGCGGGTCACTTGTTGGCGGTATCGGACTCGCATGCTGGCTTGTATCGATCGTTAATGTCGGCGGATTTGTAAATGCTTTTAGTAAGTCCTACAGCGGAGGCTGGGACGACAGCGGGTATGTCAGAGACGGCAGCCTGCTTTTGCTGGTGGGCGTGCTGTTGCTGGTGAGTGCCATGGCTTCCGAGGGCCCGAGAGTGGTTAACGTCATATTGCTGGCTCTATTCGCCGTCCCCTGGACGGTGCAGGCGTTGCTCACTGCGCGTCGAGGGCCTACTTTCGCGATTGTCGTGGTCGTCTCCATGGCCTGGTACTTGAGTCGCGGCAAACGGCCTCCGGCCCTCGCCGCCATCATGGGTGGTCTCCTCCTTGGCTGGTTAGTGCTGTTCTTGGTCGCTAACCGCAGCAGTATCTATCTCGGCTCGGATTTCAATGTCAAAACCGATGTCGAGACCGAGGTGTCAACAGCTCATGAAGGAAATGAGTATATCTATGGAGCCGGCTCTATCATCAGCGCGGAACGGCGCGGCCACTATTTCTGGATGCGCCGCTATCTGGCCCAGTTGCTTGTTAGACCGATACCAAGCGCCGTTTGGCCTACCAAGTACGAAGACTTCGGAGTGCCTGAGTTGTTGCACAACGCAGGAACAGGCGAAGGAATTGCGGACGTTCTCGGGTGGGTGGGCGCGCCCGGCTCGGCGCCAGGCATTGTGGCCGATTTGTTTATCGAATTCTGGTGGTTTGCCGTGCCGGCAATGGCATTACTCGGTTGGTGTTATGGATGGCTGTGGCGGCAAGCCGTCACGCGCGGTCCAGCGTGGGCCAGCCAGTACACGATCGTGGCCGCCCTCTCCATCTATTTGGTGATGCAGACCATGGAGGCCGTAATCTTTCGCACCCTCATGCTGTCCATCCCGTGTTGGATCGTTTGGAAATGGGCGCTTCCCAAGGCTCGTCAGGCGGACGAACTGATGCAGCTGGTTCGCATCCCGACGCCGGAGGGTATTTATCGTGGCTAAGACCCAAACTATTGAGTCGTTCCCTGCGATTCGCCATGAGGTCCAATCGGCGGACCGCAAGTCAACTTGCCTCGCGGTTGTCATCTGGATCGACTGGTACGCGTACCATGTGGCGCGGTTTCAAGTACTGTTGCGCAACCCCACTCTAGCTGGCCGTGTAGCGGGTCTTGAGCTGGTGGGCGGCGTTGGAGTCCATGCTGGACTGAAATTCCGGGAGGAGATCCCCTCCTCTATGCCGGTTCACACGCTCTTGCCTGATTCCAATTGGAGTGATGCGGAAAAGTGGAGGTTAGCTCTGCTTCTGTGGCGGCGTTTGAACGTTCTTAATCCAGAAGTAGTTCTCGTGCCAGGCTACTACACGCTTCCGGCGCTTGCTTGTGCCGTATGGGCAAAGCTTAACCGCAAGCGGTCGGTCTTAATGACCGAAAGCACCACTCACGACCACATTCGGGTGTGGTGGCGCGAGGCGCTTAAGAAGGCTCTCGTGAATAGCCTCTTCGACTGGGCCATAGCCGGAGGCAAACCTCATCGCGAGTATCTTCGCCGGCTCGGATTTCCGTCCGCACGAATTGCAAGTTTCTACGACGTGGTTGACAATTCCTTCTTTCACGATTGCTGCCGGGAGATTCGCCGCTCGCACAAGTCGAGCGATTTTAGCCTGCCCGCCAAGTATTTCCTGTACGTGGGTCGTATCGCAGCGGAAAAGAATATAGAGACGCTCTTAAAGGCCTACGCTCAATACCGGCTGACCGGGGGTAGGTGGTCCCTCGTATTAGTAGGTGATGGACCCCTGTTGAACGATGCTCGAACCGAGGCGGCCGCCACACCTTACGCGTCGGACATCTATTTCCCTGGGCTGAAGTCTACGCCTGAGCTTCCCCCCTATTATGCGTTTGCGTCTGCGTTTGTATTGGCAAGTGCCATAGAGCCGTGGGGTCTTGTCGTAAACGAAGCGATGGCGTCGAGACTTCCCGTGGTTGTCTCACAACGATGTGGATGCGCGGAGGATTTGGTCAACGAAGGAGTAAATGGATTTACCTTTGACCCGTCAGATTCTGAGGCTTTGACGGACACGCTTCGGAGGCTCAGCGAGTTAAGCCCGGAGGAGCGGGATGAAATGGGACGGCAATCATCCGCAATCATCGCCGGTTTTTCGCCCGATGCTTGGGCCGATGAAGTTGCCCGTATTGTGAGTGCGTAAAATGACTGTTTTTGGCGCATCGTCCACGTTAACCACGACCGGCACGGACCACCATCTGCCTGTGCGATCGTCTTGGCTCAACGTAGTTACCCATCTCGACCCGAAATACGGAGGGATTAGCACTGCTGTCCCCGCCCTGAGCTCCGCTGTCTCCAATACGGGAGAGCACGAAGTGCCGCTGGCAGCCTTCTGCGCGCCAGGGGAGCGCGTGGCCCCTTCTTTGATGCCCTTCAATGCCGTCCATTTCATGCCCCTGGGGCGCGCGAATTGGCTCAAAGATAAGACCTCCCGATCAGCGTTCAGAGAAATGGTAGACAGGTCGGCGGGTGTTCACATCCACGGTCTGTGGGAGCAGAGTACTTTTGCGGCCGCCAGGGCTGCGAGGTCCGCGGGAAAACCCTATCTCGTTTCGGCCCATGGAATGCTCCAATCTTGGGCGTTGAATAACAAAGGCTGGAAGAAAGCGATCTACGGTGCTCTGATCGAGCGGACGAACCTTAGGAACGCCAAATGCCTGCATGCGCTGACCACCTCTGAAGCGAACGATTACCGAACCTATGAATTGAATAATCCGATCGCAGTCATCCCTAACGGTGTCAATCTTCCGGAGAGCGCTGACAGCAGTGCGTTCTTAAATAGGTTCCCGGAGTTGCGGGGCAAACGTCTGGTTCTGTTCTTAAGCCGTCTTCATTTCAAAAAAGGCTTGGACATTCTCTGTTCGGCTTGGAAATCAACCTCCAAACGTTGGCCCGATGCACACCTGGTTCTTGCGGGTCCCGATTTTGAGAATACCCGGTCTTCCATCGAGTCCTTAGTCGCCACCTCCGGCCTTCAACAGCGAGTGACATTTACAGGTATGCTCGACGACAGCCTCAAATGGAGCGCTTTAAGTGCTGCGGAATTGTTTGTCCTTCCTTCCTATTCCGAAGGGTTGAGCGTCTCGGTGCTTGAGGCGATGGGCATGGGCGTGCCGGTTATTGTTTCGAAGCAATGCAATCTCCCAGAGGTGCAAGAACATGGCTGCGGCCGCGTAATCGAATCAAATGCAACGGAACTGGAGCGGGCGCTGAACGACTGCCTCGGTGCTCCTTCGCGTCTGAGTGCCGAAATGGGGCTGAATGGGCGGATCCTTGTCCAGAAAAATTATAGCTGGCGAGTGGTGGGCGAACGAATGAGTTCTCTCTATAGCTGGCTGCAAGGCGGGCCGATTCCTACTAACGTGACGATGGACTTCGGAGGATCGCGATGAATCAAGTTCGATTGCGCGATTACGACAACTCTTGGTATCACCCAGGCAGGTCAAAGCTATGGCAGGTGGCATGGTTCGTCATAGGTTTGCCAATCCTGCGCTGTTCCGTGCTGCCTATATCCGGGATGCGTGTATGGCTGCTTAAGTTTTTCGGCGCACAGGTTGGTGCCGGCGTGGTCATTAAGCCTGGCGTTCAAGTGAAATACCCGTGGCACCTGAAACTCGGAGACAACGTATGGCTGGGCGAGAGTGTCTGGATTGACAACCTCACCACAGTGCGCATTGGGAGCGATGTCTGCATTTCCCAAGGAGCGTACTTGTGTACCGGTAACCATAACTGGTCTGATCCAGCGTTTGGATTGGCAGTCGAACCTATTCTCGTTGGCAATGGTTCCTGGGTGGGCGCCAAAGCATTTCTTTCGCCTGGAATCGTTCTGGGCGAGGGGGCCGTTGCGGCTGGCGGCAGCGTCGTCACCAGGAATATTCCGGATTACGAAATTCATGCCGGAAACCCCGCTGCTTTTGTGCGTCATCGCAGCCTTGTGAGCAAGGCGACCCCGATTTCGAAGGCAGCTGGAGTCAGATAACTACATGCGAATCTTGCTCATCAATCAATTCTTTTGGCCCGATTCGGCTGCTACGAGTCAGCTTCTTACCGACTTGGCGCGCGGAATGAAAGAGCGCGGGCATGATGTGCATGTAATCTGCGCGGACGGAGAGTATGCGATCAGAGATGACTCCGACGACCCTCAGGTCACGGTACGGCGCGTCAAAGCTGCGCCATTTGTGCGAGGGAAAGTGGGCCGGGCACTCTCTTACGCCTCCTTCTTTATCTCCTGCGGGCTCGCGGGAGTTCTCGCGCCGCGCCCCGATCTTGTTATTACTCTCACAACCCCTCCTCTCTTGTCTCTCATCGGCACATTGATCAAGGTTTTGCGGGGAAGTGAACATTTCATTTGGGAAATGGACGTTTATCCAGACGTTGCGGTGGATCTGAAATACATCAAATCTGGCGGCCTTCTTGATCGCATTGCTGGTGCGCTGGCCGACTTCTCTCGAATGCGGGCGGACGGCATCCTGGCTCTGGGAAACTGCATGCGGCAGCGTCTGATGGCTCGGGGCGTCTCGGGAGAAAAGATTCATGTGGCTGACAACTGGGCGGACGGCGAGGTTATTCGCCCAATCAACCGGCGTATGGAACGGGATCGCCTAGTAGTTCTGTACTCCGGCAATTTCGGACTCGCCCACGAAGCGGATACCTTGTCGGAAGCAATGGAAAATTTAAAGGGAGATGCGCGATTTCAGTTTGTGTTCGCCGGGGGTGGTTCCTTGCGCCAGCCTCTTCGAGACCCGCTGCCGGGAGATGGATCTTTCGTCGGTTGAATTTCGCTCGTATGCTCAGCGTGAAAAGCTCGGAGAGAGCTTGGGGAACTGTGATGTTGGCGTTATCACCCAACGGAAGTCTTGCCTGGGGTCGGTTGTACCGAGCAAAATTTACGGTTTGATGGCCGCCGGCCGCCCGGTGCTGTTTGTCGGGCCGGCGGAATCGACAGTGGCGGAAATTGTCAATCGTTTCGAGTGTGGCTGGCAAATCGACAACGGAGACGCTGCCGGAATTGTCGAACTCTTGAAGCTCCTCGCAAATGAGCCTTTTCTGGTGGAGGCGGGAGGCAGGCGGGCTCGGACGGCGTTTGAAGAGAACTACGACCGTCCACTTGGAGTTGCCAGAATTTGCTCTCACTTAGGTATCTCCACTGAGCCAACGTGCTCGAAAGCTCTGTCCATGACTGCGGGCGGCCGGGGGTGTTGACGGAAGTGTTAACCAGATTTTCTTGTGAAGTGTACGCAGTCTGAAAGGTAGTTCGGAAAGTTTATGTATGCACTATTAGCTCTTGGCGCTCTGTCCTTTATATTATGTCTGGCCCTTACACCACTCTGTCGTGACGTCGCTTTAAAACTTGGTTTAGTGGACGTCCCCAATGAAGGTCGGAAGCGGCATTCGCACCCGATTCCCAGAGTCGGAGGTCTGGCCATTGTGCTCTCTTATGCGGGCGCTCTTGGGCTCATGCTTGCGTTAGCCCCTCTCAAAGCACGGATCGTCATCCAACACAAAGACCTGCTGTTCTACCTAGTACCTGCCGTTGCCGTTGTTTTTTTTACAGGACTGATAGACGATCTCATTAGTTTGAAGCCTTGGCAGAAATTGAGCGGTCAGGTGCTGGCGGCAGGGTTGGCCGTCTTTGCCGGCGCGCGAATTACTATGCTTGACGGGCATCCGTACAGTTCCTTCATTTCGATTCCGCTAAGTATCTTGTGGCTGCTTGCCTGCACCAATGCGTTCAACCTGATTGACGGGCTAGACGGTCTCGCTTCCGGGATAGGTCTCTTCGCTACCATCACTATATTGCTTGCGGCGCTTCTACAAGGCAACTGGGGACTCGCCATGGCGACAGTTCCGTTGGCGGGTTGCTTGCTGGCATTTTTGCGCTATAACTTCAGTTCGGCCTCAATTTTCTTGGGCGACTGCGGAAGTCTCACTATTGGGTTTGTTTTGGGCTGTTTCGGTGTCATTTGGAGCCAAAAATCCGCGACCCTTCTGGGAATGCTCGCTCCTGCCATGGCGCTCGCTTTGCCCCTTTTCGACGTCTTGCTCTCAATTTGCCGGCGCTTCCTTCGCAATCAGCCCATCTTTCAGCCGGATGCAGGTCACATTCACCATAGACTCCTGGGTCTGGGCTTTCGTCCTCGCACCGTCGTAATTATCTTGTATGCTGCTTGTGGAATTGCGGCTGTTCTTTCTCTCTTGCAGAGTTCGTTGGGATACCACGTCGGTGGCCTCATCATAATTTTGTTCTGCTTGCTCGCTTTTGTAGGCATTAAGAAACTGCGCTACGTCGAATTCGCAACCGCCGGCCGGGTGTTGACCGGGACCTTTGGCACGGTTCGTCAAGAAGTCTATCTGGTCCATTTGCGGGAAAAGCTTCTCCAGGCTGAAACACACTCCGAGTTTTGGTCTCAAGTCCGTGAAGCCTGCAAAGATATGGCATTTGCTTCCGTGCATTTGACGTTAGACGGTGAGTTGTTCGAGGAGATCTTAGAAACCACAACCGCGCCTTGCTGGCAACTGAGCATGTCTTTTGGAAAGCGAGGCAGTATCATCCTAAAGCAGCCTATGCTGCAGGAGTCTTCACAGGCGCTCATGACCTCGTTTTTCCGCGTTTTGCACGATTGCCTTCTCAGCAAGGTTTACGTGTGGGAGGCGCCCTCCGCTTCAAAATCGGCTCATGCGGCGGCTTAACGGACAGCCGGATCGTCTCTAGGCTCCGTTGATCGGAGCCGTAGCCGCTTCCCTCGCTGCGTGATCGTCCCGCATCAACTTTCGAACTCCGGTGAGGCCGCTCCGCACGCCGCTAGAAAGATAATGTAAGTCGCTCCCGAGTGTGAGCAATTGGCCTCCTTGCCGTACATAGCTCAAACATTCATCTGGCGTCCACGTCGGCAGTCCGAAAGGCATCGAGTGCGCGCGGGCGGTGCGGGTCAACCTGCGCACAACCTGCACGACATCGGGATGACTAGTCTGCGTGGCTAGACCCATAAAACTCGCAAGATCTGAAGGTCCAATGAAAATTCCGTCTACGCTCTCGGTGGTCAGAATCTGGTCGATGTCGGCGGCAGCCGCCGGAGTCTCGATTTGAACGATTAGCAAGATCTCGTCATTGGCTTTACCGGCGTATTCTTCAAGATCCTGAAAATAACGGCTTGCCCGGACGGGTGCAAAACCGCGAATGCCCAAAGGAGGATACCTGCAATAACTTACTGCTTCTTCCGCGTCGGATCGAGAGCCGACCATGGGAACGACTACGCCTTGGGCGCCCAGATCAAGGGCAGATTGGAAGTGGTCCAGGGAATTACTTGAAAGGCGAACCACCGGCACACTGACGCTCCCTTTCATCGCGACGAGAATATTTCTCAATCCCTCGCGGCCAATGGGTATATGTTCGGTGTCTATAAGAAGCCAATCGAAACCTGCATCCGCTACTAATTCGACCGAATATGGATCTGCAAAGGTGATCCAGGTCCCAATTGCCGGTTGACCGCTATCCAGCAGCGCCTTTAGTCTGTTGGCCATATTTTGGTTGGTGTTGCCTTCCGTGAGAACGAGTGTCCTCTTTCCCGCTTCCCATTAACAAAGTACGGTGTGAGATCCTCTTTGTCAATAGAACACCGTTCTGAATTATAGGGAAGCAATGGCTGGCAAATAGCTATGGAATCGAGCGAAAGCAGACTGTTTACTCATCCTACTAGTTCTGCAATACAGAACGACGTATTAAAAACTTGACACGCTAATTAGTACGTGTTATCAAAGTTCAGAAGCGCTTAGGCCTGACGCCAATACATGCTTACACGCCGCTGGTGTGTTTTTCATAGCAAGAAGTTCGGCCACACAAGGCGCGCAAATTGGATGCAGAGGAATTCGAAATGAACAGAGCCACTCTCCGACGGACCTGGATGCTAAAGGTCTTGAGTACAACGGTCTGCTTTCTTGCTGTAATCCTGGCTATCAACAAACCAGCGCAGGCGCAAGGCGGTCGAGCAAGCATTAACGGAACAGTCACGGACCAGAGCGGCGCGGTCATTGTTGGCGCTAAAATCTCGGTTACGAACAGGGGAACCGGCCAAGTCACCAATGTCACAACCGGCTCGGAAGGTAGTTATGCGCTTTCGTTCCTCCCAATCGGCGAATATCGGATAATGGCAACTCATCCCGGCTTTTCCACCGAAATTCAGAACGGTATAACACTATCGGTCGACGAGTCGGCTTCGGTGAACTTCTCGCTGAAGCCGGGAAAGGCAACGACCTCCGTTGAAGTAAGAGCCGAGGCTGCGGAACTTGAGACGACAAGCGGCGCTATCAGCCAGGTGATCGATCAAAAAAGCATTGTCGAATTGCCGCTGGATGGAAGAAACCCGGCGGAGTTGGTATACGTTGCCCCAGGCGCTGTGAACTCGGCGCAAACCAGCGGGATCGGACTTCCCGGCTCAGGCAGTGGCTTTCCAAATACCGGCCAGGAGACGGCGGCCTCGGTGAATGGTAGTCGTATGGGCGGAGTCTACTACATGCTGGATGGCGTTACGCACATGGATAATTACTTCCAGAATGCCAATCCGTTCCCCAACCCCGATGCCACTCAGGAATTTCGCGTAATTACCAATAACTTCGATGCGCAGTACGGATTCACGTCTGGAGCCGTGGTTAGTATCGCCACCAGGTCGGGCACGAATCAATGGCATGGAGTGGGCTTTGAATTCCTTCGCAACAACAATCTGAACGCGAGCGACTTTTTTACCCACATCGCCGACCCATTGAAGCGAAATCAATTTGGCGGTTCGCTAGGCGGACCCATTAAGCACAACAAGCTCTTTGTCTTTGGCAATTATCAGAACACTATCGAGCACATATCGATTGCTTCCAGTTCAGATTTCGTGCCCAACAACAACATGCTTAATGGCGATTTCAGTCAGATTCCGGTACAGCTGCACGATCCGCAAGGCGTACCCTATCCGAACAATCGAATTCCCGTTTCGCAGTTCAGCCCCATCAGTCTTAAGCTGGAGGCGGGCTTGCCGAAGACCGATGACCCCACCGGAAACGTGGTTCTGACGGGCCGCAACCAGATCAACGACGGACAAGAATTTACAGTTCGTTCGGACTACTACATTAGCGATGCTCAGCACGTCAGCTTTCGCTACTTTTGGGATAACTTCGACCGTCCGGCCTTCAGCGGCAATGGCGATTACCTGAACTCCGACCGTTCCGCTCTGGCTCGTTCGAACAACGCAAGCTTCGATCACACGTGGACTCTCCGGCCCAATCTTGTTAACGATTTTCGTCTTGGTTATAACAAAATCAACAGTTCAACCACTCCTGGCTTGGTCCAAGCCGATGGCTCTCCTTTGAGTCCCACAGCTTTAGGCGCCGTTATTCCTCAACCGGATCAAACGTTCAGCCTGCTGGCGATTGGAAACACGTGGATCAGCCAGACTCCCGTGGTTCAACAGCGGCACAACTGGATCATAAACGACACGGCCTCGCTAATTACCGGCAGGCACTCAATTCAGGCGGGTGTAAATATTCAAACGGAATATTCCCTCGAAAACGCCGCATGGGGTGCCGATCCTCAGATATTTTTTTCCGGCGCCGTTACCGGAAATGCTTTTGCCGACTTCTTACTGGGCGACATGAATAACTTCAGTCAATCGGGCGGCGAGTACAACAGGCTTCACGGCATCGAATTCGCCGCCTTTGTCCAGGACAGTATAAAGCTGAAACCCAATCTGACCATGAATGTCGGCGTGCGCTGGGAGCCTCAGGATGCTCCGAAATATGCACAGGACAAGTTGCCCTTTTTCAGCCCCGGTCAACAGAGCACTAGATTTCCGAATGCGCCTCTTGGTCTTGTCTACGCGGGAGATCAAGGTGTTCCGGAAGGTGGCTGGAACACCGATTGGAAGGCCGTTGAACCTCGGGTGAGTATTGCCTGGCAGCCTCACGCGCTTCCCAATACCAGCGTTCGAGCTGCTTTCGGCATCATGGTCTTACCGTACGACTTTTCCATGTACAACCACATGGGAACCACCGCGCCCTTCAGCCCGGGCTACAGCATTAATTACAATCAGGTCGGGAATTGTGTTCTCAATATTGCTAATCCGTACGCCTGTTACGCCCCTACCGGCTTCAAAGCTCCTTTCCCGCCGTTTGCCGGACCAAATTTTAACCCGCCCGCCAACGTTGCCTTTGTTGTCCCCGTGAGCATCGGGGCGGCTTTCACTCCCAATTTCAAAATGCCCCGCGATCAAACCTGGAATTTCAGCATCGAACATACCATTAACGATTATTTGTTCCGAATCGCCTACGTCGGGTATGAAATGTACCATTTACCCGTTCAGGAGCAACTCAGTCCGGGCCTGGCGTCGACCATGGGAGCAACCACCCTCCTTCCAAACTTCAGTAATATAGAGGGCTATGAGTCTGGCAACACCCAGTCTTTCAATTCGCTGCAAGTCACGGCGGAGAAGCATTTCAGCCGGGGATTTCAGTTCATATCGAATTTCAGTTGGTCAAAAAACCTGGATTCCAGCTCAGTAGCGACCGCGTCGAATGTGGGTCCTGTTTTCGATCCTTACAATCTTAGAAATAACCGCGGACTCTCAGACCTGAGCATGCCTTTGGTCTGGAACAACACTTTTGTTTATCAAGAGCCCGCCATGAAGCGGTTGGGGAGTATTGGGAGCTTACTGCTTGGCGGCTGGGAAGTTGCGGGGATTTGGACCGTGCATTCGGGCGTTCCTTTCAGCGTCTACGGAGGAAACGGAGACAATAACTCCTATTCGAACATTGGAATAGACAGAGCCGATCAGGTCCCGGGCGCTTCCTTAAACCAACACCAGGGTTCGCTAAACCACTGGCTCAATCAATATTTCAATACAGCCGCCTTTACGCCTAACGCCCCCGGAACCTTCGGCAGCTCCGCCAAGAACCTTTTGACCGGGCCGGGATTCGACAACATCGATCTGCTTCTATCGAAGAACTTCCAGTTTCATGAACGGTATCGGGTCCAGTTCCGTTGGGAGATGTTCAACGCTCTCAACCGGACTTGGTTCAGTACTCCGGATTCGAACCTCGGAGACGCGGCTTTCGGACAGATCACGAGCGATTCCAACTCTCCGCGCCTCATGCAGGCAGCGCTTAAGCTTTATTTTTGATCGATTGGCGTAAGCGCATAGTGGGCGGTAGTTCCCTTGGGGGCCAGCCGCCCTTTCACTTCTATAGAATTGAATCTGACGAATGAAGTATCCCCTCCTTCTACTGTTGCCGTTCGTCTCTTTCAGTGGGAGTACAGATCTCGTTCCACTCTTTCGGGAAGCCCCTCCCACTGAGACCGGCATCGTCTGGGTTCATGAGAACGCCCGGTCCAATAACAGATATCTTCCGGAAACCGCGGGTCCGGGCGTGGCCATTTTTGATTACAATAACGATGGCAAGATGGATATCCTGCTGGTGAACTCGGGCTCATCCAGTTTCTACAGGCCGCAAACCAGGCTTCGCCACGCTCTTTACAGAAACAATGGGGATGGCACATTCACCGATGTCACTCAACAAGCGGGCATTAACGCCGACTTGTTCGCCATGGGCGTGGCCGTAGGAGACTACGACGGGGACGGATGGCAGGACATTTTCATAACCGGATATGGCAAGGCCGTTCTCTACCATAACAACGGCGACAGCACATTCTCAGATGTCACGGCGCAGAGCGGAATTCAGCAGCCTGCATGGGGTACCAGCGCTGTCTGGTTCGATTATGACAATGATGGCAAGCTGGACCTGTTTGTCGGCCAGTTTGCAGGCTATACGGAGAAAAAAATCTGCCAGATCGCGGATTCTTATGGCGGCGGCGGAGCCGATCTTCCCAAGGCGCAGGCTTACTATTGCAACCCCCAATACTTTCCTCCTTTGCCGAGCCGTCTTTATCGGAACCTGGGCGGCGGCCATTTTGAAGACGCCAGTGAACGAACGGGAATCGCGTCGCAGCCAGGCAAGGCGTGGGGTGTCGTGGCCGCCGATATCAACGGAGACGGATATACCGACTTATTCGTCTCCAATGACACCATGGCGAACTTCCTTTGGGTGAACCGGCATGGGGAGAAATTCGAAGAGATCGGCTTAGAGTCTGGAGTGGCATATAGCGCCGATGGCACCCCCCGCTCCGGAATGGGCGTCGACGCCGGCGATTTTGACGGCGACGGCCAGGTCGATCTCATTGTCGATAACATGGATCAGCAGACGACCTCGCTTTACCGCGGCAGCGGCCCGGAAACCTTCGAAGATCTTAATCTCGCAACAGGGCTCGCTCCCGCAACCAGAATGCTCAGCGGCTGGGGTCTCGGCTTCTTCGACTACGATAACGACGGCTGGCTCGACTTGATTCTTTCGCACGGATATCCCGACGATATGGTGGACGAGCGGCATCGCGGAGTTACTTATCGCGAACCCATCCTCCTCATGCGCAATAAAGACGGACAGACGTTTCAAGACATGAGCGGTATGGCCGGTCCGGCCTTCGGCAAAACATATGCTGCCAGAGGCCTGGCGATCGGTGATTTGAATAATGACGGCTATCCCGATATCGTTTTCACGGAGAATGGCGGTCCTCCGCACGTGCTCATAAATAATGCGGCCGGGAAGAACCATTGGCTGGGACTGCGGCTGGAAGCGAAGACCGCCAACCCTGCGGCTGTCGGCGCACTTATACGTTGGAGTGTTGCCGGAAAGGTGTTTTCGCGAACGAGGACCGCCGGAGGAAGCTTTCTTTCCACCCGCGATACCCGCGAATTGATTGGGGCCGGCAAGTCGCAGATTGATTGGGTGGAGGTGAAATGGCCCGCGCCGAGCCACGCCGTCGATCGGCTTTCCGCACCTCGCATGGATCGGTATTTGACCATTACAGAAGGGATGGCATCTGCGTCGAAGAAGGCTCTTCCATGATTGCACTGCACCTTGCTTTCCTTCTTACCCTGGCGCAGCAGGCTCCGCTCAAAGCCACTCTTTGGCAGGAAGCGAAGAGTGCGCTCGATCATGGTCAGTTTACAAAGGCTCGGCGGCTGCTTTCCCAGGCGGTAAAGATCAGCCCCAACGATCCGGCTCTATGGTTTCATTTGGGCGTAAGTTGCAGCCAATTGAATCAAGTGGACGATGCGATCAACGCATTTGAAAAGGCGCGCAGGCTTGCACCCGATAAAGCAGACGTCGATTTTAATCTAGGATTGCTTTACTGGCGCCGCGGTGACGTTGGCAAAGCAAAGGAGGCTTATCATGCTGGATTGGCGCTTGAGCCCAATGAGCCCGGCGCGCTTCAGAACTACGCTCTGTTGCTGATTAAGACCGGAGAGAGCGGCAAAGCCATTGCTCCATTGGTCTCGCTCAAGAATGTCTCCGCGTTGTCGCTGGCATCGCGGGTCTCCCTCATCGAGTGTTACCTGAAGGCAAAAGACCGGCGGCATGTTGAACTTGAAACCGATGAACTTCTCGGTTCGGGCCTCGCGCCGCCGGAGCAGCAAACGGAACTTGCTGCCATCTTGCTTCAGTCGAATGAACCCGAAATTGCCGAAAGAATTTTGAGAAATAGCCTCAAGCTGGACGGTAATCAGGCAAAGGCGTACGCCGCGCTCGGTGTAATTTTGATGAATCAGAGGCGCTACGAAGATGCAGCCCAGTCCCTAGGAAGGGCCGTCCGCCTCGACCAGCAATCGGAAGAGTTCGCGATGGCTTATTCCGAAAGTCTTCTTCTGTGGAATCGGCCGACGACCCTGCTGGTCTTCCTGAAAAGTATCGAGCCGGCGTTTGGTCGCTCCCCGGAGTTTCAATACAAACTCGCCCTCGCCTACTACGGCGTTCAGGAGTTCTCGAATACAGTGGCTACGCTCGAGAATCTAATCAGGACGAATCCGCGCCGGCAGGACCAGATTTACTACATTTTGGGTAACTCTTACTTCACGATGGGTAAGTTCGACCAATCTGAAGCGTCATTCCGCAAAGCTATTGAATTAAACCCTAAGGAGCCGGACTATTACGAAAATCTTGCGACCCTCCTTCGTAAGGAGGGTCCTGACCACCTGGACGACGCGATCATGCAGCTTAAACGGGCGTCTGAGTTTGACGGTTCTAATCCACGGGTGGCTCTGCAACTCGGTCTCTGCTATGAAATGAAAGGCGACTTGAAAGACGGTGCGCTCTCGATCGAAAAAGCGGTATCGATAGAACCTGGATTGGTTCCCGCCCATGTTGCTCTTGCGCGGATTTACTTTCGACTCGGCAGGAAAATGGACGGCCTCAAAGAAAAGACCCTGATTGCCTCGCTGGAGCGGAAGAAGCAACAACAGAGAATCGATCCGAATCACTCCTCTTCAGAGGCCATCGTAGATGACCACCTCCAATAGAGTTGTTTTATTAAGCGGGCTGATTGCTCTAGGGCTGAATCCGATCCGGGGCTTATCGCAGTCGTCGGAATTCAGGAACTCCGCCGTCGGCATTCAATACATAGGCTCAAAAGTTTGTGCAGCCTGTCACCCCGCAATTTACTTGAGCTACAGCAAGACGGCGATGGGCCGATCTATGGCCTCCGGAGATGACGCCTCCGTACAAGATCTTGTCCCTGCGCCATTTACCCTCTTCGACAATGAAGCGGGAGAATATTTCGAAGTGGCCCGCAAGCAGGACGGGCTGTACCAGAGCCAATACGCGGTCAATCGAAGCGGCAAGGACATTTTTCGTCAAACGCGGAAGCTCGCCTACGTGGTTGGAGCCGGAGAGAATGGATTTGGATTCATCGTCGAACGCGGCGGGTTTCTATTTGAAGCACCCCTTACTTACTATTCGAAGCCTCGGCTGTGGAGCTTTTCTCCAGGCTATGAATTGCGCAACTTAGGATTTGATCGCCCAATTTTAGCCGAGTGCTTGGGTTGCCATGCCGGGCGGCCAATGCCCGTCTACAATCGTGCCGGGCTTTATCGCCATCCTCCCTTCGCGGAACTGGCGGTTGGCTGCGAGAACTGTCACGGTCCCGGAGGTTTGCACGTCGCCGAGCGGCAACAGAAGCGGCAGCTAACGGGAAGAGTGGACACCAGCATCGTAAACCCGTCGCACCTTTCCGGTTGGCTCTCCGACAACATCTGCATGAAATGCCATCAGGGGGGCGATTTTCGAGTGGAGCAGCCAGGCAAGCAATCTCAGAGCTTTCGCCCCGGAACCCCGCTAAATCTGGTGCTATCGATTTTCAAGGTGCCCGTCAGTAAGGATTCGGAAGCCCAATCGCCATTACTAGAGCACTACTTTTCCATGACGCTGAGTAAGTGCTTCCGTTCCAGCGCAGGTCAATTGCGCTGCGCCAGTTGCCACGATCCGCATACCCAACCGGCTGCGCCCGAAGCCGTTTCCTACTATCGCGCGAAGTGCCTCTCTTGCCACCAGAGTGCGAGTTGCAAGGCCCCGATCGAGGAACGTGCCAAAACAAAACCGTCCGATAACTGCGCGTCCTGTCATATGCCGAGCCAGACCGTCACCACCATCACGCATGCGGCGCTGACCGATCATAGGATCACCGCGCGTGCCAATGAGCCATTGCCTGATGTCGCTTTCCGCGCTAATTCCGATTCCGGACTAATCGACTTGACGGCAGCCCCGGGTGAACGTTCCCGCAGCGATCCCATCACATTGCTCCAGGCTTATGCTTCAGCGATTCGCGACGGCCACGGCGAATTTAAGACGAAGCTGAACGATCTTCTCGATGGGCTTGCCCGCGATTCACCGAGTGACGCTCTCGTCCTCTCGGCTCTCGGCCGACGAGCTATGACAATTGACACGCCGGAAGGGTCTGAACAGGCGATTCGCTACTTCAGCGCTGCCATCCGGAATGACCCGGCGGCGTACGAAAATTTTATTCTGCTAGCGAAAGTATATGCCCGAACCGCGCGTCACCAGGAAGCCGTTCGAATATTGCAGGAGGGCATGCCGGTCAACTCTTATGTTAAGGAGTTTCCGGAATCGCTCGCCGTTCAATATATGGAACTCGGAGAGTACGGAGATGCCTCCCGCATTGTTCGCAAAGGCTTGGAAATCTTCCCTGACGATCTAATTCTCCGTACCTTACAGAAGAAGATCAGCGCCGCGACTCTGGATGGCTCCCCGGTTCCGGAGCCGTAAGAGAGTTGTTATTCCCGGAAGAGAAAACGCGTAGAGTGTCATCGCCGCCGAACAGCACATATTACCGTCCAAGTCAACGCAACAGAGCGAAGCACGGGTCGGGTTTTGATGTTCCGATTAAGGCGTTCGACGATCCAGCCGGAGTTTACGAACTCAACGGCACGGTAGGAAACGAAAACCGGGAGTAAGCAACCGACCGAATCGAGGGAGGCCTGGTGATTGTTCTGGTTGTTACACGATCAAAGAAAAAACAATGGCTAAGAAGCATACGGCATTATCTCAGCGAGAAAAGCTAGTCCGAGTGAACGTCAGCGCTATGAGGAAACCGCCTACTAAGAAGCAGCAAGCAGAGGTGAACGCACTTATCGCGAAGCCCGATTCGGAGATCGATTTTTCGGACATACCGGAGACAGTGGGCACTCTTTACAAGCCGATCAAACGCGCCATCAGTCTGCGGGTGGACGCCGATGTGCTCGCGTGGTTACAATCGGAGCCGGGCTACCAGACGCGCATCAACAGCCTGCTGCGTGAAGCAATGCTGCGCCGGCGAGTGCCGCGAGCGTGAGGGCTGGGGGGCGCAGAGTTGCTGCATTGCTGGCGGTATCTGCATTCATCACTCCGAATTTCCGCGATCAATTGGTCGGGACCTCCTTGAAGCGGTTAGCAATCGGGGCAGCAGGGTTTTGATGAGCGCAATTCCGCGATCAAGCGATTGCGGCCTAATTCCAGCAAGTGCATTCAAGGTTACAGAGTACCCCGCGGGGTCAATTTAGTAGTTCTCGAGGCAGGCCACCCAATTATTCTGTAATTGAGTACGGCGAAACAGCAACATCAATGAGGCCGCGATCAATTGATCGCGGAAATTTTGAGAACACTTGAAAACCCAAAAAGGTCTAATGAATCTTCAATTTGGCTTGATTAGCTCCAAAACCGTCTAATGAAGAACAATAATTATGATTGTACTACAGGCCATCTTGTGCGATATTTATGTAGACCCTGGTCTAAACAGGGTCCACACAAGAAACAAACGACCTGAGGCCGCTTGCTACAGCTTGTCCCCAGTTTAGCGCGCCCGGTTCGTCAAAGGAACGAGATACATTGATGACATTGTTAGCACTCACAGACGACGCGTGCGCCAAAGCGGAACTAAAGAGGCTTGGCGCAGATCATTTCTTACCAGGGAGTTTGCGGGTCGAGTATTCGGGCACACTGCGTGACCTTGCTGCCGAACTCACTCAATTGGTAGCGAACGGGTCGACCGTTACGTTGATCGAGGTTGCCGACTGCATGCCCGTCACTGGTTCGCGCACATCCGACTGAGTCGGAGCCAAGGCCAATAAAACGGAGAGCCGGGAGTAGGGTATATACTTCTCAAATCGTCACCGCTGCTCTGCTTATTGCGGCGGATTTACGCGATTGACCGGCTTATTTCGGAGGAAAGTATAAATTGAACAACGAATTTTCTTTAGGGCAACTCGCCGCAGCTGTTCGCGGATCAGCAGCGGCCTTTCGCTCGGTGACTAATCTTCAGCCCGTGGGAGGGCAAGGAGACAAGGTTTTTCCCGCCACATTTTCGGAGGCGAAGTATGCCGAGGAAAAGCGCCGAATTAAAGCCCAGAACGGGGAGACAGTCGACGCAGTCGAGCTAGAGTGCGTGCTCCTAGACTCGGTTGCATCGCAGGCGAACCGAGCCGAAGAAGCGCTTCTAGATGCTGTTCGACGCGGGGAGTTGAGCCTGCCGATCATCGAGGTCGATTTCAGCGCTAGTAACGAGAAATTTCGAAGCCCGATACAGAAACTTTCCACTCTTCAAGTGCCTCATAGGCTGGCTGACGCCATTTTAAGAGACAGCGAACTGTCGGACGGAACGCGATTTTCTCAATCGGAGTACGCCAAAAGATGGAGCAGGGCGAATTTGTGGAATGCGACCCCGATTTACGAATTATGCCCGACAGCGCTCGTGTTCGGTATGTGGGGTTCGCCTGAGAAACCGGGTGGTCTCGGCGCAAAGTTCGAGAGGGCTTTTGTTTCCGAGATTGTAGGCGTAGATACCACGTTTATAAGAATGCGGATGGGTGTTCGGGTGGATGCCTTGGGAAGCAGCAGCAAAGTTTTGGTTGTACCTCAAGAAAATGGCAAGTTCATCATTGCCAAGGATGCGAAGACGAAAGGTGCACTGAAACCATCTGAGATTAATCACGGTAACATCATCTACCCCAAAAAGGGTACGACGATCAATGGTGGGGTGCGGTTTGACCACGCTGAGCAGACCACGGTGATCTCGCTGGGCGCGCTGCGCAAGCTCCGGTTTCCAGTAGACGGGAAAGAAGGTCCGAAAATCGACGATGCTGCGCGTACGGTACTGGCCGCACTGGCGCTATGCGCGGGTGTTTTAGCTTCGGAACGAGGGACCAGTTTGCGTTCCCGCTGCCATTTGTGGCCAGTGGCTGAGCGGCAATGGGAACTTCTGGAGCGGCCCGGCCAGGAACCTCGGAAAATTAATTTGCCGGGCGAAGCGGCGATCCAATTATTTGCAGAAGCGGTAGCAGCGGCGGAGGCCAGCGGATTGAAATGGATGAAGGAGCCGCTGGCACTAAGGCCGACACCCGAACTTGTTGAGTTAATCCGCCAAAGCCAAGAGGTACAGGCGAAGGAGGGTGGCGAAGGCGAGGCCGTGTAAATGGTTCTCGGAATTCGCTACTTGACTGGTTATGCCGTGGCAACGAATTTGGCACGGCAGAAAGCAGAATGGCCGCCGCATCCGGCCAGGGTTTTTATGGCGATGGCGGCGGCTCACTTCGAGACGGGCGCCGATCCGAAAGAACGAACGGCTCTGGAGTGGCTCGAAAAGGAGCCAGCTCCAAAGTTCTTTGCAAGCGGTTTCTCGGCGCGGACGCTGGTTGAAACATATGTTCCTGTGAACGATCAACGCGGCGCGGTGATCGGACGGACCCGGCAGTCACGGAGTTTCCCCGGCGTGCGACTGGATCATGATTCGGTGTATCTCTTTTGGAATGGTGAGCCGGAAGTTGCTCTCCATGACGCAATATCGGGGCTCTGTGAAAAAGTGACGAGAATTGGACATTCGTCTTCTCTTACGCAGATGTGGCTTCTGGATTCCGCAGTCGCCATTGAACCGAATTGGGTGCCTGAGGAACAGAACGCCAAGGAGCGATTGAGGGTAACCGAGAAGGGTTTTTTAGCGTACCTTGAACGGTCATTCAATTCAGCTGCGATTGAGGAATATTTTCGGCTGACGGATGAGCGTGACGCAGCAAAAGGGCGGGCGAAAACAGCTTTGAAGGAGAAAGTCATGGAGCGATTTGGCGATTCCGTTCCAGAGGCCACAAGACCCGTGGTGACTTCCTGGAGGGGATATCGATGTGTCGATTCGGAAAAACCGGCACCGGGTAAGCCAGAGGCATTTGGTCCGTTTGACAGCGATTTTATTGTTTTGAGCAAAAGCGAGGGGGCGGCTCTGGGGCTGGAAACCACGCTGCAACTTACGGCTGCGCTGCGAAATGCGGCAATGAAGGCTGCAAAGGAGGCTCCTGAATGGCTTAGCGGCCACGCAGAGGATGGCTCACCCAGCAAACATCCGCATGCGGCTTTTTTCCCTCTCCCTTATGTCGGTTTCGAGCACGCTGACGGGCATGTGATGGGGCTTGGGATAACGTTACCCCGCGAATTGCACGGCATTTCACTGAGTGAGCGGACAGAGGCGCTTCGGAAGCACATCGGGCCGATGCTGTTCGACCCGGAGAGTGGCGCTGCGCGGACGATTCAACTGTGGAAAGACAACGTTTGGTGTTGGACGCTAGACCGGGAGACGAGGGAGCGACCTCCAGTTGCCTTACAGCGCGCGACTTGGGTCGGACCGTCTGACCGGTGGGCGAGCGTTACTCCTGTGGTGTTGCATCACTACCCAAAGAAGGGCCGCATAGACGATGTTGAACGGATTGTAAGGGAGGCGTTCCAGTCTGCCCTATTACCGCAGCCGGAAACCGTTTGGATCAGCAGCGTTTCCGCGCATGCGGGAGCGGGGCTGGCGAAGGCAATGCCCTCTTTAGACAACGGCGACGGGTTGACGAACTATCAAACGCATGTGGAGGTCACCTTCAAACAAAATGTAGGCGGACCGATGCTGGTTGGCCGCGGACGGTTCCGGGGATACGGGCTATTTAGGCCGCTGAGGGGTCAGGCGAGGACCGAATGAGCAATTTGAAAAGCGGGGATTTCGGAGCATTTTTTTTTGAATTGCATAAGCGAACTGCCTTTCCTTGGCAGATCGCTCTGGCCGAACAGGTTTGCGAGGTGGGTTGGCCGGAAGTGATCGACTTGCCGACCGCCAGCGGCAAAACGGCTTGCCTGGATATAGCACTATTCGCGCTGGCCGTGAAGAAGCAGGCCGCAAGGCGCATTTTTTTTGTTGTGGACAGGCGCGTAATAGTTAACGAGGCTTATTGGCGAATGTGCACGGTGGCCAAGAAGCTGGCTGAGGAAAAAACCGGGGTGATCGGGGCCGTGGCGAAGGCTCTTAGGGAGATGACCGGCGACGAGGATGCCGATCCCCTGGATGTGCATGAGATGCGCGGAGGAATTTACCGCGACAATTCGTGGGTACGGAGTCCGTTGCAGCCAACTGTAATTACGAGCACGGTGGATCAGGTTGGATCGCGGCTGTTGTTCCGGGGTTACGGAGTTTCGAGGAGTTCATGGCCGATTAACGCAGCCTTGATTGCGAACGATGCATTGATTTTTCTTGACGAAGCACACTGTTCACGCGCTTTTGCACAGACGCTTGGATGGATTCGGGATTACCGGGGCAACGAGTGGGCGGAAAAGCCAGTAAGCAGGCCATTTGGGTTCATTGAGATGACGGCTACGCCAACACAGGGAGCCGGTATGGCGCGGTTTTGCCTACAGGATGCCGACCGGAAGAACGAGCACATGCGCCCAAGGCTGTTTACGCCGAAGCCGACCATTTTACGCTTGGAGACTGCGCGACCGAAGGACTTGGATGCAATTCCAAATTTTCTAGTGGAGCAAGCAGTGGAGTTAGCAGACAAGAACGGCGCAAAGCGAATTGCAGTGATGGTAAATCGTGTGGCTACCGCAAAAAAGACTTTCGATGCACTGATAAAGAAGGCGAGCGAGAGCGACAAAGTTCATTTGCTGATTGGACGAATGAGGCCAGTCGATAGGGATGAATTATTGAAGAAATTAGAGCCGCTGAAGGCGGGTGCGACTCGCAATGCTAATTCGACAGAACGGCATTTTGTGGTGTCAACGCAGTGCCTGGAAGTAGGTGCGGACCTGGATTTCGACGTACTCGTTACGGAGTGCGCCAGCATTGACGCTTTGATGCAGCGATTTGGACGACTGGACAGACTGGGAGAACTTGACGGAAGGGCGCGTGGCTGCATCATGATCTCAACGGGAGCAGCGGACCCGAAGGACCCCGATCCGATTTACGGTACGAGCCTGAAGAAAGCATGGCAGTGGCTGGTTCAACTTGGTGGAGATGGCAGGGAAGTAAACATGGGCATCGAAGCGCACGATGGCCAGCCGCTAACCGTTGCTCAGGAGCTAAAGAAGCTGCCCGAACCTGATGCGAATCGAATGCGGCGAATGGGGCAGGACGCTCCGGCGCTTATGCCTGCGCACCTAGACGCCTTGGTCCAGACCTCGCCTAGCCCATATGCGGAGCCGGATGTCGCTCTTTTTTTGCACGGGGTTGAGGAGGGTCTGCCGGAGGTTCAGGTTGTTTGGCGGGCCGACTTGAAACCGGGGGACGAAGATAATTGGAAAGAGATTGTAAGTTTATGCCCACCGGTCTCGGCGGAAGCGATGCCGGTGAAACTTTGGGAGTTTCGATGCTGGATGAGAGGCGCGGAGGACTCCGGAGTTGCTGATGCAGACCTGGAGGGCGTGGGCGGAGGCGAAGAGACTCTGCGGGAAAGGACTCTAGTTCAGGAGCCCAGGGATGCGCTTATCTGGCGTGGCGACAAGAGCAAGCTAGCCAGCGAGGACAAGGTCAAGCCAGGGGATACCTTGGTTTTGCCTTTGAAGCTGCGTGGATGGGAGCAGTTCGGATATGCGCCAGAGCCAGTAAAGGATGTTGGCGATGAAGCCATTTTGAAGGCGCGGCGAAGGCTAAACATCCGACTTCATCCGGAGCTGTTTAAGTCCTGGCCAGAAACTTCACAGGAGAGGCTCACAGAGCTACTGGGGTCTGAAAATGCAGATGTTGGGGATTGGGTTGATCTGCTGGTTGAGCTTCGGGGTGAATTAGAAGAAGCGGACACCCTTTGGCTATTAATTGAAGTTGCCAAAAACAAGGTGAAAGATTTAGTTTTGATCGAGTATCCCGCACGGGCTGGCGAACCTGGGCGAGGGCGGGTTTTGCAGAGCCGGCGTTTGCTGCGTGCGGAAGAAGATGATGGCGAGGACGAGCTTTCGCGGCGAGGTGGAGCCGTTTCACTCGAAGAACACACGGGCAATGTAAAAAGCGAGGTGGAGAAAATAGCACAGGTGTTTTTGCCGGATTTTGCGGAGACCTTTAAAGAGGTAGCGGCTTTTCACGATGCGGGAAAGTGCGACATACGGTTTCAGGCGATGCTGCACGGCGGGGATCACATGGCGGCAGCTTATTCGCCGAAGCTGCTGGCTAAGAGCGAGATTCTTCCAGCAGGTAGTTTTCAGAGCGCAAGGGAGAGGAGCGGGCTTCCCGATGGTTTCAGGCACGAGTTGCTCTCGTTTGCTTTTGCCAGACGTGGCTGTGCGTCGAGAGCGGATTTGGATTTGATTCTTCACCTCGTTGCGACCCACCACGGCTACTGCCGGCCTTTCGCCCCGATCGTTATCGATCCCGATGCACCGGATGCAAAGTGGTTTGCATACCAGGTTTGTAAATGTGAGCGTGAAAGTGAAGCGGCACACCGGCTTGATGCCGGGGCGGCAAGGCGATTCTGGTATTTCACGCGGCAATTTGGCTGGTGGGGTAGCGCCTATTTGGAGACGCTGTTCCGGCTGGCTGACTGGGCGGCCAGTGAACGTGAACCGAAGGTTGCAGACTAGTGGAGCCGCTCCGTCTGGAAGCGATTGACGGCGCAAACCCGCTGGGTTTCCTGACAGCTTTAGGGACACTTAGATTGGCAGATCTGCGGTGGCCTGGCACGAGTGTGGCGCTGGATTGGGAACGGAATGGGCGGTGGATTCCCCGGCTTCACGGTGTTCCCGTGAGTGGGGATAATGTGGCGAAGGAACTCTTGGCTGCGCCGAGCGCACCAGTTGATATGTTTGGGGCTCTTGGCAAGAACATTACCGTCCCGGCAGCGGTCTTCGGACGGTTTGCTTTGAAAGCCCGTGATTCCGCAACGCGGCAGGACCGAAGAGCCGCGGACTTTGCCGCCGCTTTTGGGTGCGAGGCTTGCCGGGACGAAGACAAAGACCGTATTCACTACACGGACCTGTGTTTTATTACGGGGTCGGGCCACCAGGATTTCTTGGGGACCATGGCAGAACTTCGGGAAGCTGTGGGTGAGGTTCATCTCCGCGAAGCGCTGTTCGAAGGCTGGCGAACTCGCGACAAGGGCCTCGCGATGCGGTGGGATCCATGTGATGCTAGAGAGTACGCTCTACGGTGGCAAAACCCAAGTATCGAAGGAGCCTGGACAACGTGGGGAGCAAATCGTCTGGCTGTTGAAGCGTTGCCGCTGTTTCCAAATCAACCTTCGGGAAAGCGCGGCACGACGACAGGCTTCAAACGGCGGGAGAAGTCGGATGAGTTTACTTGGCCGATTTGGAAAACTGCATTGGGTTTAGACGAGATCAGATCGCTGTTAGCATGGCGAGAACTGCAAGAGGATCAACCGGCGCGCGAGCGACTCAAAGCTGTGGGAATTGAGGAAGTTTTTCGGGCTACGAGGGTTCGCATTGGAACAGGAGCGAACTTCAAGGTTAGTTTTCGACCCGCGCGAGCGATTTAGGCGATTTGTCATGCGCAATTCTTATCTGATTACTTACGACATCTCGAACGATAAGCGCTTGCGAATGGTGTTCAAGCTGATGCGCGGGTGGGGGGATCACTTGCAGTACTCGGTATTTGAATGCCAGTTGACGCAGATGGATTTGACGCGGCTGAAAGGCGAGTTGGCGGAGGTGATTCATGGGGAGCAGGATCAGGTGCTGATTGTGAACCTCGGACCGGCGGAGGGACGGGGGGAACGGGTGATTGTGGCGCTTGGCAGGCCGTATACGCGGGTGGATGCGGCTTGCATTGTGGTGTGAGCATTGAGGCTGTGGAGTGATCAGGCGGGTGAACGGATGACGAATTAGGAGGAGTCAGCGTGGCTACTTTGCCGGTTGTTGTTCCGGATCGGGAATTACCGGAGTATTTGCCGGCACGGATGGTGAATGAATTCGTCTATTGCCCTCGCTTGTTCTTTTACGAATGGGTGGAGGGCATTTTTCGTGAGAGCTCAGACACGCTGGAGGGGTCGCAGCAGCATAAGCGAGTCGATAAGGAGGGCAAGGGGCTGCCGGCCTCCGATGACTTACCGGAGGATCTGAAGACGCGCGCGGTGACGCTTTCGAGCGAGTTGTACCGGGTGATCGCGACGATCGATTTGCTGGAGGTGACGGATGGCGTAGTCGTTCCGGTGGACTACAAGCGCGGGCGTCCGAGAGAGGAGGAGGGCGGACTGGAGATGTGGCCCTCGGACCGGGTGCAGTTGGCGCTACAGGCGTTGATTTTGCGGGAGAACGGGTACCGGTGCGATGAAGCGATCGTCTACTATGCGGCAACCAAGCAGCGGGTTCGGTTACGGATAGACGATGGCGTGGTGACGGAGACGTTGACAGCGGTAAGAGAGGCATGGTCGGCGGCGAAGAGGGGTGTGCTGCCACCACCGCTGGAGGATTCACCCAAATGTCCAGGCTGTTCGCTGGTTGGGATTTGTTTGCCGGGGGAGACGAATGCGCTGTTACGGGGCGAGATAGAAGACAGCGATGGGCAGATGGCGCTGTTCGACACGGGACTTTTGCCGAAGAAGCGGCCGCACATGGAAGTGCGACGGTTGGTGACCCCGCGGAGCGAGTTGAAGGCTGCTTATTTGAATACGCAGGGGCTGCGAGTGGGCAAATCGGGAGATGTGCTGCAGGTGAAGGAGAAGGACGTGCTGCGGCAGGAGATACGGATGAAGGAGATCAGCCAGTTGAATGTGATGGGGAACATTCAGGTGAGCACGCAGGCGGTGCAGGCGCTGGCGGAGGCGGAGATTCCGGTTTGTTATTTTTCGCAGGGCGGATGGTTTTACGGGATTACGGCGGGGCTTTCAACGAAGAACGTTTTCCTGAGAAAAGCGCAGTTCAAGTTGGCGGAGGAGGAATGGTTTTGCCTGCGTCTGGCGCGGAAGTTGGTGGCGGGGAAGGTGCTGGAAAATGTAGAAGTTGGCCTTGATCCATCCAAACTCGCAGACGATTGGTCGAGTTTGGAACTGGCGGTTTCGACATGGTTGAAATCGAGGCACATGAACCAGTTGACGCTGGAAATCTATAACCCAAAGACCGACAACTTGGTGTCAAGATGGGACTTGGACGTGATCTACGGCTATGGGAGTGACGAAACGTTTTGGGTTGATACGGCCGCGATTCGATATAGCATCGCGAAAGCGGGTTTGGTCGCATCGCAATGTAAATATCGCTTCATGATTTTTAATTCCCAGGCCGTCCAGACGTTCCGGGATGGAGTCCGTGCAGTGAGCGGTCAACCGAAGGATTCAGTCGCTACAGCATTGGAGCAACGGTTGGCGGAAATGGAATCGGCACAAGAAATCTCCTATTGGAAAAAAGTATGATTACAGTGAATGATGTCGTTCAGAAAGTTTCGCCAGCAATCTTGAATTGACACAGACGGAACAAGATGATGCCTCCCGCCGTCAACGCGAAATTCGGACTGTCATGGCTGAGGGTTTAGCGATCAAAGATGATTTTATTTCAGGCTACCTACAAGCGGTTCACCAAAACAAAACCACTAAAAGACGTCGATATTTTTTGCGTTCTTGCCGACTCCGAGCGTGACAAATATCGAAATCGGAAAACACCCTTCAATTCTTTTAAACAAGGTCAAAGAGATATTGGATGCTAAGTATGGACGGGAACAGGTCCACAAACAGCGTCGCTCCGTAAGCGTTGAATTTCCAGTTCGCGGCGACGAAGAACGGGTAATGAGTTTTGACGTTGTTCCTGCGTTCACAAAAGGCGATCATTACGAAATTCCTGATGAAGCCACCCAAAAGGGATGGACTGAGACAAATCCAAAAATCCACGCGGAAAAAGCGACTGATGCGAACGAGGCTTTTGACGGAGAATGGAAGGGGATGGTTCGAATGATCAGCATGGAACAACGAGACAAAAGAAGCCGGTTAAACCTTCCTTCCTACTTGAGGTGATGGCGCTTGATCTGCTACGTCCACCTTTCAACGGGAATTTCCCGTATGAGTTCATGCATCTTTTCGCCTCTGTCGGGGACAGGATTCTTGATGAGTGGCCTGAGCCTGCAGGGCTTGGACCGCCCGTTAGCGACTCAATGTCAAACCTCGAAAAGGTGGCCGCGCAGAAAGCATGAAGAGGAAGCGGGATATACAATTCGTAAGGCTATCAACACGGAGAACAATGGCAACACTGGCGAAGCACTCCGCATTTATCGGGAACTGTTCGGCCCTCGATTCCCACTATCTTGAGGTAAGATACTTATGAGCGACTGGTCTTTGAGGAACTTACTTCTCGCAGTGCTTCACGACGATATCGAGCACAAGCTTAAAGCAGCGAGAGGATCGTTCGGCCATCCGGGCACGAAAGGGGATGCCAGTGAAGCGGTGTGGTTGGAGTTGCTGGAGGCATATCTACCGGTTCGTTACCGGGCCGCGAAGGCGCACATCGTTGACAGCCTTGGAACGTTCAGTCAACAAATTGATGTTGTGATCTTTGACAGGCAATATTCGCCCTTCATTTTTTCCTTTCAGCAACAGCTTATAATTCCGGCAGAAAGTGTATATGCAGATTGTTGCGGCCAAGCAGGCCGACAAATGCGAATCAGGTTGCTTATGCCCAAGAGAAGGTCTCGACCGTTCGGCGGCTCCATCGAACTAGTTTACCAATTCCGACAGCTAATGGGCCGGCACCGGCCAAGCCTCCAGCGCGCATTTTGGGCGGCTTGCTCACCTTCGAAAGCGACTGGTCTCCAGGTATGGGTGAGCCATTATTGGAGGCTTTGGAGGTAGGCGACGAAGATAACAAGCTTAAAGCTAAACGGCTGCATTGCAGCGCACGGAATCTTTCAACGTGCGAATGACGGAACGTATTCTCTAACGCCTGAACGAAAGCCAGCTACCGGCTTTCTTTTTGAACTGATCGCTTGGCTTCAAGCTGTGGCAACGGTTCCGAATGATGGACGTGCGGGCGTATGCGAAGTGGCTTGAAGAGGCCAGCTCAACACCTAGTCCGGAGACCTAAGGTTCCCTGAACGACGAAACCCTGGCTCGCGGACCGCAGCGAAAGGGGCACCTCCATGACCAGGTGGGTTCGCCCGCCACCGAACATGAGCCATCCGCCCGCTGCTAATTTTCTCTGTTCGGCTTTGCGCTGGCGCCCGACTGTTCCAGCAGGAAAGACAAGCATCAGTTTCTGGCGCTGCTGGGCCAGTTGACCGAACGACATTGTTCCGGGCATCTGCGTTGGTGGATTGTTTGCGGGCATTCTTTCGCAGCCAATGTTGAACGATGGTGTTCGTCCCCTTGGTCAACCATTCTCTGTCTTTCGCCATTTTCATCAGGTCCACCGTTGCGAAGAACTGATGCCGTTCTGCGGCGGGTTGCCCAGTGGCTTGAGCAGACGGGCGGAGACGAGCGCCTGGATGTCGTGCGGCTGGCAGCCGAGCGCCCAGGCGACTTGCTCGACAACGAGGCGGGCGGGAAGCTGCCCGGCCAGCGACAGGAAGCGGTGCTGATCTTCTTTCATGCCACGTCAATCGCGCCGGCCGGAAAGCAACGCAACTCCCCCTTAATCTTCGCGGAATTTCCTTTCCAACTCGCCAAAACTGCCGCTTGATCGTCCGTGGACAACATCGTCGAGCTGGTCAAGACCTGCCGGGTGACCAAGGGCCTGCCGGAGCGGGTGCGCCTCACCGAGGCGATCTTTCACCGCATCGAGCGCGATTTGCGGCTGTTTGTGTTCAGCGCCATCATGCCCCCGGCGGGGCAGGACGTGCTCCAAGAGGCGATCGGGCGATTACCGCCGGCCTGGGCAGGTTCGAGGGCGACACGGCCAAGCAGTTCTGGGGCTGGTGCTACCGCATCGCCCGCAACAAGATCAACAACCAGTGTCGTGGTGCGAGCAAAAGTGGACGACCGTGCGGGCAAAACCGGACCGGCGTGGGCGAGCAAAACCGGAATTGCGAATAGGGCACCGTTTGGCGATTGTGTTGGCCCCCATGAACTCGGCAGGGTGGGAGTGCTTCAGCGGAGGACAGGGCTCTGCGGGGACGCAACCCGAGCGCCGTCTGGAGCCTTGCAAACGGCGGGCCGGGCCGGCTTGGCCGGCCCGGCATGCCCTGCCGTTTCAAGCTCCAAAGCGGTAAATCCCAGGGGGTTTGGGGGACAGAGTCCCCCAAGGGCGTTACTCTGATGCGCATGAAAAACAGCTTCAACTGACGCATCGTTTGCCGGCTCCGTTCGTCCGCCACATCCTGGCGGAGTTTCAGCACGAACGCCTTGGCGCCGTGGCGGCCGCCGAGGAACTCAAACTCGGCCGCAGCCGCTTTTACCAGCTCTACAGTGAGTATTTGCGCGCCTACGCCCAAGGCCGGGTGGAAAGCTGGGTTCCCGGACTCTCGGGCGGAGACCATGGCGCCGCTTGGCCGGCGCCGGTCACGGAACTGCTCCAGCGGTTGCTCAGTTCCCAACCCCCTTCCTCCTACAGTGCCGCCGCCAGCGAACTGCTGCGGCGCTTGGACTTTAAGACCGACCGGGCCAGCGTCCGGCGCTGGGCCCAAGCCCACCAGTTGGCCCCCGACACCCGCTACCAAGCGGCGCCAAAACCAGTTAAACGCTGGCAGGTTCGCGACTGGGGCGCGCTCTGGCAATATGATGCCTCCCCGCACCAGTGGCTGCCGCAGCCGGCCGACAAGCACGTGCTGCTCAACCTGTTGGATGACGCCACCCGCTATAACGTCGGCGCCCAGCTCTATCCTCGTGAAACGCTCCTGGCCCACTTGGATTTTCTGGAACGGGCCTTTCGCGCCCATGGGCTGCCGCTGGCACTCTACGTCGACTACCATTCCTTTTTCTTCGCCCAAGCGGCGGACGCCTTTACGCAACTGGGTGCCAGCCTGCGCTTTTACGGCGTGGCGCTGCGCTATGCCCCCACGCCCCAGGCCAAGGGCAAAATCGAACGCCGCCACCACTACTTTCAAGGGCGCCTGCCAGCGCTCTTTGCCGCCGAAACCATCGCGGACCTCAGCCAGGCCAATCCGCTCTTGGATCAACTCCTGGCCCACGCCAACGCCCGGGAGCTCCATCGGGAGCTGGGATGCACTCCCCAGGCGGCGCGCGATCTGGCCCTGCGGGAAAACCGCTCCGTCTTGCGCCCGACGCCAGCTTGTCCCTGGTGGCGGTATGTCTTTAGCCAGCGCTCAGCCCTGCGCGTGGGCGATGATGGCAAGGTTCCGGTTGGCTCCCTGCGCTACGCCATTGACGCCCCGCCTCGCTCTCGCGTGATCCGCTGCCTGCGCTATGGCGGCGATGCCTTCTTCCTGCGCGCCCACCCACAACCCAACACCCAGCCGGTGCTCTTGTTGCATATCCCGCCGTTCTAACCGCCGTCCGGTTTTGCCCGCACACCGAAGTCCACTTTTGAAAACTACACGACACAAGATCAACAACCAGTTGCGAAGGCAGATGGCTGACCGGCTGAGCCGATGGCCCCGGAGGATTTGTGGCGGCTGGTGGAATCCACCGCCGCCGACGCGCCCTGTCACCGGAAAGCCGGATGGATTTGCAGCACATGCTGGCGCTGCTCACCGCGCCCGGCCCGAATGCTCGGAACTGCTGTGGAGCCGTTCGTTTCGGCCACGAGTACCGGCGAAATCGCCGCCGCGCGCGGCCTCAGCTATGACGCCGCCCGGATGCAAATCCACCGCTGCCCTGGAAGCTGCCCAGGCAATCGTTCAGCCGCGCCATGAGCACCAAACACCGATCGACATCGACCAGTCCCATGCACGAGCTCGGCCAGCGCATTCGCGCCGGATGGGCGAAGGAGCAGGCGGTCGATGAGAAGAAACTCGAGGTCGCCCGGCAGGCCGTCCGCGAGCAATGGGAAAAGGAGCACGCCGCCGGGCGCGAGCAGCAGATAGAACCGGCTCCCGAGAAAGCCCCGGAGCGCGAGCCGAACCAGCCGGACATGGATCGGTAATGGCTGGCTCACGTGTTGGCGACCTTGCCGTTACTTCACGGGCATTGCGACAGCTCAGCTTCCCCGTGGCGTCGCCTATTGTTCGGAACATGGCCTTGGTCGGCGCAAAGCAAGCGACCCCCCGCTTCAGCGAGGACTCAGGAGAAGCCATCGTCTGTTTGGTTCGGTTTTCGAGGCCATCGGGAATATCCAAAGATAAAAAAGAGCAGCTTGGGCTGGCTCATTTTCCCGGTTCAAAATCCCGTTGATTCGGCATTGCGCTTGGCGGTTCAAAATGCTTGCGGTGATTTTAGGTTTAATTCTCAATTGCTGAATTTTGCCAAGCCTCGTTATTTGAAGGTTTTTGGTCAAGCAGCGACGATCATATGGGGGTGGCCATCCACGACAGAATCGGAAAAATTTGATCCGCCATACGCACTCCAAACCGGAGTAGGATTGATCGTTCTCGATTTCATCGGATACCTACAGCATCAATGGACCATTCTCACCGGGCAAATGCCGCTTCATTCGGTGTCACCCAAGGGACCATAGAACCTGATTCTGTCGCAAGAACTTGCGACAGCGGGTCGGCCGCCCTCGAAGCCGAAGCTCTCCGTCGATCTTTGGGCGGTTCCGGCGCGTGCATCGGCTTGGCCGTTATGCCCGTGATGCTGATGGAGCGCTATTGTTTCGGCGAAGGCGTAATCTCTTGTGCCCACTACGTTGGGAGGAAAGACTTGGCGGTCTGGTCGAGTCAGCCGGGCGAAATACTCGCTGGCGCGCCCCGCGTTTGCCATTCCAAAACGAGTTCCGGGCGTTCTTGGATAACGCCTATGACCGAGATTATGAACGCGCCTCGCGCCCTTTGTCGGAGGCCGACGCGATTCCCGTCTTTGATCGACGAGCGCGATTCGAAGCAAATTGCGCTCAGATCGCAAACCTTATGTTACGTGGGGAGGTCGCTAGGGAAGATTTAAGGCCGATCCAAGAAGCCATCGAACAGCAAGACGGGTTGGTCGCAAAGGAGGATTCGGCTGGCTTCAGGCCGGAATCAAGTATCATGCCATGATCGCGTCTCTTTCCGACAGAAATGGTGCGGCTCGGGAACAGGTTGTTCGCAAGGCGATAACGACAACGGTCAGGGTCATCTCGGTGTTAAATGCGCCTACACCCTACGGGCGCTTAAACAGGGAGCACGTGAAAATGTTCAACGCTATTGTGCGGGGGAAGGCGAAATTCGTGCGCCGCTTAATGTTTTCTCACATCGTTGACCACTACGATGAGGTGAGAAAACGATGCTTTTTGGATTGCAGGATTAAGGGATGAGACCGATTCCCGTTTGAGTCCGAAACGCTACCGCTATAGGAGCCAACCAGGTCCCGGATTGGCCAATGCTTTCAGCACCACCGGATCAATCCTAACTTCGCCGCCGCCATGGCCGGCGGCGGCATAGCCAAGCAGGCTGGCCATGTGATGGATTCGAGATCATGAAAGTGCTCGACCTTAAAGAAATCTTCAAGGACTGATTTGCTCACGTATAAGAGGGTCCTGGCTGAGATCAACGTCATACACCTCCAAATGTTCCAACAGCTGTTGCGCTCCATACGGCGTGAGCGTAAAATAGTTGTCGGCGTGGCCGGAACTGCTCATGTAAAGCGACCGATTACGCCGAACACGCCTTTGAAAGTCCGATATTGGGGGGTCCAGAGACACCGCCGTCCTCTTTTGAAAGTCTCACTTTGTAGGCCAATATAGACAACTCGCGCTCTAAACAAAAGTGGTTTTGTTGCGCCGCCCGGCGCGGCGGCTGCGAGCGCCTAAAAGCGGTTTCCACACCCTAAAAGTGCGTTTGCTTCGTTCTTTCGGCTTTGGCCGGGTTTTATCGATCAGCTACCGGCTTGTGCGGTGGTCGATCAGCCATTTTCTCTCCTTGAGGTTTCCCCGGTGCGCCACGCGGCCTTGTGATGGGGACTTCTAAATCCCCGGCCAGTCCGCGCAAGCGGAATTTTGGCTCCCCCTACGGTCTGCCCCCAAAATTCCGCTTGCGCGGTAAAGCTTCGCCCTGGCGCTCGGGGATTTGCCAGTCCCATCAGGCCGCGCTGTATGCGCGACCCGAAAACCAAAAAGGAGACTGTTATGACCGATTCCACCGCCAAACCCGCTTCCGAAGCGCCCCCACATCGCCTACCAAGTGCGGGAGAATGAGGACGAAAGATTCTTGACGCGCATCGGGGGCGGCCTGGCCCACAAGGACGGCAAGGGCTTCAACATCCAATTGGAGTCGAACCCCATCGACGGGCGCATCACGCTGCGCGTCCTCGAAGCCGACGCCGAATAATCCGCCACCACCTGAAAGGACCGCCCTTCGTTTCAACCTCACAAGGAGTTTTTAGCATGGCTACATCATCCAATCCCAAATATTCGCGCATCAATATTGACAGGGTACTCGAAGCCCGCCGTCAGAGTCGCCGTCATCTGGGCCGTCGAAGACGTGGAAGAGATTCGCCCCCCACCTTACGGATGACCAAGCATGGGCAGTTCTCCAAGAGTGTCAAAACCAACATGATTGCGAGCTTGGCTTCAACTGGTCGCTCATCGAAACGGTGGCCGACGATGTTTCCCGAACTGGACGAGGCGGGCGATGAATAGAACCCCCGCAGCTGCAACCAAGGCGGGCCGCAAGGCCCGCCCCCTCTCAACCCCACCAAGAGTTTTTACCATGACCAAACGATCCAAGTTCGATCTTGCCCACCAACGCTTTCGCCGGTCGCTGGAATCCCAGCGGCAAATAGCCGTCGACGGAGCGCGGCGGGAATCTGCGGGAAATGCGTCCCGACCTCACGGAGGAGCAAGCCTGGCACGTTCTTCAACAATGGGAATGGCGCTATGACTGTCACATGGCCGTGAACTGGCTGCTGATGCCGAGCAGGTGGCGAACGACATCTACCGTGCGCCGGATGGGGAGTGACACCCATGCAAACATTCACCGCCAGTCCCCCCCACTACGCCCGCCTCCCCATGCCCCGAACACTGCCAGCCCGGTGCCGCACCTGACCAGCCTCTATCACTTCCACCGGGCGGCGAATACGGCGACCGCAAATGGCCGGGCAATTGCGGCGGCAAGCTCATCAAGGACCTGCTGACCTTCTTCCGCCCCGGCATGGTGTTCGACCCCATGACGGGCAGCGGCACGGCCCGCGACGTGTGCGAGGCCCTGGGCATCCCCTGCATGGCGTGGGATATCCACGAGGGCTTCGACGCTTGCGACCCGACGCAGTTCCCGAAGGCGGAGACGTTCGATTTCATCTGGGCACACCCGCCTTACTGGCGGATGAAGCTCTACGCCGACAATCCCCGCGACCTGTCACGCACCCCGACGCTCGACGCATTTCCTGCTCCGCTACGGCCAGTTCATCCGCAATTGTGCCGGTGGCCTCAAACGCGGCGGCAAGCTCGCCATCCTCATGGGCGACTATTCCGACCGCGAGGCCGGATACGTCCCGCTGGTCTACCACACCAAGCGGCTGGCCTTCGCTGCCGGGCTGCCCAGCACTGCACGGACATCATCCGGTTCAGCCACGGCACAGCAGCAGCAAGAAAGTCTATCGCAGCAGCTTCATCCCCGGCCTGCACGACGTCTGCATTGTCTTCGAGCGGGCGTGACTCTCGCCAGCGCTACACCGGGCGGCATCGCCGCCGCCCGGTTCGCCCGGTCAGCGCCGGGCGGCGGACACCAGCCGGGCAGTCGCGTTCAAATCCGCTGGCGCTCTTTTATCGAATCTGCTATGTCCAATCCTGGCCGGTGCGCTACCGGCCAGGAGGTCAATTTTTTACACAGTCAGTTACACACTGATGTTTTGAAATGGAAAATGTGAAACTCAACCGCTTACAAAACACCCATTCTCCCTAAAAGGGAGAATGACAAAGGGAGTGTTCCATATAAGCACATGTTTTCCTTTGATTATTCTGGTAGAATGAAACTTTGAAGGCAGTTGCACATTGCTTGCACAGTTTCGGACTTTCCGTTTGGATCAACGATTGAAGGAGGACTACGATGCCGGAGCACCATACACTACTGGGAGGAAAACTCCACATCTATCGCCGCCCGCACAGCAGCAAATGGCAGTGCGCGGCGTTTTTGAACGGCAAGAACTGGCGGATTTCGACGAAGGAGGACAGCCTGGCCCAGGCGAAGGACGTGGCCGAGGATTGGTATCTGGGCTTACGCGGCAAGAGCCGCGCGGGAATTCTCGTCGTCGGCAAGACGTTCCGCGAGGCCACCGAGTTGTTCATGAAGGATTGCGAGGTGCTCACCGCCGGGCAGCGCAGCCCGCGCTATATGGAGGGCTACCGCACCCGGCTCAAATGCCACCTGCTTCCGTTTTTCGGCAACCGGCGCCTGCACGAGATCACCGAATCGGTGATCGACGAGTTTGGCATCGAGCGTATGGCCGCCAAGGCCGACTCGGAGACGGGTGAGAGCCTCCGCCCCGCGCCCGCGTCGGTCCACAAGGACATCGTGACGCTGCGGATGATCCTCAAATTCGCCCGGCGCAAGGACTGATCGGCGTGTGCCCGGACATAGACCTGGCCGTTGACAAGAAATCGCCGAAGGTCGGCCACCGGGGCTGGTTTTCGGAGGAGGAATATAAGCAGCTCTGCGCGGCGACGCGGGACCGGGCCAGGAACAGGCCCGCGCCGGGCGCGAACGCGGCCGGGCGGAGGAACTTCACGACTTCGTGCTGTTCATGGTCAATACGGGCCTGCGTCCCGACGAAGCCAAGCATCTTCAATGTCGAGGAGTGGGCCATCGTCACCGATGCGCCCACGGGCGAACGCATCCTCGACCTGGAAGTGCGGGGAAAAACCGGCATCGGCAACGCCAAGTCGATGCCGGGCGCGGTCCTTCCCTTCAAGCGCCTGTGCCAGCGCAGGAAGCTCAAGCCGGAGGAAGGGCTGTTCACCGCAGGCGTGTTCACCCGCTTCAACGCCTTGCTGGGCGAACTCTCGCTCAAGACCGACCGCGACGGCAACCGCCGCTCGGCCTACAGCCTGCGCCACAGCTATATCAGCTTTCGGCTGGCCAACGGCGCGAACATCTACGAGATCGCCAAGAACTGCCGCACGAGCGTCAAGATGATCGAGGATCATTACGCCGTGCATCTCAAAAACCGCATCAGCACGGAGGGAACCAACCGGCGCAGCCCGGCGCCCAAGAAAAAAGCGCGCCGCGGGAGAACCCGGCGCGCGGTTGAGCGCCGCTCATCGGCGGCGGAGTGCCGCGACCAGCAGCGCCAGCGCGGATAGCAACCGCGCGAGCGCGTTGACGAGCAGGATGCAGTTTAGGATCGACATAGGCTTTTCCTCATTTTCGTCGGCCTTGATTGGCCTGACGTGAGGAATCCCGAGCCGGTAAACCGGCGTGGGGCGAAAGGCCGTCAGCCGCAAAGCGGGGCGCTGCTGCACGAAGGAAGCAAGCCGCCTTTTGCGCCGCGCGTCACCGGCTATGCCGAACCAGTCAGGACAAAGAGGCGGACGGAGAGGAAAGCCCGGCACGTCCGCGAATCGAATTGCGATCAATATCCCGGCGCGCCGTTAGCGTGTGCAAATTCATCCGACCTATGAGAATTTAAACACTCTCCGGGCATCAAAATGCTCAATGATTTTGGAAACCGAGTCATCAAAAATTTGCGCGGCGTCAGGGTGGCGCAAGAAGTGCATCGCAGCGCTCAATTTTCCATAAACGTCCAACAATGAAGGGAACCTGACCCGGAATTCCATCGGCAAGGTTCCTTGATGGGCTTCCCCTTGTTCCTCGCCGGTTGCTCTCACATTTTGCTTGATCACCTCTTGCACCTCGGGCGTCGATTGCCAATATTGTTCGATAAATACTCTAGGAGAAAAATTCCCGCCAAAGTCTGCCCTGCATCGTCAGATCATCGCGCTTCCAATATACTTGCTATACGCCTTTGGAATTACCGGATTAACCGGCAAAGCCTCGATTGGATCGCGTCCGGCAATGCAAAGCTTCATCTGCTTTCTCCTGACAAGAAATCGGATCGCAGGCCCCTTGCACTGTTGGCATATGTAGCCCCCAGATAATACCATGCGTGCCCTTGCTCTCCAATGATCACGCATGATCCCGCAGCCGTCGGGTTAAATGGCCAACGGCCTTCGCAGTCATCGCAATACGTATTGATCGTTGGCAGATCGAAAGTGATAGAGCAACTTGCCCTTCGTATTCTCTATGCTTACCGGATTGCCATCGCATTTGGGAAGCCACCCTTGGAGCGCAGTTTGATTAAACATCTCGATGAGTCTGGATTCTGGAATACGGAAAGATCCATGTGGCGAAGGCTCATACACACATGTGGCTTTGGCCAATTGCTTGAAAAACGATGTGTCAACTTCGACGCTTTGGTAAAGATGCTTTTCGGACAATAGCGATTTTAACGCGCGCTCAAGAGCATTCCCCATCGCTTTTATGAATTCACTCATACATGATGAGGATGCTGTTATTTCCTTTTTGCACCTATTCAAGACAAAAATCTGGCAGACGCTCAACTCGTTCTGTGCAGGGGTAGAGATCGAAAAACTTAGCGCTTAGCCGCGAAGACGATGGATATTCCACACCGGTCATGTGCCGCATAATGCCGTCTCGTTTGCCCTTTTCCAAAATCAATGCACCTTTCTCGCGCCGCTCAGCTCGATTGCCCCCAAATCCGGCCCGTTCTCCGTCGTCTCGATGGTGATCAACTCGATGAAGGGCGCGTTGGGGTCCGTGGGCTTGGGCCAGCGGCGGGAATCGTATTCCTGGATGAAGTCGGCGTTGCCGCTTTCGAGCGCGGCGATGACCGGCTGGAGGTTCCTGCCGCGCACGGCGACGGCCATAAAGGTGAAGACGAGGACAAAGTTGATACGAACTCCCGTCGGACAGGATGTCGAGCAGGTAGGCGTAGCCCGGCGCGCGCGCCGGGTCGTTGGCGCGGCGGATGCGCAGCCGGGCGACGTTGTCCTTGGCGTCGAAGGCGACGTAGCCGTCCGGCTCCGCTGACGCCGCCCGGCAGCGGCGGCGCGGCGGCGGGCTTGCGCCGGTAGGGCGCCAGCGGGTCAGTCGCCACGCTCCCTCCGAAATGATCTTTACCAACGGCTCGCTGAATCTCATCGGCGTCCATCCCCGCGCGGTGCATCCGCGCGATTTTCTCGGCCATGCGCTGCGTCTCGCGCGACGGCATGTGGCCGGGCGCGACCGCGCCGGTGTCCTTGACCAAGCGGATCACGGCCCGCGTCTCGGGATGCGCGACGGCGTCCATGGCCTGGCGCTTCGCGTCGTCGGTCAAGGAGCGCGGCGGTTCGGGTTCCAAGGAGCGGGAGGAAAAATCCGTCGCGGGCGCGCCCGCGACGTGGAATCATGGCCCGCGTCTCGGGGTGAGAAGCCGCGTTCCAGGGTGCCGACTACCTGCATTTGAGCATGCTCGGGAAAGGTCAAGGTAGTTAGTGAATGTCCAAGTCATGTCTTTCCCCTTCCCTCGATGCGAGTCAATCATCTTTTGCCACTGGTTCTTGACCGCCTCTTTGGCGCGGGCGCCGAACACCATGGTTCTTTCCCACCAGGTCTTGCCGACGCCCTTTTGGGCGACCGCCCCGAATTTCTTGATTGCCCTTTGCATCGGGCGTAGCTCGTTCATCATCTTGACCAGCCGGACGGCCTGGCAGCGCTCGGGGTCTTGGACCAGACCCTTGCGCTTGAGCGCCATGGCCTCCTTGCCATCTTTGGGCTGCGGGTCGCGGTCGATGCCCCGGTCCTTGAGCGAGCGGTGATCGACCCGCTCGGTCCGGCCAGCCTGTTCGAGTGCGCCGTTGACGGCGGCGCACCAGGACTCGCGCTTGTCTTTGAGCCAGGGAATCCCGTTCCACTCGCGCGCCTTCTTGGCGCAGAAATGATCCCCCTCGAGCTTGCGCAGGGTGCAGAGCACATAGGGGCGTGGGGATTGTGCCCGTTCTTGCCGTGATGGAGTGAGACTTCCGCCACCATCCCGTCGGATACGAGTTCTTTCCGCGCCCACCGTCGCCAGGGCGAACTGCTCCTGTGGCGTCAGTTCCTTGGGAACCGAAAAGATGAACTCGCGGGCCAGCTCCAGTCCACGCGCTTCTCGCCCCGCTCGACCGTGTTCCACAGGGTCAGGGGCGCGCGCGCCCACTCCGGGGCGCGCTCGGGGGGAAGGCGACGGCGGTGGCCGCTACGTCCTTCCGCGCCGGGAATAATCATGGGTGCGGTCGTTAACGTCATCGTGGAGCCTGCCGCCCCGAGCGGTAGGCGCTGGCGGCGACAACGGAATGTCCCCGCTGCTCCCTGCCGATGATCTTTGCTTCCATCCGGTATATCGCCATCTGCACGATCAGTCGCCACACCGCCTCCTTATCGAACAAGGGTTGAATATTGTTAATGATAGCACAATCGCGAACCGCTGGGAAGCGGCGATGAGCGCCAGTTCCAAAGCGGAGCATGTGCCGCTCGGGGGCACCCGGTTCGGAACAGCAACCGGGAGGCGAAGCCCAAAAAAGACACTTGGGGCGCCGTCCGATGAAGCAGCCGCCGTGACCCGGCCCAACCACACCCAAAGCGCGAGCAGTCCATTTCCCCCTGTTCCAAACGGCGAAAAGAGGACGGCCAATAGCGCGGTTATACGTCGCAAGCGACGTTCCGCGCTAACAGGGGGGCTGAAAAAAGCGCCCCCTTTTGCAACCCCCGCTTGTTCCGTCCGACCCCCGCCGTCCCGGGCAAGGGAAATTCTTTGCCCTTGCGATCCCCTCGACCAAGGAACGGCGTTCCTTGGAACCTGCCTCCTTTGCAACAGCCGGTTGCGGCAAGGATTGCCTACCGGGGGAATTTCCTCTGTCTCATTTCTCATGGCGGCGCTGTTATGCCCGTTGGCGGGATTTGACCATGCCCCGCCGTTCATGGTAGGATGCGATCATCTTCACAGCGCAGGAGGGCCTTCCATGCAAGTATCGCTTCCCGGAATGGGAACGCTTCGTCGCCGAGGAATTCAGCGGCGGCGTTTATCACGACGCCACCGACGTGCTCGTGGCCGGCTTGCGCCGCCTGAAAATCGACCAGGATTATCTGCCGAAGCAACCCCGCACCTTGGCAGAACTGGAAAAGCGTCTTGCGGAAGGCATCGCACGGTTGGATCGCGGAGAAGGCATCGACGGCGAGGCCATGTTCCGCCGCTTGAAGGAGCGTTACGAAGTTCGCGAAAGCGATGCCTAAGTTTATCATCGATCCGTGCATCGAAGCCGAGATCAGCCAGAGCGCGGATTACATCAGGCCCCAGAACCCGGAGGCAGCGTCGCGGCTCATCTCCGCCGCGCATGAGGCGATCCGCTGGATCGCCGAAACGCCGCTGGCCGGACGCCCGCGCTTCACCGGTTCGAAAGACACCGATCTTCGCTCCTGGCGAATCCCGGAGAATTTGAGCGTTTTCATATCTTTTACCGGCCGATTCGGGAGGCATCCAAGTCATCCACATCTTTCACAACGCCCGCGACCTGGACGCCTTGTTTGGCGACGCGTAGCCGCTCAAAGCACCCGAAGCTATTTCCTTGCCTGCCGCCGGGGTAACCGGCAGCGTGTGCCCATGGGACAAAACCGGGGCCAGGCCGTCTTGCCGGACTACCACCCGCAAACGGTGATAAGGGAGTGGGGCAACGGCCAGGGGTTCCGCTTGGCCGATGCGCTGACCGGCGTCGCGGTCTTCGGCGCGACCGGTTCGGGGAAGACAAGCGGCCCGGCCAAGCACCTGGCCTACGGGTATCTTGCCGCTGGGTTCGGCGGGCTGGTGCTGTGCGCCAAGAAGGAGGAATGCCGCCAATGGCAGAGATGGGCCGCCGAGACCAACCGCGCGGGCGATCTGGTCATCGTCAACCAATCCGGGAACCAGCGTTTTAATTTCCTGGATTCAAGACGCTCCGCCCGGAGGAAGGCGGGGGCATTTCCATCAATATCGTCAACTTGCTCGATGAAGTCGCCGGGGCGATTGCCGGCCGCGCCGGGCCGGGCGAGGGCGGCGGCCGCGACAAGTTCTGGGAGGACGCACTCCATCATTTGAACACCAATCTGGTCGAGCTCCCGCTATTGGCCGGAACGGGAGTCTCGCTCTCGCTTCTGCGCGACATCGTTACCAGCGCGCCCTCTGCAGGGCGCAGCTGGCCGACCCCGAAATGGCGGGACACCAGCGCGTGCTTTCGCATCCTGGCCGAGGCCGACACGGAGACCGGGGGCAAGGACGCGGAGGTCCGGAGCGATTACGAGGAGTGCCGCAACTATTGGCTCAAGGAGTTTCTCACCCTGTCGGAAAAGACCCGCAGCATCATCACGCTGACCTTCTCGATGCTGGCGCGTCCGCTGGTGACGCGCCCCTTGAGGAAATTGTTTTCAGCAATACCAACATCCGGCCCGAGGATACGTTTGCGGGCAGCTCATCCTCGTGGATCTTCCCGTGCAGGAGTTCCCGGCTGGTGGGCCGCATCGCCAACTTGATCTCGAAATACTGTTTCCAGGTCGCCGTCATGTCGCCGGATGCCACCTACAGGGAGGATCAGTTCCTTCGCCCCGTGTTCCTGTGGGCCGACGAAGCGCAGAGCTCGTCGCCGCTTGATTGCCGAATACCCGGCGGTCGCCCGCTCGGCGGGCGGCTGCGCGTCTATCTTACCCAGAACCGCGAGTCCTTCCGCCGTGTCTCGAAAACGACAACGCGGTGGACTCCCTGCTGGGCAACCTCCAGGCCAAGTTCTTCTGCCAGAACGCAGGGGACACCGACGAATGGGCGTCCAAGCTCCTGGGCGAGCGCTGGCTGCACGTCACCAGCACCAATGTCGGCCATTCCCAGCCCGACCGGCCCCCCGTCATGGGCGACGGCCAGCATAGCTCCGGCGTCAGCCGCAGCGAGCAGCGGCGGTATTACGTGGAGCCTTCCGCCTTCACCACCTTGAAGCGCGGCGGCGCACTCAATCACTACCAAGTCGAATCATGTCTGGTAACGGCGGCCAGCCAGTTCCCCGGAACCTGCAAGGCGAAGCCCTGGCTGCCCTATACGCTGCTGACCTTCAACCAGCGGTAAGCCGCCGGTTATTCCGGTTCCGCGAAAGCGATCCTTTGATCGTCAATCGATTCGCTGCCAAACGGTTGCGGCTTTGGCGATAGCCGCTTTCGCCACCGCTTTCCCCTCCCGCATCGCGGGAAAGAATTGAAAGCGCGGGCTATTACCGCCTGAATAAAGGTGGGCGTCATTGAAACCACCATCACCTTCATCAAAGAATATTTTCATTCGCAAGCGCCACGGCTCCAATGACTTGCGATTTTTATCCTTCTGCCAAGCAAGATTCTTGAAAGGATGCCCCATGTTTCCCGTTTATATATAGATGGGCACATCAGGTGTTGAGACATGCGAGCATTGAGTTCGGGGGCGGGGCGGCTCGGCAGCTCAACGATGCCTTGGCCACGCTCGATCTCTCAAATCTCAAACTGAGTGGTCATCTCGGGTTGCAGCCCCCGCACAACCAACATCGCTCGAAGAGACGCAACGAAAAGGAAAACATTATGGAACTAAGATTAAGTTCGGAAAACAACCCGCCACCTATGACAAGCGAGATTTGCTTTTCTCGCAGTATCGGACAACCGAGCCGCTGCCGTCGCATCCCGCACATTTCGGCCACGAAGCGCTCGTCGGCCCAAACGCCTGGCAGATGCTCGGCAATGGTCCCGATTCGACGGTCTCGCCCGGCTTCGAAGGAGCCGGCGACTGCGTATTTGCCGGAAGTGACCACGAAACCATGCTTTGGAACTTGGAGGCCGACAAGCAGGTCAAATTTACGGGCGCAAACGCCATTGCGGACTACAGCGCCGTGACCGGGTATGATCCCAAGGCCCCGCTCGACGCCAACGGCAAGAACCCTACAGACAACGGGACAAATACCCGCGACGCGCTAAATTACCGACGTCAGATGGGACTCGTAGATGCCTCCGGCAATCGGCACAGGATCGGAGCGTATGTCGCGCTGGAGTTGGGCAACATGGACCAGTTGTTGGAAGCGCTCTACCTGTTCGGCGTGGTCGGCATCGGATTTCGATTTCCCGACTCCGCCATGGACCAATTCGCGGCCGGTAAACCTTGGAGTGTCGTGCCGGGACCGCCTCCAACTGACGGGCACTACGTTCCTTTGGTTGCATATCGCACGAACCTCCAATGCGTGTCTTGGGGGCGCATCGAGCAGATGACAACGTATTTACAAGACCTATTGTGACGAGGCGTGGGCCATCCTCTGGCCCGAGATGCTCCAAAACGGCAAATCGCTGGAAGGCTTTGATCTCGCCCAATTGCAGCAGGACATGAATGCCTTGGCGAAGTCCTGACCACCCCTACCCTTGGCATTTCATAATTCAACCCGGCGGGTTTTCAAGCTCGCCGGGTTATCTGAATGGCTTTCTGTCAGTTCTCGTCACTACACCGCGATAAGATATTTGTCATTCGCAACCGTCTGGCTTCCAAACGGTTGCGGCCTTGGCGATAGCCGATTCGTCACCGCCTTCCTCTCCCGCATTGGCCGGACGGGTTAGGGGTGAGGGTTATTGCTGTCTGAATAAGGGTGGGCGTCATTGAAACCACTATCACCTTCATCAAAAAATATTTTCATTCGCAAGCGCCACGACCCCAACGGCTTGCGGTTTTTATCCTTCGGCCAAGCAAGATTCTTGAAAGATGGCCCCCAGTTTCCCGTTTATATATAGTGGGGGTTCGCTCTTTCCCCGGCGCGGGGTGCGCCGTCGTGTTCGCCCGAAATAACGCATGCGACGGCCGCCGCGACAACCGCCGCCGCCGCTTTCGCAACAGATCGGCCATGCCGATGGCGCGCGCTTCCCGGGCGCTGACCGTCATGGTGTTCCTGCGGCAGGACATCGGCTACCGGATGGCCAACCCCATTTGGCTGGCGGGCGTCACCGCCGCCCTCGTCGTCGTTACCTCCTTCACCGCCCCGGCCAACCGGCCCGGCGATTTGCTGGTGTTCGCGCTGCTGGCGCTGACCTTGGGCCTGCGCGAGCGCTATGTCCGCTGGCGGGAGTTTCTTGGCGGCATCCGCCAGCACAGCTACTATCTTGGCACGTCCTTGGCCGAGAGGCTTCCGCTTCCCGCCTTCCTGCGGGCCGAGCGCCGCGTCGCCCGCCTGCTTGATCCCGTGCTTTGCCTGCTCGCGGGCGTGCTGCTGCCTTACTCGAACGCCCTGGCGCTGTGGCTTCTCTTCGCCGCCTTATGCCTGCGCGCCTTCGAGGACGTCGTTTACCGTCGCAATTTTCACCGCCGCCTGGACATGGTGGACGGCCTGGTCGCCTCGGAAGCCCGGCGAGGACGTGGAGCGGTTCTCCGAACCGGTGGGGACGGCGCAGCGCCAGTCCGCGCCCCCGGCATCCACCAGCCTAGGGGCCGACATCGGCGGCCGCGTCGAGAAAAGCAGGGCCCGTTCGCCGCTAATCCCATGCCCACGCCCAAACCCAAGCTCGGAAAGTTCCGGATCGCGCTGGCGGTAGCGGTCGCCGCCACGGCCGACCTGCTGCAAATCCCCGTTCACGCCATGTCGGGCTTCTGGCTGACCGCCATGCCCGGCCAGGCCGCCGACCTGGCGCTCGACATCGCCACCGGCGTCCTGCTCACCCTCATCCTCGGCTTTCACCCGGCGTTCCTGCCCAGCTTCATCGCCAAGACGCTCAAAAGCGTCGAGCTCGATGCCGACCTGGACCGCCTGCGTCGGCTACGTCGTCTGGGCGAGGAAGCGCTCCGAGGGAGAACAACCATACCGTCGCCTATGTGGGCGCGGAGGTGCCGCCGGAGATGTCCGCCGGCACTGCCACTACCGCCACCACCACCGCCGCACCCGCGCCGGAGACGTCGCCGCTGGCGGCGACGGCAACCGCCACGGCACCGGCGCAAGGGGGACGGGCGCGCCGGGCGGGAGGAACCGCCGGCGGCGGCCGCCCGCCGAAACAGGCGCGGGCGCTCTCCGCCGCCGCGCTCATTCCCGCCAAGGCGTCCGGCCTGTGGATCGTCGCCCTAGGCGCGGCGGTGATCGGCGGCGTGGTGTGGGTCCGCCAGGCGCCGTCCCGCCGCGCGGCGTCCTTCGGCGGCTGGGGCTCCGGCTTCCCTTCGCCGTCCGTCGCGGCCCCGGTCCATGCGGCGGCCCCGGCGACCGAACCGCCGGTTCAGCGCGCACGTTCCGGCAAGTCCGTGGTGGCGGTCGGCCCCTTGGAGAACCACTCCCCGGCGCACGGCGCCATCGGCTTCGAGCAGGCCGACGCGTTTGGGCAAAGGCAGTCGTCCGCAGGCCCGCGCATGGCGGCCAGTCCCGAGCGGGTCTGCACCACGTTGGAGGACATCCTTTCGCGCGTCGATGGCGTCCAGCTGGTCTCGCACGAGCAGATGCGCTACCTCGAACGGCGCGTCAAGGACGCCACCGACGGCTACACCCAAGAGGCGAAAACCGCCGTGCTGCGCGGGATGACGCCCGCCAGAATATTTTTGTGCTTCTGGCGATCATCAACATCCACAGCGAGCGGATGGCCATCGCCGCCTACGGCATCGAGACCTTGGAGAGCAAATGCTCGCTGCG
>CAVQZK010000021.1:0-98523 GCA_963718465.1 Bryobacterales bacterium | reverse complement strand
AGGGAAAGACCGCCAACGAAACCATTGAGACTCCCGACAAAGAAAACGCTATGTTTGTTGCGGGACAACGCCTCAACCTGAATGACACAGATTCCATTTACCCCGGGTTAGTGCTGGGCAACTACATGTTAGGCGGCGGATTTCTGAACTCTCGACTGGCGAACCGCATCCGGGTGAAAGAAGGTCTTAGTTATGGAATCGGCTCGATGATATCCGCCAAATCATATGAGAAGGATGGGCAGTTCCAGGCCTTCGCCATAGCGGCTCCGCAAAACATTGCGAAGGTGGAAGCGGCGTTCAACGACGAAATCGGCAAGATGCTGAAGGACGGCTTTACCGCGAAAGAACTCGACGAAGACCGCGTAGGCTGGTTGCAATCGCGCAATGTCAGGCGCTCGGACGATGGAGCCCTATGCAGCGCCTTGACAAGTCACGACGAAGATGGACGCACGTTTGCGTGGGATGACGATTTGGAAAACAAGGTGCGCAACCTTTCGGCCGATGATATCTCCGCGGCCATGCGCAAGGTAATCGATCCCGCGCAGATCACCATCGTGAAGGCCGGTGATTTCAAGAAGGTGGCAGCGGCCACCCCTTCCGGTAAGTAGCCGCGCGGGGTCACAACAGGTGAAAGTCGATTTCAATCGCAACGCGCACGTGGACGGGCTTACCGTCCTTCGTGCCGGGCTGGAAGCGCCATTCCTTGACAGCTTCAACAGCGTTGCGGTCTTCTTCGCGGCTTAGACCTTTCGTAACTTGAATGTCAGTCGGGTCACCGTCGGGAGTGACCACGGTCGATAGCCTCACCACGCCTTCCACAAAGGCCTCCTTGGAAGAGTTGGAAGATTTTGGCTCCACGTAATGAACTACCTTGGGCGGCTTAACATCTGGGCCAGGCGTGTAGATTACGGGTGCGCCGGACTTACTCTCCTTGTCCTTGTCTTTCTCATTTTCTTTCGGTTTTGAATCCTGATAGCCCTTGGCGATGGATGCGGCACCGGCGGAAAGAAAAAATATCTTCCGCAGCGCAACCCGTCTGCCTGATATGAACAGAGACACTACCACCCTTTCGAAGCAAGCGAGTAGTCAATAGACGGACCCGCCCAAGCTTGGGTTACTTAAGGTTCGTGAAGTTCACGATTTCGCAGTGAGCAGCGGCAGCGAAGAGGAAGTGTCTTCCAATTCAGGCAGCTCTATCGATGTCCGGGTGCCTTGCCCGGGGGTGCTTTCGACGTCCATTCGATAGGCCGCACCGAAAAGGACCCGGAGGCGCTCGTTAACGTTGCTGACGCCGATGCCAGATTCAAAAAGCTTGTCCAACTTCGATTCTTCAATTCCGACGCCATCGTCTTCGATCAGAATATTCAGCGACGATCCTTCTATCCAGGTGCGCAGCAGCACCATCCCGCCTTCCACTTTATGCGCCAGGCCGTGGCGGATGGAATTTTCGATGATGGGCTGAAGGATCATGCTGGGAATCAGCCGGTCGAGCGTCTTCGGATCTATTTCTTTCTGGAATCGAAGCTTGTCGCCGAACCGCACCATTTCAATGCCCAGATAGTCGTCGATAAACGAGATCTCTTCGTGCAGCGGTGAGAAGTTCTCGGCTTTGCGAAGCAGCCGCCGCAAAATTTTTGAGAGCCGGTAAATCATGTTGCGCGCGTTATCGGGGTCGATGCGGATGAGAGTGGCGATCGAATTAAGCGTGTTGAAAAGAAAGTGCGGATTGATCTGATTTGTCAGGGCGGCCAGGCGCGCTTCCGTAAGGCGGGCGTGTTGCGTTTCAAGCTGGCGCTCAGCGCGGAAGGTGCTCCACACACGAATTGGCAAGGTAACGGCGAACAGCGTCGTGGCGGCCCATGCGGCAAAAAGAGGATAGCTGGGCTTTGCATCCCCAAACAGGAAAAACGTGCCGTGCTTTGTGAAGATGTGATGAACGCCCCAGCGTAAGACCTCGGCTATAACGACCAGCGCGTTACAAGCAACGTTGAAAAAGGCCAATTCGATAACGCGGCGCTGAATGGCATTGCGATTGAGCCGGATCAATTGCCTGAACAAGCGCCATAGATTTAGGTCGACGAAGGGCGAGAAGGACCATATATCGTCGCGGCGCGGAGCCAAGTCGTGAATCAGCGCCCCGATGACGCCGGCAGCGCTGTAGAGCGGCATCGACATCCACTTACCGGCGAACATATCGGGGATGCAGACGCACAGGCCGGTAATTAAACCGCTGACATAACCGCCCAGAATGCCGGAGATGATCGCGCCTTCAAGAGCCAGGTCAATGGCTTGATAAGTCCCATGGCTAAGAATGCGCACTTCAGCGCTGGCCGCGAAGAGGAGTGAAAAGATGAGAGCGAGTTGAATGCGGTCGTTTATCGAGCGCTCATCGCGCAGCAGCATCCGTTGAATGAACCCCAAGCGCATTACGATGCTCGCAATAGAAGCGGCTACGGCGACTTTCAGCAGAAGTTCGGCTAATTGCTGTTCAGTGACCATGCGATGCTTCGGTTTCTATAATAGAGGTTGGCCGATTTCAAGCTGAATAAAGTAGCCGAAGCAGACTTTCCGAGCCGCTTCGGGCATTTTCGAATTTACGGATTCGAAGGTGTGCGGCCCACCGAAACAGAAGAGGCCGTAGTTCTGAGGCTGGGGGATATGAGCGCCGAAGCGGGCCCGGCGTTGGTCCGAATCCATTCACAATGTTTGACCGGGGATGTATTCCATAGTTTGCGCTGCGATTGCCGCTCCCAATTGGAACTGGCGCTCGATCAAATCGTGGGGGAAGGCCGCGGGCTGTTGATTTACGAACATCAGGAAGGCCGAGGCATTGGACTGCTGAATAAGTTGCGCGCTTATGAACTGCAGGATGAAGGTCTGGATACGGTAGAGGCAAATGTGAAGTTGGGCTTTGAGGCGGATTTGCGGGATTACGCGCTGCCAGCCGCCATTCTAAATTACTTCAAGATCAGGGAAGTGCGGCTGCTTTCGAATAATCCGGACAAAGTGGCGGCCATTGAGAAGGTCGGGATCAAGGTTGTCGAACGCGCGCCGCTTATTGCCCCGCCGCTGGATTCAACCGCAGTCTATTTGAGGACCAAGCGCGAGAAGATGGGGCATCTGTTCTAAGTAGGTAGAATTGAATGATGGCAACGCAGCCGAGCTCGTTTATTTCACCAGCGGAATACCTGGTGCAGGAGCGCGCGGCATTAACGAAAAGCGAATATTTCCACGGTGAGATATTCGCGATGGCCGGAGCGAGCGAAGCTCACAACCTCATCGTAGGGAACCTGGTTCGTGTACTCGGCAACCAGCTTCGGAGCCGCGATTGCCGGGTTTACCCCAGCGACCTGCGGCTCCTGGTTAGTGCCACTGGTTTGTATACTTATCCGGATGTCATGGTGGTTTGCGGCAAGCCGGTCTTAGTCGATCAGCAGGGAGATATCTTGACAAATCCAGTGCTGATTATTGAGGTGCTATCGGAATCCACCAAGGATTATGATCGCGGCGGCAAATTTCACCAATACATGCGAATCGATTCACTGCGGGAGTATCTGACGGTATCGCAGACCGAAATGCTGGTGGATTATTCGATCCGTCAGCCCGATGGCAGCTGGTTACTCCGCGAGATCGGACCCGCCAGTGGCACCGTGTCTCTGGAATCGCTGGCAATTCGGCTGGATTTCACCGACATTTATGAGAAGGTAAGTTTTGCTGTGGAGACAACCGATCCACGATCTCCTGACGCATAGCAGAAATACCGGATTAAATTGCAGGCCTCATACTACTGCGCAGCGCCCCCACTCGCATTAGGCAAGTTGAGTGTTGTACTACTTGTGCCAAAGGGAGTCGGCGCCATTAGCCCGTCGGTCAACGTATAGTTTTGAAGCGCTATGGCATCGCGCCACAGTTCTTGCAGAACATTGATATAGCCGATTTGCAATTGAAAATATGTCCGTTGCGACACAAGCACCTGCGGATATGCCGCTCCCATTTGTCGATACTTCTCAAGGTAAAGCCGGTACGCTTGTAGGGCACGGGGAAGCATCCCATTCTTGTATCGGCTGGCTTCTACTTGCCCGGAAAGATATGCCTGAACCAGAGGCTGGGCGCTTCGACGCAACGACAATTGCACGCGGTTGATCTCACTCTGTGCCCGCTCCAGATCTGCTCTTGCGGCCGAGACGTTTCCGTGATTGCGGTTAAAAATCGGGAGCGTTATTCCAGCGGTGGCGAACGCCTGGCCGCCAACGGTTCGCGGATTACTCGCCGCGAGGCGCTCGGAATTTTGCTCTAATCCAGCCCGAAGCTGTATGTCGGGAATCGGCTCGCGTTTGGCGCTCTTGAGTTCTGCCTGAGCGTACATGACATCTTGTTGTGCACGTTTGACCTCGGGGCTATCTTGAACAATTTGCTCGATCACCCGGTCCTCGTCGATGGAGGGTGGGTTTTCCAGGTGGCCGCCCAGAGGCGCCAGCGGGAGATCCGGCTTTCCGGCCAGTGCGGCAAGAGTCCTGAAGTCCTGCATGTACATGCGCTGCGCAGTTACGTAGTCGATCTTGGCTTGTTCTGCCTCGACCTCCGATTGCAGAACATCCGGTGCATCCGCCTGCCCAACATTGGCGAGTTGATGAGCGGTTTCGAGAGCATCCATAGCCAGCCCAAGAAGCCGGCGGCGGGCATTGACAATCTCTTGCGCCGCGAGAGCCGAATAAAAGCTCTGACCAACATCACTGAGAATCCGATGGCGTTGTTCGGTGACACCGATTTGATCGGCTTGACGCTGCTGTTCGTAAATATCTCTTCGCAAGCCGAGCTTGCCGCCAAGCACAATATTTTGTTGAATAAACGCGCCCTGCTCGCCTCCTCCGTAATCACCACCGCGGATTTGTTCGCCCTGATAGCCGACGGTGGGGTTTGGGTATAAGCCAACTTGCCGGGCCTGCGCCGCCGATTGCCTCACAATGGCGTTCGCTTGGGTTAGAGTCGGGTTAGAAGTGAGCGCAAACTGCTCGAACTGCTTCAGGTTCATCGGAGTGCGCGTCGCTGCTTCCTTCAGCAAATCGGGAACCGGCGATCCGGTTGGCTGCATGCTCGACGAATCGTCAGCCTTTTGCGTGCCAGGTGTGGGGTGTGATTGCTGTGAATACGCGGATGACGCGATACTACCTAACCCAACAAAGATTGAGATACAAAATAAAGCGAAGTTACTTTTCATTTGGTTGTCGTCTCCGCTCTACATCGGGTGCTGCATACCGGGCATGTTCATGGGCTGGCCCTGACGAACTTGCTCCATGACTTTGTCATACTGATCGGGCGGCAAGACGCGAAGGAAGCTCATCATGCCTTGCATAAAGCCGCTCCATCCGGGTCTTAAGCCATAGTTCTGAGGCCGTTGGACCATTTTGTCCATAGCCATCATGGGGCCTTCCATGTACGCATCTTGAGGAAAGCCCGGCACGCGGTTGGCGTCTTTTGCCACATCGGCATCCATCTTCATGCCACCCTGCCGCATGCCGGCCATGGCCGCGTGAGCGTTGTCGGAAGACAGAGGCGCATTCCCCACCGTTTGATCGTTGGTTGATCCCACGCCAAGACCGCGCCCCAAGCTTGGTCCGTAGTCATCGCCCAGAGGAGCACCGGGAGTTCCGTTGAGCATACCCATACCCTGGTTCATGCCCACGCCTGCCGACATGCCGGTGCCTTTGCGGGACATCGGCCCGGCATTCGATGACATTTGGTTCATCATGTGATGAGGCAAATGGCAGTGCAGCATCCAGTCGCCCGGATTGTTCGCCACAAACTCAACATCTCTCGACTGAGCAACGCCCACCAACGATGTATTCCCTGGAATCCATGCTGTTTCTGGAATGCGGCCGCCTTCGGTTCCAGTGGTGTAGAAAGTATGGCCATGCAAGTGGATTGGGTGATGATCCATGCCCAGGTTGATCATTCGTATACGCACGGGTCGCCCAGCCGCACAACAAGTGGCGTTGTAGCCGGCCCTGCTTTGCCATTAAGTAACAGCCAGTTGAATTCCATGTTCATGGTGTTTGGGACCGTGTTATTGGGCAGGACAGCATATTCCTGAAGCAGAATGACGAAATCCTTCTCCACCCGCGGCGAATAGGGCGCTTTCGGATGCATGATGAACGCGCCCAGCATGCCCATCATTTCCTGCATCGCCATATGCGAGTGGTAGAAAAAGGTGCCAGCCTGGTGCAAAGTGAATTCATAGATGAAACGGCCACCGGGAGGAATCGGGTCTTGGCTGATTCCAGGACCGCCGTCCATGTTGTGCGGTATCTCAAATCCATGCCAGTGCATGGACGTTGGCTCGGGTAAGTGGTTGTCCACGATGAGGCGCACGCGGTCGCCCTGAGTCACCTGGATAGTAGGTCCCGGAGCGCTGCCGTTGAAACCCCAGGCATCAATCGTTTTGGCCGGAGTGATTTGTTGTTTCACCGGCTCCGCAATCAAATTGAAAACCTTGACGCCGTTGTCAATTGTGAATGGCAAATCTTTAATATCCGGCGTCTCCACCAGAACCCGCGGGCCCCGATCCTGCTGCCATGACTCTGTTTGGACGTGTTGGGCGGAAGCGGACTTCGATGCGGTGAGAACTCCAGCACCTAGCCCAAAAGCGTTCCGGAAAAAACTTCGACGGTCTTTCATTTCTTTTCTCCTTCCTTCACAAAATTTTCCGGTTACAGGAGTTGTGCAAAGCGCAGGCGCGCCACTGCCGCTATGTCTGTTCCGGGTTTTTATAGACGAGATGAGAAGGAATCAGAGACGAAGAACGGAATGCGCTGGAGAAGGAGGATGCTCGAAGATCGCATCCCGGTTGTGAAACCGGCTCCCGCCACCCACCGAACATCGAAGCTCGGGCTGAAACCGATGGAGTGGGGAAATTGAAAGCGAAGCTGCGCTCAAGCCGACTTTTACTAACTGTCCTTGAAAATCAGGATTAGCTATTTCCAACCAATGCTGACCACCGCACTGCTTATGATCGCTCTGTTTTGAATCTGGGGAGTGATGACAGCCTTGGTCGGCAGTGGACGATGTTTGATCGGGCATTGACGAAAGACAACGGGCGTAGCAGTAGCTATTCCCAAGGACCGCCGCCATGGCGATTACCACAGTCATCCTTACCCAGAACTGCACGTCCTACATGTAACACAGGTGTGGCCGAAAGATGACTTCAAAATTCTTTGGCTGGGCGCAAGGAGTCGGGTTCCCTATTTACAGTGGTCTGATTTCTGGCGGTCCGCCGCGGGCTAACATAGGTGTGTTATGGACGCTCAATCGCACGGGACAATGTCTGGAAATTCGCAAGAGTTCCTATACTGCTGGTGCATCCTTCAATAGTTGTTTTGGCAAATCCAAATCAATGTCTGCAGACCGTGACCTTCCACTTCTCAGTCATTCACTCGATCAACCATCCGCGTTTCGCGCACGAGACCTTATGGAGGAACTGCGCCGGACCCGCCAGATTCCAAATAGCACAATTCCTACCGTGTGCTTTCTCGATTTCGATGGTGATCTGACAGATTGGCTTGTAGAAACCGGCAAGGTCGCGCCTGTCGATTCCTGGGCTTGTTTTCACACGAGGATGTTCGAATTTACGATTGAAAATGTAAGGTGTGGCTTGATTGCCCGAACCATTGGGGGCCCGTATTCAGTGCTGATCGCAGAACAACTCCATGCCGCCGATGCACGGCTAATCGTGGGGTTAACATCCGCGGGTCGCATCTCGCAAGCGCTGCCGTTACCTTGCCTTCTCGTCGTAACCAGCGCCATCAGGGACGAAGGGACTTCATATCATTACTTGCCGCCATCCCGGGAAATCTCTTGTCCCACGCCGATAGCTTCTCTGCTCGAAGAGCACCTAGGAGCCCTTGACTGGCCTGTCCGGACCGGCAAAGTCTGGACCACGGATGCTCCCTATCGGGAAACCACGCTGCAAATTCAAAAGTGGAGTAACGAGGAAGCTCTTGCGGTTGAAATGCAAGCCGCCTCACTTTTTGCTTTTGGCGCTGCCTCCGGCGCGGCAATCGCGATAGTGGCCGTCATTAGTAATGCAGTGGATCACTCGGGGGAGCAATTTAACACCGGCTCCCGCGAAGATGGATTGCTGATTCTGCGCGCCATTGCCCGAGCAGCCAGCGCTTTTCTGACATCCGTGCGGTGGTGATAGACGTGGCCAACACCGTAAAGCCGATCCAGGCGTAAGTTGGTGGGCGGTCGCGGGATCGAACCGCGGACCTCCTGCTTGTAAGGCAGGCGCTCTAACCGGCTGAGCTAACCGCCCGAGTACGGGATGCTCTTTGAATTCTAAACCATCGGCGCTTCTAACCGCCGATCAATTGCGCATAGACGCTGCGCGCCACGCCTATATCCGTTGTCCCTTTCACAATAGCCCGCCCATCGGGGAAAAAAGTCAAATCGTATTTCGGCAGCATCAGACGCAAAGCAAACTCATTCACCCGAACCTGTCCCAGCGGCTTGAGCCGCACCGCCAGTTCCTCAAGATCGAGCGGCCGGGCGCTGTCATGCAACTGAACGGCGTTACGTCCGCATAGGCTCACGGGAGTGCGTCTTCGTCCTTCCAGAAAACTAAACTCATGTTTGCCGCAGACCCGGCATTGCGGATCGCGCTCACCCGCGCTCATCTGCCTCGATTTTCCGTCCCAGATATCGAGCGTGTGAATCATCGCCTGAAAGTCGGGCCAACCCACTATCATCTTTAGCGCAGCGGCGACTTGAAGCGCAGCCACCGCAGCCGTCGTCGCCGAGAGAACGCCATTCACGTCGCAGGTCGGCTGTGCGCCGGCCGGAGGTTCGGGGTAGACACAAGCAAAACAGGGTCCGCGATCCGGCACAATCGGCATCACGACACCGTAGCTTCCAATCGCCGCTCCATAAACCCAGGGAGTTCCCGTCTTAACGCTAAGATCGTTGAGGAGATACCGAGTTTCGAAATTGTCAGTGCCATCGAGAATCAGGTCGAAAGGGGCGAGTAGTTCTTCCGCGTTAGACGGCGTGAGATCCGCTACCAGCGGTTCAACCTGGACATTAGAATTAATCTGATGCAATCTTTGTGCGGCTGCAATTGATTTGGGAGACTCATTTTGCGCGTCCGATTCGTCGTAAAGCCATTGCCTCTGAAGATTTGTATAGTCAACGTAGTCGCGATCGATAAGCCGCAACCGGCCCACGCCGGCGCGCGTCAGAGCCTCTGCCTGAAAGCTTCCTAGTGCGCCGCAGCCTACGATACAGACCGCCGCCCGCTGAATCCGCTCCTGCCCGTGCTCGCCAATCGCCGGGAAAAGAATCTGCCGCGAATAGCGTTCTTTCTCGCCCGGTGTCATATAGCACGATGCTAGCAGCAGCAGCGCTTCTTCTGGCATCCAATTTGCCGGCGCAAGACACCTCTAACCTTCTTAGGAATGCATTGAAGTATGAAGGAGAGAAGATTTCGAGCATCATCTTCGACCCCGCCGAACAGCCACTGCCCACTAAGCAGATGCTGGATCGACTCCCCTTCGCTCCGGGATCGGTCTTTCACGACCGCGACCTGCGCCAGGCGCTCGAAAGCTTGTACGCCACCGGGCGCTTTGCCGATCTGGCGGTCGACGCCCACCAGGAGCCTGACGGAGTGGCGCTTCGCTTTGTGACAGAGCGTACTTATTTTGTGGGTAGAGTACAGGTTCTAGGCGTTAAGCAGCCGCCGAATAATGGCCAACTGCTGAGTGCCGCCAAACTGCGTCTGGGCACTCCCTATAGCGATGCCGATAAGAACCAGGCCATCGAGTCGGTGAAGAACATTCTCCGTCAGAACGGCTTTTACAATGCAACGGTAGATGCGGGCGTGGATCGCGACGATGGTTACGAGCAGGCCAATGTTACGTTCGACGTTGAGGCTGGGAAGCGCGCTAAATTTGAGCGGCCCCTGGTAAGCGGGAATCCGGGGCGCTCCCAAGACAGCGTAATTCGCGCCACTCACTGGAAACGCCTGTATGGGTGGTTTGGTCTGGGATGGCAGCAGGTCACCGATGCCCGGTTACGGGGAGGACTCGACAACGTTCGCCGCTATTACGAGAAAAATCATCTTCTTGACACGAAAGTGGCGCTAAACCGCCTCGATTATCACGAAGATTCTAATACCGTTCAGCCGTCCATCGAGATCGAGGCAGGTCAGCACATCGCGGTGCGCGTGGAAGGCGCGAAAATCAGCCTCGGTAAATTGGTCCAGCTTGTCCCGATTTTTCAAGAACGCTCCGTTGATGAAGACCTTTTAGTGGAGGGCGATCACAATATTGAGCAGTACCTTGAGACCGGTGGTTATTTTGAGGCCGAGGTGAAGCATACCGTAAGCGACGGAAAGGACGGCCGCGCACGAATCGTTACCTACACCGTAGACCGCGGCGGCCGCCATAAGTTCGTGTATCTGGCAATTCAGGGGAATCGCTATTTTCCTGAACAGACCATTCGTGAACGGCTGTATATTGAGCCCGCTTCCCTGCCGCGTTTCCCCTGGGGACGTTTCAATGAAGGCTACCTGCGCCAGGACGTGCAGACGATCAAGAATTTGTATACCTCAAACGGCTTTCGCGACGTGCAGGTCACCTATCGCATACAAGACGATTTTCGGGGCGCTGATAACCATCTGGGAGTGACCATTTCTATTCAAGAAGGTCTGCAGTGGTTTGTCTCCGGCTTGAACATCGAAGGTGCCGCAAGTCAAGACCTTCCGGTTCTTGAATCGATGCTGGCGTCTTCAAAGAGCCAGCCGTACAGCGATGTCAATGTGGGATCCGACCGCGAAAATCTTCTGAATTACTACTACAGCCGCGGATATCTAAGCGCCACGTTCGACTACTATGTAACTCCGGCCGACGAACCGGCGCACGTGAATCTTAGGTACGTTCTTAAGCCCGGCGCCCAGAAATATGTGCGCGGAGTCCTGATCAGCGGACTTGAAACGACTAGACCGGCCCTGGTGTTTGATCGCATGGAATTGAAAGATGGTGAGCCACTCTCGCTTTCGAAAGAAACCGACACTCAGCGCCGGCTTTATGATTTAGGCATTTTCGCCCGGGTCAATACCGCGGTACAGAACCCCGACGGAGACGAAGCGGACAAATATGTTCTATACGACATTGATGAAGCGAAGCATTACTCGTTTAACGTGGGTTTGGGCGCGCAAATTGCGCGTATCGGCAGCGGTAGTGTAACCAGCCTTGATAATCCGGCTGGCAGCACTGGTTTTGCGCCGCGCATCGCTCTTGGAGTCAGCCGTATCAATTTGTTCGGCTTGGGGGAAACGCTCGGTTTGCAGACCTCCGTTTCCACCATTGATCAAAGGGCCGTTCTAACTTACTTCATTCCGCAGTTCATCTCTAATGAGAAACTCAATTTCACCGCATCGGGACTTATTGAGAACTCGAACGACATACGAACTTACACGGCGCGCCAGCGCGAGGGGTCCATCCGTCTCGGTCAACGGCTTTCGCGCGCTTACACTCTGCAATATGGTTTTATTTTCCGCAATGTGTTGCTGTCAAACGTCAAGATTGACACTGCCGTAATCCCGCTTTTGGCGCAACCGGAAACCGCGGGCATTATGAGCGTTTCAATGATCGAAGACAAGCGGGACGATCCTACCGACGCCCATCGTGGCACCTATACAACGCTCGACCTAAGCTACGCGCCAGGTCTGTTGGGTTCACAAACCCACTTCGCGCGAGGGTTGTTGCGAAACTCAACCTATCATGCGCTGGGGCGCGATTTCGTGTTCGCGCGCAGCACGCAGTTGGGCGTTATCAGCAGAACGGGCGGCAAGCAGGATGTCCCCCTGGCGGAACGAATCTATTCGGGCGGCTCTACCTCGCTCCGTTCGTTCCCCGATTTCCAGGCCGGTCCGCGCGATTTGACAACCGGCTTCCCCCTCGGCGGCAAAGCCCTTTTCGTGAATAATTTCGAGCTGCGCTTTCCGCTCTATGGAGATAATTTGGGAGGTGTTTTGTTTCAAGACTCCGGCAACGTCTACAGCACGCTCAACGCCGTAAGCTTCCGGTTCGATCAGCACAATCAGCAGGACTTCGACTATATGGTCCAGTCTCTCGGCTTCGGCATCCGCTACCGGACGCCAATCGGTCCAGTCCGGTTCGATCTTTCATACAGCCCAAACGCGCCCCGGTTCATCGGTTTGAAAGGTACTTTGGCAGATTTCCTGAGCGGCAATCCGGTCCCTACAACCGCTCAGAAGATCAACAGTTTTCAATTTCATATCTCGCTGGGTCAAGCGTTCTGATGCTTCGTTACTTCGTTATTCTCTGTTCTTCGTTGCTGATGCACGCTGACCTGGTAGACCGCCTAGCCATTGCGGTGGGCCGGCAAGTGATCACGCAGCTTCAGTTGGATGAAGAACTGCGCATCACCGCCATGATGAACCACAAACCCGTTGCGCGCGATCTTGAAGCGCGCCGTGAAGCTGCCGATCGGCTTGTGCAGCAGTTGCTCATCAGGAACGAAATGGAACTGAGCCACTATCCTTTGCCGGAAGACCAAGCCATAGAGGCATACCTGCAGCAAATAAAGGAACAAAACGGTGGAACTGAAGCATTCCGCCAGGCGCTGAAGCAGTTCAATCTTACTGAGGATACGTTGCGGCAACATCTGGAACTGCAGCTGACGGCTTTGCAGTTCATTGAATACCGGTTCCGGCCCGACTCTTCCGTTTCCGACGCCGATGTTGAAGCCGCTTATAAACAAAAGGCGGCAAGCTGGAAGCTGAGCCACACGGGAGAGCCTCCTACGCTCGATAAGGCTCGCGAAGTGCTCAGGACGACTTTGATCGAAGAGCGAACCGATGCGGGCTTGAACAACTGGTTAGCCGAGAGCCGCAAGCAGGTAAATATTGTGTATTTCGACAAGACTCTCCAGTGAGCTTTATGACTCGCCGCCGCCGCTTATTTGTCTCCCTTGGCGCCGCTCTAGCCGGAGTGATCATAGTAGCGTCTCTAGGCTCCTGGTTCATACTGCGGTCTAATTGGTTTCGCGATGAAGTGCGGAGGCGGGTCATTGCCGAGGTTGAGCGCGCCACTGGAGGCAAAGTCGAATTAAAGGCCTTTGATTATGACTGGCACACGCTCACTGCCGAGTTTCACGGCCTCGTCGTGCATGGCACGGAACCGCCCGAGACCGCGCCCCTACTGCGCGTAGAGACTCTTCGTGTCACTCTGCGAATTATTTCCATCCTTGAACGCTCCGTCGATTTGGCGTCGCTTGTGGTCGACCGCCCTCAGGTCAATCTGCTCATCGGTTCGAGTGGTCAAACCAACATCCCCTTACCCCAGCTCAAGAGGAAAAGCAGCGATGGACCGCTGGATGAACTGCTCAATCTAAAGCTAAAGCATTTCGAGGTGAATGAAGGGTCTATACATGCCAATGACCGTCAAGTACCTATCGATATTCGCGGCGATGGTCTGGCGCTGCTGGTCGGATATCGGGGCGCTCCGCCCGGTTACGATATTCAGTTCACTTCACGCCAAATCTTCCTCGACCCCGGCCTGGTTCCTCCCGGGCCGGTCCAGTTAAACGCACACGCGCGGGTCGAGCGAGACAGCTTGCGCTTTCAACAACTCGACATCGTAGGCGCCGATTCCAATTTGCATGCGGCCGGTGATATCCGGCGCTTCGCAAATCCCACCGCCGATTTCAAAGTCGACGCAGATCTATCGACAGAGCAAGCGGCCAGCTTTGCAAGCCTGGCGAACTTCCGAGGTGGCCGGACGGCTCTTCACGGAACGAGCCACTACGGCGAGGAATCGGGAATTTCCTTCACCGGCCGGGTCGAGATCAAGAGAGCCGGCTACCTGTCGCGAGCTTTTACAATCAAAAATGTCGATGCGAGTTCCGACGTTGTTGCTTCAAACGCGGGCGCCAGGTTCAGGCGGCTAACCGGCAGCGCCAACGGTACGCGGTTTAGCGGAGAAGGAACACTCAATCCCCATTTTCTGCTCGATCTTAACGGCAATTTAACGGGCCTTTCGTTACGCGAAGCAGCCGCCTTCTTTACGGATAAGCCGCTGGCCTGGAGCGCAACGGCAGGCGGACGCGTAAGACTAACGGCCACGCTGGCTCGCAACTCTGAAGATCTTGCCATCGAAACCCAGCTGCATCTGAACCCGGCCGCACAGGGCATTCCACTGTCCGGCGATGTCGAATTGCATTACCGGCGGCGCGGGAACCTGATCGATTTTGGAAACTCGCATCTAAATCTCCCCGCTTCCCAGGTGTCATTTTCCGGCGCACTGAGCGGCGATTCCCACATCGTTCTCGACAGTTCGAATTTGGCGGACCTGAAGCCGTTGCTGAACCTGGTAGCGCCGCAGAACGTGGAGAATTACTTGCCGGTTCTGGCTTCCGCCGGCAGCGCCCATTTTGATGGTACGATCAACAATCTTCTGGCCAAGCCACAGGTGGACGGGACGCTGGCGATCTCTCAATTCAATCTTTTGGGCCAAGCTTTCGATCGGCTTCAATCGCGTTTCACTGCGGCTGCGAACGGTATTAATTTCGCGTCTCTCGATGTGCGGCAAGGCACAAGTAATGTAAGTGCAGTCGGCTTTTTGGGGTTGGAGAGGTGGATGCCTGAAAAAGATAGTCCGATAAGCGGCGCCGTTCGTTTTTCCGGCGTCGATATCGGAAAGACAATGGCCCAGATTTCTAATGTTCAGTTACCCATCATTCGCGGCATTGCCGCGGGCGCGCTCCAAATCAGCGGCTCCATGGCGCAGCCGCAGGGCAGCGGCCACTTTACCAGCGACAGTGTCGACGCCTATGGTGAGACCCTCAATAAGGTTCAGTTCGATGCCAGTCTTAAAGGAGAAAACCTGCTCATCACCGGCGGCAAGCTTTCTTCCGGCGCTGCCCTCTTGCAGTTCTCGGGCGGCTACCTGCACAATCTCGGCGATTGGCGCGTCGGCCAAGCGCAGCTCAAGGTAGATAGCAACGGCGGCTTCCCCCTTCGAAGCCTCTCACCCGTGCGTAAGTACGAACCTGGCCTTGACGCGCGAGCTGAAATTCACTTCAGTGCTTCCGCCGGTATTTCGCCCAACGGTGTTGTTCCAATTTCTGCAAACGGCACGTTCCAATTTCGTGAAATCACTCTAAATAAAGTGCCGTACGGCAATCTGTCCATTGACACAAAAACTCAAGGCCGGAAGCTGGAGGCATCGTTAACGGGCGAATTGCTGCGCAGCCAAATGCGCGGTCATGCACAGGTTGAGTTGTCGGCCGGCAACCCAGTTAGCGGCGAAGTAGTGTTTGATCGCACCGATCTTGCCGCTCTATATGCCGTCAGCGGTTCGCGGTTCACTGGCCCGTTCGATGGGTTTTTGCAAGGCCGGGCTCTCATTCAGCGGCCCCTTGCAGGAACCCTCCCGCATGAAGGCCAGTCTGCAGGCGGATCGGCTGCAGCTCAGTTCGCAATTGAATCCAAATACAGCCGCTGGCGCGAAGTCGCCGCAAATTGTGTTGCACAACGCCGGCCCGGTGATTTTGGATGCCGCAGGCGGCCTCGCCACCGTGCGTAGTTTTCGCATTGAAGGAAATGACACAGGCTTGTCGGTCACCGGCACTGTGCCGCTTGATAGCCGGAAGACACTCGACCTGAAAGTGGTTGGTTCCGTCAATCTGCAGATCCTCAATTTGTTTGATCAGAACGTGGAATCCTCCGGCGTCTCCAACGTCTCGGCGAGCGTAACCGGAACGTTTCGCGATCCCTTGGTCAACGGCACGCTCGATATCAAGAACGGTTCTTTTTTTCCCGAGAGCCTTTCGAACGGCCTGAGCGCGGTAAACGGTACCGTTTCATTTAACCGGAATCGCGCTACCTTGCAAAAGATGACCGCGCGCTCGGGCGGCGGCGAACTCTCGTTGGGCGGCTTTGTCAGCTTCGGCGGCGGTGGTCCCCTGGTTTATCACTTGGCAGGCAACGCGCAGAATGTTCGCCTTCGCTACGCCGGCGCCTTGAGCGTTACCGTCACTTCCACGCTCAGGCTGAGCGGCACAAGCTCCAGCAGCATTCTTTCCGGAACGCTGGCCGTTTCGCGCGTTGTGTTCAATCCAAACACCGACGTTGGAAATTTGGCCGCCTCATTCGGCGCGTTGTCGGCCGGGCCATCGAACGATAATCCATTCCTTTCCGGCATGCACCTGGACGTGGGTATCGAAAGCGCTCCGAACCTGCAGTTGACGACCGCTCTGAGCCGGGACGTCGAAGCGGAGATCAATCTGCGTTTGCGCGGCTCGCCCGATCACCCCATTTTGCTTGGTAGTTTGTCGGCCAACCAGGGCGATATCAGGGTGTTTGGAACCCGCTACAGCATCAATCGGGGAGAGGTGAATTTCGTAAACTCGGTGAAGATTGAACCGGTTCTCGATCTCGATTTAGAGACCGAGGCGCGTGGCATTACGGTTGATATCACTATTGCCGGAACATTCAATAAACTCAATATCACCTACCGTTCAGATCCGCCCCTGCAACCGCGCGACATTGTCGCATTGCTGACGGTAGGCCGCACACCCGACGCCGTGGCTAGCAATTCAGTCTCGGAAAGAACGAACGAAGCGAATGCCTCGCAGCCGGGAGGGAATAGCCTTTTGGGCGCGGCGGTTTCCTCGCCGGTTTCCAATCGCTTGTCGAAGTTGTTCGGCATCACCAACATCAAAATCGATCCCTACGTGCAGGGCCTTACGAACACCCCGCAGGCCCGCCTGTCCGTAGAGCAGCAGATCTCCCGCGACATCACCGTTACTTATGTAACAAACCTTTCGCAAACGTCGGAACAGATATTTCGCGTGGAATGGGCGTTCAGCCGTCAATTTTCGGTCGTAGCTTTGCGCGATGATAACGGTGAGTTCGGAATCGATTTTCAATATAAGAAGCGTTTTAAATAGCTCATGAGACTGCGTGCCGAGAAGAATAAACTGAAAATCGAGCACAGCATTATCGACGGCCTGCGCCCCGTGCTGGAACGCTTGCTGCGCGGGAATTCCGAAATTCGCTCCATCATTCCGGGTGTTATTCGCCAGGTTCGCGATGCCAAAGGTGTGCCAACTATCCACATCACGGTACCCACCACCAACGGTTGGAAAGGAATCGCGCTAAGTTCAGGCGCGCGTCAGGAATTGTTCATCAGCACTGGCTCAAGCAAAGAGCAACTGGAAGTGATGATCCGCGTCGCGCTGGATAATAAATAGCAGGTGCAGGCGCGCGTCTTACTTATATTGATTTCGTTTACCGCCGTCGCTGGCGCAACCGTCACGTTCAATAAAGATGTAGCTCCGGTAGTGTTTGAACATTGCGCTCCGTGCCATCACCCAGGCGGCAGCGGGCCTTTCCCGCTTATCAAATACGAAGACGTTGCAAGGCACGCCGCGCAGATTGCAGCCGTTACCCAAAGCCGCTACATGCCTCCTTGGCCGCCCGAACGCGGAGGTCTTAAGTTCGCCGGCGACCGTAGTCTAACGTCCCGGCAGATTCAGTTATTCGCCGATTGGCTGAAGCAAGGCAAGCCGCGCGGCGCGGCGCATTCGCCTGTTCCGCCTCAGTTTTCAAGCGAGTGGCAGATGGGTCCGCCCGATCTCATTCTCAGCATGCCAAAAGCATTCCACCTGCCCGCTTCGGGCGCCGACGTATTTCGCAACTTTATCGTCCCCAGTGGCCTGCACGAAGTCCGCTATGTTCGCGCATTCGAGCTGCGCATGAGTAACCCGGGAGTCGTGCATCATGCAAATATAGTTCTCGACCGGACTCAATCTTTGCGAAAGCGCGATGGCGCCGATGGTAATCCAGGATTCGCGGGCATGGACGTCATCACCGAGGCCGCCGCCAACGAGTTCGACCCCGACTCGCATTTCCTGTTTTGGAAACCCGCTAGCGTTCTGCGCCCCGCGCCTGACGACATGGCGTGGCGCCTCGATCCCGGAACCGACCTCGTGTTTAATTTGCACCTGCAGCCGACCGGCAAGGAAGAATCGGTCCAGGGAGAGGTGGGCATCTATTTTGCCAAGCAGCCGCCAACCCGCTTTCCGATACTGGTTCAACTGGAGCACGACGGAGCAATTCGTATTCCGCCGAACGACAAGACATTCACCGTCAGCGACTCGTTGACGTTGCCCGTCGATTCCGAACTGCTCGCAATTTATCCTCATGCGCACTACCTGGGAAAAGACATAGTTGCTTGGGCCGAGCTGCCCGGCGGAATCCGCCGCCAATTGATTCATATTGCCGATTGGGATATCAATTGGCAGGCTGTCTACGAATACGAAAATCCCGTTTTCCTGCCTAAGGGAACGGAGATCTCGATGAAGATCCGCTACGACAATTCGGCCGCCAATCCGCGTAATCCGAATCGTCCGCCGAAACTTGTTTTTACCGGAAACCGTAGCGAAGATGAAATGGGCCATGTCTGGCTGCAACTGCTGCCCAAAACGAAGTCTGGCGATAAACCTGGCGACAAAAACGATCCGCGCTTCGATATTCAAGAAGCAGTTATGCGCCGCCGCCTTGAAAAATATCCGGGCGATTTTCTGGCGCAGTATAACCTGGCCGCTCTTTTGCAAACTCGCGGGCGCTTACCCGAAGCCGCATCCGCCTACAGATCCGCTTTGCAAGCCGATCCAAACAGCGCCACCGCCCATAACAGTTTGGCTTCGGTGCTCATGCTTGAAGACGATTTGCAGGACGCGATTCCCGAATTGCGCGAGTGCCTGCGGCTCGACCCCGGTTATATGAACGCCCATTTCAATCTTGCCCGCGCCCTGCAAGCCAACGGCGAACTCGATGCCGCAGCAGCCGAATATTCAACTCTGCTGCGAGCCAAGCCCGATGATGCGGCGGCTCAAGTTGGATTGGGCACCATCTACTTCAAGAAGCACAGCTATCCGGAAGCCCTTGCCAGCTTTCGCGAGGCCGCCCGCCTTAACGCAAACGACGCCGATATTCAGGCGAACTTGGGCACGCTGCTCGCGATCACTGGCGATTTGCCGTCCGCGCAAAAAGCTTTCGAGCAGGCGTTAGCTATCGATCCGAATCATGCAGCGGCATTGGCGAATCTGCAACGCGTAAAGACCCAACTTGCGGCCAAAAAATAGGCGTTCCAATTGTTAGAGCAATCGTCTCCAATAACCCGCCATTACCGTTGCTACCCCTAACAATCCGGCTATGCACGACACAGCCCGTATTCGTAGGCACGTATCGGAATTCAATTCTCGATTCTCCTGGAGATAAGTCCACTGCCTGAAAAATTGAACTGGCTCGTAGCGGCGTCTCGCGGCCATTGACGAACGCTCGCCATCCTGGATAAAACAACTCTCGCCTGATCAGCGTGGCTGCCGCAGGGCAAGAGCTTCGCAACGACTGATGCGACTCGATTGTCAGCTTGCAACCCCCGTCCTTCACGTCGAAGTACGGCGCAGGATTCGAGAGTTCGAAGATATCTTCCGTCGAACTCTGAAAGACCGGTTTCAATTCCTGTTGTCCCTGCGCCATCGCAAATGAGACGTCCGGTGTCCGCTCTGACGGGGCGCCATTGGGTAGAGTAGCCAGTCCGCCTTCTGGTCCCGAGGGAAACATCCAAATCGCGACGGGATGCTTTGAATCAATATGAGTCAGCGTATAACGAAGTGGTGCGGCTGGATTTACTATAAGGGCCGGGCTGAAGTGTATCGGTAGTGGTGCGTTGTCTGCCGCGTTCGTCAGATCCGCATTGCCTTCGACACAAGTAGATCCGCTGCAAAGCTGCATCCGCAACACGCCCGTTGCCGCACCGGCATCCGTTCCAACCATGACCGTCGCGGTCTCGACTGACCCAAGACCGCCGGCGGCCTTGGGAAGAGTTCCCGTAATCTGCTGGCCCTCGTTCAGGTACACCGGAATATTTCCGCCAGCCGCGTGCGGCAAAAATGTCCGCTTTTCCAATGGGTCGGTGTTCCGCGGCGCGGTGACAAATAGCACCCCGGTCTCTTTAAGACTGGTGAGATTGCGGCGCAACGTCTGCGCCCGCTTCGAAAGTGGAGGCGGGACATCGCCCGAAAAGGTGACCGCGTCAATCTCAGCATCTACGTTCGTTCGCAAGTACCGAATCCAGGAATCCGATACCGGCAGCGATTCATGGTCGATAAACGGAATCTGATAGTAAGAGCCATAGTTCGGGTGGATGCCGCCCAATGCATACGCCCGCTGCCAGCCTAAATGATCCTTGAGATAGGTCAACGGCGCCATGTCCATCGCGGCATCGCGCAAGCCGGCGAAGTGCGGAACTAAATACAGGCCCATGCACTCGGCTGTTATGGCCGCGCTAAACAGAGCGATTCGCCGCCGCGTCGGAAGAGACGCGGACAGAACCGTCGTCAAGATCAAAAAGAAGAGCGCATACGCAACCGAACCCCACAGCCAAAGCGAATATCTATGAGCCCCAGCTTCCAGCCGCTGTATCATTGCCCGGCCCAACTCAAGCCCTACCCCAGCTAGAATTGCCGTCAACCCCGCGGACGCCAGCACCTTTGACCGAGCTATGCCGCTCCCCTGGATCCAGCGTTCGATCGCAAAAGCCGCCAGAATCGCCACTGCCATTTCGAAAGAGCCTGAGCTATTCCGGTAAACCGCAACTAATTTCATTCCCGGTATCAGGCGAAACAGCGCGTGAGTTCCCGGAACGTCGATGGTCCGCGCTACCACCAACACAATCCAGAGCGCCAGTAGCATCCGTAACGCGCGCTCCCGCCTCTCAGCAACGGCTCCGAGCACAGCCAAAAAGATAGCCGTAATTCCGAAATAGCCGCCGATATTACCCCAGTCCACCACCAGTTCATTAGTGCTGTCCACGCCGGTCAAACCCTCTATCGGGCCATACACATAGGGCAGGAATAGCTGGAGAAAGGACGATCTCGGCAGCCCTCGATCGCCGAAATCGTTATGCGCTACACCAGAGTGTTGCAAATATTCGAAAAACGGAACTAGCAGCGGTGCCGTCAGCAAGAGACCTGCGGCGCCGCCAATGCAAATCTTGGCTAGCAAGAACTTTCGCGAAGGCCAGGGCAGACCTCCCAGTCGTACTATCGCCCACAAGAAAGCCAGCATGCCATCCATGAAGGCGGTCTCGGGAAATCCCGCATAAATCGAATACGCCATTGAGACCGAGATCAAAACCCACCCGCCGCGTTTTTGTTCCTTTGCGCTCGTTGCAGCCCGCTCGATCCCAAGCAGAAATAACGGCAGAAAAGGCAGCGGCATAATCTCGCCGTGGGCAAACCAGGCGAACGTGCCGTTGAAGGTGTAAAACATTCCACCCAGAAATGCCGCGGCAAAGCCCAACCGCAATTGCCGCAGAAGCATGAACGTAGCAACCCCCGCCAGCACCTGCATGGCAATCCGCAGATAAATGACACCGCCGGAGAAATGCAGCAGCAGTACAAACGGCAGAAAAAACGCTTCCGACTGCATCTCGGCCGCTAGCGGAAGACCTACGCCAGCATAATGATTCCACCACGGCACTCGTCCATGCAGCCAGTCCTCTGCCGAGAGATGCCCAAGCGATTGAGTGGTGGTTCCCGCATTAGGGTCAATAAAGGGAAACCCGCCTGTAAGGCCCGCCCGCGAATGGCTTGCTAACCCCGAATTACGATACAGCGGGTTAATGGAAAGATGAAACACTGCCGCGGGCAGATAGCTGATAGCAACGAGAAAACCCAGGCCTAATCCAGCCAGGAGAGTTCGTGGAATTGCAGGCACTAGGGAATTATAGTGGCCCCTCTCATCGGCCCATCCAGCGTTGAACCTAGTAGACTAGACCAGTAATGAGTGGCAATGAATGTCTCTCCGTCGTTATTCCCGCGTATAACGAAGAAGCGACCTTGGGCGTTGTTGTTCAACGACTCCTTGCGATCCCGAACCTTCTTGAGATAGTCATCGTCGACGATTGCTCGACCGATCGAACTGGCGCTATCGCCCAGGAATTGAGCGGTCTTCATTCCAAAATAAAGGCCATACGCCGAGACGTAAATGGCGGCAAAACCGAAGCCCTCAAGGCCGGTTTCGCGCTCACGACCGGAGACATTGTAATTGTCCAGGATGCCGATCTCGAATATGACCCCGCGGAGATCTGCGAAGTGATCGGCCCCATTCTGGACGGCAACGCCGACGTTGTGTACGGCTCGCGCTTTTTAGTCCGTAAGGCTTCTCGCGTCTTGTATTTCTATCACTACTTGGCGAATAAAGCCCTGACGTTCATCTCAAACGTATTTACAAACGTGAATCTAACCGATGTGGAGACAGGTTACAAAGCCTTTCGCGGCGACATCATCCGCAACATGAACATCACCAGCTCGGGTTTCGGTTTTGAAATCGAAGTCACTGCAAAACTCGCCAAACTCAACTGCGCCATGTATGAAGTGCCAATTTCGTACTATGGCCGCACCTATGCGGAGGGAAAGAAAATTGGCTTCATGGATGGCATCGCAGCCGGATGGTACATCCTGAAGTTCAATTTGCTGTGCTCCTTGAAAGATTCTTTCCGGGTTCTTCCTGAGCGCCCGAAGGGGCAATATTCGAAGTCGCAAAAGGCTGGGTGAGGAAAGGCCGCCTCCCATGCGCCTGGCGCTCGCACTCAACCTCGTCGTCTTTATTTTCGGAGCAATACCTCTTGCCGCCGCGGACTGCGCTATCTGCCACCCCGCCGAGGCGAAGCTTCATTCCCAATCCGCCCACGCATCGGCTTTAATGGCTCCGCAAGGGAGTCCGTTCGTCACGCATCTGTCCGGCAAACCGCTCGGCGAAGCTCTCAACGGCTATTCCTTCGTTTACCATCAGACTCCGGACGGCATTGATGCTACTGCCCAGCGCGGTTCCGATGCCGCAACCGCTCCCATCGCTTGGATCTTCGGTTCTGGCCGCCAGGGTCAGACGCCTGTCCTCCACTATCGCGGCGGCTTCATCGAGCATCGGGTCAGTTTCTACGCTGCTAATGGCTACGGCATCACCATCGGACAAGAGAACGGAATCTCCGCGAGCGCCACAAAGGCCCTGGGCTGGGCCGAGTCAATCGCCGACGCCCGCAAATGTTTCAACTGCCACGCGACCTCCGTAAACAGTGACTTGACCAGCCTCACTCCCGGCGTGCAATGCGTCCGCTGCCATGCGGGAGCCGAAGAGCACGCCAATGGTCATGGCAAGCCGGTCAATCCCGGCAAGCTCGACCATTTAGCTCAGGTTCAACTTTGCGGCGAGTGCCACCGGCTCAAGCCGCCTTCCGGCAACGATGACAGTATAGGCAACGTCCGCTTCCAGCCGCTACGCCTCATGAAAAGCGCCTGTTTTCTGAAAAGCGGCATCGAGTGTACAACCTGCCATCCGGCCCACCGCAATGCCCAGCGTGACACGCCCGCCGTTTACAACCAGAAATGCCTCGCCTGCCATGCGAATCAAACCGCCCACATTGCCGATCAGAAGAGTGGCAATTGCGTCGCCTGCCACATGCCAAAGGTCAATCCCGCCCCCGCCCTCACCTTTACCGATCACTTCATTCGCGTTGTTTCCGTCAGCAAGTGAAATCGGTTCCCCTTATCGATGCTCCATCTTCGTAAGCTTTTCCAGCACCGCACGCCCTTCTTCTTTCCTACCCTCAGCCAACAAGCTTTGCCCTAGCAGATAGGTAGCTGAATAGTTCTGAGGATCGAGCGTCAGCGCGTGCCGCAGAATACCTTCAGCGTTCGAATAGTTGGCCGTTTTGAAATAGCATTTACCAAGCACAATGTATGGCCCGCTGAAATCCGCGTTCAACCAGATGGCGCGCTCCAGGTTCGGGATAGCGGCGGCCCAGCGCTCCTGACGTGCTAACACCTCGCCAAGCCGGTACCAGGCCATGGAAAAATTAGGGTTGACCTCGATTTCCTTCCCCATCTCGGCCGCACCCTCGTCAAACTGATGGCGTGAGACCGCAATCTCGCCCAGCATGAAATGTGCGCCGGGAATCTTCGGATCAAGAGCCAGGGCTTTATTCACTTGGCTGAAAGCGTCGTCTTCGTATTCTCTCTTCAACATCAGTTCGGCGGCCAGTAGATGGCCGGCGGCTGAATCAGCCTGCTTTCCGAACAGTCGCGCAAAGGCCCCTTCGGCTTTGTCCACCTGGTGGGTTTGCATGTAGGCATTGCCCAGCATGTAGTTGGCTTCGGCTGAGTCGGGTATCCTTTTCAGCCAGGGTATCGATTTCGCTGGTTGCGAAAGCAGAAAATAACTCTGCCCAATCATCAGCGCCGCGTCCGCAAATCCCGCGGACTTTGGATCTTCGTTTGTCACCGCCTGCTCCAGTGCCGCAATCGCTTCCGGATATTTCTTTTGGGCATAGAAATCGGCGCCCTGCTTATGTAAATCGCCTGCCGCAGCTTGAGCCAACCAGAGTGCGGCAATCAAAAAACACATACACAGCCAGTATAGGAACGGTTGCGTGGTATACAAGTCCCTATGAAATGAGTGAAATCACCTACCGAGGCCGGCGCGCCGTGCAAATCGAAAACGATCTTCTGCGAGTGACCACCACCGTCGAAGGCGGCCATGTCGCCGAAATCCTTCACAAGCCTTCAGGTGTTAACCCGCTTTGGACGCCGCCCTGGCCGTCCATTGAGCCCTCCACTTACCGTCCGGCTACGCATCCCGAATATGGCGCCAGCAACGAAGCTCATTTACTCTCGGGCATTCTGGGTCACAGTCTCTGTCTCGATCTTTTTGGCGCGCCTGGCCCCCATGAGGCCGCCGCCGGCGTTCCCGTTCACGGCGAGGCCCCCATCACTCCTTACCAGGTCTCGTCTTCTGGCCATGAGTTAAATCTTTCCGCCACACTTAAGCTGGCCCAGTTGCGTTTCAGCCGCCGCTTGCGTATTTCGCCGTATTCGCCCGTGGTCCGCTTCTCGGAAGAGGTGGAAAACCTGGCAGCAACCGACCGCCCCATTGCCTGGACCCAGCACGTCACCCTTGGTCCGCCTTTTCTCGAGCGCGGACAAACCCAGTTCCGCCTCCCCGCTGCCCGCTCAAAAGTAATTGACGGCGATTTTAACGGCGGCCTTGGACCGCAAAAGCCGGGCGCGGAATTCGCCTGGCCGTATTGCCCGCGTAAAGCCGGCGGGTTTTTCGATTTTTCCACCTACACCGCCGATCCAGTCTCGGGCGGCTTTACAACTCACTTGATGGACCAAACCCGCGATCATGCCTATTTTCTGGCATGGTCTCCCACATCAAAGGTCTTATTCGGTTACGTTTGGCGGCGCGAAGACTTTCCGTGGTTGGCTCGCTGGGAGGAAAATCATCTACGCACTGATCCGCCTTGGAACGGAAACACTCTTACCTGCGGCATGGAGTTCGGCGTCTCTCCAGTTGTCGAATCCCGCCAGGCTATGGTCAACCGCGGATCGATGTTCGGTGTTCCTTCGTTCCGTTGGATCCCAGCCAAGGCCACTTTACGTGTGGAATACTGTGCCTTCGCGATGTCCGATAATGCAATTCCTGAATCCCTGGTTTGGGACGGCGATCACGGCTTGACCTTTCGGTGAATCCGGTGCAGTGCGTTCCATAGGCCCAAATTTGTACGCTTTTGAGACGCTGGCCCCGCTCGACTAGTCCAAATTAGGTATATAATTACTTGTAACACTCGTATTTTCTGGGTGGTAAAAGTGTCCGCTTTTAGTACTTTTTTGTTAACAGATCGATTACACTAGTCAGTGGTGTGAGTTTTCTAACTCGGCTGAGGTGCCGGGTCGGAACGAAGAAGTTTCAGAGGTCCTACTTCCAAGGAGAAGCTATGTCTTGCTTTCGCAAAGGAGCCTTGTGCTCCGCGTTCCTTGCGTTCGCTTTGCTGTTAGGGGTAACAGCGACAGCCAACGCACAACAGGTTTTCGGTAACATTTACGGCACCATCACAGACAGCTCAGGGGGCGCTGTGGCGAACGCCAAAATCACCATCACGGATACAAGCAAGGGCACCCAATCCGTGGTCAACTCCGACGCATCGGGCAATTACGCTAAAGGCCAATTGATTCCCGATCCGTACACCGTTACCATCGAAGCCGCCGGTTTCCAAAAAGTCGTCTCGAACGGTTTGGAAATTCGCGTGGACGAAGCGGCTCGTTACGACGCTCAGCTTAAAGTCGGCGATGTCAGCACATCGGTCGAAGTCACGGCTGCCGCTCCGCTGCTGCAGACCGATCGAGCGGACGTGTCGCAAACATTCACAGCGGAACAGATTGGCGAACTTCCGAACATCGGGCGCAACGCGCAATCGATGGAGTTGCTGCAGCCAGGAACCGCTAAGCTCGGCTGGCAGCATGCATCGGACGAAAACCCACAAAACAGCGTTCAGATGGTCGCAAATGGGCAATTGTTCGATGCCATGGGATATGAACTGGACGGAACTACCAACCAGGATCCCATTCTTGGCATTATCGTCATCAATCCCACATTCGATTCGCTTTCTGAAATTAAACAGGCGGAGCAGAATTTCGACGCCGAATTTGAATACATCGGCGGCGGCACCGCATCTTACTCAACTAAATCGGGCACCAATACGTTCCATGGCGACGCCTTCGAGTATTTGCAGTTGAATACGCCAGGCTTTGTTACATCGGCCGCCAACCCGTTCGGTGGTGGACTGCCTGCGCCTGTCTACCGGCAAAATCAGTTTGGCGGGTCAATTGGGGGAAGGGTCATCAAGGACAAGCTCTTTTTCTTTGGCGATGCTCAGTTGAACAGGCAATCGCAAGGTGGCGGTATTGTGACGAGCGTTCCGGATGCGTTAAACCGCACCGGGAACTTCAGCGACTGGCTGAATCCCGCCGTCCCGAACGCGTCGAGCTATCAACTCTACGACCCCAACACGGGGAACGGAGTTGCCGCAAATCGCACGCCATTCTCCGGTAACATCATTCCGGCTAACCGGATCAGTCCCCAGGCTGCCGCCATAATGGCTTATTTCCCTGGACCCAACACGCAACAATACGCCAACCAACCGTTTGCCAACAACTATGCGGCCAATGGCGCGACTGCGATTACTGGAAATCAGTGGGACACTCGGGAAGATTACTATCTCAACCAAAAAAACTCGATATTCGGCCGATATAGCGATGCGGCCTTTACGGAAGCGGCGCCCGGCGCGTTCGGCGTGGAGGCCGGCGGCCCGGCTTTCGTCAACTATGGTGGTAATTCCGTGGCAAGCAATCGCAGTTTGTCAATCGGCTGGACGGATACAATCTCGCCGACGCTCGTCAATGAATTCCGCTTCGGGTACATGCGCTACCACGTATTTGACACACCGCAGGGCTATGGGACTCAGCCTGCCACTCAAGCTGGTATCCCCGGCCTGAACTTGGACACCACTTACGCCTCTGGAATGCCGTACTTCGACATTCAGGGACCAAATGGCCTGCAGGACGCGAAGCTAGGCTATTCGTTAGGGGCTAACCAATGCAACTGCCCCTTAACGCAAACCGAGAAACAGTATCAGTTCATCGACAACCTGACCAGGATCGTCGGCAAACACACGATTAAAGTGGGTGCCGATTTGCGCTATGCGCAGAATTTGCGGGTACCCAGCGATAACCATCGCGCCGGTGAGCTGACGTTCGATCAGGTGAATACCGGCAACACGTCCGGCGATGGCATCCCGCTCGCCACTTTCCTGCTAGGCAACGTTACCACCTTCAATCGCTATGTCAGCAGCAGCACGAACGCCTCTGAAAGCCAGCCGCGCTTTTTTTGGTATGGACAGGATGAGTGGCGCATCACTCCCAAGCTGACCGTAACATACGGTCTGCGCTGGGAAATGGTCTTCCCGGAATCGGTTAACGGTACCGGGAACGGTGCAACGCTTAATCTGTCTAACGGTTTGATGTACGTGTTCGGCTACAACCAAATCCCGGCCAACGGCATTCAAACCATGAACTGGAAAAATTTCGCGCCACGCATCGGATTCGCCCAGCAAATCGATTCAAAAACTGTGGTTCGCGGCGGTTTTGGAATCGGCTATGACTTGGGCGTGTTCGGATCGAACTTCGGTCACAACGTAACGCAAAATCCCCCGGTCCTCTCGCAGCAGACTATGAACCCTGCCAATCCGTTCGCCGACGTATTTAACTTGGCGCAAGGTCCGGCTGGCTACACCGGCGGGGGCATCCAGGCGAACGGCCTGCCGAGCCCCGTCAACATTAGTACCAATGGAACATTCCTTTTGCCCAACGGCATCAGTGCGAGATTCCGCCCCGTAACCGTTACCTTGCCGGAAGTCTATGAATACAATCTGACCGTGCAACGCCAACTCACGAGCAAATTAGTGGTAAGCGGTGCTTACGTCGGAAACCAGAACCGGCATGGATTCCTCGGTACCGGGCAAACCATTGATCCCAATGAAGAGGTCTATGTCCCTGGCCAAGCCAGTAGCAACGCGAATCGGCCATACTATGCGGCTTACGGCTGGACTCAGGGCCTTCAATATTTCTGCGACTGCACCAACGAGCGTTTCAACTCGTTTCAGGGCACTGCCAAGATCAATAATCTTGCCAGGCCTGACGGTGCAAGGCAGCTACACTTATCAACGGCAATGGGGAAATGGGTGGGATCCGTATGATTCCAACTATTATTTCAATTACGACCGTGCCGCCGGCGCGGGCTATAGCAACATACTTCCTCGGCAGCAATGGATTTTCGCTGAGAACTACGACATTCCCTTTGGCAAAGGACGGAAGTTTGGAGCTAACACGAACCGGCTCATCGATGGAGTATTAGGTGGTTGGAACATAAGTGGAATCACGACATACTACAGCGGCTTCCCGTATTCGCCCCAAATCAGCACCTATACCGGCAAGCCGGACACAGGGCCAAATAGCCGTCCCAACATTGGTACGGGCTCAGTGTACGCCAGTAACCAAAACCGCAATCAATGGACGGTTGCAGACCCGAACCTGACTGGTCCGTTCACCTCTCCAGCGGCCTTCTCATTCGGTAATTATCCAATCAACACGCTCTATGGTCCGCAATTCATCGAGCAGGATTTGACCCTGGCGAAAACGTTCCGTATCACCGAAAGGTTGGGTTTCACGTTGAGGGCTGATTCGCAGAACGCCTTCAATCACACTAATCTTGGCATGCCGAACAGCAACGTGCAGACCAGTAACGGGGAAATTACGGGTCTCGCCGCCGGAAGCAGCGGACACATGCGCATCATGCAGTTCTCCGGCACCATCAAGTTCTAGATTTTTCTCTAGAGCTTTACAAACCAAAAGACCGGCAGATACTCTCTGCCGGTCTTTTCAGTTATATAACTTACGCCAGTTGCTTTACTGAGCGACAATAAAGCAATCCCGATTTCCAACCAGGAGCCACCGATATGAACCGCCGCGATCTCCTCGCCGGATTCGCCTTTGCAGGCCTTGAGGCCGGGCGCGCAAACTCCCGCAACCGAAGCCGCTGCTGTCGCCGAATCGCTCTACATCCCCAAACCGCAGCTGGTTCAGGACCGACGCTTCCTTCACGATTTTATGGACGAATTCGCCTTCGTCGATCTGGTGACGGTCGCACCCTCGCTTCGCATCACTCACATCCCGGTCTTCCTTGACCGTGCCGCCGGACCCTATGGAACGATCCACGGCCACATCTCGCGCCAGAATCCGCAACACGGCGCTTTCGACGGTGTGCAAACCGGGGTCATTGTTTTCCATGGACCGCACGGCTACATCTCGCCAACCTGGTACGCCAAGACGGGTAATGTGGTACCCACCTGGAACTTCGCCGTCGTGCATGCAACCGGCAAATTGCGGCCCGTCGACGGCAAGAAGGAACTGAACGGCCTGCTTGCAAAGCTGATCGCAAAATTCGAGGGCTACGAAGGAACGAATTATGATTTCTCTAAAATCGACGACAGCTACAAGTACGGACTCATGGGCGGCATCATCGGTTTCGAGATGGAAATCGAACTTCTTGAAGGTAAATTCAAGCTCGGCCAGGACCGGAGCCCGGCCGATAAGGAGAGCCTGCTGAAGAAGCTAGGGAACGGAAAATCACCGCGCTCCCTTCGCGACTTCACGGCTAATTTCTACGAATGGCAGAGTAAGGCCTGACATCATGCTGAAAGAGCGCTTTTGCAAACTCGTATGAAGCTTTGCCAAATTTTCTTGATCGCCGTCGTTCTCGGCCCGTTGGGAACACTCGCCGCTGACGCACCCGAAGCCGTGAGCGTCAGCGAAATCACGCCCAACGTGCTCGTGTTTGCTACCGCTTCCGGCAACGTCGTCGCCTCGGTTGGGCCGGACGGCGCTTTGCTCATCGGCATGCCGTCGGCCGCAAGTACCGCGCAAATCAGCGGCATCCTGGCTGGCAGGACAAAATCCTCGGTTCGCTACGTCGTTATTGCGCCTGCGGACTTAGCTCATTCCGAGGGCGATGCCGGATGGCAGCGTCGCGGCGCTTTTGTGGCCATGCAGGAGAATGCTCTACAACGTCTCGGCGGGCATGCGATGGGACCGCCAAAGCCGTTACCTCCTCGCTTGATCGAACTTGGAGTCGACCGCCCCCGGATAGCGTTTTCAGAAGTTCTGACCTTCGACTTAAATGGCGAAGCGATCCACATTGTCCATCAAACCCCTGGCTATAGCGATGCCGACGCCATTGTCCATTTTCATATAGCCAATCTGATCTATCTCGGCGAGGTGTTTCCTGGCGACGGCTATCCCAAAATTGATACCGAACAAGGCGGCAAGTTAGACGGCTTGCTGAAAACGCTGCGGTCATGGACGGGCAGTGCGTTTCGCATCGTCCCAGCCAGAGGGGCGGTGACAAATGGCGCGCAAGTAAAAGCCTTTGTTGACATGATTGTCACCGTCCGCGATCGTATCCGCCAAATGATTGGCAGTGGAATGACAGAGCAGCAGGTTCTAGCCGGACATCCCTCCGCCGAATTCGATTCGCAGTGGGGACACGGACGCGTGAGCGCCGACGCATTTGTGCGCACAATTTACCACGCACTCAAAGCCCCCTGAAGTGAACTTGCCGCCAGGACGGCAAAACCAGAGCAGAACTCCAAAAACCTGCGTTTTCCCGCTCGGTGAGATCGCGCTCCAACTCCGTCCCGCCCACGTCGCGCCCTATTCACGTAAGGCTCGCAATGAGGTGCGCCGATTCCATGCGCCAAACCGCCTCAATCGCACGATGAGTCTCGGTAGTCCCTCCCAACTACCGATCACACCATGTTCAGCTCCTCGCTGCAACCGCGTTCGACTCGTGACACGCGGGCTCGTTTGGCTGTGCGCCGGCTTCATACAACTGGCGCAACTCGCACTCGCCGTCTCCGGCAACCCGCAGGAACTGCCTTGCCATCTCGATAGCCTCCTGCTTCGAGTTTGCCTTCAATATCGCGAATCCCCCCACAACCTCTTTGGACTCGGTGAAGGGACCGTCAGTGACAGTCAAGTCGCCATTGGCTCGGCGCACCCGTGCGCCCAGCGCGCTCGGCAAGCAGCCTTCCGTCGCGAGCAGCCAACCTTTCGTCATTCCCTCTTCGATCAGCTTTCCCATTGCCGCCATTTCCTGCGGCGTGGGAGGGGTGGATCGTTCAGCTGTCTTATAGATACTCAAAAATCGCATTGCTGCCTCCTTAAAATTGCTTGAAGTTGGGAGCGGATATCTCAATGCCTTGGCCTGAGATATCCGCACTCTATAAATAAGTCGAACCAGAAATCGCTGGTTCGACACAAAATTTAAAAACTTTGCCTTACTTTTTTCCTGCGAGTTGCTCGCGCAACCGTTGCTCCTGCTCCTTTAACTCGGGAGTAAGACTCTCGCCGAAATCACTGGCCTCAAACACTGGACGGATCTCGACCTCTTCTCCGCCATCGAACGGAGCTCGCTTGAGCCACTGCACAGCCTCGTCCATGGACCCTGCCTGCCATAGCCAAAAGCCGGCGACGAGTTCTTTTGTCTCGGTAAACGGCCCGTCAACCACGGTTCTGCTGCCGCCCGAAAACCGCACGCGTTTGCCTTTCGAACTAGGCTGCAGCCCATCGCCGGCGAGCATAACGCCGGCCTTCACCAACTCTTCATTAAAATGCCCCATCGCAGCCAAGAGTTCCCGGCTCGGCATCGCGCCCGCCTCCGAGTCCTTGTTGGCTTTGACTAGTACCATGACTCTCATTGTTATGTCTCCTTCTATCTGTTGCGCTGAGTTTTGAGACTTTCGCCTCTATTTGACGTCGAATGGCCGGCTGCCCGATCGACAATTTCACCCGCTTTTTTTTCGCGGATCGCGCTGGGAATTCCCGCTGCCGGAAAGACGAGCCGGGATTTTACGCTTGAAAACCGCTAATCCCGGCGGTCACGGCTCCTATCGGAAACGCCGCCAGACACAATCTATCATCTTGGCAATCAGCTCTTGACAATCAACATAAAAGAGTTATATTGGTGTACGTTGTTGTTCGGAGTATCGATGGATAAAGCAAACACAGACCTAATTCAGGGCACTTTAGACATGCTGATTCTGAAAACGCTTAGCCTTGAGCCCATGCATGGCTTCGGGATCGCTCGCCGCATTGAGCAGATATCGCGGGATGTCTTCAAAGTCAATCCCGGATCGCTCCTCACTGCCTTTCAGCGGCTGGAACGCATGGGGTGGTTGGATTCCGAATGGCGGCAAACAGATAACTCGCGCCGGGCGAAGTTCTATTCGCTCACTCGCTCAGGGCGGAAACAGCTTGAACTCGAAACAGCCGAGTGGAACCGCCGGGCTTCCGCGATAGCGCGTCTCCTGAAGGCTGAGGCATAATCGGTGTCCCTTTGGCGTCAGTTCACCCACGGCTTGCGCGTGCTCGGAAACCGGAAAGCCGCGGACCAGGAAATCGCCGACGAGGTAAGTCACTATCTGGAAGAAGCTACGGCTGCCTTTGCCGCCAGAGGGCTCGCTCCCGACGAGGCCCGCCGGGCCGCACGGCTGGAGTTTGGCGGTACGACGGCCGCTCGCGAACAAGTGCGCGAATATGGGTGGGAAAACGCGCTCGACACTTTCTTTGCCGATTTGCGCTATGCCGCTCGCCGGCTGCGCGGCAATCCAGGTTTCACGGCAGTCATTGTACTTGTTCTCGCGTTGGGAATCGGCGCGAGCACGGCCATCTTCAGCGTGATCGACGCAGTGCTGCTGAAGCCTCTGCCGTATCCGCGTTCGGAGCAACTTGTCGCGCTGTCGCATACCGCACCGGGCCTCAACATCAAGGAACTCAACATGGCGGCATCGCTTTACCTCACGTATAGCGAAGAAAACCGTGTTTTTCAGAACGTCGCTATGTGGACGGGGGATTCCTGGACGGCGACGGGTCTAGCCGAGCCGCAGCAAGTGCCGGGATTATCGGTATCGAATCGTTTTCTTGCCGCCTTGGGCGTTCATCCGGCGCTCGGACGCGGATTCACGACAGCAGACGAAGACCCGGAAAACGAACGCACGGTGATGCTTGCCGATGGATATTGGAGACAGCGGTTCGCAGGGGGTCGCGGTGTTATCGGGCGCCGTATTTTACTGGATGGCAATGCTTATACGGTAATCGGAGTGCTGCCGCCGTCGTTTCAATTCATGGATCGGAAAATTTCACTGCTGGCGCCCTTCCGGTTCAGACGCGCGGAGATTCATCTGATCGGCTTCTGTTGCGAGGGCATTGCCAGGCTCAGACCGGGCGTCACGCTCGCGCAGGCGAACGCGGATGTAGCGCGCATGCTGCCCATGGCTGCGAAAAAGTTCCCGATGAATCCTGGATGGAGTCCGAATACCTTCACGGCCGCTCGGATCGCACCACGGCTGCGGCTGCTTAAAGACACCTTATTGGGTGATATCGGCAATACTCTATGGGTGCTGATGGGCACGGTAAGCATTGTCTTGTTGATCGCATGTGCCAATGTGGCGAATCTGCTTTTGGTTCGCGCGGACGGACGCCGCCATGAACTGGCAATTCGCGCCGCGCTGGGAGCGGGAGTAGGGCGCATCGCGCGAGAACTGCTGCTCGAAAGCGTGCTCTTGGGCGTTGCTGGAGGCGTATTGGGTCTGGCGCTTGCTTATGCCGCTTTGCGGGTGCTCGTAGCCTCGGAATTGTCGAATTTGCCGCGCATCCACGATATTTCGATCGATGCCGCGGCACTGGCATTCACTCTGTGCGTTTCGTTGCTCGCAGGTCTGCTCTTCGGGCTGATTCCGGCCGCTAAGTATGCGAGGCCTCAGGTCTCCGCTGGGCTGCGTAGCGAGGGTCGGTCGCTTACCGGCAGCAAAGAACGTCAGCGCGCGCGTGGCCTTCTCGTGGCGGTGCAAGTGGCGTTGGCAGTGATCCTGCTGGTCGGGTCCGGTCTGATGATCCGCACCTTCCGCGCGCTGCGCCATGTTGACCCCGGCTTTTCCGGAGCGTCAGAGTTGGAGACAATGCAAATTGGAATTCCGGAGACGCAGATTAAGGATCCGCAGCGGGTTGTTCGAATGGAAGAGGATATTCTCCGGAAGATCGAAACCGTACCGGGTATCTCCACCGTTGCGGCAATAAGCGACCTTCCGCTCGAAGGCGGTGAGAACGATCCGATTTTTGCCGAGGACCGCCGCTATCGCGAAGGCAGCATTCCTTCGGTACGGCGGTTCAAGTATGTGTCGCCAGGCTACATTTCGACGATTGGCAGCCATCTGATTGCAGGACGCGATTTTACCTGGAGCGAACTTTACAATCGAACCCCAGTCGCCGTCGTTTCGGAAAACTTGGCGCGTGAGCTTTGGGGCGATCCCCGCGCGGCCGTCGGCAAACGCATCCGCGTCAAGCTCAAAGATTACTGGCGGGAAGTGATTGGCGTGGTTGCGGACCTGCACGACGACGGCATCGATCAGAAACCGCCAACAATCGTTTACTGGCCGTTGCTGCAGAAGAATCTAGAAGGCGGCGACACCGTGATCCGCGGTGCCGCGTACGTCGTCCGTACACCCGTGGCGGGATCGGCGGCGTTACGCCAGAGAATCCAGGCAGCCGTCGCGAGTGTGAATGCGAGCCTACCCGTTGCGGCTTTCAAGACACTGCAATCGGTATACGAAAGATCGCTCGCTCGCAGTTCTGTGACACTTGTGCTCTTGGCCATCGCCGGTGGCATAGCGCTCCTTCTCGGAGTAGTGGGGATTTACGGAGTGATTTCTTATTCGGTTTCGCAGCGCACTCGGGAAATTGGAATACGGCTGGCCCTGGGCGCTCCTCTTGAGGAGGTGGCAGGGTTGTTCATACGTCAAGGTTTTATGATGTCCGGCATCGGGGTCATCTGCGGATTGCCGGCGGCGCTCGCGCTGACAGGTCTGATGCGATCACTGCTCTTTGAGGTAAGCCCGGCCGATCCGGTAACGTATTTGGCCGCGTCTGCCGCATTGATTCTTGCGGCGCTCCTTGGAAGTTATCTGCCAGCGCGCAAAGCCATTAAGATCGACCCCGTAAATGCCCTGCGGGCAGAGTAGCGGCAGCGCTCCCCTACCTTTGGCCCCAATCTCTCGTTTGGAGCGCTCCCGCTCCGCTGTTCAAAAATCAAATTTATTTTTTCTCATACCACTCAATCACTTACCCGCCTTCCATTCTTTCCGTCGCTTGACATCCTGCCACCCTGGGCGCGAGGACACAGATGTCTACCGAAGCACAAATCACCGCAAACCGCGCGAACGCGCAGCTCTCCACCGGTCCGTCGTCGGCCGAAGGAAAAGCCAAATCTTCTCTGAATGCCGTCAAAACCGGTCTCACCGGCCGCACCGTCGTGCTCCCGTCCGAGGACGTCGAGATCTACCAGAAACACGTCGCCCTCTTCATTGAGAAATTCGAACCGGCCACCGACGAAGAACATTACCTTGTCCAATCCATTGCTGACACTGAATGGCGTCTCCTGCGTATCCCTAGTCTGGAGACCGGATTTTACGCCATCGGTCGAGTCGAACTCGGCGGCAGCTTTGCCGATCAATTGGACCCGGCCACCCGCGAATCCATGATCCAGGCCCACATCGCCCGCGCCTATTCCAAAGATTTCAACAGTCTCGCCCGCCAGGAATCCCGCTTGCGCAAGCAGCGGAACGAAGATATCGGGCAGCTCGTCAGATTGCAGGAAGACCGGAAGTGGCTCTATCAAGGACGTCTCGAACGCGCCCTCAACGCTCTCGACAAGGCGAGATTTGACCGTACAACGTTTGACCCCGCCGAAATTGGCTTCGAATTTACGGAAGAGTTTTTAGAACCGCGTCTCGCTGCCTTCATGTCAGGTGGGAGTAGCCAGGTAGCCAAATTTGAGCGCTCCACCAAGCTCAATTCACGTTTAACGGCATCTAAGGGCCAGTAAGGTCGGCGTTTGTCATCGTTAATCGCCCGCTATCGAACCCGAAGTGTATTTCAAATGCCCTACTTGCGTCGCAACCTGCTGAAATCTCGGCTTTTTCTTGCCGGAACGGGCTCTCTTTCGGTGATAAACTGAACCTAAATGAGTTCGCTGTCGCAACGGCTGCACCTCGGTGTTCAGCAAAAGCAAATACTCACCCCTGGGCTCGTGCAAATGGTCACGGTCCTCCAGCTTAACCGGCTGGAGTTGAAAGACATGATCGTGAACGAAATGGCCGAAAACCCGGTGCTTGAGGAGTCGGCGGACGCTGGTGAAGAACTCACTCCGGCCGAAATTCAATCCTTATTGGAACGCGAGCGCGCCCCCGATCCGGCTGATTCGGCGCTGCTTGAAAAGGTTAACCAACCTGAGGCTGGTTCTTTTGAAGCTGGCGAAGGTGAATCGCTTTCCGCCGACGGTTCCGTTGATTCCGCGCTCGCTTCCACTGCCGTTGAAGACGCGCCGAAGACCGAGACCGATCCCTTCGAAGAAATCGATTTTGGCAGTTTTTTTGACGATTATCTCGATCCTGGCTTCAAAAGCCCTGCGTCCGAGTCGGTGGAAAAGCCCTCGTTTGAGACCTTTCTGTCCTCGCCGGTCACCTTGAGCGACCACCTGCAGTCGCAGTTGAGCGTTCTTGTGCTGCCCGAAGGCGTTCGTCTGGCGGCGAATAGCATCATCGGAAACCTGGAAGAAAGCGGTTATCTCACTACGCCGCTGGAAGAAATCGCCGTAGCTGAAGGCCTCAGCCTTCCGGATGTCCGCGCCGGCTTAAAAGCGGTTCAATCTCTGGATCCGCTGGGCGTCGGTGCCTTGAGCCTTCGTGAGTGCCTACTGTTGCAGCTCGATGCCCGCGGCGCGCGCGATTCGGTCGCCTGGAAGATCGTGCATGATCATCTCCGGCTTCTCGAAACCCGGCAAATCGCCCAGCTAGCCAAGGTTCTTGGCCGCCCCGCGGAACACATCCATATCGCCATCAATGCCATTCGTCACCTCGATCCGGCTCCCGGCCTGCGTTATTCCGGCGGCGGCGCAAGCCAGGTTGAACCCGACGTTTACATCACCAAGGAAGGTGACGATTACGTCATAACCTTAAACGACGACGATATTCCCCAGCTCCGCTTGAACCGTAATTACAAGCTGATGATCGACCGTGACCAGCAACCGAGCAAGGACGTTAGAAATTACGTTAAAGAACGTTACGCTTCGGCGCTCCAGTTGATCAAGAACATTGAGCAGCGCAAACAAACCATCCTGCGTGTCTGCCACTCTATTGTCCGGCGTCAGCAGGAGTGTTTGGAATCCGGCATCGATAACTTGAAGCCCATGATGATTAAAGAAGTAGCCGAAGAAATCGGAGTCCATCCCTCCACGGTGAGCCGCGCGGTTGCCAACAAATACGCGCACACCCCGCAGGGAGTTTTCGAGCTCCGCTACTTTTTCTCCGAAGCGGTGCAGGGGCCGTCAGGCAGCCTCACGCCCCTGTTGATTGTTAAACGACGGGTGAAGAAAATGATTGAGGAAGAGAATTCCGCCGATCCGCTCACCGATGAGCAAATCACTGCTCGATTGCAGTCTGAAGGGATTGAGGTAACCCGGCGCACGGTCGCCAAATACCGGGAGGATATGAAAATTCCTTCTTCCCACCAGCGCAAAGTTCGCGCCTAAACCTGTGCCGGCTAGCAAGGAATCTGGCGAGCCCTCCGGTTTAGTCCGGGGCCGCTCGAAAAGAGGCAACAATGAAGCTTATTGTTTCGGGCAAGACAAAAGATTTCACCCCTGAAATCCAAGAGAAGTTCAGCGCAAAGCTCGCTAAGTTGAGCAAGTTCGTTGAACGCCGGGGAGAGCGTGAAGCGCACGTCACCCATCAGGTTGAACGTCATCTCCATAAGGTGGAAGTGATCGTCAACTTTTACGATCATGCCTTAGTGGGTGAAGGCGTCGATTCCGATTTGGATATGGCGCTGACCAATGCCATCGCCAAGCTTGAAAAGCAAGTTCTCAAGTTGCGGGCGCGCTGGCGCGACACTCATCGCGATGCCAAATCCGTCCGCTCCAGTAAAGAAAATTGGGACGGGGCCGAAACCGTCGCTCTCACAACAGAACCCGCCAAACCGGCCAAAGCGGCGAAAGCGGAGAAGACGAACGGAAAGGCTGCTCCTAAGCCCAAAATCTTCCGCGTCAATTACCGGGAAGATCGCAAACCCATGACCCTGCAGGAAGCAATCATGGAAATGGAGTCGGAGGCCAATTACTGCGTCTATCGCGATTCCAATCGCGATTGCTTGTCCGTGCTGGTACGTCGCGCCGACGGCAACCTCGATCTGATCGAATCATAAGACGTGCCGAGCCCAGCCAAGAGCAAGCTGCCCGTGCCCATGCCAGACGCCAATCTGGCGTTGGATTCCGCCGATCTCGTGATCCTCACGGGGATGAGCGGTTCCGGTAAACAAACCGCTCTCAAGGCGTTCGAAGATCTGGGCTTCTATGCGGTTGACAATCTGCCGATCGCGCTGTTGCCCAAGTTTGCCGATCTCACGCGCGATGCCAAAACCAAACGGCGCGCGGCTCTGATTATTGACATCCGGGAAGGCGGCGAACTCCGCCGGTTTCCAAAAATCTTTCGCGAACTCAAGAAGCGTCTCGACACCCGGCTGCTCTTCCTAGATGCCGAGGACGAAACCCTTCGCCGCCGCTTCAGTGAGACCCGCCGCCCTCATCCGCTCGGCCCCGAATCCACCGTTCTTACCAGCCTGAAAGATGAGCGCGCCCAACTCGAACCCATTCAGAAACTGGCCGATCTCTGCATCGATACTTCGAAGCTCAACGTCCACGAGTTACGCGCGCTGATCTCTACCAAGTTCGAAAGCAAGCAGGATGGCGACAAGATCGTCGTCTATGTCAACAGCTTCGGCTTTCGCCACGGTGTTCCACCCGATAGCGACCTGGTCTTCGACGTCCGCTTTCTCCCGAATCCGAACTACATTCCAGCGTTTAAGAAGCTCAGCGGCCGTCACCCCAGCGTTGCGCGTTATATCCGCTCGTTCCCGCAAACTACCGAATTCATCAATCGAATCTCTGAGCTGCTGATTTATTTGCTGCCGCACTACATCCGCGAAGGCAAGAGCTATCTGACCATTTCCTTCGGCTGTACCGGCGGCCATCACCGCTCGGTTTTCATTTCTGACGAAATTCTCAAGCACTTGAAAAAAGCCGGCTTCACCGTGAAAGGCCTGCACCGCGACATCGGCCACCCTTAGCAGGTCTTGCCGTCTGCTCGCGGGAAGGCATCGGGATCCGCTTCTTCAGGCGGTCCCTCAACGCATTCCAAGTCTTTCTCAATCGCCACTTTCAGAACGCTGCCATTCGCCGGCAGCTCGAAGTAAATGCCAATCTCGCTGCCGCTGGCCCAATCCTTCACCTGCCTCAAAGGTGTCGATACCCGTAGTGCCCCATCTTGGTAAACCGCTTCGGGTACGTCCGCCGTGGATGCCGCCAGGAAGTACTTGAAACTCGCATCGCCCGGGAAGCTGATTCGCTCTTCCAGCGCTGTACCCGAAGCCAGCGTTTCTACTTCCTTCTGGTTCACCCGCAAACGCAAGCTGTTTTTACGAAATCTCAACTTCATCTGACTACGAGTTTACGCGCCATTCACCGGAATAGATGTTAAAGCGTCCATCGCGGACGAAGCCGATCAGCGTCATGTTCAGATCGCGCGCCGTCTCAATTGCCAGGCTGGAAGGCCCGCCCACTGTCGCCATCACCGGCGCACCCGCCATCGCAGCTTTCTGAATCAATTCGAAGCTGCTTCTGCTGCTCAAAAACAAAATCCGCTCGCTTAGCGGAGTCAGCCCGCTTAACACGGCCGAGCCGATTAATTTGTCTAGAGCATTATGCCTCCCAATGTCCTCAAATGCCGCTTCGACTTTACCCTCAGCCGTCACCAGCGCAGCGGCGTGAAGCCCTCCAGTTTGCGCGAAGCCTTGTTGCTGGTCTCGTAGAAGCGCTGGCAGCTTCTCAATCAACTCTGCACTCACCTTCAGCCCGTTGGGTGCAAGAGCTGGAACATCCTGCGCAATCGCCTCCCGGTTGCGCTTGCCGCAAACGCCGCAGCTTGAACTCACAAATCCATTGCGTGAAAGCCGCCAGCCTTCAAAATCGACATCGCTTCCCAGCGCCGCCAGAATTTCATTCGAAGGTTCGCCGCCCAGCGCGCGCAACTCCACCAAGTCGCCCGCGCTTCGAATCACTCCTTCCGAATGCAGCAAACCCACCGCCAGTTCGCGGTCGTTCCCCGGGGTTCTCATCGTCACCGCCAGATTTTTGGTGAGCTGCGCATCCTTAAACCAGTAGCTGATGCGGATTGCCAGTGGCTCTTCCGCCGCCACGGCGTCCACCACGCGCTCATCGCCCGATTGGTTGATCCGCTTAACGCTAAATCGCCGAATGAGAGATGGATCCATTAGGCGGCAGCCGCGATAGGCATGCGTACACGTTACCAGAATCTCTACCAGCAAAGCCCTGCGCTATCTTAATCATCTATGCGGCTGTGGAGGGAAACCTGGGAATCCTGAACGCTGAGCCCACATTGCTCATTCTGCTGCTGCTGGTCGCTGGTCTGGCCATCATAGCTAAGCGCATCAAAATTGCCTATCCCATAGTGATGGTCATCGGCGGTCTCGTCCTAAGTCTTTTGCCGCATGTTCCACGCATCACGCTCGATTCGAACGTTTTCTTTTTTGGCATTCTTCCGCCGCTGCTGTTCTCAGCCGCCTTTCACACGTCGTGGCGCGAGTTCCAACGCAATATCGTCAGCATCCTGATGCTCGCGTTCGGTCTCGTCGGCTTCACCGTTTTCGGAGTTGCCGCCACTACGCACTGGCTCCTGCCCGGATTTGATTGGCGCCTCGGCTTCGTGCTGGGCGCCGTTGTCGCCGCTACCGACGCGATTGCGGCGACCGCCATCGCCAAGCGCCTCGGCCTCCCGCGCCGAATTACTGAATTGCTCGAAGCCGAAAGTCTGGTGAACGATGGCAGCGGCTTGGTTGCCCTCCGCTTCACATTGGCCTTGGTCCTAACCGGAACCACCCCCTCGTTTGCGGGCGGTGCGCTGACGCTGTTTTACTTGGTGGCGATGGCTGTGCTGATCGGCCTCGCAGTGGGAGTTGTTGTTTACTGGGTGCAATCTCGCCTTTCCGATCCACAAGTTGAAATCACTATCAGCCTGGTCACTCCCTACATTGTTTACCTGGCGGCGGAAAGCGCTCAATGTTCAGGTGTACTCGCAACGCTGGCGTGCGGCATTTACATTGGCCGCCGCAGTTCGGCCTTTTATTCATTACCGGCCCGCATGGAAGCTTCAGCCGTTTGGGGAACCATCGATTTCGTCCTGAACGGACTGGTCTTCCTGGTCCTCGGACTGCAGCTTCCTCTGATCCTCTCGGGAATCCGGAATTTTAGTGTTCCGCAGCTGATTTTCGCGGGCGCTCTATTTAGCGCCGTTGTCATTCTGCTCCGCTTGCTTTGGGTCTTCCCCGGCGGATTCATTTCACATCGCTTGCAGCGTTTGCTGTCCGGCCGCGAATCGGCCGCCGCTTCGCCGCGTTCCCTCTTTTTGGTGGGCTGGGCAGGCATGCGCGGCGTTCTCGCCCTGGCTGCCGCTCTATCGCTGCCTGAGCGCTTGAATAACGGCGCTCCTTTTCCGCAGCGGAACATGATCATCTTTCTCAGTTTTTGCGCTATCTTCACCACGCTGGTCCTGCAAGGCCTAAGCATGCCCACTCTAATTCGCCGGCTCGGACTTGCTAGCGTCTCAACCGACGAGGAGGAACTGTTTGCCCGGCGCCAAATGATCCAATCGGCTCTCGCGTCGCTCGCTAAGCTCACCGAACAAGCCGCCGGCCAGGACCATTCGCCCTATGAACGGCTGGAAGACTATTACCGGCGGCGATTGCTCCTGCTTGATGCCGGCGAGCAAAATGAGCATGAATCCGCCACGCAAGAAGCGCAACGTTATCTTGTCTTAGCCCAGGAAATGCGCGACGTAGAACGGACCATCGCCAATAAACTGCACGCCGAAAACAAAATCCACGACGAACTTCTACGCAAGCTCGAGCATGAACTCGATCTGCTGGACACTCGCTTCTACCGGCCGTGAAGAACTAATGAAAGACATTCGACTATTCGCAAATTTGGGAATAAACTTGAGATCTCTATGCCTCACTTGGCCATTCGTCGAAAGCTCCGATTTGAAGCCGATCCGTCGAAGCACACGCTTGAGGAGTTCTAAAGATGCGGCAGAAGAGAAAAGCGACTGATGACGCAGTCGAAATCCTGCATCGCAGGTTCTATGAAGGTAATACTGAGCGGCTCAAATCGTTAGCCGAGGCGCGCGCTAACGACGAGATTGCCCGCAAAATTCAAACGCTTCGGACCAGAGCTGGCTTGACGCAGGTTCAACTTGCTGGGCTTGTGGGAACGACCGCATCGGTGATTTGCCGCCTAGAGGACGCCAAATACGAAGGGCATTCGCTCGCAATTTTGCGTCGACTTGCAGCGCGTTGAACAAACGTGTCGAGATCCGTTTTTTGCCGCTCGACAAGTTCGCTTAGCTAGGTTCTCGGACCAGCGCAAGCCCAAGCTGGTACTTGAATGCATTCTAATCATCTGGGTTGTTGTCGATACAGTGGAGTTGGATCGACTCTTCTCGCCACCCTGTAGTTCAAACTGAGGAGTGGACCGTGCAGTTTGGTTGCGGGGGCAAGATTTGAACTTGCGACCTTTGGGTTATGAGCCCAACGAGCTACCTGACTGCTCCACCCCGCCATATGATCGTAACACCTCCGCCACCCGGGTCGACCAATCCTGGCAACAATCCCACGTTAAAGGCTGCGATCACAGATGAGCGGGAAATTCTTTCCCCAACATTCCACAGGTACTTATCCGTTTTGCAATAAGAAAAACTTACATGCCCACTCGTGTTCGTTTGCTAATTTAGGTCAGGTTCACAAGGCGAATACTCATGCCTGCTGATACAAAGAAAGTCGCCGTCGAGCGTAAAACAAAAAAACCATTTCCGCCGGTCAGCGAGCAGGAAACAAAGCAGAATGTTCAGACAGATCTGACGGCCTTCAAATCCCTTGCTACCGGCCACACGTTTCTTCTCGAATCCGAAGATGCCAAACGCTACGAGAAGCGGCTGAGCGAATATTACGAGGAATTCAAGCCGGTTTCCGCTTATGAAAAGATTCTCGTGGATGCCTTGGCCAACCATGAATGGCGTCTGGCACGCACTTCAGTGATTGAAAGGGGCCTCTTAGCTCTGGGCCGCCGGGAATTCGCCAGCCTTTTTGCCGCGCACCCGCCCGCCGATCGTGAGAGACTTGCCGGCGAGAAGGCGGCAGTCGAGTATGCCAAGCATTTCCGCCTCTTAAAGCAGCAGCGAACCCGGCTTGACAAATACCGGGCGAGGGATTTGAAAGAACTCCGCGGCGTTCAATACAAACGCGCGCAGGACGAAATGGCCGAGCTCGAGCGCGCCGCCAAAGCGGCTGGCCGCCTGATCGTGTTTCCGAAATCGAACCCTCGCGAGGGTTTACAGTAGTAAGGAGCAGCAGTAAATCCCTTATGTCTACCGCGCCGAGAGAACGCGAGCGGCCAGTCGCGGCACCACGTCTGGATTCGCCCGAACTCTATCTCAATCCGCACCTTAGTCTGCTGGCCTTCCAGCGGCGTGTTCTGGAAGAAGCTCGCGATCCGGCAAACCCGCTGCTTGAGCGGATTAAGTTCGTTTCGATTCTTGGCTCAAACATCGACGAGTTCTTCATGGTTCGGGTAGCCAATCTTTGGCAACAGTTGGAAACCCGCACCACCGAGATCAGCATCGATGGCCGCTCACCCACCGAGCAGTTGGAAATGATCCGCGTTGAAGTAACGGCCATCGTCGCCGAGATCTATCGGCTTTGGCGCGAAGACCTCATGCCCGAACTCAATAAGGCCGGCATTCACATACTTGGCCTCGCTGAATTGAACCCTCAGCAGCGAACCTTCATCGACGATTATTTCAGCCGCGAAATCTATCCGATTCTTACACCCCTGGCTGTCGACCAGGGCCGGCCCTTTCCGCACATTTCCAACCTGAGTCTCAACATCGGAGCTTCGGTAAGCAACGGTGATGGTCTTGAGCGGTTCGCGCGTATCAAGGTTCCTGGCACTTTGCCGCAACTTTTGCAGGTTCCCTCCGATCAAGGCGAGCTTTCCTATATCTGGCTCGAACAGGCAATCATAGCCAACCTGCGCATGCTGTTTCCCGACATGGACATCCTGAAAGCCGATGTCTTCCATCTCACCCGCGACGCGGAACTCGCCATCCAGGAGCTTGAGGCCGAAGACCTGCTGGAAAGCATTCAGGAAGCGGTTTGGCGGCGCAGATTTCGCGATGCCGTGCGGCTGCAAATTGAGATTGGCATGCCGCAAAAGCTGGTTGACATTCTCACCAGCAACCTGGAACTCGATCAGAACGATGTGTACCGAGTCGATGGCCCGGTGGATATCAGCCGCGTGAAGGCTTTGCTCAGTATCGACCGGCCCGCGTTGAACGACAAGCCGTTCTTGGCATCCATTCCGAAAGGGTTCGCGGGGCCGCGCGCTGAAATCTTCAAAACGATTCAGGAAGGCGACGTTCTACTCCACCATCCCTTCGAATCATTTCAGCCGATTATCGATTTCCTGCGCGCTGCCGCGGAAGACCCTTATGTGCTCGCCATCAAGATGACGCTGTACCGTGTAGGGCGGAATTCGCCCATAGTCGATGCATTGCTCGATGCCATCCAGAACGGCAAGCAAGTGGCGGTCTTGGTGGAGCTCAAGGCGCGCTTCGATGAAGAAAGCAATATCGAATGGGCTCAGAAGCTGGAACGCGAGGGCGTTCATGTAGTGTATGGCCTGCCGGAAGTAAAAGTTCACTGCAAGATGGCGATGGTGGTCCGCCGGGAGGGGGAAACCATCCGGCGCTATCTTCACTTGGGCACGGGGAACTACAACCCGAGTACGGCGCGCATGTATACCGACCTGGGCCTTTTCACCTGCAACGAAGAGATTGGGTCGGACGTAAGCGATCTGTTCAACCACCTCACTGGATATTCCGCCAAGAAGGCGTATCGCAAACTGCTGGTTGCGCCGCACAGCGTCCGCAGCGGTTTGGAAAAACTGATCCGGCTTGAAATGGACCGGCACGCTGAACACGGCGACGGCCATCTGATCTTCAAGATGAATGCGCTCGAAGATGCGGGCATGATCAGGCTGCTGTATGAGGCTTCGCGTGCTGGCGTCGAAATCGATCTGATTATTCGCGGTGTTTGCGCATTGCGGCCGGGCGTGCCGGGCGTAAGCGACAGCATCCGCGTTCGGAGCATCATTGGCCGCTTTCTGGAACACAGCCGCATTTTCTATTTCCATAACGGCGGCGAAGAACGCGTCTACGTGGGCAGTGCTGATCTGATGCCCCGCAATCTGAATCGCCGGGTTGAGGTATTGTTCCCGGTCGAAAATGCCAAGCTGGTGCGCCGGATCCGCGACAAAATTCTTGCCAAATACCTGAACGATGAAGCAATGGCGCGCATCATGCGGCCGGACGGTCAATACATGCGGGTGAAACCACAGGCCGGCAAGCGAATGCTGAGCGCCCAGGATTGGTTTCTTAAACACGACGCCTAAAATATCCAACGTGCAAGATGCAGAATACCCTGGCAAAGCTGTTCGGAAGCTGGTGTCTGCTCATGCTTACGGTACCGGCGGCGTTCTTTTGGCTGAAGCCTAGCATTGCTCCCAATCACGATCTTGAGCTGTTCGGCAAACTGTTCTTACTGGCAGGCTTCGCGGGCGCTGCCGGCCTGGCATTTACCTACACCATCGCCAAACGCTGGGCTGAACGGACGGCGCTCCTGCAAAGGTTTGCCGACGCGTTGCCTGCCGGCGAAACCGATCTGCCCGATGGTGGTCCGGAAGAGCTTCAGAGCCTGGCAAAAGCGATGCGCGCCATGGCGGACCGCGTCCGCCAAGTCGTGGACCGCGCGAGTCTCGAGTTGTCGCGCCGGGAAACCATTCTCGCCTGCATGGCCGAAGGAGTGCTTGCTGTCGACAAAAACCTGAAAGTGAACTTCTGCAATGAAGCCTTCGCTAGCGCGTTCAGCGCCAGAACCCCGGTAATGGAAGGCCGAACCCTCTATGAGGTGGTGCGCGAACCGGTGCTGCGCGACATCCTGGAGCGAGTCGTGAAGACCGGCACTCCGGAACGGGATCTGTTTCGTCTGCCGAGCGCCGCTGGACGGTGGTTTGAAGCCCGCGCGCTGCCGCTGGGCGACGAATCACGCCGGGGCGCTGTCATCGCCCTGCACGATGTCACGGATATTGAACGGCAGGAACAGGTTCGAAAAGATTTCGTGGCCGATGTGTCTCACGAATTGAGAACTCCGCTAACGGCCATCCGCGGCTACGCCGAAACTCTGCTCGATGGAGGTTTGGAAGACGAGGCTAACAGTCGTAAGTTCGTTGAAACCATTCTTTCGCATTCCATCCGGCTGGCGAACATCGCTTCCGATTTGCTGGTCATTTCGGAGCTCGATTCAAACTCCACTCCGGCCGCGCCCCCCGAGAAAGTGCCGGTATTGGATGTGATTGAATCGGCCTGCAATACCGTTGAGCGCGCCGCAGCGGCGAGACGCCTTCGTTTGATTCGCGACAATTGCCAGCCTTGCGCGGTACTGGGCCATCGCTTTCGCCTGGAACAGGTGATGGTGAATTTGATGGACAATGCCGTCAAGTTCAACAAGAACGATGGCGAGGTCTCAATAGAGTGCGGTCCTGCTCCCGACGGCAAGGTGCGCGTCAGCGTTTCCGATACCGGCATCGGCATTCCCAGCGAAGATTTAAAGCGGATTTTTGAGCGCTTCTATCGCGTCGACAAAGCGCGCAGCCGTCCTACTGGGGGCACCGGTTTGGGCTTGCCAATCGTCAAAGAAGTGGTGGAGAGAATGGATGGGACGGTCGCCGTTGAAAGCACATTGGGGCGCGGGACAAAGTTCACCATCCTGCTAAAATCGGCCTGATGTCAATACCCGGACAAGACCGCCAGAATATTTCTTCCGGCGTGAAATGGGAATCCGAAGTCGGCTATAGCCGGGCAGTGCGTGTAGGAAAGCGCATCTATGTCACCGGCACTACCGCGACCGGCGCCGACGGAAACATAGTGGGTGATGACGATGGCTACGTGCAAACGGTGCAGGTCATCCGCAACATTGAACGCGCGTTGAAGCAGGCCGGCGCAACTTTGGAAAATGTAGTCCGCACGCGCATGTTCGTGACCGACATAACTCGCTGGCCGGAGTATGGGCGCGCGCACGCCGAGTTCTTCGGCGCAATTCGCCCCTGCGCCACTATGGTGGAAGTCAGATCGCTCATAGATTCAAGAATGATGATTGAGATTGAGGCGGATGCCGAATTGTAGTTTCATGCGCACAGTTTGCCTGAGCGCTCTGCTTCTGGCTTCTACCCTTCACGCTCAATCTCCAGCCTACGTTCTGAAAGCGGCGCGTCTGTTTGATGGCAAGAGCGACAAGCTTATTCAGCCTGGTCTGATCGTCGTTTCCGGCGGAAAGATTGAATCGATTGGGGGCTCCGCCCCGGCGAACGCCACCGTCATTGAACTGGGCGACGCCACGCTGCTGCCGGGTTTCATTGATGCTCACACGCATCTTTCAATGCCGTTCGAGCCCGATTACAACGGTTCGCGGTTGGCGGGCTTGAGCCGCACCACGGCAGAATCCGCCATTCGCGCCACGGCCAACGCTCGTAAAACGCTCATGGCGGGTTTCACCACCGTCCGCGATGTCGGTTCCTTCGACTTCATCGATGTCGGTTTGCGGAATTCCATTAATGCGGGTGTGATTCCTGGACCGCGCATGCTGGTAGCGGTTCACGCCCTCGGCGCCACCGGCGGACATTGCGACGATAGCGCCGGTTATCGGTTTGGATTGTTCGACCACGAGTCCGGGCCCGAAGATGGCGTAATCAATTCGCCCGATCAAGCGCGCTATGCTGTGCGCTGGAACATCAAGTATGGCGCGGACGTAATCAAAACCTGCGCGACCGGCGGCGTTCTGTCTCCCACCGACGATGTGGACGTGCCGCAGCTTTCGCAAGCCGAATTGGACGCCATCGTCACCTCAGCTCACGAACTGCGCCGAAAGACGGCAGCCCATGCGCATGGCGCTGAAGGAGCAAAGCGCGCCATACGCGCCGGTATAGATTCCATTGAGCACGGAACGTTCCTGGACGACGAAGCTTTGCGCATGATGCGCGAGCGCGGGACTTACCTGGTACCGACCCTTTCAGTACGCACCGGTTTGGCCGAATCGAAATTTCCGCCGCTGGTGAAAGCGAAAGCGGACATGGCCGTGAAGGCGCAGGACAGTATGGTACGCCGTGCGCTTGCTGCAGGCGTGAAAATCGCGCTTGGCACCGACGCCGCAGTGTACCCGCACGGCAACAACGCTTTGGAGTTCGTCTTAATGGCCGCCGACGGCATGACACCGGCCCAGTCGTTGCGCGCTGGAACATCCGTCGCGTCCGATCTGCTTGGCCTTTCCGGCAAGATCGGGACGCTCGAAGCTGGCAAACTGGCCGATGTGGTGGCGGTCCCCGGCAATCCGTTTGAAGACATCAAGGTCACCCAAAGCGTCTTCTTTGTGATGAAAGATGGTACTGTTTACCGCAATGATCGGTCTAGATAGCCGTTTAGAATAAATAGCTTGCGAACCGTCATTTCACTGTAACCAAACTTTCATATGTTAGTTATGACAGCTTGTCGATACTTGATGGATTATTAAGGTTTCGACAAGGACAACTCGACATGACATTGCTACGACTAAAGAGATTTGCCGACAGGACCCTGAGCATAACCGTTCTTGCCGCACTGGCCGCGGCGCCAGGGTTCAGTGCCGATGCGATCTCACTAACCGGCGCTGGCGCTACCTTTCCCGCGCCGATTTATCAGAAGTGGTTTTCCGACTACAAATCTGTGGGAAACGTTGAGATCAATTACCAACCCATCGGTTCGGGCGGCGGCATCAAGAACGTAACCGAGGGAACCGTAGATTTTGGCGCGAGCGACGCCCCCCTGAGCGACGAACAACTCAAGAATTTCAAGGACAAGAATGGACACGGCGTTCTATTGTTCCCGACCGTCTTAGGAGCAGCCGTGCCGAGTTATAACATTCCGAACGTCACAGCCGAATTGAACTTCACACCGCAAGCTCTGGCCGGTATCTTCCTGGGAACCATTAGGAAGTGGAACGACCCGGCGATCACCAGTGCTAACAAGGGCGTCAACCTTGCCGGACCTCGATATTGTGGTCGTTCATCGATCGGAAGGCAGCGGAACCACCTATTGCTGGACCGATTATCTATCGAAGATTAGCCCCGAATGGAAATCGAAAGTAGGGAAGAACGCTTCGGTGGATTGGCCGGCCGGCTTGGGAGCTAAAGGAAACGATGGCGTTTCGGGCTTACTGAAGCAGCAGACCGGCGCTATCGGTTACGTAGAGTTAGTCTACGCCGTGAAGAATCACTTGGCGTACGGCAAGGTTCAGAACCAAGCCGAAAGAATTTGTGAAGGCCGATCTCAAATCGGTGACTGCCGCAGCCGCTTCAATGAAGGAGATGCCGGCGGACTTCCGCGTTTCGATTACCGATGCGCCCGGCAAAGGCGCGTATCCGATCTCGACATTCACCTGGCTGCTGGTCCCCGACACATTCAAAGACGCACAGAAAGGGAACGCGATCAAAGGCTTCTTGAAATGGGCGATTAACCAAGGCCAGGACGAAGTTGAAGGCTTGGATTACGCCCGGCTTCCGAAATCGGTCGTCGCAAAAGAACAGAAACAACTGGCGGCGATCAAGTAACAACGGCCGCTTACTTGCCGAATGGCATCCACTAGTCAAACTTACATAGCCGATGCACTGCATCGCGCCAAGAGCCGCGGATTTTTTGCGCGGCTCCGCGGGGGCGATGAGCTGTCTTATTTGATCACTCTGGCCAGCGACTGTCTCAATCCTGCTGATAGTAGGATTGATCGTTTTTGAACTCTGGGCGAATTCGAAGCCTACATTCAGCACATTTGGCTTCAACTTTCTGAGAACTTCTACTTGGGATCCGAACGGCGATAAGTATCGGAGCGCTTCCGTTCATTTATGGCACTTGCGTAACGTCGTTGCTGGCTCTTATCATCGCCGTGCCGCTGGGCGTAGCCGCTGCCATTTTCCTGGCCGAGATGGCGCCCGCCTCAGCTCTCTAATTTCCTCACGTTCTTAATCGAACTGCTGGCGGCCGTACCCAGCGTGATCTACGGACTGCTGGGCATCTTCATCCTTGTTCCGCTGATTCGGCAATATCTTGTTCCCGGCCTCAAAGCGGCATTCGGTTATTTGCCGATTTTTGAGGGCGCCTTTTATGGGCTGAGTATTCTGTCGGCGGGCATCGTTCTGTCCGTGATGGTTGTGCCGTTCATCATTTCGGTTTCGCGCGAAGTCCTGCTGGCGGTTCCGGCCGACCAGCGGGAAGCGGCATTGGCGCTGGGCGCGACCAAATGGGAGACCACCTGGGACATCGTGCTGCCCAACGCCAGTACGGGTATCTTCGGTTCCATTTTCCTCGCCCTTGCTCGTGCGCTGGGCGAAACCATGGCTGTCACGATGGTGATAGGAAACACTCCTAGAATCAGCTGCTTCACTTTTGTCTCCTGGGCTATTCTATTGCCGCAGTGATCGCCAACGAATTCGCCGAAGCGAGCGGGGATCTCTACGTTTCTTCGCTTATCTTCATGGGCTTGGTTCTATTCGGACTGACCATCGTTATAAACGCCGCCGCGAGAATAGCTGTTATGACCACCCAGGGAAATAAAGCCTAACGCCATGATGATGGAGATTTCGCCGGTCCGAAAGATTGTGAACAACGTGATGTTGTCTCTTTCCGGCGTTTGCACGGTTCTGGTTGTATCGGTTCTCTTCTTCATTCTTGGCTACCTGCTGTATCACGGTGTTTCTGCCCTCAACTTCGCTTTTTTCACGCAGCTGCCAAAGCCTTCCGGCGAAACGGGCGGGGGCATGGCGAATGCCATCGTCGGCAGCGGCAAGGTGCTTTTTCTGGCTAGCTGTATCGGCGTTCCGATTGGCTTCCTGGCTGGCGTGTTCCTGGCCGAATATAGCGGCAAAACGTTCGCATTCAGCATTCGCTATGTGGTGGACCTGCTCAATGGTGTCCCCTCAATCGTTATTGGCATCGTTGCCTATGCGTTGGTGGTAAAGCCCATGAAACACTTCTCAGCGCTGGCGGGCGGAGTGGCTTTGGGAATTATGATGATTCCCATTGCGGTCAGAACGACCGAAGAGTTTCTGCGTTCAGTGCCCAATTCCATGCGGGAAGGCGCAATGGCGCTCGGCGCCACCAAAGCGAAGACTATTTTTACCGTGATTGTACCCGCCGCGGCATCCGGATTAGTTTCGGGCATGATGTTGAACCTGGCTCGCGTGGCTGGCGAAACGGCTCCGCTGCTGTTCACCGCGCTAGGCAATATGTTCTGGAGCAAAGGCTGGTTGGAGCCGATTGCAACGCTTCCGGTGATGATTTACAACTATGCCATCTCTCCCGCTGAAGATCTGCACCAACAGGCGTGGGCGGCGGGATTCGTCCTGCTTACACTCGTGCTTATCTATTAACGTTACGGCCCGGCTGATCATTGCTCGCGGGCCTGCTGCAAACAGGAGATAACAGTGGCTGCTCCTCAACAACAACATGCGATCAGGGAAACCGTGCTCGAAACTGCTGAAAAAACCGCCGCGAAAAGCTTCGGGCCGAAGCTCAAGTTGGCCGCGAAAAATATCAATTTCTTTTACGGCTCTTTTCAGGCCCTGCACGACATCAGCATCGATATTCCGCCAAACAAGGTGACGGCCTTCATAGGGCCATCGGGTTGCGGCAAGTCGACTTTCCTTCGCACCATGAACCGCATGAACGAAACATTGCGGAACACCCGCGTCGAGGGATCGCTGCAACTCGACGGCAGCGACATCTTCGATATGGACGTAACCGATGTTCGCCGCCGGGTGGGCATGGTCTTCCAGAAGTCGAATCCTTTTCCGAAGACCATTTTCGACAATGTCGCTTACGGTCTTCGGGTGAATGGCATAAGAAAGAAATCGGTGGTTGAAGAGGCGGTTGAGAGCAGCTTGAATCGGGCTGCGCTCTGGACCGAAGTGAAAGACAAGCTGAATAAGCCCGCTTCGGCGCTCTCAGGCGGCCAACAGCAGCGGCTCTGCATTGCGCGCGCTCTGGCAGTGGAGCCGGAAGTGCTTTTGCTCGATGAACCCTGTTCGGCGCTCGACCCTATCGCCACGCTCAAGATTGAAGAGTTGCTGTTCCAAATCAAAGACATCACCACCATTGTGATTGTCACTCACAACATGCAGCAGGCGGCGCGGCTGGCGGATTTCACTGGATTTTTCCTGCTGGGTAAGCTGATCGAGATAGACGATACCAAGAAGATCTTCCAAAATCCGGGTATGAAAGAAACGGAAGATTACGTGACCGGCCGTTTCGGCTGATTCTGAAATAGGACGAACTAAAGGAAACTGTGCGTCATTTTGAACAAGAGCTGGAGAAGCTCAAGGCGAAGCTCCTTGAGATGAGTGCCTTAGTGGAGAGCGCGGTGTATCGCAGCGTACAAGGCGTAGTGGAGAAGAATGAAGAACTAGCCCAGCAAGTCTTTCGGAACGAAGGCCGCATCAATCAACTGGAAATTGAGATTGACGATCTGGCCATAAGCCTTCTCGCGCTGCAAGCGCCGCTTGCCGCCGACCTGCGGTTGGTTACGGCCGCTATCAAGATCAACAACGACCTGGAGCGCATGGGCGATCTCTCAGTGAGCATTGCGCAATCGGCAGTGGCCTTGATGAAAGAACCTGTTATCCGCCCCTTGATTGATATCCCGCACATTGCCGGATTGGCGCAGAGCATGGTTCGCAAAGCGCTGGACGCATTCGTGAACCGCGATGCCGACCTGGCCCGCAGCGTTCTGGCTTCCGACGATGCCGTGGACAACATGCGCACGGCCAGCTATCACGAGCTGATCAGCTTCATGGAAACCAACCCGCAGCACATACCGCAGGCGCTATATCTGTTGTCGGTTGTGCGCAACCTGGAGCGCATTGCCGACCATTCCACCAACATCGCGGAAGACGTTCTCTTCCTGGTGAAGGGTATCGACGTGCGCCATCACAATGAAGAGCGGGCGACCGTTTCGCAAGAGAAGTAACTAGCCGAGTTTCTGCTTTAATACTTCATTGGCTGAGCCGGGTTCGCTTGGCCGCGGCTCGCTTTCATCAACTGACCGACCAGGAAACCGAGGACGGCTGTTTTGCCCGCCTTGTACTGTTCCACTTGTTTCGGATTTGCCGCAATCACGCCGTCGGCAATCTTCTCAAGCGCGCCGGTATCTGAAATCTGCTTCAATCCTTCGCGCTCCATGATCACGGAAGGAGCATCGCCCGTTTCGAACATCCTGGGCAGAATTTCCTTTGCCAGCTTGCCTGACAATTCGCCCTTGTTGATGAGTACAACCAGCTCACCGATGTGCGCTGGAGGAACCGGCGATTCAGTGATCTCATTCCCGGCGGCTTTCAGCATGCCCATCAGATCGCCCACTACCCAATTGGCCGTCGTCCTGCCATCGCCGCTGGCCTTGGCCGCAATCTCGAAATAGTCTCCCGTTTCGCGCGTCAAGGTAAGCACCTGCGCATCGTATTCGCGCAAGCCGTATTCATTGATGAAGCGTTCGCGCCGATCGGCGGGAAGTTCCGGAAGCCTGGTTTTCACCTCATGCAGCCAGTGATCGCTGACTCGCAGCGGGACCAGATCGGGCTCCGGGAAATAACGGTAATCATGCGCATGTTCTTTGCTGCGCATGCCAACCGTCAATCCGCTTTCGGCGTGGTAAAGCCGGCTGTCCTGCTCAATCTTGCCGCCGCTCTCCACAATCTCTACCTGGCGTTCAATCTCATGTTCAATCGCCAGCTTCACGTAACGGAACGAATTGAGATTTTTCACCTCAACCTTCGTGCCAAATTTATCTGCGCCGCGCAGGCGAACAGAAACATTGGCATCGCAACGAAGTTGGCCCTTCTCCATGTCGCATTCGGAAACGCCGATATACTGCATCACTTGCTTCAGTTCAGTCAGATAAGCGTAGGCTTCGTCTGAAGTCCGCATATCCGGCTCACTGACAATTTCAATCAGCGGCGTGCCCGAGCGGTTCAGATCGACATATGTATATTTGTCGGAATCTTTGAAGCCATCGTGAATGCTTTTGCCGGCATCGTCTTCCATGTGGACGCGCGTAACTCCAACGCGCTTTGGATCCGGCGCCCGTGACGATATCCAAATAGCCATGCTCCGCCAGCGGCTGATCGTATTGCGAAATTTGATAGCCCTTCGGAAGGTCCGGATAAAAATAGTTCTTTCGCGCAAATCGTGAGAACGGATTTACCGTGCAATGCAATGCCAGGGCCGCTCCAATTGCGAGTTCAACCGCCTGCCTGCTGATAACAGGTAAAGCGCCCGGCAAACCGAGGCAGACTGGGCAAACATTCGTGTTTGGAGCCGAACCAAACTCAACCGGACAGCTGCAGAAGATCTTTGTCCTCGTGCCAAGCTGAACATGGACTTCGAGCCCGATCACCGCTTCGTATTTGGTTAAAATGTTCTCGGCAACTGCAGTTGCGGACATGTTTTGATTGTAGGACCTACTCGGCGGAGCAGATGTAATTGGCCGCGTCTTTGCTGTCGCCGCTCCCTTTGAACTTCGCAACCTGCGGATAGGGACAAATGGGCCGCGTCATCTCAACGCTCTTGTCTGGGATTGTCGTCAGTATATTTGGCCGCAACGATCTCTTTCGGCTCGGTTCCGCTCTCCACCCAGCTATCTAGGGCAGTGAAAGATATCGTGCGCGGCATCGCCAGCCTTGAACATGCCGACTTGCCCGAAAAGATTCGGCCCGGACCGTAACCGCAGTGCTGCATGGCGGGAACCATGTAAAGCTTCACGAACGAGGCGGCTTTTTCCGGCCCATCTTTTTCGACCACGCTGTTGTAATAATTGATGGCATTCAGCGGAGGGATTGCCGCATCGCTCCAGCCATGGTAGATAATCAGTTTTCCACCGTGCTGGGCAAAGGGCGTTAAGTCCGGATCGGTTGCGTTCAAGGCTTTCGACATCTTCTCGTCCGCCATCTTTACGGTGCTTTCAAAATCCGCAGTGAGTGGATCCCAAGTAGCGTTTTGAAAAACCATGTCGCGCAGGAAACCCATGCTGAACGCATTGCCCAGGCTTTGACCCGCTGTCTTCCCGGTGATCCATGCGGACCAACCGCCCGGCCCATCTTCGCCGCCGAATGAATAACCTGGAAAAATCTGCACGCCCTGCGCGGTTTGCGCGCCTCCATTGATGCGCTTCAATTCGGCTGCTTGCGCTGCCGTGAGACACGAATCGGTCTCTTTGCCCCGGCAAATCATAGTGGCAGGATCGAAGTGGCACTTACGCGGATCAGTGATAATGCCGTCGGTTTGTCCATCGATCGCATCGCAGGCGGCCAAAACGGCTTGGCTGATGGCAGGAATCTTCGCGGGAGGAATGAAGTTGGCCGCATCCTTCAGCATTGGAACGGCTATATAAAGAAAATCTGCGGAAACAAGGCGAGTCCAATAGTTCGCGGGCGCGCCAGCCAGAATGCCGTCGAAATCAGCCGGGTAACGCTGCGCTTCCATCAACGCTTGGCGACCGCCATTTGAGCAGCTTGCAAAATAGGAACGTTTCGGCGCTTCCCCGTAATAAGCCTGAATGATGGCCTTCGCCTTTTCAGTTGTTTCGTGAATGGCGCGATAACCGAAATCGACAATTTTTTCCGGATGACCTAAAGCCCAACCGGCCAGAATGCCATCGCCGCTATGGCCTGTGTCGGTGGATGCCGTGGCATAGCCATCGCGCAGCGCGGCGGCCATATCGCCGTAATTGATGGAACCGGCAAACCCGCCATTGCCTGCGGCCCGGAACTTGCCATTCCAATTTGTCTCGGGAAGCCAAACTTCGAAGCGAATATCGGAATCACTAGTGGGCCTGATTGTACCCGTTACGCGGCAGAACGGCGGCGCCTGAAGCGGTATCCCACCCGGGCCAAGCATGAATCCGCCTGGAACAGATTGCGCGAAGCCGATTCTGGTATCGGGCAGCTTGGCGGCCCTCAAGCTCGAGCACGATGGCGCTGCTGATAATTGGAGGGCGCCGGCAACGGCACTGAAACACAGGAATTAAAATTCGACCGAATGAGTTTCCCATCTGCTTGCGGTTGATGATATCAATCTTCCGTGCAACTCCTTACTATTTCTGCTGAATGAAAAAGCGGCACACCACATCGTTGAATGCCGGAGCCGTTTCCACATTCGACAGGTGCGCGGCCGGCAACTCCACATAGCGCGCTTCGGCGATTTTGCTGGCGATTTCCTGTCCTAACGTGGGCGGCGTTGACGGATCGAAAGTCCCGGCCAGCACCATGGAACGAACGCCTATCGCCCAAATCTTCTCGCGCTGGTCCATCTCTTTGATGGCTTGGCAGCAGCCAATGTACCCTTCCGGAGTTGTGGCCAGCAAGCATTTCTCAATGGCCGACACCGCAGCCGGAGACTTGGCGCGAAAGTCCGTGGTGAACCAGCGTTCCAGCACGGCTTTTGATATAGCTTGCATGCCGCCTTGTTTTACCGAAGCTATGCGCGCGTCCCAGATCTCCGGCAGGACCGAGTGAAGCAGCGGTGTTGCACAAGGCCAGCCGCCGAATGCGATCGGGATAATTCCAACCCAGCCACATGCCTACCATTCCGCCCATTGATAATCCGCAAAACAGCACGGTCTTTTCAGCCAGTTCGTCGAGAAGCGCAATCGCGTCGCTCGCCAGCAGATCGATAGAGTATGGCCCAGGCGATGCGGTCGATTTGCCGTGCCCCCGATTGTCGTAACGAAGAATACGGAAGTGAGTGCTGAAGGCCGCCATCTGGGGCTCCCACATGCTCAAATCCGTACCGAGGGAATTCGAGAACATCAGCAACGGAAATCCTTCCGTTCCGGCCAATTCGTAATAGATCTCGCAATCGCTGCGTTTTAATACCGGCATCTCAGCCTTTCGGCGCCTCCTTTATCTTGCGATATCCCGCGCTGGTACGGCGCTGGTTTTGCCCGTTTGAGCCGCTATTAAGCGTATCGCTGACAAGTTCTCGTTACTGCACTTAGGAGCCGGTCAAAATCGGTCGGTTTGAGGATGTAGTCGTTCGCGCCTAAAGCCGCTGAGCGCGCCCGATCGCTTGGCGCGCTTGAAGAAGTCAAAACTACGATAGGTATACCGTGCAAGTTTGCATCTTGCTTCATCTCGGCAAGGACATCGAACCCAGTCATTCTTGGCAGGTTAAGATCGAGAAAAATCAGGCCCGGTTTTGGAGAATTCTGGAACCCAGGTTCATGCCTCAGGAAATGCATCGCATCTTCGCCGTCCTGGACGCGGAATAACTGGACCGCCAGCCCAGCTTCCTCGATTGCAAGCGCCATCGCATGGGCGAAAGCGTCGCTGTCCTCGACTGTCAGAACAACGAAATCCTTCACGCGACACCCGACGATGTTAGTTTTAGTACCACTTCAATAAGTCTGATGCAGTATTCGGAAATATAGTACGCTCGCAACGGCATCTCTCTCACACATTCAGCCGAGGCTGGACACCGCGGCCTGTAGTGTCGCTCGAGCAAAGCCTACATTGTATGCAAACCCCGCGTATCCGCCGCCTCCAGGATAGTAGGACTTGAAGCCGGTTCGCTCACGATCATAATCGAGAGCCCTGGGATGCTCCGGGTAAAGCAGGCGAGAATATCTGGTGTTTCACCAACTCCTTCATCACGGCAAACATGTTCACTTGGCCCTCATCAATGAAAACCTCTGTGTAACTCTCGTACGGTTTTCGCACTTTCACATTACGGAAATGTACGTGATTTATGCAGTCGAGGCCGCTGAAATACTGGCAGACCTGGACCGGGTCTTCACCCATCTCCCGCGTGACGCCGCAATCGAACGTGATGCCGTTTGACGGGCTGGGAACAATGCTCACCAGCTTCTTCCACCCCGCCAAAGTACCCATAATCTGTCCAGATCCGCGGCTAAGGGGTGCGGGAGGGTCGTTCGGATGCAGGGCCATGCGGACGCCAGCTTCCTGAGCCACTGGGATTATGGCCTTCAGAAAGTAAGCGACGTTGCTCCACATCTCGTCCAGGCTGTGCGCGCCTTCCTCGGGAAGCGGAGGAAGATCTTTCACGCGGTCGTTATCAAAGGCGGTCATACCCGCGCCTCCCCGGCCTTTCTCTTCGAAATATCCTTCTACAATCCGGTGGGCATAGAAGTTGTATTCAATCACCGGAAGTCCCGCGCGGCCGGCGGCGCGAATCGATTGCAGCACTTTGTCAATCTCTTCGTCGCGGCCAGGCTGCCCATAGATGGTCTTGGGAAAGCCGCTAATCATCATGTTGCCGAGCCTTAGTCCACCCGCTTTAAGGGAGTCCATAGTGCCGCGGAGCTGGGCCTCCTGCCAGGGGATTGGAGGACCACCCATGATCACGTCGCTTACCCCAAGCTGCACACACTCGGCGCATACCTGCTTCATCCAGCGCACCCGCCGCCAGCGTGCCGCGTCCTATCTCAAGGCAGATTTTCGGCAGCCCCGGTTCGTCGAGCCGCCGTCGACGCAAACTTGCCCGAACTAGCCAGCGCCGCCGCTCCGCCCACTAATACGCGCCGCGATATCCCTTCAGGCACGTTATTTCCCAGCTACCGTCATGCGCATCTTCGAACCTTTAGCCGCGGCCCACTTGTTGAATTCTTCAATCATAGCCGGAGACCATTGAGCGTCAATCTCGCCGGGATTGTACTTCTGTTCGCGCAGCATCGTGTGGCCCCAATCGTCGCGCAGTTGGGTCAACTCGCTGTCGTCGGCCACTTCCTCAGCCAGTTGCGCCGGGATAAAGGTAATGCCGTCCGGGTCGCTCAAAATCACGTCGCCAGGCAGTACCGTTACTTCGCCGATGCGAATGGGCAGGTTCCAACCCATCAGCGTGGCGTTGGCAATCGCACTTGGATGAAAATCGCGCGTGAATACTTTGAATCCGTCGATTTCTGAAAGCCCGCTCGGATCGCGCACCGCGCCGTTCACTACCAAACCGGTGCCGGTTTTCGTCATCATCGACGTTCCTAAGTTGTCGCCGATGATTGTGCCGTCTTTGATTTTTCCGTAAAGATCGACCACCATCACGTCGCCTTTCACCAGCGTTGCAATGACCCATGAATTCTGGCCGCGCCCGACGCGCCCTTCCTGCTTGCCGTGATCGTTAATCATGGCGTTTACATCGGGCCGCATCGGCATGAACTGGGCCGTTACCGCTCGCCCCACCAGCCGTTCACCGGGTTTGACGTTAATCGTTTTCCAATTGCCTTCAAATTGCAAATTGTAGTGGTGCTTGCGCAGCGTGCCCCAGGCCTCTTCCGCGGTTGTGTGCTCCAAGCGCTTCAAAACTTCGTCGGGCACTTTAGGCCGGCCGTCGTCGAAGCGCTCTCCCTTCCATTCGCGCGTCAGTTCAATTCGCTGTTCCTTTGAAAACATTCCGAGCTGCGCGAATAGGGCGCTCCCGCTCAGGACCGCTATCGCCGTGGCGATCAAAATTGGTTTTCTCATGATGGCTTTTAATCCGTTACGAATTGTATGTCAGTGCGCTACGGCTCCAAAGCCGGTCGTGAGATCGTTCTTTATCCCACTCGGGAGTGGGGTCGAAATACCCTGGTTCCAGCAGATGCTGCTTCATCACCTCGTCATTGAGCGTAATGCCCAGCCCAGGCGCGTCCGGAACTGTGATGAAACCATGGTTCACAATCGGCTTCTCAACGCCTTCTACTAAGTCGCTCCACCAGGGCACGTCTACGGAATGGTTTTCCAGAACCAGGAAGTTCTCCGTCGCCGCCGCGCAGTGTACGTTCGCCATGCACGACACAGGCGATCCCGCAAAGTGCATTGCCATGGGCACGCCGTAAGACTGAATCGCATCGCCAATCTTTTTCGTTTCGAGGATTCCGCCTGAAGTCGCCAGATCGGGATGCAGAATGTCCACGGCATGCTCTGAAGCCAACTTGATAAAACCTTCCTTCAGGTAAATGTCTTCGCCCGTCAGCAGGGGGATATTGATAGCCTGCTTCACCTCTTTCAGCAAGTCGGGATAGGTCCACGGCACGACATCTTCCATCCAGGCAATGTTGTATTTTTCGAGCGCCTTGCCCAGCCGAATGCAGGAATTCACCCCAATGTGGCCAAAGTGATCGCACGAAAGCGGAACCTCCCAGCCTACGTATTCGCGTACCGTGGCCACGAAATTCGCCATCGTCTCAATGCCTTTGGGCGTAAGTTCAATACCCGTGAACATGTGCTCCACATTCGCGCCCTGCATGATGGAAACTCCCTCGGGAGCGGTGATGGTTCCAGGAACATCCTTCATCAGGTCGATTCCCAGGTCCATCTTGAGCCAGGTGAACCCCTGCTCTTTGCGCTTCTTCAGGCGGCCGCCGTAGATGTTCGGATCGTCCGATTCGGTGGTATCCGCGTAGCAGCGAATCTTGTCCCGGAACTTGCCGCCCAGCATCTGATAGACGGGGATGTTGTAGGCTTTGCCGGCCAAATCCCATAACGCCATCTCAATGGCGCAAACACCGCCCGCCTGCCGCGATTCGCCGCCGAACTGTTTGATCTTGCGGAATATCTTGTCGACCTCGCAAGGATTTTCGCCGATCAGCCGGCTCTTCAGAATCAGCGCATAAGTCTTGCTTGCCCCATCGCGCACCTCGCCCAACCCATAGATTCCCTGGTTCGTTTCAATGCGGATGATGGGGTCGGTCATCGGCGCGCCTTTAATAGTCGCCACCCGCAGATCGGTAATCTTCAATTCAGACGGTTTTGAGCTGCCGTTCACGTGCGCCATTGCGGCGTCAAGCGTCTTGTTGTCCCAGAAGGCCAGCCCGAGCGTTCCTCCGACGGCAGATAAGAAGCGTCGTCGATCAACAGATTTGTGAAGCATAGCGTCGATTATTGTATGTCAAAAGGAGTTAGAAGATCAGGTTGGCCGCGTCAGAACGTTGTTTGCTCTGGGATGATTTTCCACGGAGCGCTCCCTACGCAACCGGTTTCCGGAGGGACGATTTTAGGGCAGTTGCCGGGCTGTTCGAACCGATAGTGCCGGCGTGCAGTCCATCCGGTTAGGGTCGAGCCATACAGCGCTATATTGTATTCTACATAGAGGATATGAACTTCGTCCTCGAACTAAGTTGCTGGGTCTATAAACGGATGCTCCCGTGGTATGCGGACAATCTTCCTCATCGGTACGGCGATGAGATGGAACGACTCTCAGGGAGCAGTTGATGGATGCCGGTAAAGGCAGGGCCTCGGGACTTGGCAGGGTCTGCCGATCTGCTATCTACAATGCGGTTTCTTTAGCGGGGCCAATCTATCTTGAGCCGATCAGGCTATGGACTCTGGCGACCCTGCTATCCGCTTCGGCCGTCTTTTTTGCCACGCTCGGCTTCTGTACCTTCCGGAACATTGGCGTCGTCTACGCTGGCGCGCAGGAACCAGCGCAGCAGACAACGCAGGCGAGTGGTCCAGGTTCAACCGGCCATCTTGTCCCGATCTCCCAGGGGCACAAGATGTTTCTCGAATGCACGGGAGAATCTCACGGGAAGCCGACCGTAATTCTGGCGACGGGCCGGGGGCTCGGCAGCTATCAGGACTGGTCCCTGGTCCAGTCGCGTGTCTCGAAGTTCGCCCGCGTGTGCAGTTACGATCCGCTTGGCTTTGGTGAGAGCGACCATGTTCCGGGAGATCGCTCGGTGAGCGAGGTCGTCAACAACATGCACGATCTCTTCCACACTGCGCAGTTTCCCCGTCCCTACCTTCTTGTTGGGGCCTCGGCGGGGGGCATTCTCATTCGCCACTATGAGGAGCAGTATCCCGCCGACGTCGCAGGTTTTGTCTTCGTGGACTCCTCTCACGAAGAGATGGTATGGCGAGATGCAGCCATCTCCCCGCTGCTTCCTGGTTCAGACATGGATCTGAAAAGCCTTCAGCGTGATGGCCTTCTCCCGCCACAGCAGCACCTCACCTGGCATGACGATGTCCCCATCGTCGTCCTCGAGCGAGGAGAACGTGCTCCCCGCAGCGCCTTCCCGGGACTCACGCAAACGCAGTGTGACCAGATCAATGAAGCTTGGCACAGCTTCCAGGTGGATCTGTCCCATCGGTCGAAGTACGCGCAGCTCCGCATCGTTGCCGGTGCGGGCCATCGCATGCATCAAGAAAAGCCCGCAGCAATCGCCCAGGCCATTCACGATGTTTTGGAGGAAGTGAAGCAGCTGAAACTATAAGGATTGCGAGAATGCTGATTTCGCCTTCCACCTCTCCGCTGCAACCCAAAGTTCGCAAAATGTCCGTACCCCGAACATTTCAAGGTTTCGTTAATCCTGTATTCCGAAGTTGAAACGTCCACCGCGCGATGGACCGTCCTGTTCGACTATCGCCGTGAATTCGTTGCGCATATCCGTTATGTTACCGCCTTAAGACGGCGTCTATTTCTCAACGGAAATTTCACGCAGGCCGTATCCAAGGGCCTCGGTAAGGTCTGGCTAAAAGCTTGTTGGCTTCGTCGTCGCCCACCACTTCGCGAGCCTGCGGATCCCAACGAAGCGTCCGCCCCAACTTCAAAGCATTGTTCGCCAGAATGCACGACGCAGCTGAAATATAGCCCTCTTCGATATCCGAGACCGGACGGCCGCGCGAATCAATGGCCGCAAGAAAGTTCTTCATGTGATAACGAACCGCGGGCGCAACGTGCCGCTCCAAATCCTTCTCGGTTCGGTCTTCCGGATATTGCACGTATTCGTATTCCACATTTCGGCGGACCGCTTCGCCGCCGCCTAGCGGGATGAAGTCGTAACCATAAACATCCACCTTGAGCGTTCCCTTATCGCCATAGAAAGTTGCGGCCCATGGGTATTTTGGGTCTGCCGCTTCGCCCCAACTGCGGTGCTGCCAGACCACTCGCAGGTTGTCGAAATCGAAATTGGCGGTTTGCGTGTCGGTGATGTTCGCTTTGCTGGCCTTGTCCACGAAAATTCCGCCGGTGGATGAAATGCGCGTCGGCCAGCCCAGTTCCATCATCCAGCGAGTCATGTCCAGCATGTGTACGCACATATCGCCCACTATGCCGTTGCCGTACTCCATGAACGCTCGCCAAGTCCGCGGATGAACCAGCCTGTTATACGGCCGCATGGGTGCTGGACCCGTCCACATTTCGTAATCGAAATAGTCCGGAGGCGTGGTGTCAGGCGGATTATCAGTCGCGCGCATGTGGTAATAGCAGCAAATTTCCACCAGCGAAATCTGCCCCAGCTTGCCTTCTTTGATGAAGCGCTGTTTTGCTTCGGCTATATGCGGGGTACTGCGCCGCTGCATGCCCGTTTGGACGACTCGGCCCGTCTTGCGAGCTGTGTCGAACATGGCTGCGCCTTCGCGAACATCCACGCTGATCGGCTTCTGCACATAGACATCCGCGCCGGAATGAAGCGCCTCAATCATCGCCAGAGCATGCCAGTGGTCGGGCGTAGCCACCAGTACGATATCGAGATCCTTCTCCGCCAGCATGCGCCGGTAGTCGCTGAAGGTGCGCGGGGCCTTCTTCGAAGCCTGCCGACTGGCCACAATTTCAGCCGCTTCGGCCAGCATTTTCTTATCCACGTCGCAGAGTGATACCACCTCAACGGGGGCAACTTGTATCAGCCGCAAAACGTCGATTTTGCCGTACCAGCCGCAGCCAATCAGGCCCACCCGGCGCTTCTTCTGATCGTCATAAGCTGCACCGAATCCGGCCAGCGACCCAGCAGTCAGCGTGGCGCCCGTGTTTAGCAAGAATGTGCGTCGGTTCACCACAACAGTTTATGCTCATGCGGTTCGGCGCGCTCCGGTTCTTTGTGGAACCACTCGGAATTGCCCTAAAACCGGCAATTTTCGGCCGCTAGGTCGTTCAAAATGGCGTCTGGCAGGTGTTTGAAGCGGGAAATCACAAAAAATACCCGAAAATCGCCAGTTTCATGCACTTTTTTTCTTTACAAGCCCTTCCAGACTCTCGTATGATCGGATTGACTAAGAAGAGATTCAAACATTTCCGCATCGTTCTGTTTTTTTAAAACTTCCCTGATCGAGCGAGCGAATATGCGAAAGTCCTCTTCAGATCAAAAGAGAGAGATAGGGAGCTAATAAATGGCTGAGGTAAAGAAGCTAACGCAAACCGCGATTGTGAGAGAGCTCGCGGAAACCACTGGCGTAAACAACCGTGTTGCCAAGCATTTCATTGAGTCGCTGGCTGAACTGGCTGTTCGCGAGACGAAGAAAAACGGCGTGTTCATCGTTCCCGGTATTGGACGGCTGGTACGAGCGGACCGTAAGGCGCGCGTCGGGCGCAACCCCGCCACGGGTGAAGCCATCAAGATTCCAGCCAAGAAAGTAGTAAAGTTCCGCGTCGCCAAAGCAGTGAAAGACGCTATCGTTCCGCCGAAAAAGAAGTAATAGCCTTCCGGCAAATTCAAAACCCGCGATGCTCATCGCGGGTTTTTTATTTCCTCAAATTTTATCGACGGGCATTGACTCAAGTCTTCTTGTCGTCCTTCGGGGGCGCCGCCTCCTCGTCCTTAAAGGAGTTCTTAAAGTTGCGAATCCCTTCGCCAAGGCCCTTCGCGAGATCGGGAAGTTTCTTGCCGCCGAAGAGCACTAAGATGACGATCGCAATAATGACTATTTCCGGGCCGCCGAGGCTTCGCATGTGGGTCTCCTACTAAACTTGGCTGATCCAATTGTAGACCCTGGAGGTTAGCGCTGGAAAGCCGCCCCGACTACCCGCCACAAAAATCCGAGCAATACCAGCGGCGCAATCACCAGAAACGCCTTCGATTTGTCGACCCGGAACGCCGCCGCAAACACCAGCGCCAGCATCACAATCCACCAGATCTGGAAGACTGAAAAGTATCCCAGCACCGCTACTAGAAACTTATTGGTGCCTTCCGGCAGGAAAATATCGAGGCCAAGAGCGGGCCTAAGCTCCGCCACGCTGGACACTTCCCCTTTGGCTTTTAAGATCACCATTATGGCGATGGATTCAAGCACGGAAATCAAACTGCAACCCGCCGCCAGATTGAACAGCTGCCGGAACGTGGCTTTCACCCCGGTCATTGAACTCATGCCGAACAGGATCAGCGCCTGGATGGCGAACAAGGCCGCCCCGGTAATGGGCGCAAGGTACATGAAGACCTTTTGAATCATTATGCCGATTTGCATGCTCTTTTGAAATTGTTCCGGTGGTACGTTTTCCGGAACGGGCATATTCTCCATGGCGTGCCGAATGATGGGCATGAGCAGAACGCCCGCGGTGATTGCAACGATTGAAAACACAATCAGCGGCCCCGCCCAAAACCATTTAGTGTGAATGCGCCGGGCTGCTCCTTGCGGATCTATGTAGAAACTGAACATCCCCGCCAAATCATTGGACGGCGTTTCAGGCTCATCTTGTAACTGGGATTTGGTTGATGCCATTCTTAGGTCGTCTCCTGAGCTCGCTCAGCATTATACAAGTTACTCTTAAAGAATAGAACCGTGCGACTCATTGCCCTCTTCGCCCTTTCCGTTTTTTGTGTCGGCTGCGGCAGCCAAAACCAGACAGCCCCGGGAAAACACTATCCGCTATCGGGTAAAGTGGTTTCCGTCAACACCAAGGACCAAACCGCACTCATCGACGGCGCGGCCATCCCCGGCTATATGGACGCCATGACCATGGATTACCCTGTTAGATCGAAAGCGGATCTTAATTCGCTTCATCCCGGCGATAAAATCACCGCGACGGTTGATGTTTCAGACGACGGAGTATATTCGCTGAGTCACATTAAGGCTCAAGGCTCCGGCAAATAAAGGCGGTCCAAGCAATCACCCGCCGGATGCTACGCTTAACGCATGTTGAAGCCGCTCCGCCGGCTGCAACCCAGCTACTTCGGAGCCTTTCGCTGCATCGGTTCCCAATGTGAGGATACCTGTTGCCGGGGTTGGCGCGTTCCAGTAGACAAAATCACCTTTGAGAAGTATCAAGCCTGCTCGCATCCCGCGCTAGGTACGAAGCTGCACGATTTGGTGACAATTAACTCTGCAGCTGAAAGCGATGACAGTTATGCGGATATAAAACTGATCGATTCGCAATGCCCCTTTCTGGCTGAAGGCCTGTGCTCCATTCAGGGACAACTCGGCGAAGAATATCTCTCGAAAAATTGCGCCACTTACCCGCGCGTGACGCATTCAGTGGAGGGTTTGTTAGAGCGAGCCCTCGATCTATCCTGTCCGGAAGCGGCCCGTCTGGCGCTCCTGAATCCGGAACCGATGGAGTTTGTCGAGGAAGCCGGTGACGATGATGCTCAATTAGGCAGTGTAGGCAGCGTGGATGCGACGAGTTCCGAACGTCCCGATAGGCCCTCCCGCCACGTCCACGAAATACGCAGCTTAATGATTTCGCTGTTGCAGAACCGGCGATATCCTTTGTCACAGCGCTTGCTGGTGCTGGGTCGACTGTGCGACACACTAGAACAGGAAGGCTCCGAGCATCGCGATGGACTGGCCGATATTGCCCGGAAGGCATCGCCGTTCGACCGCACACTGCAGCGTACCGCCAAACCTGAGGAACGGCTTACAACCGTCGTGGAACTCATTCTTTGCCGAATCAGTTCCGATCATACGAGCCGGCGCTTTCTGGATTGCTACCAGGAATTCATGCGCGGCCTAAACTGGACGGATGATTCCAGCATGGAGCAGCTTGGAGCCCGATTTGAGGAGCTTGGCTCAGGTAGTTACGCGCGCTTCGTCTCATTGTACGGCTACATGCTGGAGAATTACTTGGTCACTTCCGTGTTCATCAAACTTTTCCCATTCGGCTCGCAATCGGTGAACAACAAGCTTGCCGCTTACGGGTATGTGCATTCCATCTCAAGCCAATACCGGCTGCTGATCGTGGATTTCGTCATCGTGGAAACGCTGCTTACCGGCCTTGCCGGCTGCTACGGGGATGCGTTTGGAGGCGATCAAGCGGTGCGGCTCATACAAGCCACCACTAAAACCTTCGAGCACAGCCTGGCTTATCCGGGACGTGCGCTGGAATTGCTCAAGACGAAAGGGCTAACGACTTCAACCTCAATGGGCGCGCTGATTCGCGACTGACAACTGCTTCGCAGATCATCATTACCAATGAGATCCAGACAAGGTCGGCGACTACCAGATGAATGAGCTGCATCCAAATAGGCGCCAGCAGCGAAAGGTTAAGGGCTCCCAAAGCAAGCTGGAAGAGAGTGAGCACGATTACCCGCGCGCCCGCCGTGCGCGCAGGACTGCCTTCGTCCCGGCCGCGCATGGTTTGTACCGCGGCCAATATAATGTAAACGGCCCCGAGAACGGCGATAAAGGGATGCAGCATACGCAGCCGCACCAACAGACTGGACGCACTTGAAAAATCCTGCCGCATGCCCTCGCTCAGCGAAGTAACGGGATGCAGCATATCTCCCAACGCAGCAATTGCTCCGGTGATGCTTATGAACGTTGTCGTCAGAATGGCGATCAGCAAAGTCTTCGACATGCTGCGCAGACGAATGCGGGGGAAATCGTTATGGGCGAGCCAAGCTGTGATGGTGAGGCAAGCCAGCATGAGCATGGTGTTTGCCAGATGCGCCGACAAGTACCAAGGCCGTCCAGCCGATTGGTCTTTCGCCACATAACGAAACAACACCAGACCCGCGCCCAATAGCGCTTCAACGATCAGGAAAAGGAGCGAGAATAAGGAATAGAGGCGAACCGCATGCTTTTTGGGAAAGGCCTGGAAGGCCCAGATGCAAAGAGCGATTACGGCGAATGTATCGAGCCCAGTTGTCATGCGATGAGCGAATTCGATGAGCCTCGGTTTCGCCATATGAATAGGGAATACTTGCCCGTTGCAGGTGGGCCAATGGTCTCCGCAACCATCGCCGGAAAAAGATACGCGCACGAACGCGCCCCACAGAATTACCGGGAGATTATAGGCGAGCACAGCCCAAGCGAACCAAGCGAATTTGCGGCGCGATTTGAGGAACCCAAGCTCCATGCTGTTTAAAGGCCGCCTTGCCGCAAGTTGGCCACGCGGAGCAACGCGGCCACGCTGCATACCTCGGTGATGCGGCCGTCCATGGCCATCTTCACCGCTTCGCGAAATGGCTTCCATACCACGGTAATTTCTTCTTCAACATCTAAGTTCATCGGGACAGCACTTAACCGAGTCGCAAAGAAGAGGCTTTGGACATCATCGGCCACTCCATTGCAAACGTCGACAGACCCCAGCGCTTCCCAGTTCGCGGCTCGAACGCCCGCCTCTTCAGCGAGCTCGCGCGCAGCTACGGCCAGCATGTCGGTCTCACCTGGTTCCGAGCCACCGCGCGGAATTTCCCAGGAGTAGCGGTCTAGCGGGTAGCGCCACTGGCCCACCAGCACTACTTCATCGTGATCATTCACTGCTACTACGCCAACAGAGGGCCGAATCTCAACCACGCCATAAAGCCCCGGCTGTCCATCGGGCCTGATCACTTCATCCTCGCGTACCTGAATCCAGGCGTTGCGATAGGCGATCCGCGTCGCCTTTGTTTTCCAAGGGTTTGTTGGCACCTCTAGGCTGCTTTGCAGATCTCGGCGAGCACGTCGAGGTCGACGTTACCGCCAGACAGGATAATTCCAACGCGCTCGATTCCGGCCGGGAGCTTCTTGTGCAAGACCGCGGCAGCAGCCACCGCGCCACTCGGTTCGGTGAGAAGTTTCAAGCGAGTGAGCAGAAAGCGAACGGCGGCTTTGATCTCGTCCTCGGAGACCAGAATGACGCCCGTCGCCAGTAAGCTGACAATCGGGTAAGTGATTTCGCCGGGAATAGGAGTGCGCAATCCATCAGCTATTGTGAGCGAGGGTTCGATGGCGATTCGCTTGCGAGCTTTTAACGATTGATACCAATCACCGGCCAATTCAGGTTCCACACCGAAGACACGCATCTTCGGCCGCAGCGCGTTGGCGACAATCGACGTACCGGAAAGCAGCCCGCCGCCGCCGAGGGGGACAAGAATGGCATCAAGAGCGGGCTCGTTTTCAATCAGTTCAAGAGCAGCAGTTCCTTGGCCGGCAATGATCCACGGATGGTCGTAAGAAGGCAGAACGATTGCGCCTGTTTCACCACTGATGCGGCGCGCAATCTCCTCGCGATTTTCACGCAAACGGTCAAAGAGCACGATCTTAGGACCGTACTGCTGGGTGGCTTCAAGTTTGGTCTTCGGCGCATCGGTTGGCATGACGATGGTTGCCGCAACACCCAAATGGCGGGCTGCCATGGCGACTGCCTGGGCGTGGTTACCCGATGAAAACGTAACCACCCCGCGTTTACGTTCTTCCTCAGTCAAACACAGAAGGAAATTCAGCGCACCACGGATTTTGAAGGCTCCGCCGCTCTGCAGATTTTCGCACTTGAAGAAGCTTTCAACACCAGAGGCTTCATCAAATAACCGCGAATGTTCCACGCGCGTGCGGCGCGCCAACGCCTTTATGCGCGCAGCTGCCAACTGCACATCGGCAATGGTTACGGTTTCGACGCCAACCTGTTCCGCCGCACCCATCAATAGCCTGCCTTTTTATCCACTATATTTTCCAGAGCCTCGCCTTTCGTATATCGCCGGAAGTTCTCGTTGAAGCACGCCATGCTCAAATCGAGCCAATCCGGATTCTCGGTTCTATCGGTACAGTGGGGCGAGATCAGGACGTTCTCCATGTCCCACAAAGGACTGTTCGCGGGCAGCGGTTCGACTTCAAATACGTCTAGCGCAGCGCCGGCAATAATCTTGCTTTGCAGCGCGCGGATCAAGGCCGCTTCATCGATCACCGGTCCACGGCCGACGTTCATGACGATTGCCGTTCGCTTCATGGCGCCGAAGGCCGCGTCGCTAAGCATGTGATGTGTCTCCGGGGTATTCGGGGCAGCGGCAACCACGAAATCCACTTCGCCCAGCATTTCAGTAAGTTTCTCCGCCGGGAAAATACGATCGAGCAGCGGATCGTTCGCCGATTTCCCTGGATTGCGGCGGCTGGCATAGACTTTCACGCCGAGCGCTTTGGCCAGAATGGCGCATTCGCGGCCAATCTCGCCATAACCGACGACGCCTATAATCTTGCCGCGCAAAAAGTCGACTTTGAAATCGTCCCACTTATGTTCCCGTTGGCTGTTCACCAGACGGCGCACGCGCTTGGAGAAAAACAGCATTCCCAACGCCACAAATTCCGCCAGCGACCGTTTGAATACACCACGGGCATTGGTTAAAGGCACGGGGCTTTCCACGAGCGCTGGGAATAAAATCTTCTCCACTCCAGCCGACAGCGAATGAATCCACTTCACCTGCCGGGCGTGTTTGAAGACCTCGGGAAACGCGACGGTTTTCCCGGTCAGCCCGGAATAGAGAATGACTTCCGCGCTGGGCGCGAGTTTCTCAAGCTGCGCTTCGTTATTGCTGATGGAAATGTCAGCTATATCTTCGATCTGCTTCAGATTCCTGAGCGCGTAATGATCGGGTGGACAGACTACCAGCAGGTTAACTTTCGGCATTTGTTATTTTACAAGACCACACACAACGGGCGAGCCAAACGGCCTATGCGCTTAAGAGAAGTTTAAACGCTGGACGTTGAAAACAAAGCCGAGGCGGATTGAGTTTTCTGAGCGCCGCGCGTCAGTTCGATGTGAGCTTCAATGGCTTGCATTGAAAAATCAAAGCCATGATCGGCAGGTTCGAACGATTTGCCTTCGGCTTTGGCCGCGGCGTATAGCTTGGCGGCGGCGCTGAGCGCTTTCTTTTCTTCCGTGGTGCGTTCCTGCTGCAGGCGGCGCAGTTCGGCGCTTTCCTTTTCACGGCGGCGAAGGAGACGAGCTTCCTGAATATGGAGATTCTTGAACTCTTTGCCGTACATGAGATACGTTTCGGCTTCGATGAGGGCGGGGCGTTCATCCGCCGGGCGATCATTGAACGCCCCAGCAAAAACAAGGCTGCCTTTCGCGTAAATTGCTAATTCGAGACCCGGAATGCGAAGGATGCGCCAGATGGTATCGGCGATGGACTGGACGAGATCGGTTTCCTCCGGACCAACGGGCTTGAACTTGTTTTCATAGGAGCGGATGTGGCGGCGATAGGCCTCGGAATCGTCATTCGGGAGGAGGACGGTGCGGCCCGTGAGACCGGTTTTCACGGCGTTTAAAGAGACTTTCTCCTTGCCTTCCTCCGAGCGAGGCCCGGTGCTGAGGAGGGAATTGGCGCGATTGGCGGCGATACGGGCAGGTGAGGAGACCGACGTTTCCAGATCGCCTTCGATATTGAAGCAGGCGCCGTTCATTCCGATGGATTCGCCGGAACGAGCGGTAACGATCTGATCATAAGAGGGTGTCTGATTGGCTTCACGGCCGGCGGCTTTACGAGCTACTTTCATGGCCTTACGCTCAACGGCGCGACGGATGGAACGAGGTGTCATGTGGGAACTCCTAGAAATAGAAATGGCCCAGTGCGAGGAGAACCTCGCCCGAGCCTGACCAAAAGTAGCATTGAGGAGTCTTAAAACGAACAACGGGTTTTAAAAATTCCCGGTAAGGCGATGAGGGAGTAGAAGAAAATAATTTTTGGTTTGTTGTGACCCACTTGCAGAACGCGGCGGAGAGGATCTTGACAAGGGGAGGGTTGTTGTGAAAAGGAGCGTTTTTATTGGGTTTTTTGTCTTGGACCAGGGTCATTTTTGCGTTTCCGCCTGAAGCGACGCTTTGGCATAGGCGATTCAAGTAGCGGATGCGAAAACGGGTTTCACACCGCAGCGGCCTTCTTTCCCCAGTAAATGCGGTGGCCGCAAGCGACCGCAAAAGTGGGTGCCGCAGTGAAGTGCGAGCGGGAAAGTGCCAGCACCCGACGGCGCAACAGCATGCCTAGGCGCACCTCGGCCGACAAGTGAGTCGAGCGACACGAGATCGAGAAGCGGAGACGCTCCGGTTAGCCGGCCCAGCGCAGCAGCTGATCAACAGTGAGCGCCACCACGCCGACCATGCTGGCGAAGCCAGCTCCAGCCGGTAGACCGGAGACCATGCTGGCGAAGCCAACTCCAGCCGGTAGACCGGAAACCATCAGGTGCGCCATGATCTTTTGCTGGCGCCGCGCAAGTAGATGAGCCATCCACACCGAACTCATCTTTCAAACGGGCATTGAGTTGTTCGACGATGGTGCGCTTCTGGAGGCGTTGCTTGTCGTCTTCACTGAAGGCATTTTCCAGCGCCGAGCGCGCATGCGAGGGATTGGGCTGAATGAGCGCTTGGCGGCCGAGTTTTTGGCTGCGTGCGCGAATGAGTTCCGCATCTGGTGAGGAGGCAGCTAATGGGAATGCGGCCGCCGTCGGCCACATCCCAGCGCAGCTTGAAGCCGCGCCAGTATTGCCGATGTCCGTGACTGCTCTTCTTCACGCCCAGCCCGCAGTGCTGCGGCAGGCCGGCGAGCATTTCCTTAAGTGTCCTGTGCTGCTGGCGCTGCAGATGAGAGCAGCGAGTTAAGGCAATTTCGGGCTATTTGAATCGACATTTCAGGGATTTCCCGGCTGTATTCCGGCGCTTTTTTCAGATTTGATGGGGATTGTTTTTGAGTTTCTTTGCGCTGGTGGAGGGCCGATCTTCGCATTTTATTCGCTGGCGGGAAATCGAATTCAGTCCGGCGCGTCCGCGAGGATCTGGCGGCCATGTATCGCTTAGTTAGATGTTGCGGCAATTCTTGTGGCATCGAAGAAGCGACAACGACGATCCAGCCAGAAAGTCGTGTCGATGTTCCAAAGAAGAAGTTGAGCGCCTGATCTGGCGATTCCGATGTTTGGCTAGACTGCCTCCAAGAGATTAAGAGGCGTTTCGGTGGTTTGCCGATACATCCAACTGGATCGGCTGAGCTGGAGCGGGAGAATTCCAATTCCAGTGATCTATTCGACGTTTCCCATAATCAGACTAGGGGACAATGTCGGAATGCAGATCCGCCGTTTGGGCGTTTTCCGTCAAGTTGACGCGCGCCCTGCCCAATTTCCGTGTAGCGCGTGACACGGGTGCAATTCCATGAGGCAGGCACAAAACACCGTGCCGGTGGAACACTGACACTGTAGTCCGCGTATATACTTCGACGACGACGTGCCCATGCCCTATTCGCCCATACTGGTTGTTCATATTTGCGCTGGAACCTTAGGGCTGCTTTCCGGGACCGCCGCACTGTCTTTCCGCAAAGGTTCGCCCATCCATGTCCTGGTCGGAAAGGTGTTTGTAGCGTCGATGCTGACTATGGCCGTCGGCGCGGTGTATCTGGGAATCGTGAAGCATCAAACAGGCAATATCGGCGGCGGATTCATAACCTTCTATCTGATCGGAACGGGGTGGCTGACCGCGAGGCGCAGAGAGGGAGAAACGAGCCGTATGGACTGGGTTGCCTTACTGATTCCTTTGGCGATCGGTATTCTCACCTGGATAAACGGTATCAAAGTGGTACGCAGCGGGGCGAGTTCACAAGATGGAGTTCCCGTGGGAATGAGTTTTTTCATGGGTTCCATCTGTCTGCTTGCTGCCGCGGGCGACGTTCGCATGCTCACGCGCGGCGGCGTTGTTGGAGTAAAGCGCATCGCGCGGCATCTCTGGCGCATGTGCTTTGGGCTGTTTATTGCAGCAGGGTCATTTTTCATGGGCCCCTCAAACCGCCCCTTGAGATTGCTTTCGGCGGTGGGGCTCGGGCGGGACCTACCCTCGGCGTTATTTAGCACCAACTTGTACCTAGTTCTCACCATACTCCCACTGGTTTTACTGATTTTCTGGCTAGTGCGAGTTCGGTTCACTAACGCCTTGAAGGAACAGTCGATGCCGCCCGGTGGCGACGTTTACTCACTACGGACATAGCCGTCGATCGCTCCTTTCCTTAAGACGAAAGATCAACGCGGCCACTTGCATCGGGCGCGCGTTTTGTCCATGTGGGTTACTTCCGAGTTGTCAGCTACCCGTCAAGCGAAGGAGTAATCGAATGGCATGGATTTAACCGCTGACACATGTATTCAGTAGTTAGCTGTAACTGCCACTTTCCTGTTTACTTCCAGTTTTGAATATGCAGATGAAGACGATGAGCGGCGCTGTGCTTAAACCGCTCAGAGTGTATCTCACCGGCCCTTGGAAGGAATAAGACGGTGCGTTTGAGGTGTTGATTGCCCACCGACGGGACACAATCTGGTTCTACATAGCGCCAGCTGTATTTGACGCTTATCGCTGCCCGCCACTTTTGGCAGTCAACGAAATATCCTCCTGCTTGAGGAAAGCCAATAGATCGGAGTTGATGGTGTCGGCTTGCGTCGTGGGCATGCCGTGCGGGAAGTCCTTGTAGGTTTTCAGGGTTCCGTTCTTCAGCAGCTTTGCAGAAAGCGGCCCGGAGGCGACATAGGGAACGATCTGGTCGTCTTCGCTATGCATAACCAACACCGGAACGGTGATCTTCTTGAGGTCTTCCGTGAAATCAGTCTGGGAAAAGGCCACGATGCCGTCGTAATGCGCTTTGGCGCCACCCATCATGCCCTGCCGCCACCAATTTTGGATGACAGCTTCCGAGGCTTTGGCACCCGCGCGGTTGTAGCCATAGAAAGGCCCGGCCGGCAGGTCGCGATAAAATTGCGAGCGATTGGCGGCCAGTTGTGCCTGCAGACCATCAAACACCTCCTTGGAGAGGCCGAGCGGATTGGCGGCCGTCTTCACCATAAGCGGCGGCACCGCGCTGATCAGCGCTGCTTTGCTGACCCGGCTTTCGCCATGCCTAGCGAGATAGCGCGTCACCTCGCCGCCGCCGGTGGAATGGCCGACGTGGATGGCGTTTTTCAGGTCGAGATGCGCCGTAAGAGCCGCCAGGTCGTCGGCGTAGTGATCCATATCATGGCCGTGCGCGGTCTGGGTGGAGCGACCATGGCCACGGCGGTCGTGGGCGATCACGCGATAACCATGACGCAAAAAGAACAATAACTGTGCGTCCCAATCATCGGCCGACAAGGGCCACCCGTGGCTGAACACAATTGGCTGGCCCGAACCCCAGTCCTTGTAGAAGATTTCTGTACCGTCTTTGGTGGTGATAGTGGGCATAGGCACTCCTTTTGAAATGTTAGCGTCACCAATTAAATCACACTAATGAGTCTGCCGAGGCAAGCTTCGTTGAGCAGCGTACGAGACGCCGAGCCGGGCGTACGGCAGTAATCAGGTAACCTTTGAAGATGCTTTGAGTGATGGAACTGAGACCTGGCGGCTGATTAGCGCGTTAACCAACCGGCTCATTTATGGGCCCGAAAAGGAATAAGATCATGTTTCTGACTGCATTCACTCTCTTTCACGTGGCGTTGAGCCTGGCAGGCATAGGCTCGGGCTTCGTCGTTTTGTACGGCTTGCTGACCTCAAAATGGTCTGGCCGCTGGAATACTATTTTTCTGACCACCACGGCGGCGACTAGCGTGACGGGCTTCTTCTTTCCTTTTCAGCGCTTCTTACCTTCGCATGCTGTAGGCATTCTGTCGCTGATCGTTCTGGGAATAGCGATTATCGCCCGCTATCTTTTTCATCTTGCGGGCGGCTGGCGCAGAACGTACGTCATCAGCGCTTTGATCGCGCTCTATTTCAACGTCTTTGTGCTGGTCGCCCAAATGTTTCAGAAAATCCCGGCGCTCAAGGCGCTCGCACCGACACAATCGGAAGGACCATTCAAGGCGACTCAACTCGTTGTGCTGGTGCTGTTCGCCGTGCTCATCATTCGGGCGGCAGCCAAGTTCCACAACGATCCGCTCCGCGCGACATAAGTGGCGGGATCGGCCACATCCAATTAACTCCCGGCGATTGCCTGGCCGCTAACGTTCACGCAGAATAGACGATGGCCCTTATTGCTAAGCCCCCGTGCGACGAAGCCGCGATTCTGACGGCCTCACCGAAGCCTTCCTCTATCAGCTTTGGCCCCTGGGTGCTCGCCGCGACCATCCTTGGATCGAGTATGGCTTTCATCGACGGCACGGTGGTGAATGTCGCGCTTCCAGCGCTCCAGACGGCGTTGGGAGCGACCGTTTCCGAAGTTCAATGGATTGTCGAAAGCTATGCGCTATTCCTGGCGGCGCTTCTCTTGCCGGGCGGCTCGCTTGGCGATCTCTATGGCCGCCGGAAGATCTTCGCGGCGGGTGTCGTGGTCTTCGCTCTGGCATCCGCCTGGTGTGGACTCGCCCCCAACGTGCAGCAATTGATAGCGGCCCGGGCGCTGCAGGGCATTGGCGGCGCGCTTCTTGTTCCCGGAAGTCTCGCGTTGATCAGCGCTTCATTTCCGGTAGAAGAACGCGGACGCGCGATCGGAACCTGGTCCGGCTTCACGGCCATCACTGCGGCCATCGGTCCCGTTCTGGGCGGGTGGCTGGTAGAACACGGATCGTGGCGCTGGGTGTTCTTCATTAATCTGCCGATTGGCATGATGGTTCTCGCGCTCACCTTGCTGCGGGTTCCCGAAAGCCGCAATCCGGAACAGGCGGATGAGGGGGTGGATTGGATGGGCGCGCTGCTGGCCACCTTTGGTTTGGGCGGTATCGTATTCGCCCTCATCGAACCGTCTCACGCCTTGATTGCCGGCGCTCTGGGATTTGCGGCTTTGCTGTCTTTCTTTTTCGTTGAAAGACGCTCACGGGCGCCGATGCTTTCCTTCAACCTGTTTCGCTCCCGCAATTTCAGCGGTGCAAACCTGCTCACCTTGTTTCTCTACACCGCTCTGAGCGGCGTGCTGTTCTTCTTTCCGCTGAATCTAATTCAAATTCAGGGATATTCCGCTACCAAAGCGGGCGTGGCACTCCTACCGTTCATATTGCTGATGTTCATGCTCTCACGCTGGTCGGGTGGGTTAGTCCAGCACTATGGAGCGAAGCTGCCGCTAGTAATAGGTCCGCTCATTGCTGCGACCGGCTTCATTCTTTTCGCTATACCGGGGATTGGCGGGAGTTATTGGAAGACGTTTTTCCCAGCGGTGGTGGTTCTTGGATTGGGAATGGCCGTGAGCGTTGCGCCACTCACGACGACGGTAATGGACTCCGTTTCTCAGAACCATGCGGGAGCCGCTTCGGGAATCAACAACGCAGTGGCGAGAATCGCAGGGCTGCTGGCGATCGCCATTCTTGGTTTCGTGTTGATCACAGCCTTCAATCGAGATCTTGACAAACGCTTGAGCAGCCTTTCTTTGCCATCCGAAATCCGCCGGCAGATCGATTCGCAACGGTCAAAGCTCGCAGCCATCCAAACAACGAACACCGATGCTCGCGAAGCAATTAACGAATCGTTTGTCGCGGGATATCGCACTGTGTTGTGGATCGCGGTGGTGTTATCGGTTGCCGGGTCTCTCAGCGCATTGCTGTTTGTCGATCTAAAGAAGGAGGCACAAGGCTAGCCGCTGTGACAATGGCGCATTTAATGGGCGTGTTGCGGGTCCGAAGCGGGATCGATGTAGCGGGTCGAGGATGGCCCGAAGCCGGTGATCTGGACGATTACGGCTTCCTCACGCGTCTCGGCGAAATGCGCGCGATGCGATGGTTCCGTGTAGAAGCTGCCGGCGGGAAGCGGTTTCAGATTGGCGCTGTTGAACGAGTCGCCGTAGCCGATGTACCAAGTGCCGGAGACAACGGTGGCAACACGATCGTCCATATGTTCGTGAGGGGCGATGCGCGTGTGCGCTGGAACCCGCAGCATGATGGTATAGAGGCCATCGCGGTTCGGATCGCCTTTCAGCACAGCGGTTCGAATGCCCGAGACTCCCGAAGTACCAGTTCCGGGCGCCCCTTCGGGAAACGCAAACTCGGCCGGAGTGACGCGCCCCTCGCCGGCGGAAACGACAGGCGGCTGCGCGGGCGGAAGGCGATCTTGGAGGAAGTCCTGAATGAGGGCGATGGTGAACGCGGGGTTCTCCTCCATCAGCCAATGTCCGGCGCCGGGGACCACCGCTTCGCGCACATTCGTCGCGACGTTGCGCATGACGACAGCCTCGGCCGCGCCAAAGGATTTCTCGCCGCCCACCGCAAGCACCGGCATAGTCAAGGTTGTTCGCTGGAAGATCCTATTGTCTTGCACGTCCTGCGAGAAGGCGGTGAACTGCGCGAAACCCGCCCGCATCGCACCGGGCTGAGCGTATTGCGCCGCGTAAAAGGATCGGGTCGCCTCGTCGGGCTTGTTGGGATCGCCCGTAAAGGCGTTCCATATACGGTCGAGGTAGATTCGCTCGCGACCTTGCACCAAGCGCTCGGCATCGGGACCGTGGAACGAGAAATGCCATAGTGCGGGATTGCGCACAATGTCATCCCAAGGCGCGATGCCCGGGATGGGCGCGTCCATGACAACGAGCCGTTCGACCTTGTCCGGGTAGCGGGCGGCGTAGGCATAGGCGACCATGATGCCGATGTCGTGGGAAACCACGGATGCGCGGTCATAGCCAAGCGCCGTGACGACGGCGCGGATGTCCGCGGCCTGCGTCTTCTTGTCATAACCTGCAGCAGGGCGAGATGAGCGTCCGATACCACGCAAGTCCGGCACGATAACCGTATAGCGGCTGGCGAGGACGGCGGCGAGCGGGCCCCAGGAATCGCTGGTTTCGGCGTAGCCGTGGAGAAGGACGACGACCGGTCCGGAACCACCATGGCGGACGAAAATGCCGGCGCCTTCCGGGCTGGCCACTACCTGCGACTTAAAAGTCGAAGGCAGCGAAGGTTGTGCCGCCGATGTGTATGCGAATACAATACCGAGCGCGGCGACAATGAGATTCCGTCCGATCATGATCTCTCCTAGCGTCAATGCGACGTACCACAAAGCGCTGGTACGCGACCAGCCAGCGGTGTGCAACATAAGTTGTTCGCGCGTTCTCCGTACAAGTACGTCTTGGGCCTTTAACAGTAACACTGTTGAGGGATGAGCAGCGCTTGCTGCCGGGCGAGGATTCGAAGCGTAACGCCCCCCGTCACCGCGACCAGCTATGGCAGAGACGATTCAAGGGCGATCGGCAAATCATTGGGAAAACGCAGCGCCGGCGGGATACGATGCGCGGCCGCCCAATGTTTTCAGGCCCTCAAAGGCCTGTGTTCGCGTCTTCGGTGAGCGCGGTCGTGCCGCTACTCGTAAGCTCCGATCCGAATCGCGCATCTCCGCCGAGTGGCCAATCGCTAATCCCGTGTTTCGCGCAGTATTCCGCCCAACTCGCCGCAGTCAACTTGCCATTCTTCAAGCTCTGCACCACAGCGTCCGTCTCAAGCCGCTCGTTTTCGCATTCGACATAGAAATGACCGGGCTGAAAGTGAAGCCGCCATCCGTGGTCGATGAATGCCAGCGTCAACACACAACCAACCATTGCAGCCACACGGGACACACGCTGCTCGTGCTCAGCAGAATACCTGGAGGGTCGGAGACCTGGTTCGCCAGTACCGGCAGGTCCCTGAGAACCTCGGGCAATGCAGCCACCGTCCACTTCCTTAGGAACTTTCGAAAATCCTGCGTGTCGTTGCGCCACAAAGGGATATAAACATCGGCTCCGGCCGAATCCCAACTCATTGGTTTCAGTTCGGCAGTATTAATTTCCGGCGCCACTTTCTTCAGCAGTTGCAACTCGAGCGACGGCAGGCCGGTAACCAAGGTAAAGGCAGACCTCTCATCATCGTTCGCCGCCGGAATCGCCAGTGCTCGGGCTCTCTGCAAGCGTGCGTTCAACGGAGGGTGGGAATCCAATGGGCCGGTCTTGCCGCTCGACAGCACGCGGTCAAGAATCGAAGTGGTCACCCGCTCAACCGCAGGCGTCTTCAGGAACCGTCCGAATCCGTCCGCCAGCGGCGGATGAAACCCGCGAGTGGCTACAGGCATCACCACATTCTTCCAATAGGTTCCAAACATCGGCGACGCCCGTTCCAGATTGCACAAACCTTGCGCCAAATTCTCAGAACCGGCAATGTGGCAAGCCAGTTCGTCGCACCGGAATTCCTGCCGCCGGGAAATATATTGGGTCATCCTGGTGAACAGCTTCCAGTACAAAATCAACCCGCCCACGACAATCATATGCAGCAGTGCAATAACGGCGAACCTGGTGAGGAACGAAACTACAGCGGTTCTTTCGCTGAGGCCGCTCACCACCCGCGCCATGTTATCGCGGGCTTTAAATACCCAGGGGCCAAGGCGAGTATCGCCCGCGTAGAAGTGGGCGAATTCGTGCGCCAGAACGGCCCGAAACTGCGATACGGTCAACATCTGCAAGAGCGGCAGCCCAATCAGCATGACCTTACGTCCGCGAGGACGCTGCGCCACGCCGGCGTTCACCGAAGAAATCAAATAGACTTCCGAAGGTACCGGCTGCTTCATGGCTCGGGCGATTTCCGCAATCTCACTCCGCAACCCATCTTCGCGGGAGAGATCGATCAAGATACCTTCAGGCTTGAACTCGTTTTTTCTGGGAATCAGCGACCAGAGCACCGTCAGCCCCACCATGAACAAGAAGGCAACCATAAGGACGCCCAAGATGGAAACCCGCTGCGCCACGGCCAGCGTCAGCAGAATACCGAAACCAGTAAAAACTAACCCAAGAGCAAGCGTCATCAGATAAGACAAAAGCACCGATGACGCCGCCACTGCAGCCCAGGCAACAATGGACCAATTCTTTGGCGGCAACGCGCCCGCGGGCGCAGCACTCAAGCTTGTTCCCACCGAGTGACCCTCCGAGGCATACCACACAGTATAAACAAATTTCAACCGCAAATTTTCAGGTATTCGGAGACGCTAACTGTCCGTTGTTACATCTCAGCTTCAGATAGCATCCATCGCTAATAGACGCGCCCTGAGACTGGGTTCGGACGCCCAGAGCCGCGCTTCCGGGGAGATTACATGTTTAAACGTGCTACCGCGATCGTATTCACGACTTTGATTTTGGCGGCCGCGCTGGCGGCGCAATCCACCTTCAACCAATCCATTCAAGGCACGGTGCAGGATGCGAGCGGAGCCGTTGTTCCGAATGCGACTGTAACTGTGACCAGCGCGGAAACGAATCTCATCCGTTCCGCCGTTTCGAATGAAAGTGGAAACTATGTGATTTCGAATCTGCCAATTGGGTTCTACGACGTTTCCGCGACCGCATCAGGGTTCAAGAAGTTCACTTTAACCAAAGTGGAGCTAACGGTCGATTCCAAAATTTCAGTGAACGTCAAGCTGGATCTCGGGAGTATCAACGAAACCGTCTCAGTGACGGCCGATGCCGCCCGTATCGAGACAACCACGGGCGCCGTCAGCAACCTCATTACCGGAACCCAGGCAAGCCAGATTCAGTTGAACGGCAGAAACTTTCCGCAGTTGCTGCAGCTTTTACCGGGAGTGTCTACGACCTACAGCAGCGGGTTCAGCCTGTTCGGCGGCTATGGCGTGAATAACAGCGGACAATCCATTAACGGAGGCCGTACGGATACGTTCTCGTGGAACCTGGACGGCGCGGACAATAAGGACAATGGCGGAGGCGGCAATAACTTCATCAATATCAACCCAGACGCCATTGCCGAGTTCAGAGTTCTGACCACCAACTATGGCGCGGAGTACGGCCAGAATGCCGGAGCCGTGATCAATATCGCGGTAAAGAGAGGCACTCAGGAGTTCCACGGGCTAGCCTATGAATATTTCCGCAACGACGGCATACAGGCTCGCGCGTTCAACGCCTCCTCTATCCCGGAGCTTCGATACAACAACTTTGGATGGAATTTGGGTGGTCCGATCTACATCCCAAAGCTTTTTAACAAAGATAAGAGCAAGCTGTTCTTTTTCATCGGAGAAGATTTCAAGAGGTTGAGGCAAGGCTCAGTGAACACCTGGACGGTGCCGACTGCCGCTCAACGGAATGGCAACTTCTCTTCACTTCCTCAATCGCAGTGGCCGAAAGATCCCACGACAGGGACAGTATTTTCCGGCGGCATGGTACCTGAGAGCCGGTGGAGTCTGAACTCCGCGCGGCTGCTGGACAACTACCCGCTTCCCAATTTCGCCGGATCGGGCGGAAACTACGTTTTCAATACAGTTCAGCCGCTGAACACGAATGAGTATCTGTACAAGATCGATTACAACATCAGCAGCAAGAATCAATTGTCGGTACATTACTTCCGCGACTACTACACATCGACACAAGATCAAACCCAACTGATTCTTTACAACCGCGACATACCGGGCACCAATTTCAGCACTGAATGGACGTTCGTTCCGAATCCGACAACGGTCAACGTAGCGCAGTTTACTTTCACTGGAAACGTCATTTTCGAAAAGACAGGTATCGTTCCCAACACACTGTTTATCAACGATTTCACAAGGGCTGGGGAAGGAATCACGTACCCAACGCTGTACAATGCCACGGCGGATATTCCTTCCTACCAAATCACCGGACTGACCAGCCTAACGGCAACACCGCTCAATTTCAATAACTTCAACCGCATCTTCGATTGGAAAGACGATTTGTCGAAGGTTTTTGGCAATCATACGCTGAAGACGGGCATTCTGGCAATGCGCAGCCGTAAGAATCAGGACAATGTCCCAGCTATCAACGGCACGCTTGCGTTCAATGCTTCCGGACCGAACAGCACCGGGAATGCCATCGCCAACGCGCTGTTGGGAAACTTCAACAACTACGTGGAGGCAAGCAGCCTGCGCCAGGGCTGGTACCGTTTTTCACAGGTTGAGCCGTACATTCAGGACGACTGGAAGGTTAATAGCCGCCTCACTCTGAATATCGGGTTCCGCTGGGCTTACATGCAGCCTCAGTATAGTGCTTTGAACAATACGTCGGCATTTCTGCCGCAATATTACAATCCGGCCCAAGCAGTGTCGATTGTGCCGTCCACGGGGGCGATAGTACCTAATTCGGGTAACATTTATAACGGCCTCGTCCTAGGTGGAAAGGGATTCCCCGCGGACGCACAGTTGCGATTTCCCGATATTACGAGCAACGCCGCCGTGCTTGGGCTGTTTCACAATCTACCGAAAGGAACGGCATACACGGATTGGGGCGCCTGGCAGCCCAGATTTGGATTCGCTTACGATTTGACAGGCAAGCAGAATACGGTTTTGCGCGGAGGTTATGGGGTCTTTTACGAGCGCATCGAAGGGAATTTTATCTTTAGCGCGGTAAATAATCCGCCCTTCATCCAACAGGCGACTCTCTACTACGGAAATGTCGAGAATCCCGCCGGCGGTACCGTCCAAAGTTTTCCCAACACGATTAACAACTCACATTCTCTGGACATGAGAGTGCCGCGGGTAATGAACTGGAGCTTAGGGATAGAGCAAAAGCTCGGGGCCAACTCGATCCTGACGGTGGAATATGTAGGATCCAGTGCAGCGAGTTTGTCCTACCAGGACGACATTAATCAATTGCCACTTGGGAACTCTAACTCAGCATCCGAGCACCAACGTCAATGCACTGCGGCCTTATCCGGGATATGCGGACATTTATCAATACAACACAGGTGGAAACTTTATCTACAACTCGCTACAGGTGCAGTTGCGAAAACAATTTCACCAAGGCGGCTTGTTGAACGTGGCTTATACCTGGTCGAAGGCACGCACCGATGCAAATGGATATTCTTATCAGCCGATGGACAGTTATAACCTGCGAGCCGACTGGGGCCCGAGCAGTTACAACCGGAACCAGATTTTTACAGTCAGTTACGTGTATCCGCTTCCGTTCTGGCTTAACGGCCAGAATTGGTATCAAAAGATTGTTGGCGGCTGGCAAGTTTCGGGCGTAACCACAGTCCAATCCGGTCTGCCATTTAACACGACAGTACCAGGCGACCCATCCGGGATCGGTATCAGCAATAGCGAGCGCCCGGTTCTGCTGAGCACGAATTGGCAGGGATCGAGCCCAACTCAATATCTGAATCCCGCGGCATTTGGAATTGCGCCCGCAGGGACATTCGGAAATCTGGGCGCTTACGCGATCTTTTATCCGCTTTATAACAATTGGGATGTGTCGCTTACTAAGTCATTCCCGATCGGCGAAAAGGTGAGTGCGAAGTTCCGGGCAGAGCTCTACGACTTCCCGAATCATTTGTCTTATACCAGCATTTCTAACCAGGTTGGAAGCTCCAATTTCGGCCAGATAACCGGGGCGACGGATCCGCGCACACTACAGCTAGCGCTCCGGCTCAGCTTCTAAAACCGATGGTGGTGCAGATACTTGAGGCTAAACGGCTTCATTAACATTAGTAGTAGAGTTCTCGGTTTTGCTGACACCCCCTAGCAGCGGGCGGACACTGCCGAATGGTGCAATGTCCGGCACGGTTTCCGCCAATAATTCCGGAGCCGTCATCCTGGCCCCCATTTTTTCGTTTTCCACCCGGATCACTCCAAGATAAAGTCATTACTGCGCCTGCTCAACCGTGTCGATATTGCGGCGCGGATCCGGTCAAAAATCGAAAACGATCAGAACGAGAACCGCACCCCAAACTCGCTCCAAAGCGACCGGGGAATAATTGTGCTGCTCGGCGCGAAGAATCCTATTGGATGTCCGAACGTAGTTGCACTCGCGATGTTGTTGCCGAAATCGTTACCGTAATTCGCGCGATTGGTGAGATTGAACGCCTGCGCGATCAACTCCGCCCGGAACTTCTCGCCGAACCGGATCGTCTTCGACAGCCGCAGGTCCAACTCAAAGAACGGATCGCCGCGTAGCGCGTCGTACTTCGCAATCGTGCACGATCCCGGCGTATAACCGTTTAATCCGTAGAAGCAATTCTGAGCCCCTGTATCGTTTCCCGCAAACGCAAGATAGTTCGCCGGACTGTTTGCCGGAACAACCACGGCGTTATAGGTGCCGCCGCCGGTATTCAGCGTGTTCGAAGAATTCACGATGCTGATGGGGTTCGCCGTCCCATTCTCATAGGGCCGTGATGAACCGAACTGCAGGATGGGCGCCAACCGGAACCCCCAGGGCAGGTCAACGATGCCGCTTACTGTTACGTGGTGGCGCTCGTCGTTTGGCGTTGGTCCGAATTCGTACGATGCGAAAGGAGCGGTCGAAAGCCTCGGGTAATCGCGGAACGATGGTTGGCCCGCATCGTAGCCCCGCGCCCAGGCAAGCGTGTAATTTGCATTTACGGAGAAACGCTTGCTCATGCGCCGGCGGTAGCTGAAGTTCAGGCCATCGTACTGTGAACGGCCAATCGACTGTTCGTCGCGGACGCTCGCCAACTCCGGTTGCGTCGAAGCGGCGAACGCAGGATCAAGCGGGCGGAAACAACAAACCCCGTTCACCGGCACCTTCTGATCGATGTTCATGGTTTTATTTTCGTGCAAACCGAGCACGTGCGTATATTCCACCTCGACCACCGAAGCGGAGGTCGGCAACCAGCTGAAGCCTCCATTGAATTCCTCCGTCACGGGGTTTCGGTAATTCGGGTCCATCAACCGGCCAACGCTCCCCGGTGACAGTTGCGTTGAGGGAGGCGGAACCACCGGCAGCGGATCAACTCCATATCGCCAGTTACCGAGCTGAACGCCGGTTCCGGTAACAATATCGCTCGGAGACGAAAGGCTGATCGCACTCTGAAACACGGTAGGATTGCTCATCTGTTCCATAAATAACGGGATGTTCTGGAACACGTTCCCATAGTAGAGCCCAAAACCGCCGCGGAACACGTACTTGCCGGCCCCGGTAAGGTCATAGGCAAACCCTACGCGCGGACTGAAATCTTTGTTGTCGTCGCGCGGCAGCTTGCTCACATACGGATTCGAAAATGGGCTGTTGAGCGCTACCAGTTCCTGATACGTTCTGCTAGCCTTCACGTCCGACCCGCCAATGAGATTGTAGTCCTTATCCCAGCGCAACCCAAGATTCACCATTAACCGCGGCGTTACTTTCCAGTCATCCTGGAAATAGAGCCCAAGCTGCTTCGTTGCTACCTCGAAATACGGATCGCCCGTCGCCTGCGTCATGGCGCTGATCAAACCGGGAGTGGCAAAGCCTTGCGGATACTTGGCGGGGCTCCCAAGAATCGTGCTCGGGTCCGCTGCAAAATCGATCTCCAGCGTCGAGCTGAACTCAAAAAACCCTCCTTCCACTGGATTCCAAATGTAATCGGCGCCGGCCTTGAAGGTATGTTTTCCGACCGTCTTTGAAATATCGTCTCGGAACTGCCACTTCTTTTGGAACGATTGCTGCGGAACGTTTGTATTCGTGCCGAATGACGCGCTCGGGAACACCACCAGCGGCGCACTAATATTGCTGGCGATCAAGTTATTCCAATACTGGTATCCAGCCGTGAATTGGTTCACCGTGCTGGATGACAGAATCGAGTTCAGCGTGAAGTTGCCCAGTATCAGCTGGTTCTTTGTGAAGTTGCCATTGGTCAGATCACCGGTTCCGTCAGACTGATCGTTCAGGCTGTTGTTGTTTTGATTGCTGTAGCTCACATAGGCCGTATTCTTCTCGTTTATCGTGTAGTCCATCCGGCCCGTGTACCGCGTCTCGTAGAACGGACGTGGAATAGCGGCGGCCGGCTGAGCGGCAAGACCGGCATTCTTCGCAAGCACCAGTTCGTCGTACGAAGTTGTGCTCTCGGTTTGGTCCTGGTTCTCCCGTTCGCGCTCGATCGCGAAGAAGACGAACAACTTGTCTTTCTTTATCGGCCCTCCGAACGAGCCGCCGAACCACTGCCGGCTATACGAGGGATGCTGCAGAGTGCTGCCGCCTGTACCGTTTGGGACCTTCTCATCAGTGTCCAGCGCATCGTTGCGGAAAGACCCGAAAAGCGAACCGTGAAAATCGTTCGTGCCCGACTTCGTGATTACATTGATGGCAGCGCCCTCTGAGCGGCCATTCTCCGCCGAAAACCGCTGCGTGCTGATGTGAAACTCCTGGATAGCTTCGAGGGGAAATTGCATGACTGGCCCACCCACCGTGTTGTCCTTGTTGTCCACCCCATTTACCGTGACATTCACATCGCGGCCGTTGTTGCCATTCACCGAGAGAATGGCGTAGCGGTTCTTGGTAGGGTCATACGAGTCGGCAATTTTAACGCCCGGCGCCAGATAGGCAAGATTGGCGAAGTCCCGCCCGACCAGCGGCAGATCTTCTACTTCGCGCGGTGTAATCATCGTGCTGACGTCTGTTTTCTCAACATTCATCAGTGGTGGAGCCGCTTCCACCGTAACCGTCTGGGTCTGCTGACCCACCTGCAGGTTCGCGTTATTGGTAGCCGTCTGACCTACTGCCAGGACAACGTTCTTGACAACTTGGGTTTGGAAACCGGTGATCGAGAAGGTCACGGTATAAGTGCCGGGCGCCACCAGATCGAAACGGTACTGACCCTCTTCATTCGTACGGGTCTCACGGACGCCGCCTGTGTCGACGCTCTCCAGCCGCACTTCCGCCTTGGGAATGATGGCGCCGCTGCTGTCCTTCACGATACCGGTCAAATTGGCATCAGCGGTGACCTGACCCAGCAAGCCTATGCACGGCAACAGCGCCAGACAGGCGACCCGTAACACTTTATAGAACTGTGTAGACATAAAATACTCCCCTATGCCGGCGATACCGTCTAGCCTGCCTGCCGGTCTTCAATCGAATTTGACACCGGTTGACTGCGGTGCAGTCGACCCAAGTACATACTTAGTGATCTAGTATGTTCCTATGAATTAGCCTTTGTCAAGACTGACTGACTGCTTCCGGAGACTGCCTCGGGAGGGGCGATTGGACCTCTGTAGAAATTGGTTGCGCGAAGCTTCCACACTGGGGCAGACACGCCTCGTCGGCGCGTGAGCCCCTGCTCGCGCTGGCGTGTGTCCCGATTTTTCAAATTGTGATCGCCGGAATCTCACATTGGATGCATTTCGGCGGATCAAGAGTCGCTGGCCTGTGATAAGGTTGCTCGAAGTACTTTGAGCCGCCTTCCTTTTCTTTCGCTCCTGGAGAGATACCAGAAGTGCAGGCGCAGGGTCCGTGTCTGGGCCGACGGAATCTAGCCCAGGATCGAAACCCTGTTCAGATAGCGGGTTGGGTATTGAAATCGATCCGGTTAGGAGCGAAATGGGAATACTTCATAGCGGCCCAGTTTCTTGGCTAAAGAAGCGGGCGCCTTCGCAAACGCAATCGCGCTTGGGCTGATCGTGTAGTATCCAAGGATTGTGCCCGGTCTCTCCGTTGCGACCGCGACGAAAGTCTTCGCCTCGCCAGGATCGTGGTTTTGTCGCGCGTACCGCCGCAAATACTCATTTAGAGCCGCGACTCCGCAATCGAATCCCGCACGATCCTGGTGCCGCGCTCCGCCTCAGCTTCTAAAACCGATGCTGGTGCAGATACTTTGACAGCTCTCAGGCTGCTTTTCGCGATCGCAAACCAAAGAAACTTAACCCAACAATGGCCAGCGTCAACAACCCAACCGAAGCCGGCTCGGGAACGGCATTAGCCGGCAGAATATCTCCACGTATTTCGCCGCCGGGAAATGTTGCATTGTGAATGTTGATATACGCCAACCCTGCCTCGATTCCCGCGATGTTGGCCGCCGAGACTCCGGTGAACGTATTCGAATATGTGCCGGACGTTACTGCGGGAAACCCGGTGAACGGTATAACCACCGGCCCATTTGCGTTTGTCGCGACGCAACAATGTATATGAGATGCCGACGCATTGCCGCCGGTCAGACCGGTAAAGCTTAAGTTCACCGCCACCGTGTCCAGAACGTCATCCACGGTTACCATCGCACTGCCTGTGGCGGTAGTGACATTCACTGGAACGGATTCCGCCCCGCTTAGTGTTACGTCATAGGTAATGACGTTGGCTTGAGCGCTGGACGTAAAAAGTGCAAGAGAAAGAACAGTCCAGAGCATCGCGTGTATTTGAATTTTCATAAATCTCCCCTTTTAGGAATCTTATTCGTGAATCACTGCTTCTTGATAGACGACAAACGGGCCCTAGTCTGTTTCTCGGCAGTTATCGCGGCATCCATTCGTGCCCCCAGGGCGGCGAAGGCAGGTGTCGGGCCTCTCCACCTTAGCTGCTCTACGTCGTCAAACAGAAGGATGTCAGTCCGAAGAGTGGCGAGCGTTCGGAACAGCAGCGCTCTGTCCCAGTCCCTAAACAGGGTGGCGGCCAAAACACTCGCGTTCGCAGCATTGACGCGCCATTCGCGCCAGTCTCTCGGGATAAGTTCGAGTCGCGCATATTTGGCGAGCACTGCAGAAGACGACTTCGCGCCCCATCCGGGGAGGCCGGGATAACCATCGGCTGAATCACCCACCAGGGCGAGATAGTCGGGAATCGACGATGGAGCGACGCCGAATTTGCCGGTCACGCCAACCTCGTCGAGTACAACACGGCGACGACGGTCGAATTGAACAATGCGGGCGCCTTGCACACATTGCGAGAGGTCTTTATCCGGAGTACAAATAACTACCTGTTCAACGCGCATGTCGCGCGCCGACGCCACGGCAGCGGCGGCAAGCGCATCGTCGGCCTCGAACTCCACCATCGGCCATACAACGATCCCCGCCGCTGAGAGGACCTCTTCGAGAAAAGAGAACTGCGCCAGAAGCGCCGGCTCAACACCTTCTCCGGTCTTGTAGCCGGGCCACAACGTATTGCGGAACGATTCAATCACGTGGTCGGTGGCAACCCCGATGTGCGTGGCGCCGTTTTTGATCATGCCCAACACTGAAGCGAGTACGCCTCGAACTGCGGCCACGTCAAAGCCGTCCTGATCCTTTGCGGAAGGCAGCGCGTAGTAGTGGCGGAACAACTCGTAGGTGCCGTCGATAAGATGAATCTTCAGAGTAGGCCGGTTCCCACCTGAGAGGGTACCGAAGTCAAATCAATCGACCCGGCATTCTTCGTTTGCAGTGCCCCTAAATAACAGGATTTCGCATTGTGGGGATAGGAGGATGGAGTCCCTATCTCACTTTGCGGCGGGCAAGAACAGGCGCTCATCCCATCGAACTGGCCGTGGTCTGGCCGGTTTCAACTCGTGAAATTCGCGGTGTTCCCGATTGATCAGTACGTTGAAGCTGCGGCCATGGGTTACCACTGACGGCACCGCTAGCACCAACGACCGCCGTTCATCGAACCATTGGTCTCCGTAGCCTCTGGCGGCTCGCTGATCTTCCCGATCCCAGCCGGGTACCGCCGTGGCGCTCAAAACCTCGATGGAAATATCCTCCGGAATGAGACACTCGACCCAGCTTTCCGACGCCGGCGTCCGGTTGATGCGCAGATGGACCAATCTTTCGAGCATCGCGCCAGCGAAACTGTCGGCCGTGTATATTATCGCGTCGGCCAGGCGAGTTCCAGCGCGCTCCAAAGCGTGCGGCGCCGGTCCCGTCGAAGATGGCATGCCTGCTGCTCGCAATCCGAACGGCCTTCTCAAACCGGAAGGCCATAGGTGATGCCGGCGAGTACCTGTTCCACGCGGCGGGCGCCGATTTCCGTGAGCGCGACGAGAACCGGAGGCCGGTTATCCAGCTCCGGGTGCGGAGTCCATAGCCACTCCCGAGCATCCGCCTGATTGCCATCCCAGGTTTCAATCGCCATCGCCACGATGCGCGCCAGGCGTTCCAGTTTTGCACTCTCAACTGCCGACAACACCTGCTCGCGCCGCTTCCAGGTCGCACGCGGAACGACCATTTGCTGAAACTCACTCCAGGCTATGGAGCGGCTCGCGAGCTCCAGATACCGGTACAAGCGCTCCAGGGAGGATTTGGGTAAGCCTCGTTGGACTACCCGATCAAGTTCACGCATGGTGTTAGCGCGAATCCCCAGCAGGGCCGCCGTATCAGGTTTGGATGTGGCTCTCATATGCTCATTATAGCCCATTCTAAGGGCTCATGTGAGCAATTACTCCGGCAGTATGCCGGGCACTTTTCAAAGGGCGGCCGCGCAGTTCTGCACGTCTTAGAAATGGAGACGCATCGAGAATTCAAACTGCCGAGGCGTTCCACTGCCGGTAGCCGAGCCGTTATTCACGGTGGTTGTGATCTGGCCAAAGCTGGGGCTTGTCAACTCGCCAACCGGGTCGCCCCATTGAGCGCGATTGAAGAGATTGAAGGCTTCGGCACGGAAGTCCAGAACGAAGCGTTCGGTTAGGAGGAAGCTCTTAGAGAGATCGACGTCGGTTTGCCAGAAGTTCGGTCCTCTTACCAGGTTGCGGCCGGCATTGCCCCAGGTTCCATTCGCCGGGACGCCGAATGCGAGCGGATTGATCCAATTACCGACCGATTGATTCGCGGGCACAATCGACACGCCGTACGCATAATTGGGACGTGTATAGATGGCGCTATTCTGCACCGAGAGCCCATCAGGCAGAGAGGAGGCGTCACGCGTAATTGTCACGTTAACCGGATTGCCGGAGCGGGCGCTGAGGAGACCGCTCACCTGCCAACCTCCCAGCAGCGCATTGGTTATTCCACCGCCGGTCAAATACCGGCGCCCCTTACCGAACGGCAAGTGGTAAACCGAGTTGGCCGTGAAGGTGTGGCGAATGTCGAAATCCGCGCTAGCGACTTCGCAGGTACGGCAGGCATTGTTCTGCGGATAGTCGGCCTCGCCGCCGCCGGTAGAGCCATCGTTGATGCCGTGAGACCACATGTAGTTTGCATCGAACGATACACCCGATTTAAACCTTCGTTGAAGCGCAATTTGCAGGGCATGGAAATGGCTATTGTCGCTAGCGCCCTTCTGGTCTATGGGGCCAAACGCGGAGAGCGGCCGGAGTCCGGTAAGCGGGTTAATCAGGTTCACATAAGTTCTGGCGAACTGGTGGTAGGCATGATAGCCCATGTAGCCTGTATCCAGCACGAATCCCGCGGGAAGAGCGGATTGCACCTGCGCGCCCCACTGGAGAACCGTGGGATCCTGACGGTTGCGAATCAACGCGCGAGGAGTGACAGCAACCGATCCTGCCAACGAGTAGTATTGATCGGCAGGAAAACTCAGGTTCGGGAAGCTTGCACTTGAGAGAGTGGAACGCTGTGTGTAGTTATCGCTAGGCGCATTCAGATCGCCCAATTGTCCTTCGCCCTTGTACTCGCCGAAGCCGGGGCGAACGACCACGCGGCCGTGGAACAATTCAGGAGACCAGGCAAAGCTGACGCGAGGCTCGACATTGTCGGTAACGGGGTAGGTGAACTCGCCGCCAACCGGGCAGAAGCCGCCGCAAGTATTGAGGTCGAACGGAATGTCGCGTCCGTAGATCTCATGGAAGCGGTTGAAGAATTCGTAGCGCAAGCCAATCGTCAGAGTAAAATTGGTTCGAGCTTTCCAGGCGTCTTGGATGTAACCGAAATACATTGTCTTGTCCAAGCCGTGCGTGGGAACACCGCCGATGAGGTTTACCTGGTCGAGCTTGTTCAGAGCGAAATTGGCGATGGTGGCATAGGAAAGGTCTGTTTCCGCGACCTGACTGTAGTTGTAAAGAACGCGTTTGATTTCCGCACCCGCCTGTAGGGTATGTTCGCCGTGAGTCCAAGTGAAGTCGTCTTTTAGGGAGTAAGTGGTTGGCGATTTGACGGCAGTGCTGCCCTCATTCAGCTTGGTAAGGCCGGGAACTACCACCGCATTGTAGATTTTGGCTGTCTCGTACAGGTGGCTATCGGTGGTGCTCGTTGTATGTACCCGATTGACGCCGAGTTGCACCATGTTGTACATGGTGGGCGAGAAGACGTGCGAGAGGTTCAGCGATCCATTCAAGGGCGCGGCATCGGTAAGCGCCCGGTCGAGAAGCACGCCGCTGGGCCCAGCGAGGGAGACCCGGTCAATGTTGTAGCGGGCGAAGAAGTTCGTGGAGTCGGAAATGCGATGATCTATGCGGATGAGGCCGGAGTTCTCGCTATTGCCGATGCCGCCGGTGCTTACGTAATAGGAAACATTTGGGGACAGAGCGCGATTGCCAATGGGATATGCGTTGACGATAGGCGAGGGCCGCGATTGCGCCAGAATGGTTGCGCGGAGAGAATCACTGGGTACGCTGCCGATCAAGGGAGTGCTGGCGCGCTGCTGCAAACCCTCGTAGGCGACAAAAAAGAAGGTACGGTCTTTGACGATTGCGCCGCCCGCGCTGCCGCCGTATTGGTTCAAGCGCAGCGGTGGGACGGCCGAAGGGCCAATTGGTCCGCGAGCGCTGGTGACGTTGTTACGGAGGTATTCGAAGGCGCTTCCGTGAAAATTGTTGGCTCCCGATTTCGAGATTACCTCCACCTGGCCGCCCGACGTTCCTCCCGTTTCCGCGCCGTAAAGCGCCGTGTCCACCTTGAATTCGGCAATCGCTTCGGTTGAAATCTGCAGCCGGTAACTGGCATTCGGAGCCTGATTGGAGATGCCGGTGGCATCGACGCCGTCAAAACGATAGTTATTATCGTCAGCGCCGCGGCCGGAGAACCGAATAGACTTTTGAGTTCCACCGCCGCTGTCGATCGCTCCGGGAACAAGAGCCATTAAGCTTGTCCAGGCTCGGCCGTTGAGAGGCAGGTTTGCTACCTGGGCAGAACCGATCACGCCGGTCACCTTGGAGGAAGCTGTGTCGAGAAGCCGGCGTCTCCGCCTCTACCTGTATTTGCTGGGAGCTTGAGGCAATCTGCAATTGCGCATTGATGGTACGCGTCTGACCAACAACCAGGGTGAACTCTGGATATTCCTCAGTCCGAAAGCCATCTTTGTGAATGCTGACTTGATACTCGCCCACCAGCAGACCGGGGATTGAATAAACACCGGCATCGTTCGTTCTTGCATCGCGGTGAAATCCTTTTGACTTGCTGGCGATATCCACCGTAACGCCCGGCATCGCTGCTTGCGATTGATCGGTGATCGTCCCCGTTACGGCGGCTCGATCGTCCTGGGCGGCTGTATTTAAAGACACGAGTGTGAGCATCACGCCGAGCAGGGTGATTTTCCAAAGTTTCATAGAACCTCAGTTTTGTTTTCTGTTACGACGATTGTTCAGGCGAGAAAACGATTTAGAACGACCCCGATGACACGGGTGCGTCTTTCGGTTGTTCCGATCCCAAGTTCTGCATTAACAGGTGGAACACCAGGGTGTTGTCGACAAAGCCGTGAATGCGCCCGGCACCGGGCCAGCGCAAGTAATGGAACTTCTTCGGCTGTGTGCTCGTCTTCGAGCGACACTGCTTTCAGGATTTCTTTGGGGTCGGACGCCTTGGAAGTCTCGGTAAGGTTTTCGCCCTTTATACGCAGATCGTAAGAGTGGTCGGCGGTGAACAGGACAAGCGTGTTTGCTTTCACCTCTTCCGTGGTTGCGGCCACGGCTTTATCGAGATCGACTAAGCGTTGAACAGACGTTCGCGTCTTGCCTGTATGGCAATCGGAGTGCGCGACAAGAAGAAAGCCTCTGGGATTTTTTGAAAGGCGTGTTACCGCCTGATGAACTGCCGCGGTGAAATCAAATTGACCGTCGTCGGTCAACATGATGACGCGCGCGTTGTTCGCGTCGAGCTGTTCAAGGCCGGCTAGCGAGTCGAGGTAGGTGTATCCTCGGGCTTTAATATCGGCTTCGAGGTCGCGGCCGAGTTTGGCCGTTTGGGCGGAGATTTGCGTACGGCCGGTTCCGATGATCACGTCCGGACCCTTTCCGTATTTGGGGTTTAACGCCTGCTGGAAGATCTCACCGGCCTTTCCGCGATTGTTGATGTGCGCATAAAACGAAGAAACCGCCGCTCCGGCGACACCATCATTGGAGATCACGCCCGTGGACAGGCCTTTCTCCATGGCGTATTCCATGACAGTTTTATAAATCTCGCCGTCCTTGATATCTTTCTCAGCGTCAGGCGACATGGACATAACTCCGTTCTTACCTTTATGACCGGTGGCCCAAGCGGACGCGCAGGCTGCGCCGTCCGTAACCCACTCTTTCGCGGTCGATGTATCGGCTAAAGCGAGATAGGGCATGCTCTGGATGTATAAAGAGCGGGCTTTTCCATGGGCGTAAATGCTCGCGGCGTTAAGACTTGAGATACCTGCGCCATCCCCGATAAAGAGGATGGCGTTCTTTGCCTGGGCGAATGCGGACATCGCGCAAAGCGAGAACAGGAGGGCTATTTTTGTGGAACGTATACTCATTGTGGACTCCAACTAGGGTTGCCGTTCGCCGAAACGATTGCTGAGCAAACCTCGTCAAACTAGCGCTCTCGTCCCGGTCACCTGAAACTAGCGTCCTGATATTACGCTGCTATAAAAAAGCGGTAACAATCGTGCATTGAAGGGGAAATTCCCTAGCGCGTAGCCCGTCGCTTTAATTTGTCGGCCATGGCGGACTCAGGGGACGGCACACGATAGCTTCCTATCGGATGTGCGAACCGGACAAGACTATAGGTGTGAGCAGCCGGGTGAGAACTTTTCGAATGGAAGCTATGCCAACAGCAAAGCGGCAGCCGCACCTTACGCTACTGAAGCTCACAGATCAAGGCGTCCGGACTGGTTTATGGGAATAGAACTCCACGCCAAAGCGGGCGTGCCGGTACTGCACGCGGCTCATAATCGCTTGGACGCGCTTCTCGAATTCCGTTTGCCGTTGGGCGCAAGAGACTGGGAGGAAAAGAAAATGACACCAGCGCGGGCGAAAATACGACAGGCAAAACACATGTCTGTCAGTGCAGTTGAGGACGCGCGGAAAGGGTCGTATTTGATTGCACCGCAAGGGTGCAAGGCCGGTGATAGAATTCCGGTGTGCGCGATTTAGCGGTAATTGAAACAGAACTGGCCGAGATCAGCGCCATTCAGGACGACACCACGAAGCTCGAGCGAATCGTCGCCTGGTCCGCGCGGCATCCCGACGAAATACCGCTTGCTCTCCGATTTTTCAGCGGCAGCTCAAAGGCGATTGAAGAGTGGCTGCACCGGCACCCGCAAACCTCGTAGAGCGACTCTAACAATTCCATCGCGAGCCCGATTGGGCGCAAATTTCCTGTCATTCGAGGGAACAAATCCCGCAATCCAGGCGTACTCGTCTGTGAGCCCCATATAATGGACTCGCAAATATGACGGCCACTTCACCAGATCAAGAATGGAAAAAAGGAAGCGCCGAGCTGCTGGTTCTATCCTTGCTTGCGGATCAGCCTCGCCACGGGTACGACATTTCAAAGTTGATCGAGATTAGATCGGGCGGGGTGTTGAAATTTCATGCCACTTCGCTTTATCCGCTCCTGTACCGGTTGGAGACCAGGGGATGGGTTGAGGGCCGGTGGGTGGAGAAAGCCGAGCAAAGAAGAAGGCGCTACTACAACCTGACGCCAGAAGGCAAGAAGGTGCTTTGCTCCCAACGGAAGAGCTGGGCGGAATTCGTTGCCGCCATCGGCCGCGTTACAGGAGTTGAACATGCCTGATTGGAAGAGCATCGTTCGAGAACGCCTTTCGCCATTGCGTTTGGAGGCGACTGCGGAACCGGCTCTGGCGGAGGAATTAGCGCAGCATCTGGAAGATCATTACCGCGAATTGCGCAGCGGAGGAGCAAGCGAAGAGGAGGCATGCCGGAGCACAGCCTCGGAATTGGATGACGTGTATCCGATGCGAAAGGAATTAGAAAGGAGTCAATTTATGCCAAAATATGATGCCGTTCCGGCCGGGGATGCCAAGCGTGGCAATTTTCTGGACGATCTCGGGAGAGACCTCCGTTATACCCTCCGGGCTATGGTGAAGGCCCCGCTATTTGTGTTGTTCGTGGTGTTAACCCTGGCGCTTGGCATTGGCGCGAACACTACCGTGTTCACAGTAATCAACACGCTGATTTTGAATCCATTACCGGTCCCCGATTCCTCGGGCCTGGTCTCAGTCGCCGCCGCGAAAGTGGAGAGTAGTTCGAAATCGACCGCACCCTTGACGCTTTCGTACTCTGATCTAAAAGATTATCAGGCCAAAAATGGAGTTTTCCGTTCACTGGCGGGTTACACATCTCCGCAGGTTTTTACCTGGCAGACAGGCGCTGTTTCGCTGCGGATGTTCGGCGAGTTAGTAACTGGCAACTATTTCTCGACATTGGGACTCAGCCCTGCCCGCGGACGATTCTTCTCGCCGGAAGAAGACAGCACTCCTGGTGGACATGCTGTCGCAATCCTTAATTATGGAAGTTGGAAAGCGCACTTCGGAGGCGCGGAAGACATTGTAGGTAAAACACTGCGGCTCAACAACGTTGTATTCACCGTAATCGGCGTCGCTCCGCCTAAATTCATCGGCATCAATGCATTGTTTGGCCCTGATTTGTGGATACCAGCCACCATGGCGGAACAGGTGCTGCCCGTTGAGATGAAACGCGCGTTCAGCGATCGAGGCAAAGCGGCTTTCCTGGGTGTTGGACAACTCAAGCCCGGCGTTAACCTGCCGCAGGCGCAAGCTAACATGACGGCCGCGGCCGCGGATTTGGCGCGCGAATATCCAGCGACAAACGAGAGTGGGACAACCAAGGTACGGCCCATCCGGGAAGCGTTGTATGCGAGTGCCAGCAGCGGGTCGACCACGATTCTGTACGCCAGCGCCGGACTATTGATTGTGGTGCTGATCGTCTTGCTGATTGCGCGCTCGGATGTCGCTAACCTGCTGCTTGCGCGCTCCGCAATCCGGCAACAGGAGATGGCGGTTCGCCTGGCGATGGGGGCCAGCCGGAGAAGACTTGTGCAGCAACTCCTTACGGAGAGTGTCTTTCTCGGATTTCTCAGCGGCTTAGTGGGTTTCTTTATCGGCTATGTTGGA